>NZ_CP005188.1:2467500-3067500 GCF_001563285.1 Sphingobium sp. MI1205
CGCGCGGGCCGCGCATCTCTCCGCCAGCCTCGGGATGGAGTCGGCCGCGACTGCGGTCAGGGTGCGAAGCATAGGGGGCAAGCGTCGTCATGCGGATGTTCTTACTTCCCTCCCAGCCGCTCGACCACCTCTCCCGCGTCGCTTTGCCAGGCAAAGACATCCGCGCCTGCCGATTTCAGCTTGGATTCGACGGCTTTGGCGCGTGTGAAACTGGCGAAGGGGCCGATAAGCAGGCGGTTCGTCCGGCCCCAGCTTGCTACCCAGCCATCTTGTGGAGCGACGTCATCATATTTGCGGCGCAGGCTCTTGAGCGTAAACGCCAATGCACCACGGTCGGTGCCGATGCCAATCTGGACCCAATTGCGCGAGGGATTGGCGGCAAGCCGAGCCTTTTCCTCTGCGGCCTTCTTCGCCTTTGCATCCGCTTCAGCCTTGGCCTTTGCGGCGGCGGCCGCCTTTGCCTTGGCGGTGGCAGCTGCCTTTCTGGCCGCCTCTGCCTCTGCTTGCTGTTCGGCCCGCTGGGCGGCCTGGAGCGCTGCAATTTCAGCCAGATCGACAGCCGCAACGGTTGGGCGACGCTCCTCTTCCGGGACGTCGATGGCGCGGATGATGTCGGCGAGCGAACGGGTCGCTTCGGGATTGGGCTGCTGACGCGGGACCGATGCGGCAGCCGTTGCCGACGGCTGTTCAGGCGGCAATGGCTGCGTGGCGGGGGCAGTGCCGGGTTGGGTTGCTGGAATGGCGGACGATGAGGATTGGGACGGCACGGACGCTGAAGCGGGCGGCCCCTGTATTTGAGCCTGACGCACCGAGGGAGGGGTCTGCGCCAGCGAGGATGGCGCCGGGACGGAAGCCGGCGCGCGTTGAGGCTGCGCGGGCGCACTCTGCATTGGTGCGGGCTTGGGCCGTTCAGGCTGTACCCGTTGAACGCGCGCGCCTGACGCGGATGCCTGTTGCGCGGGAGCCGGGACGGGCCGCTCCGGCACGACTGCGGCCGGTGCGGGCACTGCTGGCGCAGGCGCAGGCGCAGCGGCGGCCATCGAAGTTCCAACGGTCGTGGGGAAGCGCCCGAAATGCACCGCCGCCGCCTTTTGCGCGGGCGTCAGATAGGGCATCTTCTCCATATAGGGGCCCAGCGCAGAGGCGAGCGAGGGCGGCATCGTCTGGCTCGCGATCTTGCGCGCCTCGGCCTGTTTATTGTTCATCGCCATGATAAAGGCGCGATACCGCCACGCGCCGCGATCGCTTTTATAGAGCAAGGGCTGAAGCACCTTTTCGGCGGCATCGATCTGGCCCGATATGCCCAGCGAAGCGGCATAGCGATACAGCAGCTCACTGTCCTGAGGCGCGCGTTTGAGAGCGGCCTGATAGTCTCGTTGCGCCCCCGCCTGATCGCCGGTCATGTCGCGCGCCAGACCACGGTCGGCCAGCAGCGTCGCTTCCCCGAAACCGAGCCGCGTCGCCTGGTCGAACAGCCGCAGCGCTTCGGCAGGATTTTGCGTTTTCAGCATGACGCGCCCGAGGCCCGCCTTCACCCGGCCATTATTGGGCTGGATCGCATCGGCGCGCCCGAAAAAGCCCGCCGCCGCGCGCATGTCGTCCATATCGACCGCCGCTTCGCCAGCGCCGATCAGCGCATCGACATCCCGCGGATTGGACGCCAGGCGAGAAAGGTTGCGGCTGAGATTTTCAGCGCCTGAAGGGCGGATCGCCTGAATTTGGGCGGGCTGTGCCTGGGCGGTCCCCGATATAATCAGACCACCGAGAATCCATAAAGCTGAGCGTTTCACACAAGCCCTTTAGCGGATCGATGCGTGAATGGGAAATTTACCGAAGGCAAAAGCGCGCCCGGTCGCCCGATGCAACCGACGGCGCGCTTCGACAGGATAAATGGCTAAGGTTGCCGCCTTACTGATTGCTTTGGCGGTTGAGGAAGCGTGGAATGTCGGGAGTCGATCCGGCATCCTCGCTTGCAGCGGCATGCTTGTCCGCTCCCCTGGTGAGACCGGCCATACGCTCGAACAGGGTGCCGCCAGTGGCGACCCGTGGCGCAGCCTGTGGTGCGGGAGCCGGAGCGGGCGCGGGTTCCGCTTCCTCGGCGCCGAGCAGGAGTTCATCCTGTGAGGGATCCTCGTCGGAAAAGACCGCCGCCGGACGCGATGGCGTCGCAGGAGCAGGCTTGGGCGTGGCAGCCGCCGGCTGCGCGGGCGCTGCGATGGGCGCAGGCTCGGGAGCGGCGGGCACGTCCAGTTCCAGCGTCTCCGGCTCAGGCTCAGGCGCTGCGGCGGGAGCAGATGCAGGCTGAGGCGCCTGACGCGAAGCTGCGGGGACCGAAACAGCCGGGCGGCTGGCGAAGCTGAAAGGCTGGGTCAGCGGCGCGGCACCAGCGGTCGCTTCACTGTCGATGCCGGTAGCGACGACCGATACGCGGATCTTGCCGTTCAGTCCGTCATTGAAGGCCGAACCCCAAATGATGTTGGCATCGGGATCAACCAGCTCACGGATATGGTTGGCGGCTTCATCGACCTCCATCAGGCGCATGTCCTCGCCCCCGACGATGGATACGATGACGCCCTTCGCACCGCGCATCGACACGCCGTCGAGCAGCGGGTTGGCGATAGCCTTTTCCGCCGCCTGAAGCGCACGGCCGTCGCCTTCCGCTTCGCCGGTTCCCATCATCGCCTTGCCCATTTCGCCCATGACCGAGCGGACATCGGCAAAATCGAGGTTGATGAGGCCCGGCATGACCATGAGGTCGGTGATGCCGCGAACGCCCTGTTGCAGCACTTCGTCCGCCATCTGGAACGCTTCCTTGAAGGTCGTGTTCGGATTGGCGATCAGGAACAGATTCTGGTTCGGGATGACGATCAGCGTATCGACATGCTTTTGGAGTTCGTCGATGCCGCTTTCCGCCGACTTCATGCGGCGGTTGCCTTCGAAGGTGAAGGGCTTGGTCACGACGCCGACGGTCAGGATGCCCTTGTCGCGCGCGGCCTTGGCGATGACGGGAGCAGCGCCCGTACCGGTGCCGCCGCCCATGCCGGCCGCGATGAAGCACATATGCGCGCCGTTCAGCGCGTCTTCGACCGAGGCGATGGTTTCTTCGGCAGCGGCTTTCCCGATTTCGGGGCGCGATCCGGCGCCAAGACCTTCGGTAATCTGCGGGCCAAGCTGGATACGGCGTTCAGCAGGCGAAGCATTGAGCGCCTGCGCATCGGTGTTGGCCACGATGAAATCGACGCCCTCGACCGACGCGGCGATCATATTTGCAATGGCGTTACCGCCAGCGCCGCCAACGCCGATCACCGCGATGCGAGGCTTCAACTCGTCCACATGCGGTGGGCTGATCTCAATGCTCATAAATACTAGCTCCCTCCAGCTTCGGCGACATGAGCGAAACTGTCATCGAAGATTAATGCAACAGAAAATGGTGTATTTCACCAGCAAATTTCGTTCAGCTTCCGATTTATTCAATAGTTCGTCTTCATCGCCCGCATCATCCGCTGCCACCATTGGGGCGGATTGATACGATGAACGGTCTGAGGCGCGGGCGCTATCGTTCTAAGATCAACCGGGTTCGATGCGCCGTAAAGCGCAAGACCGGCCAGCGTCGCGAAGGCAGGGCCGCTATGCGCTTCCGGCATCGCCGCCAGGCCGCGCGGCCGGCCAATGCGAACGGCGCGGCCAAGCGCACCCTGCGCATAATCGGCAATGCCTTTCAACTCGGCCCCGCCGCCAGTCAGCACCACCTGCCGCCCGGTTGGCGAATTGAAACCCATTCCGGCAAGCGCCGTGTTGACTTCCGTCATCAACAGATTGAGCCGTTCGCAGATCACGGCAACCAGCGCGGCGCGCGTGATCTTGCCCCCGTCCGCATTCGGGCCAGCGCTTTGCCCCGGCACGGCGACGTCACCATGGGGAGGCGCGATCTCTATCATGTCCCGGAAGTCCCGGCGATTCTGCATCGCAGACCCGTAGAAGCATTTGATCCGTTCAGCCTGGCTGCGCCGGATGCCGAACGCGGATGCAATGTCGTCAGTAATGTCGGACGCCCCCATCGGGATGCTGTGCAGCCCGACCAGCATACCCCCGGCATAAAGCGAGACATTGGTGACACCCGCGCCCAGTTCAACCAGCGCGACCCCCAGATCCCTTTCTTCTTCGGAAAGGCAGGCAAGACCGGTCGCGATTGGTGATGCGACGATGGAGTTGACGTTCAGATAAGCGCCGCGCACGCACAGGTCGAGATTTGCGAGGGGCGCGCCATCGGCCAGCACGACATGGATGTCCACGCCAAGCAGATCCGCATGCATCCCCAGCGGCTTCTTGACCGGCACCTTGCCATTGATCGTGAAGCAGGTCGGTTGCGCGTGGAGCACGACCCGTCCATCGGGATCGATCCCCTGCTGGCCGGTGGCGAGCAGGTCGTCAATGTCGGGCTGTTCAACCCGGTAGCCGCCCATGTCGCGCTCTACCGTAACGACGTCGCTGACCAGGCTGCCGCCTGAAAAGCTGACCCATACGTCCTCGATATTGGTGCCCGCGACGCGCTCGGCCTGTTCGACGGTTTCGCGCACGGCAAGCTCGGTGCGTTCCATGTCGGCGATGAAGCCGCGGCGCACGCCCCGGCTTTCCCGCTGACCCGTGCCCAGGATCGCCAGCTCACCCGTTTCGGCGCGCCCCGCAATCAATGCGGACACCTTCCACGATCCTATATCGATCGCGGTGACGAGCTTGTCTACCTTGGGCTGCGCCATGATCGTCAGCCTTCCTCGCCAGCGGTCACTGCCTTGGCTTCGATGTCGGGCTTCCGGCCAGCCTGGTCCTGGGGAAGGCGCAGGACGAAGCGGTCGGGATCGCGCATGTCGAATTTAACGATACCGCGCCCCAGCAGGCGATTGACGCCGTCCATACGGGCAAAGTTGACCAGCGCCGTGGCGGACGCGTTGCTCCCTTCGGGCAGAGAAAGCGTTTCGCCCGATTGGAAGCGCAAGTCCCACCGACGGTTGCCGACCCATGTCGCCCCGGCCAGCATCGGTTTCAACGCAGGCGCATTCTCCATCAACTTGTTGAGCCCCGCGGTCTGGCGGTTGGCATCCGGGCCGACCACCAGCGGCAGATCGGGCATTGCGTCGGTGGAAACGGATTGCAGCACGATGCCCTGCACATCGATCAGGTGCAGCTGACCATCATGCTGCCATACCGCGACCGGATCGCGCTCCACGATATCGACGACAAGCGTGTCGGGAAGGCGACGCGAAATACGCGCGTCCTTGACCCAACCGAGTTTCAGCATCTCGTTCCGTACCTTGGGCAGGTCGAGCGAAAGCATGGAACGGTCCACCTGACCGAGCGCGATGTTGTAGACCGGCAGCTCGCCCATCCGTTCGACGCCCCGGACTTCCACCTTCTGCACTTCGAAACCAGCGTTGGCGGCGACTTGGGCGACTTTCTGCTCGGCCATGGCGGGCACGCCGAGCAACGCGGCAACGCCTGCGGTCGCGGCGACGACAATGCCGACGATCGCCCAACTCGCCATCCGCTGAAGCGTGTCATCGCTGACAGGCAGGGCATGGACAAGACGCCCAATCCATGAACGCCGCTTGCCCGGCCTGCCCCGCCCCGGTCCATTTCGACCACGTGGCCCGGCCGTGCGCGCCAATCGCGCCGTCCCGCCCCGCCGGATGCGTGCTTCAGCCATTGCCTGCCCCCTTTGCGCCCTGCTTCTGCTTCAGCGCATCTTCGACAATACGCTCGACCAGTTCGGGATAGTCAATGCCGAGTTTCGCCGCCTGTTCCGGCACCAGGCTCAGGGGCGTCATGCCCGGCTGGGTGTTGACCTCCAGCAGGTACAGCCCTTCGACACCCTGCGTATCATCCCAGCGGAAGTCGGAGCGCGACGCCCCCCGGCATCCCAGCAGCCGGTGCGCGCGAAGGGCGATCGCCTTGCATGCCTCGCTGATTTCGCTGGGGATGTCCGCCGGGCAGACATGTTCGGTCATGCCGTCGGTATATTTGGCGTCAAAATCATAGAAGCCACTTTTGGGCCGCAGTTCGGTGACCAGCAACGCCTCCTCACCCAGCACGGCGGTCGTCAGTTCGCGGCCCCGAATATAGGGTTCGGCCAGCAGTTCATCGAAATGCTGCCAGGGCCCTTCCACATCGCGGCCAATAGGAAAACCGTAATTACCCTCCGGCATGACGATGGCCACGCCTACCGAACTGCCTTCATTGACCGGCTTCACCACATAGGGGCGTGGCATCGGATCTGCGTCGAACAGGCTTGCGCTGGTCACGACATGACCGCCGGGCATGGGAATGCCATGGGGCACCAGCGCCTGTTTGGTCAGTTGCTTGTCGATGGCGATGACCGAGGTAGCGAGGCCGCTATGCGTATAGGTGATCCCCATCAGATCCATCATGCCCTGCACCGTGCCATCTTCGCCGGGAACGCCGTGGAGGGCATTGAAAACGACATCGGCATCAGCTTCCGCGAGGCGGGCGGCGACATGACGATCCATGTCGATCCGCGTCACCTTGTGCCCGCGCGATTCCAGCGCCTTGGCCACGCCTTCGCCACTCGACAGGGATACGGGCCGCTCGGCGGACCAGCCACCCATCAGGACGGCAACATGCCAGGGGCCACGGCTCACTTCTTCACTCCCACGCGATCTTCCTGAGCGGCGTGATCGGCCAACAAGCCCACGCGCTGAATTTCCCATTCCAGTTCGATGCCACTCTTTTCCTTCACGCGGCGGCGCACTTCCTCGCCCAGCGCCTCGATATCGGCGCTGGTGGCATCGCCCAGGTTGAGGAGGAAATTGGTGTGCTTTTCCGAAACCTGCGCGCCGCCCAGTTGCAGGCCACGGCATCCGGCCTGATCCACCAGCGCCCACGCCTTGTGCCCCGCGGGATTCTTGAAGGTGGAACCGCCAGTCTTGCTGCGGAGCGGCTGGCTTTCCTCGCGCGCGGCGGCAATGCGGTTCATTTCCGCCTGAATGGCGGCGGGATCGCCGGGGATGCCGCGAAAGACCGCGCTCACCACCACCGCCCCTTCGGGCAGCGCGCTGTGGCGATAGGTATAGCTCAGTGCGTCCAGGCCCAGAGTCACGCGCTTCCCGGAGCGGAGCACCACGTCGCACTCGACGAGAATGTCGCAGGTCTCACGACCATAGGCGCCGCCATTCATGCGGACGAAGCCGCCCACGGTGCCGGGAATGGAGCGCAGAAATTCCAGACCCGCAATAGCAGCGTCCCGCGCGGTCGAGGATACGAGAATGCCAGAGGCCCCTCCCCCGCAGCGAAGCGTCGTCGCGTCGATTTGCTCGACCTTGGCGAACGGCTTGCCCAGTCGCACGACGACACCGGGCACGCCGCCATCGCGTACGATCAGGTTGGAACCGAGGCCGAGCGCCATCACTGGAACCGCCGGATCCAGCCGCGCAAGAAAATCGGACAGGTCCTCAACATCCTTGGGCTCGAACAACCATTGCGCAACGCCGCCCGCCTTGAACCAGACGAGCGGCGCGAGCGGCGCATCAGCCTTTAGCGACCCGCGAACCGAAGGAAGGGGCGCAATCGTTGTTGTCAAACGACCAACCCCCGGACCAGGATTTGGGAAAAGGGCATCAGGCAGCTTCCCGAGCCGCAACGGCCGGGGCGAGACCCGCCGCCCATTTGGTGATGTCGCCCGCGCCGAGACAGACGATCATATCGTCCGCCTGAATATCCGCCGCTATGGTGCGGGCCAGATCTTCTGCGCTGTCCACTGTGGCTGCAGATCGATGTCCCCGCCGTTTGAGACCGGCGACCAGTTCGGCGCTGTCCACGCCATCTATGGGCTGTTCGCCGGCTGCATAGACTGGCGCTGCATAGACGATATCAGCGTCGTTGAACGCCTGCTGGAACTCGTCCATCAGGTCGCGCAGTCGCGTGAAACGGTGAGGCTGGACCACGGCGATCACACGGCCCCTGGCGCCTTCGCGGGCGGCGGCCAGGACGGCCTTGATCTCAACCGGATGGTGGCCATAGTCGTCGATGATTGTCGCAACGCCCTGACCTGCGGGGATTTCGCCCACCTTGGTAAAGCGGCGCTTTACGCCCCCGAACTTGGCGAAGCCGGTCTGGATGATCGCGTCGTCGATTCCCATCTGCAACGCCACGCCAATCGCCGCCATGGCGTTCAGGACATTGTGGCGGCCAGGCATCGGCATTTCGATGCCATCGATCCGACGAAGCGAACCGTCCCGCTCGCGGATCTGCACATCAAAGCGATTACCGCCGGGGATAGGCTGGACATTCTCGCCGCGAATGTCGGCTTGCGCGGAAAAACCGTAAGTGACGATGCGCCGGTCCTGAACCCGGGGCAGGATCGCCTGCACTTCGGGATGGTCGAGACACAGCATCGCCGCGCCGTAGAATGGCACATTCTCGACGAACTCGACGAAGGCGTCCTTCACCTTGTCGAAGCTGCCATAATGATCGAGATGTTCGGGATCGATATTGGTGACAACCGCCAGCGTCCCGTCCAGACGCAGGAAGCTGCCATCGCTTTCGTCGGCCTCGACCACCATCCAATCGCTCTTGCCAAGGCGGGCGTTGGAACCATAACTGTTGATGATGCCGCCATTGATTACGGTCGGGTCCACCCCACCCGCGTCCAGCAATGCTGCGATCATGGATGTCGTCGTGGTCTTGCCATGCGTGCCGGCGACCGCCACGGTCGATTTCAGACGCATCAATTCCGCCAGCATTTCCGCGCGGCGAATGACGGGAACGCGATTTTCCAGAGCCAGATCGACTTCTGGATTACCCTTCTTGATGGCAGTGGAAGTCACGACAACAGCGGCGTCGCCCAGATTTTCGGCCTTGTGGCCGATCATCACATCAATGCCCTTCTTGCGCAGGCCTTCCACGACATAGCCTTCGGCGACGTCGGACCCCTGAACCTTGTAACCCAAATTGTGCATCACCTCGGCGATGCCGGACATGCCGATCCCACCAATGCCGATGAAATGGATCGTGCCGATGTCGGTGCCGACACCCTTCATGCGGGAACTCCCTGGAGATTGAGGCTGGTCGGCAGCGGGCCGACGCGAAGCGGGTCATTGAGGATGGGCGCAGCGCCAATGCTTTCCAGCAGATCGGCCATGTCGCGCGCCGCATGCGGGCGGCCGCAGGCGCGAGCACGCTTGGCGGCGTTTTGAAGCGCGCCGGGTTCCATCGCCATCTTCTGCATCTGCTTGGCCAGCTCTACGGCGGTGAAGCGCGACTGCGGGATGGTACGCGCGCCGCCAGCCTCCGTCATTTCACGAGCGTTGACCGTCTGATGGTCGTCCATCGCGCTGGGCAGCGGAACCAGAATCGCCGGACGGCCAGCGCAGGTGAGTTCCGCGAGCGTCGACGCGCCTGCACGGGCGATGACTAGATGCGACCAGCTCAACTTTTCGGGCACGTCATTGAAATAGGTCGCCAGATCCGCCGGAATTTCCAGGTCGGCATAAAGATGGCGGACGCGCTCAATATCTTCAGCGCGGCATTGCTGCGTCACCTGCAGGCGGCGGCGCAAACTGAGCGGCAGCATGCCAAGGCCATCGGGCACGACAGAGGACAGAATGCTGGCCCCTTGGCTGCCGCCGATCACGAGGACGCGAAAGACGCTTTCATCCGTCAGCGCAGGAAAGTCTTCGTCGCGCAGCGCCTTCACTTCCTCTCGCACGGGATTGCCGACGAGATGCACCTTCGCCGCATATTTGTCGCGAAGGCGCTCGACGCGGGGATAGGCCGTGGCAATCGCATCGACCCGGCGGGCGAGAAGGCGATTGACGCGGCCGAGCACGGCATTCTGCTCATGGATAGCAGTCGGGATGCCATCGGCCAGCGCACCCAACAGAGCGGGCATGGCGGGATAGCCGCCGAAGCCAACTACGGCAGTCGGACGGAAGGTCTCGTTGAGGCGTCGGGCCATGGCGCGACCTGCAAGGATCGCTTTCAGCGCGCCGGGCCAGCTCTTCGGATTGCTGGTCATGCGGCCTGCGGGAAGCACGTGAACCTGCGCTCGATCGAATATCCCCGGGATCTTCGCGCCCCGCTCATCCGTCACTAATGCAACATGATGGCCGCGCGCCATCAGTTCTTCGGCCACGGCATGCGCCGGAATCATGTGACCACCCGTCCCGCCAGCGGCAAGGACGAAGTGACGGGAAATGCTCATCGACCACTCCATTTGACGACGGTATGCCGCCCCATGAAGGGATTGCGTCGCGTGAACGCAAGCAGCAGGCCGACCCCGATACAAAGAGCCAGCATAGAGGAGCCGCCATAGCTGATAAAGGGCAGCGTCATACCCTTTGACGGAAATATCTGGGCATTGACACCCATGTTGATGATCGCCTGAAGGCCGAACTGCATCGTCAGGCCCGCAGCGGCAAGGATCGTGAAATTATCATCCTCATCCAGCATGCGCAGCAACACGCGCACCACCACCGCCAGATAGACGCAAGCAATGCCGATGCAGGCCAGCAGACCGAATTCCTCGCCAATGACGGAGAATATATAGTCCGTATGCGCTTCTGGCAGGCTGAACTTGTGCTGGCCCCCGCCCGGCCCCACGCCCGTAAATCCGCCATGCGTAATCGTGCGGAACGCAAGTTCGCTTTGATCGGGGCCGGTATCCTGCGCAACGCCGATGCCAAGGAAGTCGTTGATCCGCTGGCGGCCGTTTTCATAGAACATATACATGGCCACCAGACCCGCCAGGCCCGCGCCCGCCATAGCCCCGATGAACCGCATCGACACGCCCGAAAGCAGCAGCAGACATCCCCAGCAAGCCAGGAAGATCACCGTCTGGCCAAAGTCCGGCTGCTTCATCAGGATCGCCCCGATCAACAGCGTCAGCGCGCCGGTCAGCGGGATAACGGGCAGCGTCATGTCCTTACCCCGAAGAGACAGCAGCCAGGCCATGGTGACGACATAGACGGGCTTCAGAAACTCCGACGGCTGAAAGCGGAAACCCGGCAGGTCGATCCAGCGGCGCGCGCCGTTCACGGTCGATCCCAGAATGGGCACGCAGAGCAGCATGACGATGAAAAAGGCCGAAAGAAACAGCGCCAGCCGCCGCGCCTGCTGACGGGGCAGCATCGAGATGACCAGCATGATGGGCAGGCCGAGAAAGACCCAGATCAGCTGGCGATAGAAATAGATGAGCGGCGTCACCGATACCGCGGTGGTGGAGCGGTCGATCGCCGCCACCGGCGATGCGGCGGCGACCGCAACGAGGCCGATCGCCATCAGGGCGACGATCAGCGAAAGAAGAACGCGATCAATCTCCCAGAACCAGATGGCCAGGGCCGTACGCTCACGCGGAACGGTGTGGTTCCTGAACCCCTTCACCAGTTCGCCTGCCCTGAACATTCCGATCGCCCCTTCTTCGCCCCGTAACCCGCCTTTAGCCGTCAACGCCCCCTTCTTCCAGCGCCGCGACGGCCGCGACGAAGGCATCGCCTCGCGCCTCGAAATCCCGGAACTGGTCGAAACTGGCGCAGGCTGGGGACAGCAGCACGACGTCGCCCGGCTGCGCGACACGCGCTGCTCGGCGAACGGCGGCCGATAGCATTTCGCTGTCATTCACCGCCATATGCTCCCGCAGCAGATCGGCGAACATATGGCCCGCTTCACCGATGGTGTAGGCGGCGACGACATTGTCGAACCAGGGCGCGCATTCGTCGAGATTATCAATCTTCGCGAGCCCGCCGACGATCCAGTGCAGACGCGGGCGGCCGTCAATGGGCGGATAGGCGGCCAGGGCGGGCGCCGTGGAAGCGGGATTGGTCGCCTTGCTGTCATTGACGTAGAGGACGCCGTTCAGTTCGCGCACCCGCTGCATGCGGTGGGGAAGGCTGGAAAAGCTTCGCAGAGCCGACTGGATCACCGAGTCATCAATCGCTAGCGCCTGCGCTACGGAGATGGCAATCGCGGCGTTCTGGGCATTATGCGGCCCTTGCAAAGACGGCCAGCCTGCCTGCACCGCAGGCTCGATGTCCGCAGCCGATACTGTCACCCGCCGTGCGCCGGGCTGGGCAGCGATCGACCGGCTCGGCTCATCCCCGGTTGCGATCACCGCAACATGATTGGGCGACTGCATCGCGAAGAGCCGGGCCTTTGACGCAACATAGCCTTCAAAGCCATTATAGCGGTCGAGATGGTCGGGCGTGATGTTGAGCAGGACCGCGACGTCGCAATCGAGGCTCTGCGTCAGATCGATCTGATAACTCGACAGTTCCAACACATAGACACCGCCTTCGGGCAAGGGATCCTGGCCCAGGATCGGCAGGCCGATATTGCCACCCATCCGGGTTGGAATGCCCGCTGCTTCGATGATGTGATGGACCAAAGCCGTGGTGGTCGATTTGCCGTTGGTGCCAGTGATGCCGACAACGCGGTGCGCGGGTAGCGTCGGACGGGCAAGGGCGAACAACTCAATATCGCCGATGATCGGAACGCCCGCTAGCCTGGCGTGCATGGCGATCGGATGCTTGTTGAGTGGAACGCCGGGAGAGACGACGATGCCGTCGAAACCAGAAAGATCGATCTCCAGAGGATCGGCCAGCTCGGCCTTGTGGGCGACCGCCGCGCGAGCTTCGTCCCGATTGTCCCAGGCGACGACCCGCGCGCCACTGGCGACCAGCGCTTCAACGGTCGCGAGCCCCGAACGCGCGAGGCCCAGGACCGCATATGTCTTGCCAGCAAAGGCGGATGAAACGAGCCCCATTCCGCTCACCGCAGTTTCAGCGTGGCGAGGCCCGCCAGCGCCAGAACAAAGGAGATGATCCAGAAACGGATCACAACTGTCGGTTCAGCCCAGCCGAGCTGCTCGAAATGATGGTGGATCGGCGCCATGCGGAACACGCGCTTGCCCGTCCGCTTGTAGAAGAAGACCTGAATGATGACGCTCATCGCCTCAACAACGAAGAGTCCGCCAATTACTCCCAGAACGATCTCGTGATGAGCGGTGACGGCGATCACGCCGATCGTGCCGCCCAGCGCCAGGCTGCCGGTGTCGCCCATGAAAACGGCTGCGGGCGGTGCGTTGAACCAGAGAAATGCGAGCCCCGCGCCGATGATCGCGCCGCACAGGATGGTGAGGTTGCCCGCCCCCGGCACATGCGGAATGCCCAGATATTCGGCATAATCGGCGCGGCCTACGAGATAAACAATCGCCATGAACGCCATGCAGGCGATGATGACCGGCATGGTGGCCAGGCCATCGAGGCCATCAGTCAGGTTCACCGCATTGCCGAACGCCACGATCACGAAGGCGGCGAAAAGGAAATAGAACGGCCCAAGCTCAATCGCGGGGCCGTTGTAGAAGGGCAGATAAAGCGCCGTATTTCCATGCTGGGTAACGATCAGCCAAGCCGCGACGCCCGCGATGAGGAATTCGAAGAAAAGGCGCATCTTGCCCGAAAGCCCCTTATGGCTGGCCTTCGTCACCTTGTCATAGTCGTCGAGAAAGCCGATGGCGCCGAAGCCCAGCGTCACGAACAGGCACGCCCAGACATAGATGGACGATAGATCCATCCACAACAGCACCGATATAATCATCGACGTCAGTATCATCAGGCCCCCCATCGTCGGCGTACCGCGCTTGGCGAGATGGGTCTGCGGCCCGTCGTCGCGGATCGGTTGCCCCTTGCCCTGGCGCACGCGAAGCCACCCGATGAAACGGGGGCCGATGACAAGGCCGATGATGAAGGCCGTCGCGATCGTCGCGCCCGCCCGGAAGCTCAGATAGCGGATGAGGTTGAAAACCCCCGCGAAGTCCATGGTCTGGGCAAGCCAGTACAGCATCAGTTCTTGTTTTCCCCAAGCGCGGCAACCAGGCGCGACAGGCCAATGCCGTTCGATCCCTTCACCAATATGGCGTCGCCTGCACGCATTTCTGTCTGGATAAGGCTGGTCGCGGCGGTAGCGTCAGCCACATGGGCAAAGGCCACCGCGCCGCCAAGCGCTTCGGCCAGCGGCGTCATTTCCTCACCCACGAGAATCGCGAAATCGACATGCCCCTCCGCCAGCGGCTCGGCAAGCCCGGCATGCAATTCACGGCTGCGATCGCCCAGTTCGCGCATGCCGCCCAGCACCGCGATCCGGCGGCTCGCGCGTTCCTTGCCCAATTGCTTGAGCGTCGCCGCCATGCTGAGCGGGTTCGCATTGTAACTTTCATCGATCAGCAGCGCTTCTCCGCTACCGATTGACAAGGTCAGGCGCTCGCCCCGACCAGGCAGGCCGGGCATTTCGGCGAGGGCAAGACCGGCCGCCGCGAGATCGCCGCCAAGCGCCTCTACCGTCGCCAGCACCGCGAGCGCATTCGAAACCCAATGCTCGCCCGGCGCGGCTACGGTAAAGCAAAGTTCAGCGCTGGGCAGCGTCGCGGTAACCAATGTGCCGCCGTTCGCGGCGGGAACCATGTCGCGGGCGCGAACATCGGCCTGCTCATCTAAGCCAAATGTCAAAATCCGCGCGGCATGCTGTTCCGCCTTCGCATAAAGCGTAGCGACATGGGGGCTGTCATAAGGAATGACGGCGGTGCCATCGGGCTCCAGTCCTTCAAATATTTCCGCCTTGGCCTGTGCGATCTTCTCTTCGGTACCGAAAAATTCGATATGGGCTGGCGCTATTGCGGTCACGATCGCGACATGCGGACGAACCTGCCGCGTCAGCGCGGCCAGCTCCCCGGCATGGTTCATCCCCATCTCGAAAACGCCAAAGGCCGACGCGCGGGGCATGCGCGACAGGCTCAGGGGCACACCGACATGGTTGTTGTAACTCTTGACCGATCGGTGCACTTCGCCGTGACAGACGCGATCGAGCGCCTGAAAAAGGGCCTCCTTGGTGCCGGTCTTGCCGACCGAACCGGTGACGCCAATCACCTTTCCCTGCATGCGGGAGCGGGACGCACGGCCCAATGCTTCGAGTGCGGCTGCGCTATCCGGCACGAGGATATGCGGCTGCGCGATCGGCTTGCTGACGATGGCGCCCGCCGCGCCCTGAGCAAAGGCCTTTTCAACAAAATGGTGGCCGTCGGTCGTTTCGCCCTTCATCGCAACGAACAGGTCGCCGTCAGTCACTTCGCGGCTGTCGAAAGCGACACCCGAAACAGCGAAGGGCGCCGAAGCGACGCCCCCTGTGGCCTGCGCGATTTCGGCAGAGGTCCAAAGCTCGTTCACCCGGCACACTCCCGAGCAACGGTAACGTCGTCGAAAGGCAGCACCCGATCGCCGATGATCTGGCCCTGTTCATGCCCCTTGCCCGCCAGCAGGACGATATCATCCGCGCCTGCCCGTGCAATGGCGGCGGCGATGGCTGCGCGGCGGCCGCCTATTTCCTCTGCTCCCGGTGCGCCCGCCATGACGGCGGCGCGGATCGCGGAAGGATCTTCGGACCGGGGATTATCGTCGGTGACGATGACATGATCGGATAGTTCGGCCGCCACCTTGCCCATCTGCGGACGCTTGCCCGCATCGCGATCTCCGCCCGCGCCGAACAGGGTAATCAGACTACCGCGCGTATGGGGCCGCAGCGCCTCGATCGCCGCGCGCAGACCATCGGGCGTATGGGCGTAATCAACATAGACGGGCGTTCCCGCCTTGGTGATGACCGCGCGTTCCAGGCGACCACGCACTGGCTGAACCCGGCCAAGCAGTTCCAGAACCTTGGCCGCGTCCTCGCCGCCTGCGATCACCAGGCCCGCGGCGGTCAGTGCGTTGGCCGCCTGATAAGCGCCTATCAGCGGCAGATTGATCTTATATAACTTGCCGTCGGCTTCGACATCCAAAGTCTGGCCCAACTGGGTCGGGGTGCGGTTGGCAAGACGCAATGCCTGCCCCTGCACCCCGACGCTCAGCACACGAAGCCCCCGCTTCGTAGCTCGCTGGATAACCTTGTCCGACCATTCATCATCGGCCCAGACGACCGCCACGCCATCGGGCGCGACCACTTCGTCGAACAGCCGCGTCTTTGCGTCGAAATAGCTGTCCATGTCTCCATGATAGTCGAGATGGTCTCGCGACAGATTGGTGAAGGCGGCCGCCGACACCGGCAGTCCTTCAGTCCGATATTGCGCGAGGCCATGGCTCGACGCCTCGAACGCGGCATGGGTGACGCCCTCACGTTTGAGGCCCGACATGTTGGACAGGAACGTGACGATGTCGGGGGTAGTAAGGCCGGTCGAGACCTGATCCACGGAGGTCGTGACGCCCAGCGTGCCGATAGACGCCGAATGATGCCCCAGCATACGCCACAGCTGGCGTGCCAGCTCGACCGTGGACGTCTTGCCGTTCGTCCCTGTGACAGCAACGGTCACATCGGGGAAAGGCGCGAAATAGCGAGCGGCGAGCAGGGCGAACAGGCGGCGCGGATTGTCATGGGCTATATGCACAGCCCCTTCTACCTGCGCCTCGGGCCGCGCGACGACGGCCATCGCGCCCGCTTTCACGGCCTGAGGGATATAATCTTCGCCATTGACCCGCAGGCCCTGGAATGCGCCGAAGACCGTGCCCGGCGCGACCTTCCGGTTATCGATCGCGAAGCCCGACACCGAGGCGTCCAGAGAGGCACCGGTGTCGAGCTTCACATCCAGCCCCTCGATGAGCGACCCGAGGCGCATCTTAATGTTTTTCCTTTTCCTGCCCGAGCAAGGGCATGAGGTCGGAAATATCGACGTCGCGTCGCTCGTCCGGCAACACGCCCAGCATCGGGCCAGTGCGCTCGATCACGCGCTTGACCACCGGCGCGGCGGTCCAGGCGGCGGTGCGCAGGCCGAAAGTCTGGGCGTTACCCTTCGGTTCATCCATCATCGTCAGCACGACGTAGCGAGGGTTATCCATGGGAAATGCGGACGCGAAAGTCGTCACCAGCGAACTCTTGTTATATCGGCCTTCTTCAGGCTTCTCGGCGGAACCCGTCTTGCCGCCCACCCGGAAGCCCTTGGCGTCGGCGCTGCGACCTGTACCCGCCGCAACGATCATCCGCAACAGTTGGCGCATCCGCGCGCTGGTGGCGGCGGAAAAGACGCGATGGCCTTCGGGCACTTCATTGGCGTGCAGCTTGCGCAAGGTGGCCGGACGCCAGATGCCACCATTGACAAGGGCAGCATAGGCGCTGGCGAGATGCAGCGGCGTCACGGCGATACCATGGCCGTAGGAAACGGTCATGGTAGTGATGCGACCCCAATTATAGGGCCACAGGCTCTTGGCGCGCTCCTTGAGTTCGATCGGAGCGCGCTCGTCGAACTGCAGGTTGCGAAACAGCTGCTGCATGGACGCTGCGCCCATTTCATCGGCAATCCGCGCGGTCCCGATGTTGGAACTGTGCACCAGGATTTCCGGCACGTTGATCCAGCGGCCAAGAGCGTGGTCGTCCTTGATACGGAAACCGGCGACGGCGAGCGGCGCGGTGGCATCATAGCGTTTTGCCATGGATGTGATGACACCACGATCCATCGCAGCGCCGATCGACAAGGGCTTGAAGGTCGAACCGAGTTCATAGCGCGCCTGGACGATCTGATTGCAAAGGGGCGATTCGCTGCACGACTTGCCCGCGTAATTTTGCAGCTTGTTCGGATCGAAGACGGGGATCGACGCCATGGCGATCACTTCCCCGGTATTGGCGTCCAGAATGACGCCGCCCGCGCCCCGGGCATTTTGCGATACCATCTGCGCGTAAAGCTCGCTTTCCAGCGCCCCCTGCACCCGGCTGTCGATGGATATGGCGAAGGGCTGCGCCCGCAGCGCCGGATCGATCAAACGGTCATTGAACGCCGCTTCGACGCCCATGCCGCCGACCCCTTCCGCATTGGGTGCGAAGCCCAGAACGTGCGCGGCCAGACTGCGCTGGGGATAGAGCCGCTCCTTTTCACGGGGGAATTCGATGCCGATCTCGCCCAGGGCGTTTACCGCAGCCACTTCTTCAGGCAGCGCGCGACGGCGGAGATAGGCCCAACCTTTGCCGGTCAGTTTCTTGTAGAAAGCGGCTGCGGGTTCATCGGGGAAAATCTCATGCAGCTTGCGCGCGACTTCCGCTGGCTCGCCGATCAGCCGGGAGGGACGGACGGCGATCGAATAGGCATCCATCGTCCGGGCCAGCGGAACGCCATTGCGATCAACGATGTCGGCCCGTGCAGGGATGAGGCCGGACGCGCTATCGCCCCCGTCCGCGCCCCGCGAAAAGACACCGACCCAGGCAAGACGCAAGATCACCACCATGGTGATCGCCATGAACAGGATGAGCAACAACATCAGGCGGTTATGCGCGATCGCCGTCAGATCGACCCGCTGCTTGCCCGCTCTGGCACCGCCCGGCTGAACGATGATCGTCGCCATCAGCGCGCGCCCTTCCTGCGCTCACGCGCCGCCTTGGTGCTGATATCGCCCAAGGTGCTGTCATCCAGCAGCTTGGCGTCGAGCATCGCCATCCGTTCAGCGCGGCGAGCGACAGGATTGGGCTTCGACACGTCGGAGTCCTCCTTCGCCTTTTCCGCCGCACTGCGAGCAGCCGACTTGGCGACCACTTCAACATTGTCGGCGGCGTGAGCTTCACGAATGACGGCAATGTCGCTGCGGATCTGGGTCGCCGCTGGGCTGGCCGGGGCGGGCTGCGGCGCGGAAGGCAGATCGGCAGGGGTTTCGACCATCGCCACCATCACCGGCGGCGCGACATAATCAGGCCCGTTGGGCTGGATGCCATCCAGATTCGCAAGCGCCCGCTCGCCCCCCAGATATTGCTGGGTCGTCGGCGTCGCATACATGAAGTCGTGCTGGTTCCACCGCTCCAACTGCCGCATGCTCGCCCGCGCGCTGAACTCCGTTTCAAGATAGCGGATGTCACCCCGCGCCCGCGCGATCTGGGCCTGCACCTTCATCAGTTCGTTGCGCTCGGTCGCGACTTTGAGCGACACGAGGTAGGCGCCCAGCGCGCCCAGCGCCACCAGCAATATCCAGATCAGGCTCTGCAACCTCTTGACCGCGATCATGAACGCATACTCCGCGAAGAACCGGAAACGGGGGCATCCGTGCGGACCGCGCTGCGCAGCGTAGCGGAGCGGGCCCGCGGGTTGCGGGCGAGTTCGCTCTCGCCGGGACGAACGGCTTTGGCGGGCTTGCGAAATGTGGGCGCGTCACCCGCTCGGCGCTCGGGCAGGTGCCGCGATCCGGCCCCTTCGCCGCCGCTGCGCTTGCGCAGGAACTGCTTGACGATGCGGTCTTCAAGGCTGTGAAAGGTGACGATAGCGAGCCGCCCCCCCTCTTCCAGCATCGCCTCGGCCACTTCCAGCCCGCGCTCCAATTCTTCCAGTTCGCGATTCACATGGATGCGGATCGCCTGAAATGCCCGGGTCGCCGGATCTTTCTTGTCATGCGGCTTATGGCCCAGCGCCCTGCGAATGACGCTGGCGAGCTGGCCGGTGCGCTCCAGAGGGCGCGCTTCGACGATGGCGCGAGCCACCCGGCGTGAGCGCGGTTCCTCGCCGTAGCGATAGAGGACATCGGCAATTTCCTGTTCAGGGGCATTGTTCAGGAAGTCGGCGGCGCTCATCCCGCTCTGGCTCATCGTCATGGTGAGCGGCCCATCCGCCTGGAACGAAAAGCCGCGTTCCGGCCGATCAAGCTGCATAGAGGACACGCCGATATCGAGTGTGACGCCCGATACGTGCGACACACCCCGCTCGGCGAGCAGCTCCTTCATGCGGGAAAATTCCCCGGTGATCAGCGTGATGCCATTTTCGTCGGCCAGCGCCTGCCCTTCGCGGATCGCATCAGGATCCCGATCGAATGCGAAAACCGTCGCGCCCCTTGCCGCCATAGCGCGCGAGTAGCCGCCCGCGCCGAAGGTGCCATCGACATGAACCTCACCGGGGGTGATGGCGAGAGCGTCGAGCACTTCATCGAGCAGAACCGGGATATGGCGATCCGGATCGACAGCAGCGGTCACTTGACGCCTCCGGCTGCGCGCTGATCCAGCCAACGGCGGACCTTGTTACGGATCAGTTCGGGCCGATCCTTGCTATCGACCAGCGTTTCCGGCTTCCAGATCTGGATGTAGCGGCCCACGCCATAAAAGAAGACGGCATCGCCAATGCCATATTCTTCCTTGATATCGGGGTGCATGGCAAAGCGGCCGCCATCGTCGAAATTCACCTCCTCGATCGTGCCGAGGCGGCGTTCCAATTCCAGATCGGCGTTATAGGCGCGGCCTTGCGCTCTTGCTTCGCGAGCCAGTTCCTCGACCTCGGTGAACAGGAAGCGGCGATGCGATTCTCCAAAGCCCGTGGCGCAGGGGTTGTCGCCATGGACGGAGAGATAAAGCCGCGTTTCGCCGCCGCTGGACTGCTTGACCTGTCGGCGCATCTCCAGGGGCAGCACGAACCGGCCTTTGCCGTCCGCGACGCTGAACGCGTTGCCCGTAAAGAGAATGATTTCCGACACGTTCGGACTGCTGCCCCTCTGTTCGCAGGGGCGCAGGCCATCGTCCGCCAAACCACATCATCGCGGTCGGCGCACAGGACTAACAAAGCCTGACAAACCCCTATGGCTTTTAGATACCAAGCGGCGCGCGACAAGAAAAGGGAAAAGTCGGGAGATTTTGGGAAATCCTGTTTTGTTCTGGATTTTACTCCCTATCCAGTCGGACAAAGGCGTCTGGCTTGCCAGATGACCCGCGCAAGAACCGGCGAAAACACCCCGGACCAGCGACGCTTCCCATGATTGCCCACATAATCCCGGCAACGATCGACCACCGCAGGGCGAGCGTCAGGCTGGTGACGGATTTGAGCCATGAGCGCGAATCCATTGGTTCGCCACCCAACTGCTCGACAATGAAGCCGGGCGTGTCGGCGCTCCATCCGCGCATGTTGAGCGGCTCCGCCTCATCGACCAGCCAAAGCCGGTCGTCGATCAGGTCGGCGTCCGCCACCAGCACGGCATGCCCGCGCCCCAACATGCAACGTGCAATCAGCGCATCTTGTTCGACCCAACATTTGGACGGATCGCGGACCGCGAAGGAGGAAGCCGTCATGGTCGTGAGCAAGCTGCCATTAGCCAACACCTGCCGCTTTTCTCCTGTTGATGAAGGAGGCAGCAATGCCACGCCCCAGCGGGCCAGCAGCGGCGCGAGCATCGTGACTGCCGGGGCGCGACGGCGATCACCCAATGGCAAGGGAGATGGCCAGCGGAGAAGTGGGTCAGCGAGCAGCACCATATCTCCTCCCCGGCGCACCCAATGATCCAGGGAAGATAATTCCGCGTCCGACAAGCTGCGTGGCTGGGCCAGCAAGACCGCCTTCGCACCCTGCATCCCGGGCAACAATAGGCTGTCGATTGGCCGCACCTCGAAACGCTGGCGCAGTATCTGGATGATCGGCGCGTCAGCGTGGGATTGAATCCCATCCTCCCCATCCTGCCAGAAAAGCGGAAGCGCGCTGATCACCGCCAGCACGGGCCGCTCTTTTGTCGGTTTGATCGGAGACTCGGCAGAAAGCCAGCAAGCAAGACCCGTCATTCCCACCAGCAGCAGTCCTGTCCGCCACCGGACGGGCAGGAACAGCCCTGCTCCAATGGCCAAAACGACGTCAAGGCACAGCCAAGCGATGGCGGTATGGCCCGGCAATCGCCCCGTCGCCAGCGATGCGAAGAGGATGGCCACGCCCAAACTTCCCGCGCCGATCCAGACGGCATGAAAGGTGCTACGCCTCGCCCCAAGCACCGCAGCGGCCATCACGAGGATCAACGCGGGCCAAGCCCAGGCGCGCAGATCGACCTGACCGGTGCGAAGCACCGCCGGAAGCCCGGCAAGCAGGAAGACGAACTGGCCCGCACAGAGCATCACGAAGGTGCGAAGCGCTGCCGTCATGAAATGCGCGCTGCTGGCAGGTCAGCGCTCGGACGCTTGGGGATCGCGGTCCATCGGGTTTCTCAGGTTGGGGTCGGGTTGCAGGTCGGGGACGATCGGCTGCTGCTCAGGTGCTGGCTGCACGCCTAGTTCCGCCAGTGGCTCCTTGGGCGCCACTGCGTTTAGATCCAGGGTCGGCACGGCCGGCGGTGGGATCGCCGGATCGTCGAGCCGCGCCTTTTCAATAACGATATTGGCCAAGCCTACCAGGAGCACCACGCCCGCCAGCCCCGTCAGGCCGATCTGGACACGCTGCAACCCTTCCTGCCGGCGGGGATGTTCAGCCATCGAAGCGCTCTTTAGTTCTTGGTCGCCGCGACCCGTGTCGGCGATCAGCGATTGTGCGCGAGCCAGGGGAACACCGTCAAGCCTTTCGACTCAAGCCACTCGCGATTGTACAGCGTCGAAAGGTAGCGGAAGCCAGTGTCGCACAGGATCGTGACGATTCGTTTCCCCGGCCCAAGTTCACGCGCCAGCGCCACGGCCCCGGCGACATTAATGCCCGACGACAAGCCGAGGCATAGCCCCTCTTCCGCCAGCAATCGCTTGACCCAATGCAGCCCCTCCTCATCGGAGATACGGAACTGGGTGTCGATTGGAGCACCTTCCAGATTGGCCGTGATGCGCCCCTGCCCGATGCCTTCGGCGACCGACGATCCTTCCGCCTTCAATTCGCCATGCGCGTAATAATTGTACAATGCCGCGCCATAAGGGTCGCTCAACGCGATCGTGATGTTCTCATCATGCGCCTTCAGGCCCAGCCCCACGCCAGCGATCGTGCCGCCGGTCCCGGCCGCGCAGGTGAAGCCGTCAATCTGTCCGTCCATCTGGGTCCAGATTTCTTCCGCGGTGCCGACGATATGCGCCTTGCGATTGGCAATATTGTCGAACTGGTTGGCCCAGATCGCATTTTCCGTCTCTTCGGCAATCCGGCGGGACGTGTGGACAAAATGGCCGGGGTTGGAATAGGGCGCCGCTGGCACGGTGACGAGTTCAGCCCCCAACGCACGCAGCGTATCCATTTTTTCGCGGCTCTGCGTTTCGGGCATGACGATGATCGTCTTGTATCCCTTCGCATTGGCGACCAGCGCCAGGCCGATGCCGGTGTTCCCGGCCGTCCCCTCGACAATCGTGCCGCCGGGCGTCAGCAATCCCTTTTCCTCGGCGTCGTTTACGATGAAGAGCGCAGCGCGATCCTTCACAGAAGCGCCCGGATTGGCGAATTCGCATTTCGCGAAGATGTCGCAGCCTGTCGCTTTGGACGGGCCGGCAAGGCGCACCAGCGGCGTGTTGCCGATCAGGGCGAGGCTGTCATTGTGCACTAGCATTGTCATCGCATAGCGGAGGGGATGCACGCTTGCCAAGCAAGGGAATGCTGATCTGCCCCAAGCGCCGTTTGCAATGCCCAGCCGAAACGGAAGGCAGGAGAAGGAAGTGGCAATGCTTTTGCGCTAACGCGTCCTCGCGGCGCTATTGCCGCGGTCGTTTCAAGAGGCGGGCTGGCTTGCACATAACAGGCGAGCAATTGCGGCATGCGGCACTCACCGCTCTGGCGCTGATGGCAGTCGCCATCCCGCGCCTGATCACTGCTGCGCCGCTAGATGTGCTGGCCGACGCATCGGGAAGAAACGAGGGCGCGGAAAAGCCGGGCGAAAATTTCCCCGGCTCCGCCTATTTCTTTGCCGATGACATGTTTCAGGATCCGCCGACGATCGCGGGGAGCAGCAAGCATGTGCTGAGGCTGGATACTGTTCAGGCTGCTCCTGCGGGCGCATTCCGTGGGCTGACTCCACTGGACGGCTATCGCGCAGTCAACTGCCTGACGTCCGCAATCTATTATGAGGCGGGCAATGAGCCTGAAGAAGGGCAGCGCGCCGTTGCTCAGGTCGTGCTCAATCGCGTCCGCAGCCCCCTTTGGCCACATAGCGTGTGCGGCGTAGTGTATGAAGGTTCGGACAGGACCGATCTGCGCTGCCAATTTACCTTCAGCTGCGATGGTTCGATGGCGCGATCAAGCGATTTGCAAAGCTGGATACGCGCGCGCCGAATCGCAGAGCAGGCGCTCGCGGGCCGGGTATATGCTCCCGTCGGCTTGGCCACTTTCTATCATACCCTGGCGGTCAGGCCGTCCTGGTCTGCGTCCAAGCGTCCGATCGCAGTGATTGGCGCGCATATCTTTTACCGCAGCCCCGGCTTTCACGGGACCGAAGCAGCATTTCGAGTGCCCTATTCCGGTCGGGAGCAACAATCGGGTCCTGCCAGACGAAGGGGGCCGACAGAGGCGGTTGCGACGGAGCGCTATTCCCTGCCAACCGACGAAGTCCGCTATCCGCCGCCCACCTCGATCACACCAGATGTGCAGGACAATCTTCCCCCATCCACCATAAGGCCGGAATATCGGAACAGCGGCCGCCCGCTGATCTGATGGCCGCGATTTTTATACCCTTCTCAGGGCATTCGTCACAACTGATTGAATATAAATAATAATAAAAAAATGCGTTTGTGAAGGAGGGGGGAACCAAATGCGGTTTTAATGGGTTCTGCATACCGGATAGCAAATCTTTTGCCCCCCGCTCTTGCTATCCAAAAAAACATGAGCCCGGAACGTTTCTCCCCCCCCGACGCGTTCCGGGCTCAGATTTTAGGGGGCAAATTTCCCCATAATCAGAGATATTTCCGGCTGCGGAACGTAATTCCTGACCGTGGGTTCTCCCTCAGCCGCCGGATAGCGCGGCTATCCGGCTCAAATGTTCGAGGAGACGAACCATGACCAAGAATATCCTTGCCGCCCTGCTTCTTACAGGTTCGCTGCTGGTTGCGGCGTGCAACACTGTGGAAGGCGCTGGCAAAGACGTGCAGAGCGCTGGCGAGGCTGTCGAAGACGCCGCTGATTAAGCATCTCGAAATGAGAGGCTCTCATACTCACAGGCCCGTCTATGGCGGGCCTTTTTTTTCAGGTGGAAAGGTCTGCGCCGTCTGAACCGGCGGCTCCGCGCGCCTGTTTCCGGTCAGTGAACCAGATCGCGATGATGGTGATTTCATACAGCAGAAGCAGCGGAATGGCGAGCATGAGCTGTGACACGACATCGGGTGGCGTGAGGACGGCAGCGACGATGAACGCGGCGACGATCATATAGCGGCGAAGCCCGATCAGCTGCGCGCGGGTGACGAACCCTGCGCGGTTGAGCAGCATCAGCAGCACGGGCATCAGGAAGCTGATGCCGAATGCAAGAATGAACTGCATGACTAAAGTGAGGTAGGCGTCGGTGCTGGGGAGCGCCTCAACCTGAAGTCCGCCGCTATCTCCCTGAAATTGCAGGAAGAAATGAAAGGCGGTTGGCATCACGACATAATAAGCGAGGCTGGCCCCCATCAGGAACAGTACCGGCGTCATGACCAGGAAGGGCAACAGCGCCTTCTTTTCCTTGGAATAAAGCCCCGGCGCGACGAAGGCCCATAGCTGATTGGCGATGATCGGGAAGGACAGGCAGAAGGCCCCGAAGATCGCGACCTTCACCTGCACGAAAAAGGCTTCGTAAAGCTTGGTGTAGACCAGCCGACCGCCACCATCGCCAAAGGCTTCCTTCAGCGGATGGACGAGGAAGGCGAACAGCTTGTCGGAAAAATAGAAGCAGACGGCGCCCGTGATGAACAGCGCCCATACGCACTTCATCAGCCGGCCCCGCAGTTCGATCAGATGGTCGAGCAACGGCGCCTTTGTATCGTCAATGTCCTTCATGCCGGAGCGTCGCCCTTACCTGTAGCCGATTGCGCCGCGATGTAGGGCGGCCCGTCCGCGGCAGCTGCGGGCTTGGGCTCAGGAGCGGCGGGAGCCGACTGAGCGACGAAGGGAGGCGGAGGCGCTTCCGCAGCCGATGTGGCAGGGGCAGGCGCCGACAGCGGCTCCATCGCCGGAGCGAATGACGGTTCAGCCGGATGTTCCTGCATGATCCGCCTGTTCTGGTCGGCCCATTTCTTTTCGAGCTCTTCCACTTCGACTTCGCGCACCATGGCGTCGATCCCGGTGCGGAAATGGCGCGCCATGCCGCGCGCCTTCCCGATGACCTGACCCACCTTGTAAAGCGCGCGCGGCAAATCCTTTGGGCCTATGACGATCACCGCGATGATCACGATCAGCAGAAGTTCGGTCGAACCGATATCGAACATGCGCGCCTACCGTTTGGGCGTGAAACGAAAATCAGGCCTTGGTCTTTTCTTCTGTGGTCACGGTCGGCGCGTCCTGTTCGGGCACCCGATGACCTTCGATCCGGCTCGCGGGTTTTGCGGACGTGGCGTCATCATCATCGTCGGCCATGCCCTTCTTGAAACTCTTGATGCCCTTGGCGACGTCACCCATCAGCCCCGAGATCCGGCCGCCGCCGAACAGCAGCATGACCACCAGGAGAACGATGACCCAGTGCATCAGCGAAAAGGAACCCATTTAACTTTCTCCTGAAACGAAGCCCCTTTTAGGCTTCTTCCTCATCATTTTCCAGAACGGATTGGGCGCCCAGGCCCTCCAGTGCGAGATCGACCGGGTCAAGCAATCCGGCAGCGCGCAGATCGTCCATCCCCGGCAAGTCCCGGCGGCTGCTAAGCCCGAAATGTGACAGAAATTCGTTTGTCGTCGCATAGATAAGGGGGCGGCCAGGCACCTCGCGTCGTCCGGCGGGCCGCACCCACCCGGCCTCCATGAGGACGTCGAGCGTCCCCTTCGCCACCTGAACGCCGCGAATAGCTTCCACTTCCGCCCGGCTGACGGGTTCATGATAGGCAATGATCGCCAGCGTTTCCATCGCCGCGCGGGAAAGCTTGCGCGTCTCGTCCTTTTCCCGACGGAGGATATGGGCCAGATCGGCAGCCGTCTGAAAATGCCACCGGCCGCCCCGCTCCACCAGATTGATGCCGCGCCCCGCATAGTGCGCCGACAAGACGGCGAGGGCAGCAGTCAGATCACCGGCCTCCCCCACATGCAGCCGCAGTTCGGCCGGGCTGAGCGGCGTTTCGGCGACGAACAGCGCGGCCTCTACAGCGCGCAGAAAGTCATCTGGTTCTTGCATCACAACAGGCTTTTCCCGCTCTGGTCCGGCAGCGCAGCGCGCAGATATATGGGTTCGAAAATCCCGTCCTGCTGGATTTCCAGTCGACCCTGCCGCGCCAGTTCCAGCGCGGCGACGAAGCTGCTGGCGAGCGCCGACCGGGCCATCGGCCCATCCTGACCGTCCGGCAGGAAGGATTCGAGCATGGTCCAGTCGATCGCCGATCCGACCAGTGCGCCGACCCGCTGGATCGCTTCATCCAGCGTCATGACCGGGCGGACGGCAACCATGTGGACGACCGGCCGGGTCCGCGCGCGCAACTGACCATAGGATTGGAGCAGGTCATAGAGGCTGGCCGCCCATTTCGCCTTGCGGACGAGGCGCAAGCCTTCAGGGCGAGGACGGACGAAAACGTCACGGCCCACACGGTCGCGCGCCATCAGCCGTGCGCCCGCCTCGCGCATGGCGTGAAGGCGCTGGAGCCGCAATTGCAGGCGGAGCGCCAGTTCCTCGGGACTGGGATCGGGCTGCGCCTGTTTGGGAAGCAGCAACGACGATTTGAGGTAGGCGAGCCAGGCAGCCATCACCAGATAGTCGGCGGCCAGTTCCAGTTTCAGCTTACGCGCGCCTTCGATGTAGGTCAGATATTGTTCGACCAGCGCGAGGAGTGAAATTTCGCGTAGATCGACCTTCTGGCTGCGCGCCAGGGCGAGCAGCAGATCGAGCGGCCCTTCCCAGCTGTCGAAGCTGACCGTGAGCATGTCGGCGCGCGGTGGAGGCGGCGGGATGAAGAGGTCGTCCACGTTTCAGGCCGTCCGGTGCCGGAAAGGCGTTGTGGCTAAAGGGGTTTCACGCGGAGACGCGGAGGCGCGGAGGACTGGACAGCGGGCGCGGCCCGCCGCTGCGGTCAACTGGCGGGGCGCAGAAAGGCTTTCGCGCCGCAACGCTGCCGAGTGTGCGATATATATGACAGGGCCGCCGTTCACGCAGGGACCAGTGCGAGCAGCGTGTCGCGCGTGGCGAGAAGCTGGTCGAGCGGCGGGCTTTCCTGAATGAGGCTGGCGTGCGCCATGGCCCGATCCAGCCGCGCCTTCGATTCGGCGCATATGTCGGGCAGGAGATTGGCGATGCCGATCATGTCGTCCATCCGTCCCCAGCAATTAAGCGCCAGATCGCATCCCGCCGCCACGACCCCGGCGGCAAGTTCGGGGATGCTGCCCTTCAGCGCCTTCATATCGAGATCGTCGGACATGAGCAGGCCGTTGAAGCCTATCCGCTGGCGAATGATCATGTCGATGACCGATGCGGACAGGCTGGCGGGAAGGTCGGGATCCCAGGCGGTATAGACGACATGGGCAGTCATGCCGATGGGCGCATCTTTCAGCGCCTGAAACGGGGCAAGGTCAGTCGCCAGCGCGTCTTCGTCCGCCGTCACGATGGGCAGTTCATGATGACTGTCCACCATGGCGCGGCCGTGGCCGGGCATATGCTTGACGATGCCTACCACGCCGCCCTGGGCAAGGCCTTCGATCACCGCGCGGCCCAGCGCGGCGACGCGCATCGGTTCAGCGCCCAGCGTCCGGTCGCCCATGATGTCGCTCGCGCCATCCTGCCTGACGTCGAGCAGCGGTAGCGCATCGACGGTGATGCCCGCTTCGGCGAGGGTGACGGCAATGGCGTGCGCGTTGGCGCGGGCGGCGGCAATCGCGCTGGAAGGCGCGAGGTCATAGAGACGATCGAACACGGCGCCGGGAGGGAAGCTGGGCCAGACGGGCGCCTGCATGCGGGCGACGCGTCCCCCTTCCTGATCGATCATGATGAGCAGGTCATCGCGGCCATGCAGCGCGCGCAGATCGTCGGTGAGCGCGCGCAACTGGTCGCGACCGGCAATGTTGCGGCGGAAGAGGATATAGCCCGCAGGCTGCGCCTCGGCGAAGAAGGCGCGTTCGTCAGGGGTGATGGTTTCGCTCGAGAGGCCGAAGATTACCGGTTTCATGGGGAGCGATGGTAGCCGTGAAGGCGCGCGCTGTCGAAGGGGTTTACGCCCAAATGCCCCTCCATTGAAGGGAGGGAGCAAATCAATTTACGACGATGCAGCTTTCTCCAGCGACCTTGAGCTTGCCGCACAGGGTGTTCGCCTGTCCCCCGGCAGTCGCGCGGAGGCGGTAGAGAGTGCTGCCGCCGACTTCGGTCGGTTCGACCGACATGGTGAGCGGCGCGAGATAGGCGAACCGCTTGGAGAGGCGGGTCCAGGCGTCGCGCGCACCCGACTGGCTGCCATAGGCGCCAAGCTGAATCACTGCGCCGCCGGTCCGGACAGGCTGGCTGGCGGCAGGGCGGACGTTGGTTTCGTCGGCAACCCTTGCCGTCACGGTCTGCGATGGCTTGCCGGGTACAGGCTGGCGCGTTCCAGCAGGGCTGGTGGGCGTGAGCGGCGCTTCGGGCACGCGGCTCGGGTCGATACGGCCGTCGCGGACAACCCCTTCGCTGGCGGCGAAGCTGGCGTCGCCTTCGCCTTCAAACTTCCTTGCGTCCGCTTCGGCAGCGGGAACCTTGTAATCACCTGCGGGCGCGGCGATCAACTTGCCTTCGCCATTATCGGCGGCGCGATTCTTGAGCAGCCAGACGCCAGCAACGACGCCGCCCAGCAGGATCAGGGCGACGAAAATGAAGCCGAGCAGCCGGACGGGGGAAAGCCCTTCGTCCTCTTCATCCTCGATACCGGGCTCGAGCCAGGGCAGACGCTCGTCGTCGTCGAGGTCGAGCCGCCCCCTCGCAAAGTCGCCCATCTTTCCTGCCTCCGCCTGGCTATTGCATTTCCGTCAGTGCGGCCACGCCCATAAGGGCAAGACCATTCCGAATGATCTGCCCGATTCCGCGGCTTAAGAAAAGCCGTGCGGAAGTTGTATGCGGATCGTCCGTCAGGATGACCCGCGCGCGCGGATTGTCGTTGCCCAAATTCCACCAACTGTGGAATTCAGAAGCCAAGTCATTGAGATAAAAGGCTATCCTGTGGGGTTCGCGGGCCGATGCAGCTCCTTCCACCACCCGGGGGAACTGTGCCGCTAACTTAACAAGGCTAAGTTCCGCAGTCCCAAGAAGGGACAGATCAGGCGCGGGAAGTGCAATTCCGCTCTCCTGCGCACGGCGGCCGAGCGAGGAAATGCGGGCGTGGGCATATTGGACGTAGAAGACCGGATTGTCCTTCGACGCCTCCACCACCTTGGCGAAATCGAAGTCCATCTGGGCGTCGGCCTTGCGCGTCAGCATGGTGAAGCGGACGACATCCTTCCCCACTTCGCGCACCACATCGGCAAGCGTCACGAAATTGCCCGCGCGCTTGGACATCTTCACCGGCTCGCCATCGCGCAGCAGGCGGACCATCTGGATGAGCTTGACGTCGAAGCGCGCCTTGCCTTCTGTAAGGGCGGCGACGGCGGCCTGGATGCGCTTCACCGTACCCGCATGGTCGGCGCCCCAGATGTCGATCAGCTGGTCGGCGGACTGGGCCTTCTGGAAATGATAGGCCATGTCGGCGCCGAAATAGGTCCAGCTGCCGTTGGATTTCTTGATCGGCCGGTCCTGATCGTCGCCGAATTTGGTCGAACGGAACAGGGGCAGCTCGACCGGCTCCCAATCTTCGGGCGTTTCGCCTTTCGGCGCTTCGAGGACGCCGTCATAGACCAGGTCGTGCGCGCGGAGCCATTGTTCGGCGACTTCCGGCTTTCCGGCGGCTTGCAGTTCGGCTTCCGAAGAGAAAATGTCGTGGTGAATGCCCAGCAGCGCGAGATCGCTGCGAATCATCACCATCATCGCGGCGACGGCCTTGGTACGGAACAGGGCGAGCCAGTCGCCTTCGGGCGCGGACACATATGTGTCGCCATATTCGGCTGCGAGCGCCTGGCCGACCGGGACCAGATAATCGCCGGGATAGAGTCCTTCGGGAATCGCTCCCACATCTTCGCCCAGCGCTTCGCGGTAGCGCAGATGGGCGGACCGGGCGAGGACATCGACCTGGCCACCGGCGTCATTGATATAATATTCGCGAATGACCTTGTGCCCGACATATTCGAGCAGGGTCGCCAGCGCATCGCCCACCACCGCGCCCCGGCAATGGCCCATATGCATGGGACCAGTGGGATTGGCGGAGACATATTCGATATTGACCGTGACGCCCTGCCCCGCGTCGGACCGGCCATAATCCTGCGCCTCTGCATGAATGGCGGCGAGTTCAGCGCGCCAGGTGGCATCGGTCAGTTTCATGTTGATGAAGCCGGGACCAGCAATCGCGGCGCTTTCCACTTCGTCGAGCTTTTCGAGGCCAGCGACGATCTTTTCGGCCAGCGCGCGGGGATTGGTGCCCGCCGGCTTGGCAAGGACCATCGCCGCGTTGGTGGCAAGGTCGCCATGGCTGGCGTCGCGCGGCGGTTCGACCGTGACGGGCTTGCGGTTGAGGCCTGCGGGCAGCGTGCCGTCAGCCTCCAGCGCATCGAGCACGGCGTTCAGATGAGCGGTGAAGCGGATATAGAGGGACAAGAGGACGGACTTTCCTGAACGGCCCGTTCGTCCTGAGCCTGCCGAAGGGCCGCCCTTTTCCAAGCAAAGGGGCTTCGACTTGTCTCAGCCCGAACGGAAAAAGAGTTGGGCTTAACGGGTCGCGTTATATCGGAGCTGGTCCTGGGTCAGGTTGAAACCCACGAGCAGCTCGAAACTGGTTCGTTGCAGCGCCGCCCGGACGTCAGGCTGGGCGAAGGGATCGATGGCCGCATCGGCATCGCCCGCCTTGCGCTTCTGGGTGATCTTCGCCTGAATGTCGGCGGGCAGCGTAGCGGCCGCCTTATCGACATAGGAGCCCGCCTTGGCCGTCGCGGTGGCGCGATACTCACCAGCGGGGAAGTCCAGCACGACCTGCCCCACCCGCTTCGCGATAACGGCGGAGCCGCCCCGCACGACGGCGGAGAAGAAGGGCAGCGTCACCTGCCGCGCCGCCGTGGCGTCAGTCCGGCGGGCGTTTACGGTGAAGGTCGCCTCGCTGTAGAATTGCGCGCCTTCCGAGCAGGTGGAGCGCAGGTTGGTCATGTTGGCCACCACATCGATCGCCCGCGCGTCGGTGCTGCCGGCAGGATTGAAGAGCGTTATATCGCCCGTATAGGCCGGGATCGCGGCGACCGGGCAGGCCGAGCGTACAGCGACGATGCCGCCAGTGGGATCGATTTCCCCCCGGCGCGAACAGCCCGCAAGGGCAAGGGCGAGCATTCCAGTCAGCGCAAGTCGAGAAAAGGTCACGAGGCAATCCCTTGGGAACAGGCTGGGGCTTCTTATCCGCAGCCCGCCGCTCGCGCAACCGAAAGGAACGCTCAAAACCCCCTCACCCCTTCCTTCCGGCGCGACATTAGCCTAAGCGGCAGCCATGACCGCCCGTTCTCCCCTGAAGCTGCTGATCGCCGCACCGCGCGGCTTCTGCGCCGGTGTCGACCGCGCCATCGTCATCGTCGAAAGGGCGATCGAGAAATATGGCGCGCCCGTCTATGTCCGGCATGAGATCGTCCACAATAAATATGTGGTCGATACGCTGAAGGCCAAGGGAGCGATCTTCGTCGAGGAATTGGACCAGGTACCCGATGGCGTGCCGGTCGTCTTTTCCGCCCATGGCGTGCCCAAGGCCGTGCCCGCGAAGGCGGAGGAACGCGGCCTGGATTATCTGGACGCCACCTGTCCGCTGGTCAGCAAGGTGCACCGGCAGGCGGAGCGGCAAGCCGAGGCAGGACGCCATATTCTGTTCATAGGGCACAAGGGGCATCCCGAAGTCGTGGGCACCTTCGGTCAGGTGGACGCAGGTCACATGACATTGATCGAGACGGTGGAAGATGCCGAAGCCTTCACGCCTTCGGACCCTGAAAATCTGGCCTTCCTGACCCAGACGACGCTGTCGGTCGATGATACCGCCGCGATCGTGGAGGCTTTGCAGCGTCGGTTCCCGTCGATCCACGCGCCCAAGGGCGAGGACATCTGCTACGCAACATCGAACCGGCAGGCGGCGGTCAAGGCGATCGCGGCGCACTGCGAGGCAATGTATGTGATCGGCGCGCCCAACAGTTCCAATTCGCTGCGTCTGGTGGAAGTGTCGACCCGCGAAGGCACGCCCGCACGACTGATCGAGCGCGCCGACGACATCGACTTCCCATGGTTGGAGAATGTGCGCACGCTGGGGCTGACCGCCGGGGCCTCCGCGCCCGAAGTGCTGGTGCGCGAAGTGGTGGACCGGCTGGCGGCGCGCTTCGACGTGACCGAGGAGCACGTGGAAACAGCACGCGAAAACATCGCCTTCAAGCTGCCGCGCGGACTGGAGACGGCGTAAGGCGATGGCTGTCTATACCCATGTTCCCGCCGAGGAAATCGACGCTTTCCTCTCACGCTATGACGCCGGCCGGCTGGTTTCCGCCAAGGGCATCGCGGAAGGCGTGGAAAACAGCAATTATCTGCTGGAAACGACCGGCGCGGACGGCAACGGCCATCGCTACATATTGACGCTTTACGAAAAGCGGGTGGATGAGGCGGACCTGCCCTTCTTCATGGACCTGCTCGATCATCTGGGCTCACGCGGCTGTCTGGTGCCGCGGTTCATTGCGGATCGCCAGGGCAAACGGCTCCAGCAGCTTGGCGGGCGTCCCGCTTGCCTGATCGAATTCCTGACCGGCATCTCGCTTACCGAACCAACCGCCGCGCAGGCGCGGGCGGCGGGCGCGGCCTTGGGCCAGATGCACCGGGCGGCCGAAGGCTTTGCCCGCGAACGGCGCAACGCGCTTGACCTTGCCGGATGGCATGAGCTGGCCGCCAAGTGCGGCGAGCATTTCGACGAGATCGCTGCGGGGCTTGGGCAGCGGGTCGCCGACGAACTGGCTTTTCTTGACGCACATTGGCCAGCCGACCTGCCGCGTTCGGTGATACACGCCGATCTGTTTCCCGACAATGTGCTGATGCTGGGGGACGAGGTCACAGGCCTCATCGACTTTTATTTCAGCTGCACCGACATTCGCGCCTACGATCTGGCGGTCACGCATAGCGCATGGGTGTTCAGCAATGACGGCGCGCGATTCTTCGCCGATCGGTCAGATGCGCTTCTGGCAGGCTATGAAAGCGGGCACGGGCTTTCCGATGGCGAACGTGCCGCTTTCCCGACGCTTTGCCGGGGCGCGGCGCTACGGTTTCTGCTGACGCGCGCCTATGACTGGATCAACACGCCGCCGGATGCGCTGGTGACGCGCAAGGATCCGCTGGCTTATCTGCGACGGCTGGACTTCTATGCGGATGTAGCAGCGAATGAGTTGCTTAGCGCGTGACGTCGCAAGTGGCCGATTTACCCCAAGTCGAAATCTTCACGGACGGTGCGTGCAAGGGAAATCCCGGCCCCGGCGGCTGGGGAGCCGTGCTGCGCTTTGGCGACAAGGAGAAGGAAATCTCCGGCGGCGAGGCGATGACGACGAACAATCGCATGGAAATGATGGCGGCGGTCGAGGCGCTGAACGCCCTCACCCGCCCATGCAGGGTGACAGTCTATACCGACAGCAAATATGTCATGGACGGCATCACCAAATGGGTGTTCGGCTGGCAGAAAAATGGCTGGAAAACCGCTGATCGAAAACCGGTGAAGAATAGCGACATATGGCAGGCGCTACTTGCGGCCGCCGCGCGCCATCAGGTGAGCTGGCAATGGGTAAAGGGCCATGCGGGCCACCCGGAGAATGAGCGCGCCGACCAACTGGCCTGCGCGGCTGCCGAAAGCTTCCGGGCCTAGGGGAGCTTTTATGGCGCTCCCCCAGGCGACTGGTTATCAAGGATATCGGGTCGTCCAGTCAGCCGGATAGGGTGGCTGCCAGCGACTGCCCGCGACCCAGGTTGTGCCCCGCGGCGCAAAGCCTTCCTCGACCGTTCCGGCCCGGGCCATCGCGTCCTTCACCGCGGCGTCGCGACAGGAGGGAACGACCGGCGATCCGCTGTCCGATTCGCCCAGCTTGTCGCAAAGGAAACGGGCGGTTAGCGACAGGCGGCGGCGAAGTTCATCCTTGCCGGCTTTGGTGCTGATGTCGAGATCGGCATAGCTGACCGGATGGGACAGCGACTGCACATTGTCCGGCACCCTGCCATACCGCCCGGTGACGATGATTTCTTCCGGCGGCTGGGCCATGCTGCTGCTGGCCATAAACAGTCCCGAGACAATCAGGACTGATCCCGATATTATCGACTTTCTCATGACGGCATCCTCCTAATCCAGGATCGGCCGCTTCATTATTTCATCGCATCTGCATGCGTGCGGCCGGTGACATAACGTGACCCACCATTGATCGTTCCGGTTATTCGTAACCGAAACGCGTGGGCGAATAGGCGGCGGCATCGACCCCCGCGACCGCCTCAGAAGCCGCATTTCCGGTCAGCAAGGCGGCCCCCAGCAGCGCCGCGGCAGGCGCGGTTTGGATACCGAAACCGCCCTGTCCTGCGAACCAGAAGAACCCGGAATTGCAGGCATCGAACCCGAACACCGGCGCGCGGTCAGGCGCGAAGCTGCGCAGGCCCGCCCATTTGCGTTCCACTGCGTCGATCGGCCAATCCACCACATGCTGAAAGCGGGCGATCGCTTCCGCCACGGCCAGTTCCTCCGGCGCGGCGTCACAGGGGGGCGAGGGTTCCTCATCATGCGGGGTCAACCATATCCGCCCTTCCCCCTCCGGCTTGAAATAGAAGCGGGAGCGAAGGTCCATGACCAATGGCAGGTCAGCGCCCGGCATGGTGGGGACGCGCAGTTGCACCACGGTGCGGCGCAAGGGAGTGATGCCGATTGGGGTGACGCCGCTGCGTAGTGCGACATCGTCAGCCCATGCACCTGCCGCGTTGACGAGAATACCGCATTCGATAACGCCTTCGCTGCTCTGGATCCGCCATCCTGCCGAATCCGCGCTTGCCCTGTCGAGCGAGACGCCAAGCCGCAGCTTTCCGCCTCTGGCGCGAAACTGTCGCAGATAGGCGTGATGCAGCGCGGCAACATCGATGTCGCAGACGGCGGGTTCCAGCAATCCGAGGGTCCATTGCGGACGAAGTCCCGGCAGCAGCGCGGCAGGATCTACCCGATGCAGTTCGACACGCCCGGAAAATTCCTGCGCCAACCGGTCCCGCGCCTCTTCGTCACCCGAGCGTCCGATATGCAGGGTGCGGCGCGGCGACAGAAAGGATCGGGAGGAGAAATCTGGTGCTGGCGAACGGAGCAATGGCCCGGACGCCGTGGTCAGCGGCTGGACCGCGCGGCCGCCATAGGTTTCTTCCCAGAAGGCCACGGAACGGCCAGTGGCGTGATAGCCCGCGCTATCCTCTCTTTCCAGGATCAGCACCGACGCGTCGGCCGCGAGTTCCGCGCCCAGGCTCGCCCCGGCGATGCCGCCCCCGATGATGACGATGTCGAAACGGCTCATACGGGCGCTACTTCGTCCAGGAATGCGTCTATCCGCCGCAAGGCGTCCAGCCGCACGGGGTCCAGCTCGCGCAATATTTCGTGCGCGGCTTCGGCGCCATAAACATGCAGGCGCGCGGCGGGAATGCGCGCGGCCATCCTGCGGATGGCGGGCGTGGACACCAGCCGGTCCACATTCGTGGCGAGGATGAGCAGAGGCACTCGGATGTGCTTCAGGGCTTCGTCCTGTTCCAGCGCGCGGGTCGATTGCAGCGCCTGCGCGACCCAGCGCCAGCTCGGCGGCCCCAGCGCCACATCACGGCTATGGTCACGCCACCAGAGTTCGTCGGCATAGCGTTCGGGGTCATGCGTCAGCCGTTTCTGCCGCATCGCCCGCTGGCGGCCGGAATCCTCCTTCTGCGTCCATGCCCGACGGCTTTCAAAACCAAGCGCGCACATTGCATGCGTGATCGCCACGGCCAGCCAGCGGGGCAAGGGCGCGGTGTGGACGCCCATCATCGGCGCGACGGTTATGGCGACGTCGGGGGGTGGCATGCCTTCCGCCAAGGCGCGCAGCAGCAGATGTCCGCCCATGCTGTGCGCGACGATCGCATGGGGGCCGGTCGACTGCGCCCGCCAATCGGCGACAAAGGCTTTGAGGTCCGCGACCCATTGGCCGAAGTCGTCGATATGCCCGCACATCGGGTCGTCCGTCAGCCTGCCCGACCCGCCCTGGCCGCGCCAGTCAAAGGCAGTGACCGCCCAGCCCCGCGCGGCCCAATGGGCAATGACTTCCAGATATTTCTCGATCATGTCGCCGCGTCCGCCCAGCATCAGCAACTGGCCGCGCTGGCCATCCCCCAATCGGTAGCGGCGCAGGGACCAGCCATCGGGCGCGGTCCAATGGTCGAGCCGCCCGTTCATCGGCCAGGCACGACGGTCAAAGGCCGGTGGGACGGAGGCAGGCGAATCCATGGGGCGCATGGTTACGGTTTGGTAAGCCATCGGGTCTAGGGTTTAGATTCATGACGGGGGAATATTTCAGGCTGGCGCTGCTGTGCGCCCTTGGCGTGCTGCTGATCACTGCATCCGTGACGGATCTGCGGTCGCGCATCATCTCCAACCGGCTGAACCTGGGCATCGCTGCCCTGGCCCCGCTGTGGTGGATGGCCAGCGGCCTGCCGCTATGGCCGGGCATGGTGATGCAGCTGGCGCTGGGGCTGACCGTCTTCGTCTTGTTCACCACGCTCTTCGCCATGGGTTGCATGGGCGGCGGCGACGTCAAGCTGCTCGGCGCGCTGGCGCTGTGGTTCCCGTGGCCCGCCGTGCTATCGATGCTGGTGGTGATGGCTCTGCTGGGTGGCGTGGTGACGATCGTCACCGTGGTCCACCATCGCATGACCAGAACGCTGGGGCAGCCGCAAATTCCTTATGGCATCGCAATATCCGTCGCCGCGCTTTGGTTGATTGGCGAACGATATCTTAACCATTTTGCGTAAAATTCGGGGCTCGGGCGCATGCCGCCTGAATGAGGGAGACGAATTTCATCATGGACGCCAAGAAAATCCTGTTGCTGGCGGGGGCGCTAGTCATAGCGGTCACTACAGCTCTTCTCGCGCGCAACATGCTGAGTTCGTCAGGTGCGCCACAAGCCAACGCATCGGCCATGCCGGTGGAAGCAAACCAGCCGCATGTGCTGGTCGCGACCAAGGCGCTGCCGGTAGGCACCATCCTGGACGCAGAAAGCTTCCGCTTTCAGCCCTGGCCCAAGGATCTGGTCGAGCAGGCCTATTATCTGCAAGGTCAGGCTGATCCGGCAAAGCTGGCTGGCAGCGTCGTGCGTACCGCCATCTCCGCCGGACAGCCGATGACGGTGGGTTCGGTCATCAAGCCGGGTGAGCGCGGTTTCCTCGCCGCAGCGCTCGGGCCGGGCATGCGCGCCGTCACGGTGCCGGTGTCGGCCCAGAATTCGGTCGCGGGCTTCGTCTTTCCGGGCGACCGCGTCGACCTGATGCTGACGCAGAGCGTGTCTGGCGGCGGCGACGGCGAACCGCTCAAGGTTTCCGAAACCATCCTGCGCAACCTGCGCGTACTCGCGACCGACCAGCGCATGGATGCGCTGGGCGCGGATGGCAAGCCGGTCGTGCAGACCTATTCCAACGTCACCATCGAAGTGACGCCCAAGATCGCCGAGAAGATCGCGGTGGCGCAGACCATCGGCTCGCTCTCGCTGACGCTGCGTTCGATCGCGGATAATGCGTCCGACCTTGACGCCGCCATTGCCGGGACGGACATCGACCTGCCCGACGGCGCCAATCCGAACGCGGAAAAGAAGATCATCGCCAAGCTCGCCGCTCGTCCGATCGACAAGGGCAGCACCTTTTCCACCGGCGCCGACGTGTCGCGCTACCAGCGCAGCTCCGTCCCCGCCAAGCCGCTGCAGACCGCTGCTGCAGGAGCCGTGCCTTTGAGCGGCGCTTCTTCTGGCATCGGCGCAGGCAGCGGACCAGTTATCCGCGTCGCACGCGGCACCAATGTGACCGTTGTTCCGGTCGGGGGGAAATAAGATGACGCGTTTCAACCTTCATACGGGCAAGGCGGCGATTAAGCCGCTTGTCGGCCCCGCGATCGCGCTGGGCCTGGCGGTCGCCATGGCCGCCACGCCGACTACCGCTCTCAATGCCGCGCCTTCATCCATGCAGGATAATGCAATCCTGATGTCGGTGGGCGGCAGCAAGGTCATCAACCTCAACGCGAAAATGTCCGACGTCGTGATCGGCGACCCCAATGTGGTCGATGTCCATGTCCGCGCCCAGAACCAGCTGTACCTGATCGCCAAGTCGGCGGGTGAAACCAGCGTGTTCGTGACCGCGACCAACGGCAAGGTGCTGTTTTCCGGTACGGTACGCGTCGGCAACAACCTGACCAGCATCGACGACATGCTGAAGCTGGCGATGCCGGGCGCGCAGATCGCGGTCAACAAGATGAACGGCATGGTCCTGCTGACCGGCACCGTCGCAGCGCCCGAGGACGCCGCCGAGGCCGAGCGGCTGACCCAGGCTTTCGTCGGCAAGGATGTGACGGTGGTCAGCCGCCTGCGCACCGCGACGCCGCTTCAGGTCAACCTGCAGGTCAAGATCGCCGAAGTCAGCCGCGACCTGGGCCACCAGATCGGCGTAAACCTCTCGGCGATTGCCACTGGCAACGGCCGCATCATCGACAGCATCGGTCGCGCCGACCGCGACTTCGTCACGCGCGGTAGCAATGCGAACGGCACTACCTACACCTTCAACAATCCCACCGACGGCACCACATCGTTGGGCTTTGTCGCCAACCTGCTGGGCATGGACGTCGCCGGCGCGCTGGACCTTGCCGAATCGAGCGGTCTTGCAACCTCCCTCGCCCAGCCGAACCTGACTGCGCTGTCGGGTGAAACCGCGAGCTTCCTGGCCGGTGGCGAATATCCCTATACCGTCAGCAACGGGACGCAGGGCAACAGCATCGAGTTCAAGCAATATGGCGTGCAACTAGCCTTCACGCCCACCGTGCTGGCGGACGGCCGCATTTCGCTGCGCGTTCGCCCCACCGTGTCGAGCCTGGACTTTTCGGTCAACACAACCGTCCCCGCGCTCAAGAGCCGGACGGCCGAAACAACCGTTGAACTGGGTTCAGGCCAGGCCTTCATGATTGCGGGCCTGCTGAACAACGATACCGCCAATTCGATCAGCAAGACGCCGGGCTTCGGCGAAATCCCGATCCTGGGCAGCCTGTTCAAGTCGCGCCGTTTCCAGCGCCATGAAACCGAACTGGTCATTCTGGTCACCCCCTATCTGGTGAAGCCGATGAATGCTTCGGATGCGCGCCTGCCGACGGACGGCTACCGCAATTCCAATGTGGGTCAGGGGCTGCTGTTCCAGCAGGGTAATGACGGGGTGAGCGGCGCGCGTGCGCCGATGCCTCGCCGCGAACCCAGCGGTCCTGCTCCTACTCCCGGCCCGCAGGCATCCGCCTCGCTGCCGGTGGTGACGGCCCGCGCCGAGGGCAAGCATCCGGCCAAGACGGCCGCCGCTCCCGGCTTCAGTTTCTGATCGGAAGGACGACAGTCATGACTTCCATGTTCGCCACGAATTTCGTCCGCATCGGCGCTCTTGCCCTGCTGGCGCTGCCGCTCGCCGCCTGCCAGACCGACGTCAATCGCGGCGTCGAATCGGTGCATCAGCCGGTCGTCAGCCACGACGCCTACACCTATGATGTGCAGGCCGGGCCTGACGGCGGGCTGACCGCTTCGGAAGCGCGTCGCCTGGACGACTGGTTCGCATCCATCGGCCTTGGCTATGGCGATCAGGTCGCGATCGTGACCGACGCCTATTACAGCCCGACGCTGCGCGACGGCATCGCCGATGTGGTGGCGCGCCACGGCATGCTGGTGAGTGAAGACAGTTCGGCTGCGGCAGGCATGGCGCCCGCCGGCAGCGTCCGGCTGGTCGTCCGCCGCGCGGTCGCCCGCGTGCCCGGCTGCCCCGACTGGTCCGACAAGGGCGAAACCAATGTTCAGCTCGGCACCACGTCGAACTTCGGGTGCGGCGTCAACGGCAATCTGGCCGCGATGGTCGCCAACCCCGACGACCTGGTCCGTGGCCAGAGCAGCGCGAGCGACCTGCGCACCGCGACATCGAATCGCGCAATTTCAACCTATCGCGAAAAAGCGCCGACCGGTTCTGGAGATCTCAAATCGCTGTCGGGAGGCAATTGATCATGAACGCACCCTGGAAACCTGCCATGTCTGGACAGCGTGACCCCTTCCACGCCTTTGTTTGCGACGATCACAGCCACGATCTGCTGGCGATGGTTGCCGCCGAAATGGGCTGGGCGCCTGAAAAGGTGAACAAGGGCGGCATGCGCAACGCCGTGCAGAGCCTGTCGGTCAGCGCATCCCCTCAAATCCTGTTTGTCGATATGTCCGAAAGCGGCGACCCGCTGAACGACATCAACAGTCTGGCGGAAGTCTGCGAACCGGGCACGGTGGTGATTGCCGCCGGGCAGGTCAATGACGTGCGCCTGTATCGCGACCTGCTGGCCAGCGGGATCCAGGACTATCTGCTCAAGCCCTTTGGCGCCGACCAGTTGCGCGACGCTTTGGCGCAGGCGCAGGCCGTGTTCTTTGCGCCACGTGACGCCGCGCCTGAACGCCCGCACATGACCGTCGCAGTCATCGGCACGCGCGGCGGTGTCGGCGCGTCGAGCATCGCGACCTCAATCGGCTGGATGCTTTCGGAAAAGCAGAAGCGGCCTACCGCGCTGCTGGACCTGGACGTCCATTTCGGCACCAATGCGCTGGCGATGGATCTGGAACCGGGCCGTGGCCTGACCGACGCGATCGACAATCCCAGCCGTATCGACGGCCTGTTCATCGAACGCGCCATGGTGCGCGCAAGCGACACATTGGCGATCCTGTCGGCCGAAGCGCCGATCAGCCAGCCGATGCTGACCGATGGCGGCGCATTCTATCAACTGCTGGAGGAATTCCGCGCGGCGTTCGAATGCAGCGTCATCGATCTGCCGCGCCACATGCTGATCCAGCATCCGCACCTGATGAGCGACGTCAATGTCGCGGTGGTCGTCACCGAACTGACGCTGGCGGCGGCGCGCGATTCGATCCGCATCCTTTCCTGGCTGAAGAGCAACGCGCCCCAGTCGCGCTTGCTGGTGGTCGCCAACCGCGTTCATGCGGGCGTGCCGGAAATCAGCCGGAAGGATTTCGAAACGTCGATCGAACGCAAGGTCGATATCCTGATCCCGTTCGACCTGAGGATTGCCGCGCAGTCCGCCAAGCTCGGCAAGACGCTGGCGGAAACAGCCAAGGGCAGCAAGGTCGGATCGGCCTGCGCAACCCTGCTCGATGCGGTGATCGGCGCGGCTGACGACCACGAAGCTGCAGCCGACGGCAAGGCAGCGAAAAAGAAGGGCGACTCCCTGCTGGGCAAGATCGGCGATCTCAGAAGCCTGATCCCGGCCCGCAAGGACAAAGCCAAGGCGTAAGTTTCAAGCGCGCGCCGCCGCAAGTGACGGCGTGGCGGCTTTACTACGGGAATGGGCGAACAGATGGACGGCAATTTCATCCTGCTGCTGGTGCTGCTGACGGCCTTCACAGGCTTGGTCGCGATGGCCTTTGCCGGGCCTTCGGCCGACAAGGCGAGCAAGCGGCGCGTCGCCCTGATCCGCGAACGTCACAGCGGTTCGACCGATGCACTGATGGAAGCGCGGATGCGCAAGGTCATTTCGAACCGGCAGCCCGGCAGCGAGATGAAGATGCTCGTGTCGCTGGTGCCCAACCCCGAAAATCTCGCCAAGCGCATCAGGATGACCGGCAAGAAATGGACGGTCAGCCAGTATATGACCGCTTGCGCCATCACCGCCCTGACGCTGTGCGCGGTGATGTTTTTGCGCGGCTTCGCTCCACTGCTGGCGATCATGGTCAGCCTGGCGGCGGGGCTGGCCCTGCCCCATATGTGGGTGGGACGCCTGATCAAGAAGCGCGTGTTTCAATTCACCGCCAAATTCCCCGACGCGCTGGAACTGCTGACGCGCGGCCTGCGCTCTGGCCTGCCCATCACCGAAACCCTCGGCGTCGTCGCGAGTGAAGTTCCGGGGCCGGTGGGCGAGGAATTCAAGCTGATCACCGAACGGATCAAGATCGGCAAGACCATGGACCAGGCGCTGCAGGAAACGGCCGATCGGCTGGGCACGCCGGAGTTCCAGTTTTTCGTCATCAGCCTGGCGATCCAGCGTGAGACCGGCGGCAACCTGGCCGAAACCCTGTCGAACCTGGCCACGGTGCTGCGCCAGCGCGCGCAGATGAAGCTGAAAATCCGGGCGATGTCGTCCGAGTCCAAGGCGTCGGCCTACATCATCGGGGCGCTGCCGTTCCTGGTCTTCGGGATGATCTGCTACATCAACTTCCAGTATATGACCCCATTCTTCACATCCGATCCGGCCGGTCTGTTCGGGATGTCGACGATGCAGGTCATCGGTCTGGGCGGCATGTGCTGGATGGGGATCGGCGTCTTCATCATGTCGCAGATGATCAACTTCGAGATCTGACGGGGAAAGACAGTCATGGAAACCGCTCCCCTCCCCGCCGGCACGCTCTTTGGGCTGTCCGCCACCGATTTCGGCACATTGCTTGCCGCGGTTGCGACGCTGGCGATGATGTTCGTCCTCTATTCGGTCATGACCGTGCGCGACCCCATGGCCAAGCGGGTCAAGGCGCTGAATGAACGCCGCGAGCAGTTGAAGGCGGGCATCACCGCCTCCACCGCGCGCCGCCGCGCCAAGCTGGTCAAGACGAACCAGGCGACCGACCAGATGCGGTCGTTCCTGTCGGGTCTCAAGGTGCTTCAGGACGATCAGCTTAAAGAGGCGCAGATGAAGCTGGCGCAGGCCGGCATCCGGTCGAAGGACTGGGCGGTCGCGGTCATCTTTGGTCGCATGGTGCTGCCGATTTTGATCGGCGGAACGGCGGCTCTGCTGCTTTATGGCGTTGGGATGTTCCCCGAGTGGGGCGGAGCCAAGCGTTTCATGGCGTTCGCCGGTGCGTTGCTGCTGTCCTACAAGGCGCCCGACATCTTCATCGACAATCAGGTGCAGAAGCGTTCCGCCGCGATTCGCAAAGGCTTGCCCGATGCGCTCGACCTGCTTGTCATCTGCGCAGAGGCGGGCTTGACGGTCGATGCCGCCTTCGCCCGCGTGTCCAAGGAATTGGGCAAGGCCTATCCGGAACTGGGCGACGAATTTCAGCTCACAGCGATCGAACTCAGCTTCCTGACCGAACGGCGCATGGCCTTTGAAAACCTGGCGAACCGCGTGAAGCTGGACGCGATCAAGGGCGTGGTGACGACCATGATCCAGACGGAAAAATATGGCACGCCGCTCGCCTCGGCCCTGCGCGTGCTATCCGCCGAATTCCGCCATGAACGCATGATGCGCGCCGAGGAAAAAGCCGCACGCCTGCCCGCGATCATGACGGTGCCGCTCATCCTCTTCATCCTGCCGACGCTGTTCGTCGTGATCCTTGGCCCTGCGGCCTGCTCGATCAGCACTGCATTCTGACGATATAACAGGAGAGAAGAAGGGGGCGCTGAAAGGCATCCCCTTTTTTAGTCGATTCAGTCGCCAAGGATCACATCCACCCCGGCCCGGGCATGGATGGCGGTGCCATCGTAGATAGGCAAGACATTCGCCTTTACATCGACGATCATCTCCAGCTCCGTGCAGGCCAGGATCGCCGCCTGCACATTTTCCTTGGCGATGTCGGTCAGTTCGGAACGCATATAGCGTTCGGACTCCCGGCTGACCTTGCCGATGGTCAGTTCTTCATAAACGATGCGATCAATCCGCTCGGCCAGTTCGAGGTCCGGCGGCAGCAGGGATATCCCATGTCCCACCAACCGCTGGCGGTAGAATTTTTCGGTCATGACGTTGCGGGTGCCGATAAGCGCCGCCTTTTCCACACCGTCCGCCTTCATCTTGCGGCCGACCGCGTCGGCGATGTGGACGATGGGCACATCCACCCCCGCCTGCACTTCGTCATAGACGCGGTGCATGCTGTTGGCGCAGATCAGCAGCGCTTTCGCCCCTGCCTGCTCCAATCGGCGAGCCGACGCCGTCAGCACCTGCGCGGCATGGACCCATTCCTCGTCAGTGGTTGAGCGGCCGATGTCGGCGAAGTCCAGGCTCTCGATCAACAGCGGGGCGCTGTGCTGGCCGCCCTTCGCGCGGTGAACCGCCTGGTTGATGATCTGGTAATAGCGTCCCGTGGACGTCCAACTGAGACCGCCGATCAAACCGAGCTTCTGCATCTAATATCTTACCCCAATCGCACCGGCAGGAGGCTCCTGCATCTTTCCATCCAAGCGTTACGGACCGCGCCCCGCATCGGCAAGCCCCAGCCCCCGCGCCCCACCGCGCAGGCGCAGCGCAACACCGGCGCCGCCTGCCCCGGCAAGGCCGCCAGCCGCCACCATGCCGATATTTTGCAATAGAAATGCCAGGGCTGCGGCCGACCAGCCCGCCATGCCGATCGCCAGCGCAAGCAGGGCGATGCCGCCCACATCGCGCCTGATCAGCGCAATGAACGCAGCGCCGCACGCGATTGCCCCTGTCAACAGGGTGATGACGAGCATGAGCAAGTGGCGCATCGCGATGCCGTCGCTTCCCTGGTCGATCAGGCCGAACGCATAGGGATTGAGCCAGACGGCCGCTGCTGCACACATGGCGGCGCACCCGGCAAGTCCCGCAAGCCCCGTTATCAGAAAGAACAGCCCATGATGCGGCCATTCGCGTCCCATCAGCAGCCCCAGCGCGGCCCCGATGACCAGCGCGCCAATGATCTCGGGCATGTTGATAAAATCCATGCCATACACGGCGGCGGCGGTCAGCAGGACGATCCCCGCCGCAGCCGCATGACGCTGCCTACGCGCAGGCGTCCCGCCCGACGGCCATATTGACAGGAAAAAGAGGAAGGCTGCGACGGCCCAACCGAGCATGATCGCATCGATCACGACGCTGCGCTCACGGACGGGATGATATCTGCCCGGTCTTTTCCAGGCGTCGCGTCGCGATGAACGCGCCGCAGAAGGAGGCGCATGCCAGGAGGATTGCGATCAGGCCAAGATAGCGCGCGGCAGCACTGCCCGCCTCGGCCGCCACTACGAGCGCGCCCGCGATACCCGACGAAGAGAGTATAAGAAGGGGAGCGACCAGCGCCGGAAGGCGCGCGAACGGCAGACGCCAAGCCGCGAATGCGCCGACGGTGCAAGCAAGAAGAAAGGAGAAGAGGAAAAGCATGCTCATTCCTTTCTCGATCCCGTCCTGACTTTCTGGAGGTGAACAGGAGGAGCAGAAATTCCTCCGAAGGCCTGCCCTCCCCGCCACTGGGGCAGGGAGGGCTTCCGGCCATTACAGCAGACGTTCGCTGACAACCTTGCCGCCTTGCGTCACGCGGATGGCATTGCCGATTTCCTCATCCAGCACCGGCGCATTCTGTTCCTTGTTCCAGAAGGCCGAGAGGAAATTATAGAGGTTGCGCGCGAACAGGGCCGACGCGTCAGTCGCGAGGCGCGAAGGCACATTCTTGTGACCCACGATCTTCACGCCATGCCGCTCGACCACCTGGCCCAGCACCGCGCCCTCCACATTGCCGCCCTGCTCGACGGCGAGATCGACGATCACGCTGCCCGGCTTCATCGTCGCGATCTGAGCGTCGGTGATGAGGCGCGGCGCGGGCTTGCCGGGGATAAGCGCCGTGGTGATGACGATATCCTGCTTGGCGATGTGGCTCGACACCAGGTCAGCCTGCGCCTTTTGATAATCCTCCGACATTTCGGTGGCATAGCCGCCCGTGCCTTCGCCCTCGATGCCGGCAACGCTTTCGACGAAGACGGCTTTCGCGCCGAGGCTCTCGATCTGCTCCTTGGTAGCGGAGCGCACGTCCGTCGCCGAAACCTGAGCGCCCAGGCGCTTGGCGGTCGCGATCGCCTGAAGCCCCGCGACGCCGACGCCCATGATGAACGCCTTTGCCGGGGAAATCGTGCCCGCCGCCGTCATCATCATCGGAAAGGCGCGGCCATATTCATAGGCCGCGTCCAGCACCGCCTTGTAACCGGCGAGGTTCGACTGCGAAGAAAGTATATCCATCGACTGGGCGCGGGTGATGCGCGGCATGAATTCCATCGCCAACGCTTCATAGCCCGCCGCCGCATAGGCATCGACGCGCGCGCGCTCCACGAAGGGATTAAGGCCTGCGACCACCCATGCGCCGGGTTTGGCGCCGGTGATGCTGGCCACATCAGGACCCTGGACACCCAATATGATGTCCGCGCCCGCGACGGTCGTCGCGCGGTCGCCCAAGGTAGCGCCCATCGCTGCATAGTCGGCATCGGCGATGGAGGCGGACAGGCCTGCGCCTGATTCCACCGCGACATCTGCGCCCAGGCCCACGAATTTCTTGACGGTTTCCGGCGTACCGGCGACCCTGCGCTCGCCCTCGGCGAGTTCCTTGATAATTGCAATTTTCATCGACATCCCCCTGGCGGCGCTGATCTTAGCTGGAGATCAGCAGGACGACGATCGCAGCCAGAACCACGCTGGCGATGGTGCCCCACTTCACGAGGGACACGAACCCTGCATAGGTCTGGTTCGCGCTCTCCATATTTCCTTCTGACGCCATGTCCGTTCCCTTGTCAGCCTGTGTTTGAGCGCGCCCCTCTTATCGACAAGCCCCTCCCCCCTCAACCTCCAAACCGAGGAAGAAAAACTTTCCGGTTAAGGCCGCCTTTACCCGCTTCAACTAGGCTGCGCCCATAGTTCATAAAGGGGGTAAGATGGCGCGCGACGGCGTTCCCATGCTGATGCTGATCGACGAGGAACCTGCTCAGCGCAGGCTCGTGTCCGCGCTTGCAGCCCGCGCCGGATGGCGCACGATCTTCGCCAATGATGGCGACATGGCCATTGCGATGCTCGGCACGCAGGACGGCATGCGGCTGGACGCGGTGCTGCTCGATCAATGGAGTCCCGGCTATGATGCGGCTGGTCTGGTGCGCGAATTGCGCGCCCGCAGGCCCGCCCTGCCCATCCTGATCCTGACCGCGCATAACAGCGTCGCGGTCGCCGTTGAAGCGATGCGGGCAGGCGCCACCGATTACCTCGCCAAGCCGGTAGCGCCGGAAAGACTGCTTGCCGCGCTCAACGCCACCCTGTCGAACGAGCATGGCAAGGGGGAGCTGCGACCGCTCACCGAAAAGATTTCGGCCGCCCTTTCCTTCGAAGATGTCGTCGGCGCTGCGCCGCAGTTCCGCACGGCGCTCGCCATCGCGGCCAAGGCGGCGCGCGCGCGCGTACCGGTGTTGATCGAGGGCGAGAGCGGCGTGGGCAAGGATGTGATCGCCCGCGCCATCCATGCCGCCTCGCCGCGCCATAAGCAGGCCATGGTGACAGTGAATTGCGGCGCGATTCCCGCCAATCTGGTCGAGTCGGACCTCTTCGGCCATGAGCGGGGCGCTTTCACCGGCGCTTTCGAGCGGCAGGTGGGCAAGTTTGCATCCGCCGACATGGGAACCATCTTCCTGGACGAAATCAGCGAAATGCCGCTGGACGCCCAGGTCAAGCTGCTCCGCGTGCTTCAGGATGGAGAGGTGCAACCGATCGGCGCGCGGCGGCCGATCCATGTCGATGTGCGCGTCATCGCCGCCACCAACAAGCGGCTGGCCGACGAGATAGAGGCGGGACGTTTCCGCGAAGACCTTTATTATCGCCTGAACGTCGTCCAGTTGACGGTACCGCCGTTGCGGGATCGGATCGGCGATGTGCCCGCGCTATGCCGCCATCTGCTCGCGCGAATCGCGACACAGCCGGGGCTTCGCAGCCTGGGCCTGACGGACGACGCGCTGGCGCTTTTGATGCAGCATGACTGGCCGGGCAATGTGCGCCAGCTTCAAAACGCCCTCTTCCGCGCGGCCGTGCTGTGCGAGGGTGATGCGCTGACCCCGCAGGACTTTCCGCAGATCGCCTCGCATATCCGCCTGCGGGCCGAGGGCGAACCGCTCCATCCGCGTCTGCGCGCCGTGCCGCAGACGCATCGGGAAGCAGCAGGCATCACCCTGTTCGAAGGCGATGGCCATGTCCGGCAGTTGGCCGAGATCGAAGCGGACGTTATCCGCCTGGCGATCGGCCACTATCGCGGACGCATGACTGAAGTCGCCCGGCGCCTGGGCATCGGGCGTTCGACGCTGTACCGCAAGCTTGCCGAACTGGGCATCGACAGCGCCGCCTGATCCGGGTTTTCACGCCAAAAGCCTTATCCTTTGCGCGCCGCACCGTTGCAGCGTTGAAATGTCGCGCTGGCTATGCTTTGCATCGGGCATGAAAAGCTCCAGCCTCGTCGCCTGCCTCCCCATCCTGCTACTAGTCGCCTGCGGGCGCGCCGAACCGGTCGAGGATATGCCCAGCCAGGAGGAACTGGCCGCTGCCGCCAACGCCGCCGCTGCCAAGGCGGTCGCCGCTGACAAGGCCGAGAGCGAAGAGAGCCGCAATTATGTGAATCTCGATCGCGGCTTTTCCATCACCTTCCCGGAAGGCTGGGAAAAGGACACATCCGCGAGCGACCCGGATGGCGTGATATATCGGGACCCCGGCGCTGGCGCTGACGTCCGCATATTCTGGCAGCCCGACGAAGACGGGAAGACGCTGCAACAAGCCGTGTCGGCCATCAGCAGCGGTTCAGAAGGCGTCGATGGCGACTTCATCGGCGACAATGAATATCGCGGGACCGCGAATGACGGCGAAGGCAATAATGTCGCCGTGCGCCTGCTGCGCCAGCCCAGCGGCGCAATCGTAACGGCGACGTTCGGCTATCCCGAGATGCTGAGCGAACAATATCAGGCAATAGCCGAGAAGGTACTAGACAGCCTGCGCATTTTCGCGCCCAGGGCGGAAACGGCAGAGGGTGGAGCTGCGCCGGGCGCTGCGGCAAATGCGGCGGGCACGGCTCAATAGGGTCGTTAGAAGAAGCGGCGGGCAGACCCCCGTTCAGGCTAAACCGTGCTTAGTCCTGCATCGGCCAGTCCGCGCCACAGGTGCAGGGCCTGCACGCTCTCCTTCACATCATGCACCCGCACCATCTGCGCGCCCAGTTGCGCGGCGCGGAAGGCAAGCGCGATGGAGCCGCCCAGCCGATCAGCCGCGGGCGCTTCGTTGGACAACGCTCCAATCAGCCGCTTGCGGCTTCCGGCAAAGAGCAGTGGCACGCCCAGCCCCTGAAACGTCGCCAGACCATTTACCAGCGCCAGATTGTCGGCCAACGACTTGCCAAAGCCAAGACCCGGATCGACCATGATCCTGTCGCGCCCGATGCCCGCGGCCACACAGGCGTCTATCCGCGCTTCCAGCATGTCGAATATATCGGCCACGACATCGCCATAGCCACCAGGATTGTCGTGTGGATCATCCCCAGCGGACGGCGCGTGCATCAGGATGACCGGGCAGCCCGCCGCAGCGGCCACTTCCATTGCGCGGGGGTCATGGGCCAGCGCGCTCACATCGTTGATGACCTTGGCTCCGGCGACGAGTGCGGCCTCCATCACGGCAGCCTTTCGCGTGTCGATCGACACGGGCACCCCCGCCGCCGCCAGCCGCTCGATCACTGGCACGACGCGGGCGATCTCATCGCCCTCCCAGACTTTTGGCGCCTTGGGCCGGGTTGATTCGCCGCCGACGTCGATCAGCGCCGCCCCAGCCGCCGCCATGGCAAAGCCCGCTTCAGCGGCCGCCTGCGGGTCATCCATATGCTTGCCGCCGTCAGAAAAACTGTCCGGCGTGACGTTCAGGATCGCCATCACCTGCGGCGCGTCAAAGCGGATGGTGCGGTCGCCCAGCGCCAGCGGTGGACGCGTCGCGGAGATATTGGCGGCCAGCCGCTGCGCGCGTCCGGCCAGCGAATTGGGCAGATCTGCAATCTTTTCCGCAAAATCAGCGACGGGCAGGACTGTCCGGGCCAGCCGCTCCCGCCCCTTCAGCACCGTCAGTTCATAGCCCTGGAACCAGATCAGCCCATTGGCCATCCGCGCCGCCGATCCTTCGAGCACCCCGATAGGGGAAGGCACGAACCATGTCGGCTTCAGATACAACCGGGCATCGGCGGGAATGGGGGGAAGGTTCGCCATCGACGAATAGCCTGCGGCCCTTAAGGCTCGTTGGCCAGCAAATAGGTCTGCCGCAGCGCATCGATCGGTTTCAGCCCGCCTTCCGCCTCATAGTGCCAGAAGGTCCAGCCATTGCAGCTTGGGGCGCCCTGCAACGTCGCGCCCATCTTGTGGATCGACCCGCTGTCACTGCCAACGCTGAGCGAACCGTCAGCGCGCACCACCGCCCGCCACCGCCGCCGCGTGTCCATCAATTCCGTGCCGGGTTGCAGATAGCCGGTCTCCACCAGCGTCCCGAAAGCGACCTTTGGCTGGCCCTTGGCGCTCTGCATGATGGTGAGGGCCGATTCATCAAGCGGCAGCGCCGCCTCGATCCGCTCCATTGCGACCTCGATATAGCTGTCCTCACGTTCGATGCCGATCCACCGGCGGCCAAGGCGCTTGGCCACGGCCCCGGTCGTGCCCGTGCCGAAGAAAGGATCGAGCACCACGTCGCCCGGCTTGGTGCAGGCCAGCAGCACGCGGTAGAGCAGAGCCTCGGGCTTCTGCGTCGGATGCGCCTTCGTCCCGTTGCGCTTCAGCCGTTCCTGCCCGCCGCAGATCGGGAGCACCCAGTCGGAGCGCATCTGCAACTCATCGTTCAGCGTTTTCATCGCCTTGTAGTTGAACGTATATTTGGCGTCCTCGCCCTGGCTCGCCCAGATCAACGTTTCATGCGCATTGGTGAAACGCGTGCCCTTGAAATTGGGCATGGGGTTCGACTTGCGCCAGATGATGTCGTTGAGGATCCAGAAACCCTCATCCTGCAGCGCGGTGCCGACGCGGAAGATGTTGTGATAGCTGCCGATCACCCAGATGCTGCCATTGGGCTTGAGGATACGGCGCGCCTGCGCCAGCCATGCCTTGGTGAAGCGATCGTAGCTGCCCAGCGTGTCGAACTTGTCCCAGTCATTATCGACGGCGTCGACGCGACCGCCTTCTGGCCGGAACAGGTCGCCGCCCAGTTGCAGGTTATAGGGCGGGTCGGCGAAGATCATGTCGATGCAGGCGTCGGGCAGCTTTGCCATTTCCGCGATACAATCGCCGCGCAGCAGGCGATCGGCCTCGATTTCGACCGGCGCAATCGCCTTTTTACGCCGCGGCGCGACGCGTTCCATGACACCCATTACGTGACCCCCATTCGTTTCGAGGCCAAGCGTTGAGTCCTTGGGAGTCCCTCGTCAAGATCAACGGCTTAGACGTCGAGCCTGATAAAAAGGTTAACCATCCGAGAACGAAAGCGGTAGCCACGACATATTGAGTCCCATCGACCATCATAGACTCAACATCAGGTGGTGTGACTCAAAAGACTCAGCCGCTGGACCCCCGCAACTTTTTTTGGTTAACGCGGTCGCCGCCCCTCTAAATCGTCCAGCGCTTGATCTTTTGATAACCATATGGTTATTGTTTTGCCATGAATGACACCTTGTCGAGTGGCGATCGCTCTGTCGCCTGTGATGAACTTTTCAAAGCTCTCTCCGACGGCACGCGCCGTGCCTTGCTTGAATATCTTGTGCGAGAAGGAGAACAGAGCGTTCACGCCCTCACCGCGCGATCCGACGTGTCCCAGCCCATGGTGTCACGCCATCTCGCCAAGCTCAAGCAAGCCCGGCTCGTCACATCGCGCCGGGCCGGACGCGAAACCTTCTATGCCGCGCGCGTCAAAGGGCTGGGCCCCGTGGTTCAATGGATGGCCATCTATGGCGCACTCTGGTCGCAGCGATTTACTGCCCTGGAAGAATTGGGCGAACCAGCTTGACCAACCCGTATCGCCTATCTTTCCTCTTGCATTGCCGCCTGAAAACAGGTGATCGCAGTTCATAAACCCTGTTGCGGGAAGGGGGCAGTGAGGGCTGCCTTGAGGGGGCGCGACAGGGTGACGGGAAAAAAACGTGGAGCGCAAGATTACAAGCCGTCCAGGCAGAATACAGGGCCGAGCCCGCTTTGTCAGAGAATCACCCGATGTCCGTCGCCAGGCGCTGATCGAAGCGACCGCGCGGTGCCTTGCCGAAAAAGGCGTGGGCGCGACATCCGTGCGGGCCATATGCGCTCGTGCCGGCGTTTCGGCGGGCTTGCTCACCCATTATTTCGATGGCGTCGATGCGCTGATCCTGGCCACCTACCGCGATGTGGGTGAAAAGGTCGCCGCCGCCATGGAGCAGGCCGTCGTGGAGGCAGGGCCGGACCCCATGGACCGGCTATGGGCCTATCTGCACGCCAATTTCCAGCCGCCTGTGCTCGATCCCAACCTGCTTGCCACCTGGATCTCTTTCTGGAGCCTGGTGAAGACCAGCCCAAAGATCGCCGCTACGCATGCGGAAACCTATGGCGGATCACGCGAGCGGCTGGAAGTCCTGCTGCGTGAGGCGGCGCCCCACATTCCGCGCCCGGACGCCCGTATCGCCGCGATCGGGCTGACGGCGATGGTCGATGGGCTGTGGCTGGAGCTTTGTCTCGATTCCTCGACCTTCACGACCGAAGAAGCTCTGGCGATGGTGAAGGAAGCGATGACCTATGTGATCCAAAAGCCCAGAGGCGGGCCGATCGATCAATGACTTGACCATTGATCGCTTTTCTCAATCACCGGAAGGAAGAAAAGCAATTTCCCCCCGCTAGCGCGAATCCCTACATAGGCCGGGCAACAGCAACTCCTCAGAAGGAACTGGAAAGCCCCATGGCGCTTATCAACACCCCTATCAAGCCGTTCAAAGCCACCGCTTTCAAGGAAGGCAAGTTCGTCGATGTCACTGACGAGGATGTGAAGGGCAAGTGGGCGATCTTCTTCTTCTACCCCGCAGACTTCACCTTCGTGTGCCCGACCGAGCTTGAAGACCTGGCCGGCATCTATCCGACGCTGCAGTCGCTGAACGTCGAAGTCTATTCGGTATCGACCGACACGCACTTCAGCCACAAGGCATGGCACGACACCTCGCCTGCCATCGGCAAGATCAGCTATTACATGCTGGGCGACCAGTCGGGTCAGATCACCAACAATTTCGATGTGATGCGCCCGGGCGTCGGCCTTGCCGACCGTGCGACCTTCCTGGTCGATCCCGAAGGCGTGATCCAGTTCATGGAAATCACTTCGGAAGGCGTCGGCCGCAACGCGACCGAACTGCTGCGCAAGGTAAAGGCTGCGCAATATGTCGCCGCTCACCCCGGCGAAGTGTGCCCGGCCAAGTGGGAAGAGGGTGAAGAAACCCTGGCCCCCTCGCTGGACCTCGTCGGCAAGATCTAAACTACCCTGCCCTTTCGCCGGGCCGGGTCGAGCAACTCCCCGGCCCGGCGGGGGTTTCATTCTACGATATGACAGCTTTCATGCCGGGCTTTCGGGTCGCACCGCACCGGCAGTCAGCTTCGCGCGCCCCGGATCGGTGCGCCAATTCAATGGAGCGCAAACAAGATGTTGGACGCAAATCTCAAAGGCCAGTTGAAGGCCTATATGGCGAACATCACGCAGCCCATCGAGCTGGTGGCGTCGCTGGACGAAGGCTCGAAGTCGCGCGAAATGGAAAGCCTGCTGAACGAAGTCGCCGAACTGTCTGACAAGGTGTCGGTGGTGCTGACGGGCAATGACAAGCGCAAGCCCAGCTTCATGATCCGCCGCGTCGGCACGGACATCGGTGTCACCTTCGCCGGCATCCCGATGGGTCATGAGTTCACCTCGCTCGTCCTCGCCCTGCTGCAGGTCGGCGGTCATCCGTCGAAGGCGGCGCAGGATGTCATCGAACAGATCAAGGATCTTGACGGCGACTTCACGTTCGAAACCTATTTCTCGCTGTCCTGCCAGAATTGCCCCGATGTCGTGCAGGCGCTGAACCTGATGAGCGTCCTTAATCCGCGGATCAAGCATGTCGCCATCGATGGCGCGCTGTTCAAGGAAGAGGTCGATGCGCGGCAGGTCATGGCGGTGCCTACCGTCTTCCTGAATGGCGAACCCTTCGCCAGCGGCCGGATGGAGCTGGAACAAATCGTCGCAAAGATTGACAGCGGCGCGGCGGAGCGGGCGGCGGAAAAAATCCGCAAGCAGGAACCGTTCGAGGTGCTGGTGGTCGGCGGCGGTCCCGCTGGTGCTGCCTCGGCCATCTATGCGGCGCGCAAGGGCATTCGCACGGGCGTCGTGGCGGAACGCTTTGGCGGACAGGTGCTCGACACCATGGATATCGAGAATTTCATCTCGGTTTCCCGCACCGAGGGGCCGAAACTGGCTTCCGCGCTGGAGGCGCACGTCAAGGATTATGATGTCAAGATCATGAACCTTCAGCAGGCGGCAAAGCTGATCCCGGCGAATAGCGAGGGCGGCTATCATGAGGTCGTGCTGGAAAACGGTGCGTCGCTGAAGGGCCGCACCGTTATCCTGTCCACCGGCGCCCGCTGGCGGCAGATGGGCGTGCCGGGCGAGGACGAATATCGCAACAAGGGCGTCGCCTATTGCCCGCATTGCGACGGTCCTCTGTTCAAGGGCAAGCGTGTGGCGGTGATCGGCGGCGGCAATAGCGGCGTCGAAGCAGCCATCGACCTGGCCGGCATCGTCGCGCATGTGACGCTGATCGAGTTCGACAGCCAGTTGCGCGCCGACGCGGTATTGCAGCGGAAGCTGGCGAGCCTGCCCAACGTGCGCATTATCACATCGGCCCTGACGACCAAGGTCGAAGGCGACGGTTCCAGGGTGACGGGCCTTTCCTACAGGGACCGCAATCAGGGCACCGACCATGATATCGAACTGGAAGGGATTTTCGTGCAGATCGGCCTGGTCCCCAACACCGAGTGGTTGAAGGATGCGGTCGCCCTTTCCCCTCGCGGCGAGATCGAGATCGATGCCAGGGGCGAGACCAGCCAGCCGGGCATCTTCGCCGCTGGCGATTGCACGACCGTGCCCTATAAGCAGATCGTGATCGCCATGGGCGCGGGTTCGACGGCGGCGCTGTCCGCCTTTGATTACCTGATCCGCCTGCCTGCGTCGGTGGAGACCGCAGAGGCAGCCTGACAAGACAACCCCCAAGCGGGGGGTTGGGAAGCGGTCGCCCCCAGGCCCGGTGGCGGCCGCTTCTTAACATCTTATTCTTAACATTCTTCCTGTCGCGCTGTTGGCGCGGGGTGCTTTATTTTACCATCGCAGTCGCGGACGAAACACGCTGGGATCAACGGCTAGCGCCGGAGTGTCCCGCGTCGCCAGTTCGACCGGCGCTCTCTGCGTCGGGGATGGCTGCGCGCCCGGCGTGAACGTCACGACCGCGGTGCCCGGATCGTTCAGCACCAGCGTGTCGAGCATCAGCGCCGGCCCCAGATCGTCCGCATTCACCTGCACGAGCGTTCCCAACTGGGTGAGCGCGAACAGCTTGCGAGCAAAGGCATGAGGGAGGCGAATACAGCCGTGGCTCGCCGGATAGCCGGGATTATGCCCGGCATGCAGCGCTATGCCATCCCAGGTCAGCCGTTGCATGAAGGGCATGGGCGCGTTACTGTACAGGTTCGACCTGTGCCATTCCCGCTTCTGGAGGATGGGATACTCGCCTGTCGGGGTGCGGTGCCCCCGTGCGCCGGTCGATACGCTGGCCATGCCCACCAGCCGGTCGCCATTATAGACGTGGACCATCTGCCGCTCGATGCTGATGATCAGATAAAGTGGTCCACTAAACGGCCCATCTTCCAACCAGCGATAACCGCCCGGCGTCAGGGATTCGCCATCTATGACCCCCGGTGGCGCGGCAACAGATTGCGTCCAAGACGGCAGGGTACAAATACCAAGCAGAGCAAGGGCTGGCAGAAAGCGCATTAAGCCTTTCTTAACCATCTGCGCGCGCGGTGCCAGCCCGGAAATCGCGCTGATCGGCCGCCCTCATCCCGTCAAGGGACAGGCCGCACCATGCGTCAGGCTACAACAGCACCAGTTGAGCGACCGGCGCGAAGCTACGGCGGTGAAGCGGCGTCGGCCCATGTTCGCGCAGCGCCGCCAGATGCCGCGGGCTGCCATAGCCCTTGTTCGTTTCCCAGCCATAATGGGGGTGAACGGCCGCCGCCTCCACCATCATCCGGTCGCGCGCTTCCTTCGCCAGGATCGACGCGGCGGCGATGGAAAGGCATTTGGCGTCCCCTTCCACGACTGCCGTCGATGTCCAGCGCCATTTGGGACAGCGGTTGCCATCGACCAGAACGTGAGCGCAATCGTGGCTCAACGCCTCCATCGCCCGCGTCATCGCCAGCATTGTCGCCCAGAGGATGTTGATGCTGTCGATTTCCTCGACCGACGCCACGCCTATGCCCCAACAGAGCGCCCGCGCCTTTATCTCTCTCTCCAGCACGGCGCGGCGGGCGGCGGTCAACTGCTTGCTGTCGTTGAGGCCGTCCGGGCAATCTTCCTGGCTCAGGATCACGGCAGCAGCCACCACCGGCCCGGCCAGCGGCCCCCTCCCCGCCTCATCGACCCCGGCGACAAGGCCGGGATGATGCAAAAGCTCATGCGCGAAATCAGGCATGGAGGTGAAATCCGAAGGGCGCGCCCATCGGCCCATGGCCCTGCCCCAGCCCCGGCGCCAAAACCAACGCCTCTCGAACATATTTACGCGCGCGCTCAATGGCGTCGATCAGATCCCATCCCTGGCCCAGTCCGGTCGCGATGGCGCTGGCCATGGTGCAGCCCGTACCATGCGTATGCCGCGTGTCGATCCGCGCGTTGCTCCACGCCTTGCGCACGCCCTTTGGACCGATCAGCCGGTCTGTAAGCATAGTCCCTTCGCCATGCCCGCCCTTGGCCAGCACATGAGTGGCGAAGCGTATCGCGATACCATCCCCGCCCAATGCGTCGAGTTCGGGGATATTGGGCGTCACTAACGTCGCCAGCCCCATCAGCCGCTCGAAGGCGGCGATGGTCGCGTCGTCAGCGAGGACCGAGCCGCTGGTCGCGACCATGACGGGGTCGAAGACGATCGGCACATTCTCCAACCCTGCAAGACGATCTGCGACGGCAGCGGCGGTTTCAGCAGAGCCGATCATGCCGATCTTCACCGCATCAACGCCAATATCGCTGATCACGCTATCCATCTGCTGCACCACCATCTGGGCGGGCACGGCATGGACGCCCTGCACGCCCAGCGTGTTCTGGGCCGTGACGGCGGTGATCGCAGTCATCGCATGGCCGCCAAGTAGCGTCACAGTGCGGATATCAGCCTGGATACCGGCTCCGCCGCCGCTGTCCGACCCGGCGATGATCAGGATGCGTGCGGACGTCATGCCTTGTGGCGGCGCTGGGTTGAGGCGGGATGACGGGCAAGCGTGTCGCCCATGCGCGTTGGACGGTCCATCAACTCGCCGCCACAATTGGGGCAGCGATCATCCAACGCCTCGGCACAGGCCGCGCAGAAGGTGCATTCGAACGAGCAGATGAACGCGCCGGGCGCGTCTGCGGGCAGGTCCATGCCGCAACGCTCGCAATCGGGTCGCATCTCAAGCATGGGCGGCGTCCGTCATGCGGCGACCTTCGCCACGGCATCGCAGATGCGTTCGACAACATCCTTCACCTGATCCTCGCGATCGCCTTCCGCCATGACGCGGATCACCGGTTCAGTCCCGGACGGCCGGATGACCAGGCGGCCGCAGCCGTTCAGTTCAGTCTCTGCCTGCGCAATAACGCGCTTCACATCCTCATGCTCCAGCGGCTTGCCGCCAGAGAAGCGGACATTTTTGAGCAATTGGGGCACGGGATCGAACTGATGAAGCACTTCGCTCGCCGGCTTGCCCGCACGGACCAGCGCCGCCAGCACCTGTAGCCCGGCCACAGTGCCATCGCCCGTCGTCGCATAGTCGGACAGGATCATGTGTCCCGACTGCTCGCCGCCCACATTGAAGCCACCTTCCCGCATCCGCTCCAGCACATAGCGGTCGCCGACCTTGGTGCGCTCAAGGTTGATGCCCTGCCCCGCAAGGTGGCGCTCCAACCCGAGGTTGGACATGATCGTTGCAACCAGTCCGCCGCCGCGCAAAAGCCCGTCGCGCGCGAAATTGCCAGCGATCAGCGCCATGATCTGATCGCCATCGACGATCTGCCCCTTTTCATCCACGACGATCAACCGGTCCGCGTCGCCGTCCAAGGCAATGCCGATGTCCGCGCCCGACGACACAACCGTTTCCTGGCACAACAGCGGTGAAGTCGATCCGCACCCATCGTTGATGTTCATGCCGTTGGGCGTGACGCCGATCGCGATCACTTCCGCGCCCAGTTCCCACAAGGCCGAAGGCGCGACCTGATAGGCGGCGCCATTGGCGCAATCGACGACGATCTTCAGTCCATCGAGGCGCAGGTCAGCGGGGAAACTCGACTTGACGGCATGAATGTAGCGACCGCGCGCATCCTCCACGCGGCGCGCGCGGCCAATGTCGGGCGATGCGGCCAGCGCAATTTCCTGCTCCAGCATCGCCTCTATCTTCAGCTCATCCTCGTCCGACAGTTTGTAGCCGTCGGGGCCAAACAGCTTGATGCCATTGTCTGCATAGGGATTGTGGCTGGCAGAGATCATGACGCCCAGGTCCGCCCGCATCGAATGAGCAAGCAGGGCCACAGCAGGCGTCGGGATCGGGCCGAACTGGACGACATCCATGCCGACCGCGGTAAAGCCCGCGACAAGGGCATTTTCAACCATATAGCCCGACAGGCGGGTGTCCTTGCCAATCACCACCCGATGGCGGTGGCTGCCACGCTGGAAATGCTTGCCCGCGGCCATGCCGACCTTCATCGCAAGTTCCGCCGTCATCGGCCACTGGTTGGTGCGGCCCCGGATACCATCGGTGCCGAAATAACGCCTGCTCATGATTCTTGTCCCGCAACGCTCTTCAAGCTCCCGCCAGCCATAGCAATCTTTGTTCGACTTTCCACCGGGGACCATTCATTCCTGAGAAGATGGACGGGTTCAATGCAGCGGTGGACGCGCTATCGGGGGCGGTCTTCTTCAAGGTGCCGTTGCTGGGCACCCAGATCGAGCTGATCGTGCTCTATCTGGCAGCGCCCATGCTGTTCTTCACGATCTGGCTTGGCTTTCCCAATGTGCGTGCGTTGGGCAGGGCGCTGCGCATCCTGAGGGCGCAGCCGGGAGCGGACGAGGCCAAAGGCGACGTCAGCCAATGGGGTGCGCTGACCACCGCGCTTGCCGGAACCATAGGCCTGGGCAACATCGCGGGCGTCGCCGTGGCGCTGACCATGGGCGGACCGGGAGCGATCCTGTGGATGTTCATTATCGGCTGGTTCGCGATGACGGTCAAAATGGCCGAAGTGACGCTTGGGCTGAAATATCGCACCTTCGACAGGCAGGGTCATGTGCATGGCGGACCAATGTACGTGCTGCGGGCAGTAGGCGCGGCACGGGGCTGGCCCAGGCTTGGGCTGGCGCTTGGCGGCCTTTATGCCTTTTTTGCGCTGTTTGGGGCGATCCCCATGGTGCAGGTCAATCAAAGCTTCGCACAGGTGAAGGTGGTGACGGGCCTGTCGAACGGCTGGGCCTATGGGATGCTGCTGGCGGCAGCCGTCGCGCTCGTCACGTTGGGCGGTGCGGCCTGGCTGGGCGAGGTGGCAAAGCGGCTGACACCGCTCAAGGTCGCGGTCTATCTCGCTGGCGTGGCCGCCGTGTTGATATTCCATGCTCCCGCCATTCCAGGCGCGCTGGCGGAGATCTGGCATGGGGCGTGGAGCGGCAGCGCAGCGACCGGCGGGGCAGTCGGTGCATTCGTTGCGGGCATGCGCCGGGCGGTCTTCGCAAGCGAAGCGGGGGTGGGCTCCGCGGTGATGGCGCACAGCCTTGCACGTGTGCGGCATCCTGTATCCGAAGGGCTGGTTGCGTTACTTGAACCGCTGCTGGGGACGATGATCGTCTGCGCGATCGGCGGCCTGGCGTTGGTGGTCGCGGGCACATGGCGGTCCGGATTGGAAGGCATAGCCATCACCTCGGCGGCCTTTGCGCAGGTGTCGCCCTGGTTACCCTGGCTGCTGGCTGTGGTGGTGGTTCTGTTCGCCTATTCGACGCTGGTTGCCTGGGGCTTTTATGGATTGCAGGCCTGGGGCTATTTGTTCGGCAATGGGCCAAAAGCGCAGTGGAGCTACAAGATCCTTTACATCATCGCTCTGCCGCCTGCAGCTGCAATCGATCTTGGTCGCGTGGTCGATATTGTCGATAGCAGTTTCTTCTTGATGGCCATTCCCAACGTGATCGCACTCTATTTGTGCGCGGGGGAGTTGAGGCGCGATGTGCGTGCTTATCTCCGTACACCCGAGGAAGAGGGCCAGTCCCCTCACGGGGCAAAAGTCGTCCGATAAAAAAAGGCCTCGCCAGCGGCAAGGCCCTCTTCCTCGTTCCGATCTATCTGATCAGATGTCGTCGCCAAGTGCGCCCTTGATCGAACCCTTGACGTTCTGCGCAGTGCCCTTGGCCTTCTGCGCCTTGCCTTCCGCTACCAGATCGGCGTCGCCATTGTTGCGGCCCACCCCTTCCTTGACGGCGCCGGCTGTCTTGTTTCCAGCTGCTTTTACCTTGTCGGTCAGTTCGCCCATCGCGTCCTCCTATGTAGGTTACTGAAGGTGAACCAACCGAGGACAGGAAAGGTTGCCGTCGATACGGCCGCGCAACGGCGGATGGCATAAAGAAAGGGGCCGGAAATCCGGCCCCTTCCAAAATTCTTGCGAGTAAAAGCTTAGCGCTTCGAGAACTGGAAGCTGCGGCGAGCCTTGGCCTTGCCGTACTTCTTACGTTCAACGACGCGGCTGTCGCGGGTCAGGAAGCCTTCGGCCTTGACCGCGCTGCGCAGCGCAGGCTCGTACTTCGACAGCGCCTGGGCGATGCCATGCTTGACCGCGCCGGCCTGACCCGAAAGACCACCGCCCTTGACGGTAGCGATCACGTCATACTGACCTTCGCGCTCGGTAACGCCGAAGGGCTGGTTGATAACCAGGCGCAGGGTCGGACGGGCGAAATAGATTTCCTGATCGCGGCCGTTGACCGTGATCTTGCCGGTGCCGGGCTTTACCCAAACGCGAGCGACGGCGTCCTTGCGGCGGCCGGTAGCATAGGCGCGGCCGAGGCTGTCGATTTCCTGCTCACGCAGGGGAGCGGACGGCTGAACAGGTGCGATAGGCGCGTCGGCAGCAACAGTGTCGGCAGCAGCCGCAGCAGCAGGAGCCGGAGCGTTGGTGGTCAGCGACGCGAGGTCGGACAGGGACTGGCGGTTATCGGACATTATGCACCCACCTTGTTCTTGCGGTTGCGCGATGCGAAATCGAGCACTTCGGGGTTCTGCGCTTCGTGCGGATGTTCGGCGCCGGCGAAAACGCGCAGGTTGCGCATCTGCTGGCGACCAAGCGGACCACGGGGGATCATGCGCTCGATCGCCTTTTCAAGGACGCGCTCAGGAAAACGGCCTTCCAGGATCTTGGCAGGCGTGGTTTCCTTGATGCCGCCGGCATAGCCGGTGTGCTTGTAGTAAACCTTGTCGGTCAGCTTCTTGCCGGTGAACTTCACCTTGCCAGCGTTGATGATGATGACATTGTCACCACAATCGACGTGCGGGGTGAAGGACGGCTTGTGCTTGCCGCGCAGGATGTTCGCGACGGTCGAGGCGAGGCGGCCGACGACGAGACCTTCCGCGTCGATCAGGACCCACTTCTTTTCGACCGTTGCCGGGGTTGCCGGCTTGGTGGTCTTCATCAGCGCCTTCATGGTGCCAATCTCCAGAATGAAATAGTGAACCGAACGCATTTTCGGGCGGTCGGAAGATGGGGGCTAATGACGGGTGGCCCTCAAGAAGTCAAGAGATTCGGCCCGTTTCCTGACGGGTAAAATAATACCCGTCAGGACATTGAGGACCGACGCATCCCCACGGCGTGCGCGCCCCATGCGGCCGAAGCGACCACCAGCGCGCCCACCGCCTGGTGCAGCACGGCGAGAGGCAGGGCGATGCCGCTGACGACGGTGGCGATGCCGAGCGCGATCTGCGTGCCGACCGAGGCATTGATTGCGATCGAAGCGCCGCGCGCCCCTGCCCCCTTCGCCCGGCGCGCAAGCAGGATGAGCGCGGCGGCGGCGGCCCAGGCCCACCAACGGTGGATGAAATGAACCAGATAGGGATCGCTGGACAGGGTGGCCCAGAGCGACCCCAGCCATTCGATCCCCTGGGGCACGAGATGGTCGTTCATCAGCGGCCAGGTGCTGGAAACATAGCCCGCATCAAGCCCGGCGGTAAAAGCACCGAACAGCAGCTGGACGAACAGCACCAGCAGCACGACCAGCGCGAAGGGCCGCAGCGCCGCCGGCCGGGCGGACCCGTCCCGCGCCAGCGCCAGAAGGTCAAGCGCCGTCCAGATGAGACCACCGATGATGAAGAGCGCCGTCAGCAGATGAACCGCGAGCCGGTAATGGCTGACATCGGTGCGGACCGACAGGCCGGATGTCACCATCCACCAGCCGATCGCGCCCTGAAGCCCGCCCAGCGCAAGCAGCGCGACGAGGCGCGGGCCATAGCGTGCAGGGATCGCCCGGCGCCAGGCAAACCACAATAAGGGCAGCGCGAAAGCGACGCCGATCAGGCGGCCGAGCAGCCGGTGGACCCATTCCCAGAAGAAGATGAACTGGAAGTCGGAGAGCGTCATGCCCTGTCGCAACTGCCGATATTCGGGGATCTGCTGATACAGGCGGAACGCGTCCATCCATTGATCGTGGGTCAGCGGGGGGATTGCGCCGGTAATCGGTTTCCACTGGGTGATCGAAAGACCCGATTCGGTCAGCCGCGTGATGCCGCCCACCACCACCATGCCGAACACCAGCGCCGCCACCACCAATAGCCAGCGGGCGATGGACACAGGACGGGGGGCAGCCATGGCCGGGCGACGAAGGGCGATTGCGGTCATGAGGCGGTTCCATGCGCCGATGCCCCTGCTGTTGCAAGAGGGCGACCAATGGACAAAAGGTCGCAGCGCGCAACCGGTCCGGGATACAATTGGGCAGACAGGCGTATCCCCGTCTATGCAGTTCTTAACAGAGGATAATCAATGACGGCGCTGGCGAACGGCGTCGCCGGGTTGATCGCCGCGCAGGGTCCGCTGGGCGAGCTGACAGCGCGCATCGACGATCAATCGCCACTGGGGCCAGTGGAAAGCTGGACCCCGGCGCTGGTCTCGACGGTACGGCTGATCCTGTCGGCCAAGGCGGAGATCGTGCTGTTTTGGGGCCCGGACCTGTGCGCCATCTATAATGAAGCCTATGCGCCGACGATCGGGGACAAGCATCCCGCGGCGCTTGGCCGCCCGGCGCGCGAAAGCTGGGCCGAGCTGTGGCACGACCTGGAGCCGTTGCTGCTGTCCGTCATACGAAATGGCGAGACCGTTCATGCCAAGGATCGGCCATTTTATATCGAGCGCGACGGTGGGCGCGGCGAAGAGGTGTTTTTCGACATCAGCTATTCGCCCGTGTTCGAAGGCGACGGATCGATCGGCGGCGCATTGTGCATCGTCAGTGAAACCACCAGGCGCGTCAGGGCCGAGCGCGAAACGCTGGCCGAGCGCACCCGGCTGTGGACCTTGGCGCGCGATCCGTTTCTGGTCGCCGACATGAACGGCGTCTGGCTGTCGGCAAGCCCGGCCTGGACCGACATATTGGGATGGAGCGAAGAGGAGCTGATCGGCCGGACGTCCGAATGGATGGAGCATCCCGATGACGCTGCGCATACGCAAGGCGAGATAGAAGCCCTGAAGAATGGCGCGCCCACGCTTCGCTTCGAAAACCGTTTTCGCACCAAAGGCGGCGAATATCGCACCTTCAGCTGGACGGCGGTGCCCGACAAGGACCTGATCTATTGCGTGGCGCGCGACGTTACCGAGCAGCGCGCCCACGCCAGGGCGCTCGCCGAAGCGGAAGCCGCGTTGCGGCAGGCGCAGAAGATGGAGACGCTGGGCCAGCTGACCGGCGGGGTCGCGCATGACTTCAACAATCTGTTGCAGGTCGTCACCGGCAATCTGGAACTGCTGCAACGCGGGCTGAAGGACAATGAACGGCTGCGCCGCGCAGCCGACAACGCCATGGCCGGGGCCGAGCGAGCGACAATGCTGACCCAACGGCTGTTGGCTTTTTCCCGTCGCCAGCCTTTGACCCCCGAACGCGTCGATCCCAACCGGCTGGTCAGCCACATGTCCGACCTGCTGGCCCGCACGCTGGGCGAGCGGATCGAAGTGGAAACGATCCAGACAGCGCGTGCCTGGCCCGTGGAAATCGACATCAACCAGATGGAAAATGCCCTGCTGAACCTGGCCGTCAATGCGCGCGATGCGATGCCGGACGGAGGCAAGCTGACCATCGAAGTGGCCAACACCCATATCGACGATCTTTATGCCGCGCAGGAAGACGATCTGACGCCGGGTCAATATGTGCTGATCAGCATGTCCGATACAGGTCAGGGCATGGACGCCGACACGTTGAGCCACGCGATCGAACCCTTTTTCACCACCAAGGATGTGGGACGGGGCACGGGGCTTGGCCTGTCGATGGTCTATGGCTTCATCAAGCAGTCCGGCGGCCATATCAGGGTCTATTCAGAGGTCGGCCACGGGACGAGCGTCAAGATCTACCTGCCCCGCTATCATGGGCCGGTCGTCGCCAATGACAGGGATGCGCCGGGGGAAGCCCCGCCCCTGCCCCCCGGCGGCAACCATGAAACAGTGCTGGTGTGCGAGGATGACGACAAGGTGCGGGCCTATGCGGTGGAGGTGCTGACCGAACTGGGTTACCGCGTCGTCGAAGCCAGCAACGGCGCCGCCGCTCTGGCCGCGCTGGAGCAGGCCGCGCCGCCGGTCGATCTGCTTTTCACCGATGTCGTGCTGCCCGGCGGGATGACCGGCGCGGATGTCGCGCGAGAAGCGTCGGCCCGGCGACCGGAACTAAAGATATTGTTTGCGACGGGCTATGCGCGGAACGCCATTTTCCACCATGGGCGGCTGGATCCGGGCGTTGAACTGCTGACCAAGCCTTTCACCTATGCCAAGTTGGCGGGGAAGGTGCGGGAAATGCTGGACCGGCGGGTTGCGCGGCAGGCCGGATAGAGCGAAGGCTGAACGATCAGGCGGCCCTTCGCGACTTGCGGCAGGATTGGGGCACCGCATGTTCGGCGGCAAAGGGGTATAGTGGCGCAGAGGATCGCGGCCGCTTCGCACCCCTTAAAACCGGCGGTCAGGAGGCGGAATGGCGGACATGGAGCGCCTGCGCCAGATGATGGTGAAGCGGCAGATCGCGGGGCGCGGCATCGGTAGCACGAGGCAATAGAACGATCTTGTTCGATAACTATGGCTGGCCCGGCCGAATGCGTGACGTCCACCCCTCAACCGAGGCAAGTTGACGCTCGATCAGCCGATATATACGCCGACACATTCAGAAAAGCAGAAGCCGACCGCCGCTTTTGGAGAAGATGAATGCCAGCCCCCCTCTCATCATCCGCAACGGTGGCCGATCAACACCCCGCCACCCGTTACGGCCCTGCCCTGACGCTGTTGGCCAGTCTCTTCTTCATGTGGGGGTTCATCACCGTCATCAACAATACGCTGCTGCCGCATCTGCGCAGCGTGTTCGACCTTAGCTACACGCAAACGACGCTGATCGAGTCCGTCTGGTTCATCGCCTATTTCGTCGCGTCCCTGCCCGCAGCCAAGTTGATCGAGCGCGTGGGCTATCAGACGTCGCTGGTGATCGGCCTGCTCATCATGGCGGCAGGATCGCTGGGCATGATGCTGGCGGCCAGCCTGCCCTCTTATGGCGTGACGCTGGCCATGCTGTTCATCATCGCCAGCGGTATCACGCTGCTTCAGGTTGCCGCCAACCCCTATGTCGTCGTGGTCGGCAAGCCGGAGACCGCATCGTCTCGGCTCAATCTGGTGCAGGCGATGAACTCCGCCGGAACGATGCTGGCGCCCCTGTTCGGCGCCTATCTGATCCTGGGACGGTCAAAGGGCGGCACGTCGACCGCCGGAACGGTGCTGACCGAGGCGGAGCGGATTGCCGACGCCCAATCGGTGATCCTGCCCTATGGCATTGTCGCGCTGGTGCTGGTGGCGCTGGCGATCGTCATTGCCCGCTTCCCCCTGCCGGCCATGGGATCAGCGACGAAACGGATGGCGCGGGAAGAGCGCAAGAAACATTCCCTTTGGGCGCATCGCAACCTGCTGTTCGGCATTCCGGCGATCTTCATCTATGTTCTGGCAGAGATCGGCGTCGCCAACCTGTTCGTGAATTTCGTCAGCCAGCCGGACATTGCGAACCTTACCCATGAGCAAGCGGGCCGTTACCTGACATTCCTTTGGGGTGGCATGATGGTCGGCCGCTTTGTCGGTTCCGCGATCATGCAAAGGGTCGATGCAGGCAAGGTGCTGGCCGCGTTCGCCACCGGCGCCTTCATCGTGATGATCGTCACGGTCCTGTCCGATGGCCCCATTGCGATGTGGTCGCTGATCCTCGTTGGCCTTTTCCATTCCATCATGTTCCCGACCATCTTTGCGCTGGGCATCCGCGGCCTGGGGCCCTTGACGGAAGAAGGGTCGGGCCTGCTGATCATGGCCATCGCGGGCGGATCGCTGGTCGTGGTGCAGGGATGGCTGGCCGATAATTACGGCCTGCAAAATTCCTTCCTGCTGACGGCGGTGTGTGAACTGTACATCCTCTTCTACGCGCTATGGGGTTCGCGCCCCACGGCCGCCCTGCCGGACCAGCAGGTGAGTTGACGGCTGAGGCTGGCGTGTTCGGCTATTCGGCAGCGAGCGGATAGGTTGCGCGCGGCAGTTCGGCGGCGATTGCTTCGACAAGGCCCCCGATGATCGCCTGAAGCCGCGGCAGGCCCAGACCGGGCTTGTCGAGCGCCGCGTCCAGATAAAGGCTGCGGTCCACTTCCACCTGCATCGCATAAAGATCATGGGCCGGCTTCCCATGCCGTTCGATCATATGGTCGCCGGCATAGGGATGGTTTTGCGCTACCGTCAGCCCATAACCCGCCAGCACATCCGCCGCCAGCGTCATCAGGCGCGTAGAAGCGGCGCGACCGAAACGGTCGCCCAGCACGACCCCCGGTGCGGGCTGCCCCGCCGCAGTGGGCGCAAGCGGCGGCATGGAATGCAGGTCGATCAGCACGGCGTGGCCGTGCGCCTCCCTCGCCGCGCGCATCATCCGGCTGATCGTGGCATGATAGGGGCGATGGATCAGGTCGATGCGGCGGCGCACTTCGTCCCAGCCGACCGGCCGATGCCACAATTCATAGGCGCCGGGCAGCCGACGGGGAATGAGGCCCAGTCCGCCGCGCAGCTTCGCACTGCCCTGCAACGGGACGTCGCGCGGCATGGCCGCAACCATCGCGGGATCAATCTCTCGCTCGTGACGGTTAAGATCGATCATGGCGCGCGGCGCGCGGGCAACCAGAACATGATAGCCCCGGTCGATCAGCGGATGGGCAAGCAGGTCCGCCCAGCGATCTTCCAGCCGCCGCAAGATGTCCGGCGCGACCCTGGCCGCATCCAGCAGCGCAGCGTCATAGTCGCGTCCGGCATGGGGAACGGAAATGATGACCGGAGCGATCGGCCGCTCCGGTCCGTACAAATCATGTGACAAGGTGGATTGGGCCGGAACGCGCGGTGCGGAATAGCTCAAAATATCTCCTTCCACAGGACGCGACCAAAAATGGTTACCCGGCTGGATATCCATGTTCGTTGTCGCATATAACGGCATGCAGCGCCACCCGCGAGGGGTGCCGCACAAGATCCGCCGGAAACGGCCAGAGACGAGACTGACCCAAGCGATGGTTCGAATTTTGCTGGCCGAAGATGATGACAGCATGCGCACCTATCTCGCCCGTGCGCTGGAGCGGTCGGGTTATGACGTGGTGGCTGTGGCGACCGGCGCGCAGGCGGTGCCGTACATCGACAGTGAACCGTTCGACCTGTTGCTGACCGATATCGTCATGCCGGAGATGGACGGCATCGAACTGGCGCAGCATGCCGCGACGGTGGCGCCCGACATGCGAATCATGTTCATCACCGGCTTTGCCGCCGTCACGTTGAAGGCCGGCAAGGCCGTGCCGCAGGCCAAGGTGCTGTCCAAGCCCTTCCATCTGCGCGACCTGGTGCTGGAAATCGACCGGATCTTTGGCAGCAACAGCATGACCGGACTCAACTGAAAACCGGCGTTTGACCGCGCGCCGGAGGGCTGAACACTCCAGTTCAGAGAATTGAACGCGCAAGCGAATTTCCCGCTTGCACACCCCCCCGACCGCCGCTATTGGCGCAACTCCCGTGGGCGTGTAGCTCAGTGGTAGAGCACTGTGTTGACATCGCAGGGGTCGCAAGTTCAATCCTTGCCACGCCCACCATCGAAAACCCCGTAAAACCTCAGGTTTTGCGGGGTTTTTGTTTGCCCGAAGACGGCGTTCAGTCCTGCCGTGCCCACGACTTTTCTGGGCAAATTTTGGGCAAATTGCACCCTGTTTGGGCAAATTCTGGGCATGGAAATGCCGGGCGAACCCCGCGAAATCCCGATTCGTTCGCGCCTCGCAGACGTGGTCGCGCAGAGCCGCATGATGCCTCATCATCGACCGACGGACGGGTCGTTTCTACGGTTGCGCATCGGGCGCATATTACGCCAGCGAAACGGTGCTGCGTCGCCACAAAGCAGGCAATCTCACCTGCAGGCAAAAGAAGACACGCTGCCTTCGAGCTCCATAGAGCCCGCGATCCCCCAACACACACGAGCCTTCGAAGGCTCGTGGCACTCTTTCTTAGGCCAGCATGGCCGACGCCGTGCGTGCACCGGAATGTGCCACATCTTCACGAAACATGGCGTGTCTCGCCTTCAGGAATGCGGGTAAATCCGCGCGACGGAGGCGCGACATCACATCCGACTGGAAAAGATCACATGCTTTCAATCCGTACCCGTGGGAAGAAAGGCATCTACTATATTCGAGGTTCGGTCTCGCTTGGCGACAAGCATATCGAGGTCCAGGAGTTCAGCCTGAGGACAACCGATCGCGATGCGGCGGCCCATCTGATGGCGGAGCATGAAACGAAGCTGCGTCACCAGCTCATGTTCGGTCCCGCTGCGCTCGTCGCTCAAGGAACCATCGCCGACGCATTCGATAGCTATCTGTCAAAGGCCAAGCCTCCTTGCGCGTCCGACATCCTGCGCATCGGCAAACTGAATGGCATCATCGGCGACTTCAGCCTGCGCGAACCCAAACAGGCATGGGAGCATTTTCGCCGCGCTTACCTGACCGGCCATGACCCGGGTGGTCAGGATCGTTATCGATCGGTGTTTCAGGCAGCGATCAATGTCCATTACGATCTGCACGATCTTCCGCCGCTGCGGATCAAGGCAATCCCGTTCAACAATGAGCGGGTGCGCTTCCTTAGCAAGGAAGACCGCGATCGGCTGATCGCAGCCTATTCCCCTCACATCCAACCTATTATCATCATGCTGGCTTTCCAGGGTCCGCGGATCCAGACAGCCTTGCAGATCCCGTGGGGCGTCGATGGTGTCGACATGGAGGAAAGATCAATCCGGCTCAATCACAGCAAGAACGCGGTCATCAAGTCTGTGCCGATGCATCCTCGCCTGTTCGATGTGCTTCGGCCGATCTGGGAAAAACGAGGACAGCCGACCAAGGGTCACGTCTTCCTCAACCGGTTTGGCAAACCTTATTCGGACACGCGCAAGTCGAAGATCCCCGGCGGCAATCCGATCAAGAACCAGCATGCGACGGCCTGCAAGCGAGCGGGCATCGAGGATTTCACCGTTCATGACTGGCGCCATCACTGGGCGTCTCACTGCGTCATGGCGGGCATCGATCTCATCACCATCATGAACATGGGCGGCTGGAAGTCACTGCGGATGGTCCAGCGCTATTCCAGCGTCAGCGTGGATCACATGCGCGAGTCCATCAACAAATTGAGCTGAAGGGAGCGGGCCAAAAGGTGGAATCGGCGGCGGGAACCGGCTCCACTTTTTTGCTCCACTTGGAGAAGAATGGCCGCTCGGGATGGCATGACAGAGGGTCAGGCTGCAAGCAGCGGCTCTATTTCCTTTATGTCCGCTGCGTCCGTCACCAGTAGGTCATAATGCGCCTGAAGGTTTAGCCAGAACTCTGCGGTCGTGCCCAGCGCCCGCGCCAGCCGCATAGCGGTATCAGTGGTGACGGAAGTCTCCTCCGCACATAGGCGCTCGATCCGCGTGCGGGGTACATGGATATGCTTTGCCAGCTTCCCCGCGCTAATACCCATTTCCTCCAAAAATTCATGCTTCAGGATTTCGCCGGGATGGACCGGCACTTGCAGCATGGTCATGAGCGTTCTCCTTTCAATGGTCGTCCACGATTTCAACATTTTCCGGGCCATTATCGGACCAAGTGAAACAGATGCGCCACTGGTCGTTGATCCGAATCGAATGTTGCCCTGCTCTGTCGCCGGAAAGAGCTTCTAGTCGGTTGGCTGGTGGAACACGGAGATCGTCCAGCTTTATAGAAGCTTCCAACATGGCGACTTTGCGGACAGCAACCCGAAACAAATCGGACGGGAAGCCCTTGCCCGCCTTACCGGCGAGCACCTGCTCCATCAGCTTCCCTTTAACGCTCTGTATCATGATATGGTACGTATCATCTCGAGATACAAAACTCAAGGATAAGACGAGAACGGACGACGAGAATGAGAAGAAGCGGTGGAAGTGACAGCGATATCCGCGACGGCATCTTGGCTCAGTCTTTCACCAGCTTAACCGAGAAATAATCGCTTATTCGTGAGGCGCTTAAGGCTCTCATAGAACGGGAGAGCGCCGCGCGCCTTGCCCGTCTTGGCGGCACTGAGCCTTATAGTGAAGCCGCTCCGCGCCGACGTCCCGTTCCTGCATGATCCTGCATGATCCTGGTCGATACTTCCGTCTGGATCGATCATTTTCGTCATGATGATTCCGCCCTTGCCCGATCACTCGACCAGTGGCAGGTTCTTTCCCATCCCTTCGTTATTGGGGAGTTGGCGCTGGGCAGCCTTCGCCAAAGATATCTCATCCTCGAAGGGCTTCGCGGATTGCCATCAGCTCTCGTCGCGCACGATGAGGAGGTTCATGCCTTCATTGACCGTCACAGGCTGTTCGGCATTGGCATCGGCTACATCGATGCACATCTGCTGGCAGCAATGTGGCTAACGCCTGACGTGCTATTCTGGACACGTGACACGCGCTTGCGGGCTGCCGCCTTGCGTCTCGGTGTGGACGCAAATCTGGATCACTAGTCTGGACCGCTTGATCTCTGGCAACCAGAGTGAGCGGACTCCAGTTGATCAGCGGAGTGATTTTTTGGCGTCGCCGAACCGGGGGCCATTTTCGTCAAATGGTCTGAAACTGACCCCTGGTCAAAGAAGCGGCCCACTGAATTGGACGTACCCGTCCGCGCCGTCACCGCCCTTTTTTGCTGGCGATCGTCAGATGATAGCGCGCGTAGCGCCGCTCGCCGACCCGATCCAGCGCGCCAAGTTCGACAAGTTCCGCTAGATCACGGGTTGCGGTCGCCGAGGCGGCATCGGTGATCGTGCGATAATTGTGGGCGCTCAGGCCTCCGACGAAGCCGTCCGGTCCTTCCGCCATCATGCGGATCAACACCTTTTCCTGCCGTGCATTGATCCTGTCACGCAGACGGTCAAGCAGGCGGGTCTTTTCGATCGAGAACCGAATGCTCTCAATGGTACGCCCCTGCGCCTCCAGCACGATGTCGGCAAACCAGCCCATCCAGGCATCAATCTGGTTGGTCCGGCTAGCCTGATGCAGCTGCGAATAATAGGCCTTCTTGTGGCGGTTGATGGTGGTCGCCAAGGCGGTGAGCGTCGGCGCCTCCAGACTTTGCGCCAACGCCTTTTCCGCTATGGCGCGACCCAGGCGGCCATTGCCATCCTCGAAAGGGTGGACGGTCTCGAACCAGAGATGGGCTATCGCCGCCCGCGTGATTGCAGGCATGGGCAAGTTGGCCTGCGGCGCGCTATCGTTGAACCAAGTGATGAACCGCTCCATCTCTTCTGCCACCCGGCCTGACGGCGGCGCCTCGAAATGAACGCGGGGCGCATGCAGCGCGCCGGACACGATCTGCATGGGATTGGCATGGGTCCGATATGTGCCGATGGCTGCCAGATCGTGCCTCCCATTCATCAACATCTTGTGCCAGTCGAACAGGAGCCGATCGGTCAACGGCTCGGCATAGCGCCTGTAGAGGTCAGCCATCAACTCGGCCGCACCGGCCTCAGCTGGATTGGAACGACGCTTGTCGGCCGCAAAGCCAAGTTGGCGGGCAATGGAGGACTGGACGCTGTAACGATCCAGAATCTCACCCTCAATGGCCGAGCTATCGACCATTTCCTGCGAGATCAGCTCGATCACGATCCCTTGACGCGCCTCCCCATCGAGATGATGCATCGATCCGACGATGACACCGGCGCCCTTGAGAAACCGCGCCTCCCGATCGCGCAAGAGGGCCTCGTCGAAGCCGAATTGGGTCCAGTCAGAGAGTTGCCAGTTCCAAAGCATGATCGATGAAACGCCTTTCTATAAATCATGATATGCGTGATTTATGATTTATGAAAGAGGCGACTATCGATCTAACGGTCGGGGCCCTCCCTCGCTTCCCTTCCACGGTTAACTCGCATCCACGATGCCCATGCCCACCGGGCAAGCCGATCTATTGGGCATCGCTCGCGAGCATAGCGCAGCGCTCGCCGACGAGCGCCGACACTTGGCCTTGCGCAGTAGCAGCAGCCTCGGGGTCTCGCGAAGCCCGGAAGCCTGACGATTTCGACCGCGCTTGCAAGACGGTGGATCAGTTCGAAAATGGCCCTATCGGCATCGCCCTGAGGCAAGCCAATGGTGCGCGCGAGCGCCATGAAGTCTCGGCGTGCCAGTCGATCATCCTTGCCGTTGAGCTTGAGCCCCATCCGGTCGCCGCCAAGTCCGGGAAAGACTCGCGTCGTAACCGCATAAAGCGGCGCAAAGCGAACCGACGTGAAGGCTTCGCATCCGGTGCGGCGATCTTGAGAAGCGCGAGATTCTTGCGGTGCATATCGCCGTCAGCGATCAGCCAAGCGAACATCGCGCGACGAAACAGAGTGTCGAGGTCGGCAGCGGGATCCGTCGAGAGCGGCCGCAGCCCGCGTGCTATGCGCTCAATGATGCCCTGATATTTCGCCAATGCCGGAAGATCGAGGACCGAGCAGAAATCCTCCAGCGCGAGCCGGCGCTGATCGTCCGCGCCGTGTCGAATGTCGAAACGCTCGACAATGAGCGCGGGCGACATGCCGTCCGGCATCGGAGTGAGCACGATATTGGGCGTCGCAAAGCCGGCGGCGCGCCCCAGTTCCAGACAGAGCCATTCGATATCGGCAGCATCTCGAAGCCTGCGGTTCCGGCAGGCTTCAAAATATGAGTGAACGGTAGATCAACGGCCGGGAGGAGAGCGCCATCGGGTGCGAGGTGCATCGGCGCCTTCATCTGGACGCCCGATAGGCGCGGCGTCTCGGCGCGGGCGAATATCCGCGCAAGGTGCTCGAAGCTTTGCTCCATCGCGCCGCGCGCCGGCCCCTCGTAACGTCCGGTGAAGCAGCCGGCTTCGATGAAGCCCTCCAATCTCGTCGTCAGGATATCGGCTGGCAGGGCCGCAAGCTCATCGCAGGCTTCGACCACGGTGACATTGGACATATAGCGCCGCCCGCGAAAGGATTATCTCGCATCTCACATGCGTGAAAATTCCGCGCAAAGGAGAGTGGAGGCGGATCGGCACCTCAAATCGGCGTGCTGCTTGGCGCATTATGCCGCGAAGGCGACATCTGAATGATGCAGCACCGCAGGATTCATCCACTCATTCAAGCGCTTCGAGGATCTCAACAATTACGAGCATCACGATCGCCTCGGCGCAGGGGGCGATCAACACTCACGCGATCCGCCGGGATGGTTGAAGTAGGAGCAATTCTGCCCTTGCCGCCTAGGTGCGGATAAGTTATAACCGCCGTATGAACAGCGCTCTCAAGATCACAAAGATTGGTAATAGCGCGGGCGTCATACTACCTCGCGATCTTTTGGCGCACCTCAATGTCCAAGTGGGTGAAACCCTTTCAGTGGTTACCACGCCCCGGGGCATAGAATTAAGTGCGGCTGCTTCCGATTTTGAAGCCCAGATGGCGACGGCGCGCGAGGTAATGCTTCGGCGCAAGCGCGCGCTCCGTGAGCTTGCCAAATAACCAATGCAGGGTTGGATATGGGTTACTTCTGCAGTCGCCATCGCCGCTCATGCCGAGCAGGTGGCCGAACATGGCGGGGACGGCGGCATACGGAACGAGGGCCTACTTGATAGTGCCTTGGCCCGTCCTATGAATCTCGCGGGATACGGCCAACCCGATGCCGCAGATTTAGCTGCTGCCTATGCCTTCGGCATCGCGCGGAACCATCCTTTTGTCGACGGCAACAAAAGGACCGCAGCAGTGGTGAGCGAAACATTTCTCATGCTCAATGGAAGCCAGCTGACCGCCACGGATGCCGAATTGGTGGTGGCCTTCGTCGCACTCGCGGGTGGCGAACTGTCAGAAGAAGAAATGGCTGACTGGTTCCGCCAGCACACCCGGTAGGTTCCAACAGCGATCGAGATCGGTGTGCGATGAGGCTCCCGCTCAGTTCACGATTTACAGACGCTCCTATATGATTGCTGGTCGACACTTGCGTCCCAACCGATCATTTTCCTCATGACGATCGCTCTTTCCTATCACTTTAACCAACGGCAGGCCCTCTGCAATTCCTTCGTCATCGCGAGTTGGCGCTGGGCAGCCTTCAGTAACGAAATCTCATCTGGGAACCGCTTCGCGGATTGCCGTTAGCTCTCGTCCCCTACGATGAAGAGGTGCATGCCTTCGCCTTTGCCAAGGCAGAAGAATAGAAATTGGTCAATCTTGATATTGTGTATAGATATTATACATAAGAGGTAAGAAGGAGATTGGCTGATGGCGACAACAGCCCACGTCGGCACCCACGCCACAGCACATAGCCGCAAGGATCTCACAGGTCCGGCGCTGCGTACATTTTTCCGCATTGCGGAGGCGTGGGGCCTCAAGGAAGCCGAGCAGATGAAGCTTCTCGGGCTCGATAACCGCTCCACTTTTCAGACCTGGAAGCGGGGCGCGGTCGCCGCGATTCCGAAGGACGCGCTCGAGCGAATTTCCTACGTCTTGGGAATCTACAAGGGGCTGAAGTTGCTCCTGCCGCGCACCGCTGACGAATGGGTACGTAAGCCCAATGAGGCTCCGCTCTTCGCCGGACGTCCAGCGATCGAACGGATGACCTCGGGCAATGTCGCAGATCTCTATGTAGTGCGCCAATATATCGACGCGCAGCGCGGCTGATGAAAGCCATTCCTACGGCACGGGCGCGGTGGCAGCCGTGCTACCGGATCGTCGCAAGTCGTTTCCCACCCATATCGCTGTTCGAAGATGTGGCCGACCCAGCCGACCTTGAAGCGGTCTACGCGATTGAAGCGATGACTAATGACCGGCTCCGGGACGAGGTCGGCGACCTTACCCTCGTGCCGCCGGAGGATCGCATCTCGGGGCCGGGAACCTCGGCCATCATGGCTGCCTTCACGCACCTCAATCTGGATGGAAGCCGCTTTTCCGATGGGACCTTCGGCTTGTTCTATGCTGCTAGAGAGATCGAGACAGCGATCGCCGAAACCGGCTACCACCGCGCGCGCTTCATGGCATACAGCTCGGAACCTGCGCAGGAACTCGACATGCGCGTGTATGCGGCCGACCTCGATGCGCTGCTGCACGATGTCCGCAATCTACGTGAGGAGCAGGCTGCTCTCTATGCTACGGACAGCTACACAGCCAGTCAGGCTCTTGCGGCGGAACTGCGCAGCCAAGGATCAGACGGCATCGCCTATCAAAGCGTACGCCACTCCGGCGGCGAATGCGCCGCGGTTTTCCGCCCTCGCCTGCTCGCCAACTGCCGCCAAGAGCGGCACCTGTGCTATGTGTGGGATGGGCGGGCGATCGTCACCATCTACGAGAAGAAGGCGTTTACCTGAACTTGGGAGAAATTGGTGCGGTGCCGGTCAGCTTACAGACCAGTCTACCGCTACCTTTTGATAACAATTGCTTGGGCTGTACCAAGAACGAACGGCGCTTCCGGTTTGTCTGCAAAGAACTCATCCACCGCCTTGCGAGCCCCGGCACAGGACGCAAACCCATAATCATCAAAAATGATCACGCCGCGCGGGTGGAGCCTTGGATAGACGAAAGCCAAGGCGTCGAGAATCGATTGGTGAAGATCAAGGTCGATGTGCACAAAACAAAACTTCAGATCTTCAAGACCGGCGAAGCTTTGCGGTATCCACCCCTTGTGAAACACCACTGCTGCGTCGTCGCCGTCTGAGCCGGTGATAAAGTTCTGTACGTGCTGAAGCGAGGTGTCGCTAAAGTCCCCTGCTTCGTGGCGGTCCAAAGCTGCATCAGTTTCGGCCATTCCCTCGAACGAATCGAATAGGTGAAGGTGCTTTTCAGGGGCTATCTTTCGGATTTTTTCGTATAAGAGCTTGGCCGATCCTCCGCGCCAAACGCCGCACTCCATCACGTCCCCTCCAAGCCACAGCACTTCTTCGAGAAAGTGTAGGAGCGTATAGATACTCTCCGCCTTCAGACATGTATTCCCACGCACAGCCTCTGCGCCGCTCTGGAAGTCAGGCTCAAGCCATGGCGAGTAATGCGGCTTGTAGGCAGATCTGTCTGGAATATTTTTCACAATGATCGCTTGGTACGCCGCGTGGTAAATTACCGGTGGAATGAGCGATTTAATTGCAGCGACCGTCCTAGACGTATTGATATTCAAAGTGGCGAATTTCCATCGAACTAAGCCCCACGCTCCGACATCGAACACGCCACCACTTTCATTCATCAAGACTGCTGACAAGCATATTTCGCGTTCACCTGTTGTTAGCCATATTTTCATAAGGGTTTAGCGGTTAAAGGTCGGCGGGCGGACGGGAAAGGGGCTTGCATCATGGCATCGGCAGCGCTGAACAGAGCAGCGCCGAAAACTTTGTTTTCGGGTGACATCCCGCCTGCTGTCCTGGTTGCGGCCTTCTTGCTGTTTCTGGCCAACATTCTCGCATCAGGACTGCTAGCACCCCTCTGGCTCGACGAAAATTTCAGCGCTACCATCGCCGCGCAGCCGAGTTGGGGGGGGCTGGTTGATTGGTGCCTTAATGAACTGAGCGGGCCCCTTTATTATTCTCTGCTTTGGGCCTGGGAAAAGCTCGCCGGGGACGCCAATGCTGCCTTGAGAATTCCCAGCATCTTTTTTTCGATAGCGGCACCTGCCGCCATTCTCTGGCGAGGGCACGAGGATCGAACCGTCCGGCATCTATGGGCGCTCAGCGTCGCCCTATGGCAACCAGGCTTCGGCATCGCCACGGAGGCTCGCCCCTATTCCTTGATGCTGTTCCTGGGATGTGCACAGGCGATCTGCTTTCTTCGCCTCATCGAAGCTTCAACGACAAAACGCGCGGCTATCTGGGCGGGCATATCCTCTCTCGCGGTCTTGACCCACTATCACGCCGCGGTGATCTCCGGCATTCAGGGCCTGGCTTATCTCATCATCTGTCGGCGCAGGGCAGTCGATACATGGCCGGCACTGTTCGTGTTGTTGCCCATGGGTGCCTGGATGTACTGGCATCTGCACTTTGTCCTGAATTACGCCGTTTCGGGGAACAGCTGGTATCAACTGTTAAGCTGGAAAGAAGCGCTATTTGCGCCTTTGTTTCTGTGCGGATCAGTAGTCACCCTGATTGCGCTAGGCCTGATGACCCCGTTATGGGCCTATGTCCGTTTTGGCGAAGCTTGGATGCGGGCGTCGTCAAGGCGCTTATCGCCTGAGATGACACTCGTCTGTACAGGGCTGTTGTCCGCGGCTTGCGTCTTGGCGATCGGCTTTGTGAGGCCAAGCTTTTCGATGCGTTACCTGCTCCCCTATGTTGGAGCGGTTTCCCTGTTGATTCCGATCGTTCTCCGCGATGTAAAGCAACTGGTTCCGTCAGGCCCTCTGGCCATAATTTTGCTGCTCGTAGGATCCGCGCTGCCACCGCTCGCCAAGCGGATTGCCGAGCCTTTGAACGATCACCGCTATGGCTTCAATTTTGAGCAACCCTCGGATTGGATCATCCGCAACAGCACTACGAGAAAGCTCGTCTTCCTCTGGGACAATCCCACCGCTCTGATGGGCGAGCCGGATAAGCTGGCTGAGGTCGGTGGATACTTCTTTCGCCGTCACGGCAGGCCGATCGAAGTGCTGATACCGCGATATGCGCTGAACGCCGATCCGAACCCGGCTGTGCTGCACCTAGCAAGAGGGCGGCCAGAAACCGCGATCATATGGGCTTATGATCGCGGTGTCCCGAATACCAGTGCCCTGATATATCCTCCCAGGCTTGCCGAAGATAAGGAATGGCGATGTCGGAATTTCGGACTGGGCTCGATCACTGTACTGACGTGCATACCAGCGTTCCCTCGAACAAATTTTCATAGCAGCAAGCTTGACGCGCCGTTAGGATGAAGGGGAACAGGGGGAACATGGACCGCCGGGGAAGGTCCGGTCCCTCGACTAAGATGCGCTTGAAGTGCAAGAATGGCATCGCGGGGGTAAGTTGATGCAAGCAGTTATTCTTGCGGGGGGATTAGGGACTCGGCTAGGCGAGGAAACATCCGTTCGCCCGAAACCGATGGTCGAAATCGGCGGTATGCCGATCATCTGGCATATCATGAAAATCTATTCAGCCGCCGGTGTGAACGACTTCATCGTTTGCCTTGGCTATAAGGGTTACATGATAAAGGAGTATTTCGCGAATTACTTCCTTCACACCGCTGACGTAACGATCGATCTGAAGAACAATAATATCGAGGTTCATCAAAACTGGAGCGAACCGTGGCGGATTACGCTGGTCGATACGGGAGCCGATACGCAGACAGGCGGAAGGCTCAAGGCCGTCGCCAATCATCTTGCCGACGGGGAGCCCTTCTGTTTCACCTATGGCGACGGCGTCGCCGATATCGATATTGGCCACCTTATCGATTTTCACCGCGATCATGGGAAAAGTGCCACGATTACGGCGGTCGCGCCTCCCGGCCGGTTCGGCGCAATCGAATTTGACGGCGAATTGGTCCGCAGCTTTCGGGAAAAGCCTGCGGGCGATGGCGGCCTGATCAATGGGGGCTTCTTCGTTGCGGACCGGTCCGTGATCGAATTGATCGACGGCCCCGAAACGATTTGGGAGCAAAAGCCCCTGGAGCAACTCGCAGCCACTGGCGAACTCGTTGCCTATCGTCATGACAGTTTCTGGCACCCGATGGACACGCTACGTGACAAGCTCTACCTAGAATCGCTTTGGGACCAAGGTGCACCTTGGAAAAGATGGTGAACGCTGCTTTGTGGGAAGGCCGGCGAGTATTCGTGACCGGCCATACCGGTTTCAAGGGCGGGTGGCTTTCCCTGTGGCTGCAGCGACTAGGCGCCCATGTCACGGGTTTGTCTCTCCCCGCCCCTACGCAGCCCAGCTTCTTCGAGCAGACGCGCCTCAGCGAGTTGGTCCACCATATCGAAGGCGACATTCGCGATGAGCGGACGGTAGCGGATGCTATCGAAGCCGCGCGGCCGGAGATCGTCTTCCATCTCGCTGCCCAGCCTCTGGTACGCTATTCCTACGCCAATCCGGTTGAAACGTACGCGACCAACGTGATGGGGACGGTGCACGTGCTTGAAGCATGCCGAACCAGCGATAGCGTCCAAGCTGTGGTCTGCGTCACGACGGACAAATGCTATGAAAATCGCGAATGGGTCTGGCCCTATCGCGAGAGTGATCCGATGGGCGGATACGATCCATACAGCAGCAGCAAGGGAGCGGCAGAACTCGCCATAGCCGCCTATCGGCGCTCTTACCCCAGGAAGGCGAAGATCGCGTCCGCGCGCGCAGGTAATGTGATCGGCGGCGGCGATTGGGCAGAGGATCGCCTGATCCCGGACATCATACGCGCGCTCATTGCGGGCGAACGGCCAGTAATTCGCAACCCGGCATCGATCCGACCTTGGCAGCATGTTCTTGAGGCGCTGTCAGGCTATCTCGCGATCGGAGAACGATTGCTCGAAGGCCATGATGAGATGGCGGCGGCCTGGAATTTCGGTCCGTCAGATGATGACACCCAACCTGTGAGCTGGATCGTTGATCAGATACTTGCCGCGTGGGGAGCCGAAGGCGCCTGGGAGCGGCCGTCTGCTCCTCAACCGCACGAAGCCGTCCTGCTGCGGCTCGATTCCAGCAAGGCGCGCAGCGAATTGGGTTGGCGGCCGAAGCTCAGCCTAAACGAAGCATTAACCAAAATAGTGGATTGGCATAAGGACGTGGCGCGAGGCGGAGACGCCCGCGCAATCAGTCTGCGTCAGATTGACGAATATATGGCGAGGCGTGCTGGGGTGAGCGAGGATCAATGGGCGTGAACGATATTTCTGGAGCCGCGCAGTTGCAGGCTCTTGCCGAACAATCGGATGAAGCGCAGTTGCGCACTCTCATCCTGGATTTGGTCGGGGAATATGCGCGCCGCCATCATGCTCCTCATACCTTCGTACCTGGAGAAAGCCCGGTGCCGGTTTCCGGCAAGGTTTACGGTGCGGAGGACATGCAGGCCCTTGTCGATTCATCGCTGGATTTCTGGCTGACAACGGGACGGTTCAATGCCGCTTTCGAGGAAAGGCTAGCAGCGCGCATCGGTGTAGAGCATGCGCTCACGACCAATTCGGGCTCTTCGGCTAACCTGCTGGCGCTCTCGTCGCTCTGCTCCCATTATCTCAGAGGAGACGCGCTTAAACCAGGCGATGAGGTGATTACAGTCGCCACGGGTTTCCCGACCACGGTCAATCCCGCGCTTCAATATGGACTAGTCCCGGTCTTCGTTGATGTCGATATTCCGACCTATAACATTAAGCCGGACGCGATCGAGGCGGCTGTGTCAAGCCGGACTCGCGCCATCATGATCGCTCACACGCTCGGCAATCCTTTCGACCTTGGTGAGGTGATGCGGGTCGCGGAGAAATATGATCTCTGGGTGGTCGAAGACTGCTGCGATGCGCTCGGCGCCACTTATGGCGGGCAAAATGTGGGGACGTTCGGCGACATCGGCACCTTGAGCTTCTACCCTGCCCATCACATCACCATGGGCGAAGGGGGAGCGGTCTTCACTGATAAGCCGCGGCTCAAACGCGTCATTGAATCCATGCGCGACTGGGGCCGAGACTGTTGGTGCGCTCCGGGCATGGACAATACCTGTGGCAAGCGCTTCTGCCGCAAGCTCGGCGATCTGCCGATGGGCTACGACCATAAATATACCTACAGCCACTGCGGCTATAATCTGAAGATCACCGACATGCAGGCGGCGGTCGGTCTCGCGCAACTCGATCGGCTCGACGGTTTCATCGCGGCCCGGCAGCGCAATTTCGATCTCTTGACGCAGCTGCTGAGACCATTTGAGGATCTGTTCATCCTGCCCAAGGCCACGGCGAACAGCGAGCCGTCCTGGTTCGGGTATCCAATTTCCATTCGCGAAGGCGCACCCTTCGCGCGCGACGATCTGGTCCGGCATCTTGATGCGCACCGCATCGGAACACGGCTCCTGTTCGGCGGCAATCTGATCCGCCAACCCTACATGCGGGGACGCAATTATCGTGTCGTCGGCTCTCTCGACAATGCTGATTTCGTGACAGAAAGGACTTTCTGGATCGGCCTTTATCCGGGGCTAGGCGAGCTTCATCTGGAATATGTGGCCGAAACGTTAGAGGGTTTTTTAAGGAACTATGTTAATTACTAGGCCCTGTGACTGTGAAAGCGGTCGCTCGGCGCGGGGGAATTTTGGTGACTGAATCCATTTTCAACGACCTGTTCGTGCTCGAACTGGCCAATAACCATTGGGGGAAGCTTGAGCGCGGCCTGAAGATCATCCGCGATTTTTCCCGCGTGGTGAAATTCAACAATGTGCACGCCGCGATCAAACTGCAATTCCGCGACGTCGACAATTTCATCCATCCCGAGTTCCGTGACCGGGCCGATATCCGCTACATCAAGAAGACGCTCGATACCCAGATGCCCTGGGAAAATCTGCGGTTGATGGTGGAGACGGTCCGCGACTGCGGCATGGTCACCATGGTCACGCCATTTGATGAAGTGTCAGTCGACAAATGCGTGGAATTCGGCGTCGAGATCTTGAAGATTGCGAGCTCCGACGTCCGCGACAAGACCCTGCTGCAGAAGATGGCGTCCACCGGATTGCCCGTCATCGCCTCGTCAGGCGGGGCGAGCCTTGAACATATCGACGAGCTTGTCGAATTCTTCACTTCGCGCAACATCCCCTTCGCGCTGAACCACTGCGTGTCGCTCTACCCGTCCGAGGATGGCGATCTTGAACTCGATCAGATCGATTTCCTGAAGGCGCGCTACCCCGACATCGTGATAGGTTATTCGACCCACGAATATCGCGACTGGTGGGACTCCACGCTGATCGCCTACGGCAAAGGCGCACGCACCTTCGAGCGGCATATCGACATTGATTATGAAGGGGTGGCGGTCAGTCCTTATTGCACGAAGCCTGAGCAAGCCAACACCTGGTTCCGCGCCATGAAAAAGGCCCAGGAAATGTGCGGCGGCGGCTCTACCAAGCGACGCGCCGTTCCGGAAGGCGAGCGCCGCTATCTCGATGCACTGGTGCGTGGCGTTTACGCCAAGCGCGACCTTTCCGCAGGTGAGGTGTTGACAGCGGGCGACGTGTTTTTCGCCGTTCCTCTGCTCAAGGGGCAATTATCCACCCGCGAATTTACGGGTGGCGAGCGCCTGACCGGTCCGATTGCCGCCAATGCACCGCTGGATGTGCAAAGCGTTGACGCACCGGCTCTTCGCGATCCGGCGCTGCTCGATCTAATCCTCGATCGGGGGCTCGACATCTCGACGGCTCGAACGGCGATCGCCTCCTGACATGGGCGAGATGGCGCGAGCAGGCGAATTTGAACTGGGGCAGGAGCCGATGATAGCCAACGCCCGCATGCGATTGGCGGACTATGTCGCCCGCCGGATCGCGGAACATGGCATTCGCCATGTCTTCATGCTGACTGGCGGCGGGGCCATGCACCTTAACGACGCGCTCGGCCGCGGTCAGGGTTTGCATTACGTCTGCTGCCATCATGAGCAGGCAGCGGCCATGGCGGCCGAAAGCTATGCTCGCCTCTCCGGGCGGATGGCGGCGGTCAACGTGACGACGGGACCCGGGGGGATCAACGCCCTCAATGGCGTACATGGGGCCTACACCGATTCCATTCCGATGCTCATATTGTCGGGTCAGGTGAAGCGGGAGACGCTGCGGCACAACGCCACGGTCCTCGTCCGCCAGCTCGGGGATCAAGAGGCCGACATCAGCGACATGGTGAAATCCATCACCAAATTCGCGGTGACCGTTTCTAGCCCTCTGGACATCCGCTACCTGCTGGAAAAGGCGCTCTGGCTTGCCGAGAGCGGCCGCCCTGGCCCGGTGTGGCTTGACATTCCCATCGATATCCAATCGTCGCTCATCGATCCGTCGCAATTGCGCGGCTTTGATCCCGTGGCTGAGGGCTATGGGAAAGACTATGCGGTCCCCGGCGAATATGGCTGGCTGACCGGCGTCGATTTAGAACGAACTGCACGGGATGTCGTCTCCGCGATCCGTCAGGCGCATCGCCCCGTCCTGATGCCGGGCACGGGCATTCGCTTGGCGGGCATGTACGAGCCCTTCCTTGAACTGGCCGATAAGCTCGGCATCGCGATTGCCCCGGCCTGGAACGCGCAGGACCTCGTTCCCGACGATCACCCTCTTTACGTCGGCCGACCCGGCACTGTTGGCGACCGGTCAGGCAATTTTGCCGTTCAGTGCAGCGATCTCCTGCTAGTTCTGGGCTGCCGCCTTAATATTCGCCAGATCAGCTACAATTATGCCGGGTTCGCGCCCAACGCGAAGAAGATCATGGTTGATGTCGATGCGCCCGAGCTGTTCAAGCCGACCATATCGATCGACATGCCTATCCACGCCGACCTGCGAACCTTCATACCGGCGTTGATCAAGACGCTTGACGGCTATGAAGCCCCCTCTTCCCATCGCACCTATGTCGATTGGGCAATGGAGCGCCGTCACCGCTATCCTGCTGTACTGCCCGAATATTGGGAAACGCATGGCGTCGTGAATCCCTATTGCTTCACCGAAAGTCTCTTCGACCAACTTGAACCCGACGAGGTCATCGTGATGGCCGATGCTACCGCAGCCGTGGTCACGGTGCAGGCGGCAAAGCTCAAAAAGGGCCAGCGCCTCTATTCAAACTCGGGCGCGGCCTCCATGGGTTATGATCTGCCTGCGACCATCGGAGCTTGGCATGCTATGCCTCTAGGTGCCGAGCGGATCATCTGCCTCGCCGGCGATGGAAGCATCATGCAGAATCTGCAGGAGCTGCAGACGATCGTCGGCCAAGGGATCCCCGCAAAGGTCTTCCTATACAATAACTCCGGCTATCACTCGATCCGCCAAACGCAGCAGGCTTATTTCGATGGCCACTCCGTCGGCTGCGGACCTGACTCCGGTGTGACCTTCCCTGACTTCGGCAAGGTGGCGCAGGCTTTTGGCTTCGCCTACACGCGCACCTCCGAGCATGAGGACATGGCCCGTGCTATCGCGGAAACCCTCACAGCCCCGGGTGCAGCACTGTGCGAAATCTTTATCGACAAGGACCAGAATTTCGCTCCGAAGGTGTCATCGCGACGCCTGGAAGACGGCAGCATGGTCACCGCCCCCCTTCACGACCTCGCCCCGTTTCTCCCACGAGAGGAATTGGCCGAAGCGATGCGAGTGCCGGAATGATGAAACCTCTTCAGAACATCATCTTCGATCTCGACGGCACCCTCATCGACAGCGCGCCGGTGTTCGTGGACATTCTCAATGAAATGCTGCGGGAGCGCGGTAGTATCCGGCAAGTCGGACTTCCTGAAATCCGGCAGTTTGCAAGCCTGGGCGGTCCAGCCTTGGTCGGCGGCGTTCTCGCGCAGGAATGTGGCGATCTACGGCAGGAGGTAGCTGACTTCCGCGCACGCTATGCGCTGTACAAGACGCCGGTCAAATCCTTGTACGAAGGGGTCGCTGATGGCGTGAAGCAGCTGGCGGCCGATGGATATCGGCTGGCCATCTGCTCCAACAAGCCTCAGCACCTTTGCGAAAAGGTGATTGGCGATCTGGACCTGACCGCGCATTTTCCGGTTATCGTCGGCAGCTCTCCCGATCGCATGGCCAAGCCCGCACCCGATTTGATGGAACTTGTGATGGCGGGGCTTGTTACGACGCCGGCAGAATGCCTCTATGTCGGAGACAGTGAAATCGATCACGCGCTGGCCAAGGCTACGGGTGTCCGCTTTGCCTTTGTTACCTACGGCTATGCGAGCGATCAATTTACTGCTGATCCATCCGAACAGTTCGGCCGGTTTTCCGATCTTGTGCAATTCTTCAAGGACGAAGGAGCACGCGTTCAGTCCACGCGCGGCGCCGCTTAGAAAGGCAAAGCAAGGTGGCCTTTACCGCCCATGTAGCCAAAGCCTTGCAGAAGAACGAGCATCGTATCGTTCTGACTGGAGCAAGCGGGTGGCTCGGTCGCGCAACTTTGGACTTGTTGCAAGATGCGCTTGGCGATGCGTTTGCTGAACGGGTTTTCTGTTTCGGATCGCGACAGGCTGAGCTGCGCCTCTCCGACACGCAGCAAATCCTGCAACAGCCGCTCATTAATCTCAGGGAACTGCCCTCGCGGCCAACATATCTGCTCCACCTGGCTTTCCTTACGAAGGACCGGGCCGAAACCATGTCGGAGGTCGATTACTGCGCTGCCAACCGGGCCATCCGGCAGTCGGTCCTAGAGACTCTGGATCCGATCGGTGTGGAGGCAGCATTCATCGCTTCCTCCGGCGCTGCCCACTTCGCGGATGATCCGTTAGCCAAGCCTGCCATGCAGCTGTACGGAATATTGAAGCGGGAAGACGAAGACGCCTTCGCAGCTTGGGCCGACTGTAGCGGTAAAAGCCTGGCGATTGCTCGCATCTTCAACGTGTCTGGCCCCCACGTTAACAAGCTGCCGAGCTATGCTTTATCCTCCTTCATCCTGGATGCTCTTGCAGGGCGACCGGTGACGGTCCAGGCCCGGCATGATGTTCGACGCGGTTATGTTGCTATCCGCGAGTTGATGTCGCTCATTTTTGCGCTGCTGCTTGAACAGAAGGTTGAAATCATTCGCTTCGACAGCGGCGGAGAGGATATTGAACTCGGGGAGCTTGCTTCTGCGATCGCATCCCCGCTGGGCTGCTCCATCGAACGGCCTAACCGGAGCGATGGTCCCGCAGATGTCTATCTGGGCGACGACCTAAACTATCAACGGCTCCTGGACGAGCACCATATAGACCGCGTTTCGCTTGCCGAACAGATCAACGAAACCACCGCCTTCTTGAAAAGTGCCTCAGTCTCAGACGCCCCACAGGACTCCTATGCTTAAACCCTCCACGACGCCTGAAATTTCAGTTGTCATTCCCTGCCTCAACGAGGAGGAGAATGCCGCAGCGATAGCCACTGCCGTGACGAAGCAGTTGGAGATGCTCACAGACAACTTCGAGATCATTTTCATCGACAATGGCTCAACAGACAGAACGACCGAAATTGTGCGGAGCCTCTGCGCAGCTGACGGCCGCATCCGCTTGATCGTGAACACCCGCAATTTCGGGCAGTTGCGCTCACCCGCCCACGCTCTTTTCCAGGCGAAAGGCCGAGGAATTATCGGAATCGCTGCGGACTTCCAGGACCCGCCCGAACTTATTCCTGAACTCGTCAGGCGTTGGCGAGCTGGAACAGAGATCGTCCTCGGAGTCAGCGAAACTAAGAAGTCATCCCCTCTTTACTCAAGCCTGCGCAAGCTGTCGTATGACCTGCAGCGCAAATTTGGCGACTATCCAATCGTACCTAACGCAACGGGTTTCGGCATTTATGATGCGAAGGTAATTCGCGCGATCGCTGATCTTAACGAACCTGAGCCTTTCGTCCGGGGCCTGCTAGTAGAAACAGGCTACGCGATCGATACGATCACTTTCAAGCGCCCAGAACGCACCGCAGGCCGCTCGAAGAATGGCTTCTTTGCCCTCCTTGATTTTGCCTTATCCGCCTTAGCCTATTCGTCAAAAGGCCTACTTCGAGCGCCGCTCTATTTCAGCTTCATTGCCTTCGCCGCAACCTTTGTCAGCATGATGGGTGCGGCTTGGTCGATTGCCTGGGCTCAAAATCCCAGAATGTGGATGTTCGCCGCGCTGCTGGAACTTCAGTTCGGGCTTCTGTTCCTGTTTCTTGGCATCCTCGGTGTACAGGTTCGGTTGATTTCGGATCGAACTCGTGGAATGCCGCTTGTGATCGAGCGGGAGCGCGTCAACTTCGCACCCCCGGACTGACCTGTGATATCCCTCTCTTCAACAACCCTTGGAAGGCTGTGGCGCTTTTACAAGATAGGGTTCATCAACACGCTGTTTGGCTACGGCATCTACGCCCTGCTGCTGTCGGTTGGTCTGAACATGTACGCCGCTCAAATCATCGGGCATGTCATCGGGGTGATCTTCAACTATTTCTCATATAGTTTGCATGTCTTTCGGGCCGCACCAGCCTCCAAGCTACGTTTTCTTTTTTCCTACGCCCTGAACTATATGGTGGGCCTTGCAAGCCTTGCGCTGGCGGCAACCATCCTATCCTCGCCCTACCTTGCAGGTCTGTTGGCAATGGTGATCACCTCCGTCATCAATTTCATCATTCTGCAGAGGTATGTTTTCACTTCGGATCGCATGCAATCCCATTCCAGAAGTGCAGCGGCAGGCAGTGAGAGTATCAACAATGCATCCTAGTGACAGCATTCAAGACGCTGACGGCATCATCATCTACGGCGCTGGAACCGTGGGCCAGGCTATTATCGATGACTTGTTGGCCGAAGGCACCAGAATTGGCCTCATACTCGATCGTGGTAAGCGCGGGGAGAGCTATCGCGACATCCCGATCCTGGCACTTGATGACGTCCGCAAAGGGCGCCTTGTGGGCAAGACGATCCTTATCGGTCTCCATAATCATTACGTCGATATCAACGGGCTGCATGCCGATCTGCTCGGGGCTGGCGCTGCCCGCATACTGACTCCGATCAATTTACCAGACTTGGCCGCGAATGCGCGAACGCGGCCGGGCTACTGGCTAGATCCCGACTTCAACTATGCAGAGCACCAATCCGACCTTGAGCGTGCGCGTGCCCTGCTCGCGGATGAGATTAGTCGAGACCTGTTCGACGCCATTCTCGCCTACCGTCGAGGTGGCGATATCGCGAACTGCCCGGCACCCAGCTTGGAAGATGAATATACCCCGGCCGACCTTCCCCGATTTGCGGAGCCGTTGCATATTATCGATTGCGGAGCCTTCACTGGCGTCGCCATTCACAAATTTCTCAAGGCGGGTTATCAAATAGCAAGCTTCGTTGCATTCGAACCGGACCCGGCCAATTTCGCGATCTTAGCGTCGCGAGCTTTTCCGGTTGAGCGACGGACTTGCCTGCCGCTTGGCACATGGTCGATGACGCGGCAGCTGAGCTTCACGAACAGCGGGTCGATGGCCAGCCACCTAAGTGAAACTGGCGATACAACGATCCAATGTGTTGCAATCGACGATGTCCTGTATGGAGATCCGGTGAATATCATCAAACTGGATGTCGAGGGAGCAGAATTAGAAACTCTCAAGGGTATGCAGAAGATAATCGAGAAGCGAAGGCCTTCTCTTCTTGTTTCAGCTTACCACGCTCCGGAGCATTTATATGAAATTATTGACCTGATTTCCTCTTGGAACTTAGAGTACAAATTTCACCTACGAGTCCACGAATATAACACCTTCGGGACTGTTATCTACGCCGTCCCGATGCACGCGTGAACTCCATCTATCAAGGATGGAGCTGCTGATCCGGTCATGCCAACCGACATGCTATTTGAAGGATATGCGCTTCGGCACCGCCGACTTCAGCTACCAGCACATTATTCGCTAGGATTTCAAGTCTGCAATTGACCAACAAAGAATCCAGGGACTGTATTGAATAAAAGTTGATGTGTTCATGCCAATGTCGCTTAACTTTGTCCCGGTCCTTCAAATCCCTTCGCATAACTTCTTCGAACGGAACTTCGATATAGAGGATGGATTCCTCATCCATTGCTTGGCGAACTGTCAATAAAACATCAGATGGGTAAGGAATGTGTTCGAGAATTTGGGAACACACTATCAAGCCATATTTTGAGGATGTTGCTTGTTCTCGAGTGACTACCCTTGCATCTCCCCCAACTGCCTTGCCACTTATGTCGAAGACGTCCAAGCTCACCCGCCGCTTCTCAAATGGCGTGTTCGCTCCCGTGTCGCCTCCCCAATCTAAAATCGTTAGCGGATCTCTGACAAACGGCGATAAAAACTCTTCAATGTGTTGTTTATACGATACGGCTACGGTCAGTGCCTCGTTTCTACCGCGGTACCCCGGCTCATAAAAGTCTCGCAATCTCACATAGGCTTCTTCTCGATAGCCCGTGTAAATATTCTCCATTTCCTCTTCCGAAAACCGAATGTCGCAGAAGAGATGCTCGCACCTGCGACACCGCATCGTCTTGCATATGGAATAAGCATTTCCGCTCTGGATCGTGTTCAATCCCCAGCTGTCGTCTATGACAACAGGTCTCCAACCAAATGCTCGATCAGCGATGAAAGGCATCAAGATCGCGGGTGAAGCGGCCAAGTCGGCTGAGCCGCAACACACGCAGGAAGAAGCCAGCCGTTGGTGCGCCTGTCCAATGCCTGCGATTTCATTCTCGATACCCATCCTATCCCCCGAATTCAGCTTCGCATGCATAACCCGATAACCTTAGCGGAACGTTCTCCAAGTCAATATAATTTCATCGCGCCTGGGCAGAGCGGATCGCAGCACCAACCAATCGCCCTGCGAGCGCCTGTCCCTATGGGACTGTCGTCGGGGCCATGAAAACCGCGCGGTCATTGTTGCGGAGGAGCGACATCGAACAAAAGATGAGGCATGGCAGACGAAAGACCCTTCGCAGACTGCGCTACCTCTCCGCGTCGCGCTCTACAGGATTATGACATCGAGTACTGAACCGGCAAGTTGCGCATCGGCCGCGAGCGGCCTAAAAAAGTGGTGAAGGCCATTAGCAACGGTGGGGGCGCGATCGACCGCCACCCAATAACTGACTTCGTCTAGCTGATCGAGGGACCGGATCGCGCCCGACCGAATTGCCAGCTGATCCCGTCCGCGCGCATGATCCCAGACGCAGCCTTGCCGATGTTACGCTCGAGCACGTCGCGCCATGGCACCAGCGTGAAATCGCGCGAGCGCTCGACCAGTGCATGAGGGCCGCTTTCCAGGTCCAGGCGCTGCGCAATGACGCCCTCGACGCGCTCGCCCATCCTGGCGGGCTCGAACGCCTTCCCCAGTTCCCGGCCAAGCCGCTCGCCGACGCTCTCCAACTCGCGCAGACGAAGGCTCTCCAAAGCACCTCGCCGCAACCGGAAAGGCTGGCCGTCGCCATCGGCCAATTGCTGCTCGACGAGCCACTGCCGCCGCATTGCCAGCGCGTCGTGCACCTCGCGCCCGAACCCGGCATCGCGCACCGCTCCGGATGCGCCAGACGCCAGCTCGCGATCGAGCCAAGTCGGGGCTTCGACTCCGACCAGATCGCCGACCATCTGCGAAGACAGGATCGCGAGCGCGACCGGGCGGTTGCGTTGTTGCGCTTGCGCGAAGCCTTCCGCCCGCGCCAAATGATCGTTTGGAATGGTCCAGCTTCCATCGGGCTGACGCTCCGGTCCGGCACCCGCGCGGCGCATTGCCTCCAAGCGCCGGACATGGCTTGCGGCGAAAGCTTCGCTGGCCCGGGAATCGTGCCGCAAATGCAAATCGACCGAATAGCGCCCGCCATTAGCCCGGGCGACCGCATCGATCGTGCGGTCGGCGGCCGTGGCCTCAGCCTTGGTCGCCTCGATCCGGACCACCGCGCCCTCAGGCACCGAAGGGGTCGCGTCCGCGCGCCCGATGTCGACATAGTGGACCCGGCCATCGACACCATCGACCATCATGTAATGGCGGTCGCGATGCTCATTGGAAAAGCCCCGGCTGATCATCCGCCCGACGATCGGCTCGCGCAGATCGGTGGCGACCACCTGCTCGACCCCAGCGCGGTCGAGCCGACGCGCGGTCAGTTCGCGTTGCATGAGTCGGATGATGTCGCCACGCTCACCCATGCGGCGGAGCGTGTCCTCCAGCCCTTCCGCGAGCCGATAGCGCCCGTCACCCATGTCCTCTGCGAGGTCCATCGCCTTGAGCTTACGCAGGCGCCCCGCCGCCACCGATTGCTGGAGGGGGTCGTTGTCGGTCGCCGCCACCGAGCGATCGGCGTCCATCCGCCGGAGCAGACGCCGGTCGATCGCGGTCAGCCGTTCCTGATCCACATCGTGGCGGAGGCGGTCCTCGATCTCCCGATCGGTGCGCGGCCCAAGGTCGAGCGTGACCAGCTCGCACGCACGTTCGCGAAGCCCATGGGAAATATACTCTCGCGCGATGATGAGATTGTGGCCGCAGTCATCAACGCCGCGCAGCACAATATGGGTGTGCGGCCGCTCGGTGTTGAAGTGGTCGACAGCGACCCAGTCGAGCCTGGTGCCGAGGTCCTGCTCGACCTGCGTCATGAGGCGACGGACATAGGGCTTGAGGTCCGGATATTCGGCACCGTCCTCGGCCGACACGATGAAGCGAAACTGGTGTCGGTCGCCGGCGGTCCGCTTCAGGAAATCGTCGCCGTCGGCGCGGTCGGTTTCCGGGCCGTAGAGTTCGCCCGGCAGGCCCTCGCGCGTCACCCCGTCGCGCTGGATGTAGCGCATGTGCGCGCGGGCGACCTGGCCGGCCTTGCCGTGCAAGCGGATCAGGCTCGCTTTCACCACCGCCCGGCGACCCCGAAACCCGGCGAGCCGATCGCGGCTGGAGAGCAGCCGCCCCATGCTGGCGCCACGCCCGATCCGGCTGCCATCAAAGCGCCGCGACTTTCTGCCTGTCTTCTTACCGGCGAGCCGTGTCGCAGCCAGGATCCGCCCGCCATATTTGAGCGCCCGCTTGCCATCATTGCCGCGCGTATTACCGAGCTTTGGCGTGAGATCATCGTCAGGCATCCGGACGCCCTCTGATCTCGCGATTTCGGGCAGGCAATGGCGGATTTCCGCCATTCCTGAGCAACATGTCTCGTGCCGACGCTCGCCTGTCTCGCGGAAAAAGGATGTGCAGACAATCACTTACGGAGTGTCGCGAGACACTGCCTTTATCTTGTTTCCCCTTCTCCCGCTTTCCCTCACCACTTCGCCCCAGCAAAAGGGAAAGGGCAGTGCCAGACCGACGCTGCCTCTCCCCGCCGATCGCGGCATCCTCAGCGCGCTTCGGCCATGGCATGTTGCGCAGATTTTCGGCTACCACAGACCCGATGCGCGATTGTTCCCTGCGGCATCCCCTCGCCATCAACCAGCATGATTGCCATGAACCAGCAGCCATCGAGCCAGCCCCAGATCGCGATCCTGTCGAGCTCTTCGTCACCCGATCCAAACCCTTCATAGGCACCCAGCCAGCGTTCCCCGGCCCTCGCGTCCCACAGGAAATCGCTCTCCTCTGCCTCAAGAAATCTCTCCGCCAAAGCCTTACCGGCACTGCGGCCAAATTCGATTTCCAGTCCCGCGACCAGCGCCGCCATGATGTGATCCGACGCCGTTCCGATGCTCTGAACCATGTCCATGATGATCTCCATTCGCTTCGCGTTCTCACCATCGAGAACGGTGTCTTGGAGACGGGTGGGGGAGCGGCTGTCAGGGCCGCGGCGCGCAGCGCGGCGCCGCGGAGCGGACGTGGGGGGAACCGATTTGCGCAGCAAATTGGGGGGCACCCGCGGGCCTTGATAGCCGCTCCGCCGCCCGTCATGCTGGGTCTATCGAGACGAGCCTCCCCCCTATCGGTGATGCGGAACGACGCCTCAAGGGACATGATTGCGCACCACGAAGAGCGATGATTGTAATGGCTCAGCGGTCACGTCCCGCGTGGTCACGGAGACCTGGCGCCGGATCGCGAACAGCCCCTCGCGCGCAGGGTTTGATGGCGAAACTGGCGCGCTCACGGCCGAGCCCGTCACCTTGCCAAGATAGGCGATGGTTTCGCCCGGCAGCTTCCGACCGGTTGCAAGATGCGCGGCATAGCGGGCCGGACCGGCATTATAGGCTGCAAACAGACCGGGGTAACCGAAGCGATCATACATCCGCCTGAGGTAGCAGCTGCCTGCCATGATGTTGTCGGCGGGGTAATCGGGATCACTACCCAGACCGAGGCTTCGGCGCATCTCGTCCCACGTGCCGGGCATCAATTGCATGAGCCCCATCGCACCGGCACGGCTGCGAATGGGCCCTCCGCCGAGCATCGTGTCGCCATTGCTTTCCGCGCGCATCACGCGCTCGATCCAGGCGACCGGCACGCCGCACCGGTTCGATGCCTCATAGATAAGGTTTCGCCAGCGGACCGTCGGCTGTGCTGCCGATGGAACGGCCATGGCGAGCATCAGCGTGACGCAGGCGAGCCTCAACGCCGCCACAGCAGCTCTGCCTTCCCCATGACGTCCTCACCCTCGGTCGATCCGAAATAGCGGCCGTCGAAGGAGCGGCGATTGTTCATGAGGAGGAACAACTGGCGTCCTCGAAGACGCATGCATCCCTCCCAGAGCGGCATGGATCGCCCCCGAAGGTCGGTGCGTTGCCGATCGGCGATCCGGCGACCGTTGACGAGGATTACCATGCCCCAGGCGCAAACCTCATCGCCAGCACTGGCCGCAACGCGCTTCACCAGCGGCACATTCAAGGGCAGATAGCGGCGCTCGGCGGCAAGTTGGCGATAGCGCCAAGGCACCCGCGCGATCACCATGTCGCCGACGCCGGGCAGCGCTGCGGGTGAGACGATATAGAGGCCTCTGGGCGCGCTGGCGCTCGCGTTCCAGACAAGCCGCGGCGCAGGCGGAAAGGCGGCAGAAATGAGAAGCAGTGCGAGGCCCGCACCACCGATTGCAAGGCGGCGAACGCGCCTTTTGCGATGCAGTTTCCGGGCGCGAAGTTCATCGCCCCAGGCCAGGAGCGGCGCATCCCCGCTCGTCTTGCGTGCCCGCGTCATGCGCCGATCTCCCGGCCAGAATGCTCGGCGGACCATGTATCGAGGTCGTCGATATGATATTGGACGAAGCGGCTGTGGCGGCGGAAGACCGGGCCTTTTCCGTCGCGGCGCAGGCGTTTGAGGAGCCGGCTCGAAAGCTTCAAGTAAGCGGCTGCCTGATCGGTATTGAGGAAAGGCGAGCCGCGTTTGGCGCGATTGGCACGGGCAATATCGTCATCGGTTTCCATGGAGCGCTATCCTGTGGCTGCGAACCGCAACAGCGCGATCGCTGCCCCGAGAATGGCGGCCAGGACACCGCAGCATCAGTGTCGAAAACCGTCGTCTCGAATTCGACACCCCCCTGGACGGCAGCCCCGCGCCGATCGGCGCGGGGCGCTTGGATCAGCGGGACCAGATAAGCTTATGCTCGCCGTCGTCCCCTTGGGTGAGCGTCGCATAGATGGGCGCGGGGAAGGATGGATCGTCGAGCTTGAGGCTCAGATATTCCGCCCCAGTCTCGCGCGCAGCCTTGGTCCAGCCAGCGCCAAACTCGACGGCCCCAGCGCTGACGCGGTGGTCTGGAGCCTTGTCATGCTCGCGGTCGACAGGCCGGATCGTGGCTTTGACGCGAAGGGTAAGTGTGCGGATTTCGCCGGTGTAGACGCCGTCCTCGTTGCGGGTGAAGCTGCCGATCTGCGCCATGGAAAATCTCCTTGTGCTTGCTCGAATGCCGCCCCGTGCGGCCTCGATGGCAGTCGATCAGGCGCGCGTACGACGCCCTGCACCGTAGGCCGCAGCGCCAGCGAAGGACGGCCAGAGCCGGGTTTCTTGGTCCGCGAGGAAGCCCGCAGGGCGGGGAAGAAAGTCGGCGAAGCCGTTGCGCGGACAAGTCGTGCAGGCGCCAGACCTGCCATGAAGAGAGGCCGCCGGGCGCTGCTGCGCAGGCCTTCAGGAGATGCCCTGCGCCACGGTCTGCTATGCGGTCACGCGCCGGCGGTTGGCCACGCCGTCTTCGAAACACGGCAACAGCTTCGCCGCGTTGGACGTGTCCACATAGTCGAGCAAACAGCGCTCAGAATATGGATCAAGCCCGGTATGGCGGCTATGGCGGAGCCGAGATTGGGCATCTCGGTCGCTCCTCCCGTCGCCGAGGGGCGTATGTAGTGAAGCTCCAGCACGATAGCGACGGCGTCATCCGGCCTGCGTCCGCAGATCCGCAACGCCTTTTGGTCGGGGCCGAGCACGCCATGCAAAACTTCCGCTGTAGCGCTCGCTTGTCTGCTCTCACTTCGAGGAGGCCGGTATCGACGAACCCGCCGCCCCCGGGAATAATGCGCTAGCGCCCTTCATCTTGTCATCTGAAAACACCGCGCGCCGACGCCGGACGGCAGAGGCGCGCGGCCGTTTTTTTTCGCTCGCAAGCGCGGGCGGGATTGATCCCGCCCGCTCCCCTTTTCACGCGGCCTGTGCGAGCGGCGCGGCCTCTCCATTGGGTTCCTGTGCGGCGGCGGGGGCGCGCGTTGCAACCATCCTGGCATGAGCCATGACCGTGCCGACGCCGCCCCGCTGTGTGTAGGCGCTCGGCGGGAACTGCATCCAGCGTGGCACCCAGCGCTCGGCCTTCGCCCGCCCCTCCGCGCCATTCAGATGATCCCACATGATCCGCTTCAGCGTGTTGGACTTCTCCCCAGCGTTGGCGGTCGCGACCGTTTCGCCCGCCACTTCCGCAACCATCCGACCTAGCAGTTCGCGGTCGCGGATCAGGCCGAACAGGGTCTCATCCGCCTGCCACCAGTCGGCCATGTCGATGCCGATCTCGCTGCCCACCGCCTCGACGGCGGCGCTGCCAGCGGCAAGCGTTTCGCCCATGACGACCGCGATCACCTCCATGATTGCAGGATCGGGAAGCTCCAACAGGCGGAGGAACAGGACCACAAGACCATAGTCATCGCCATTGCCGCCGGTAACCGTGGGCTCCTCGGAGGAGAAGTCCAGCAGGGCGAGAACGGCGCGGCGGCGCTCGTCGAAGACCGTCTCGCCCCGCGATGTCTCGACGCTCTCGCGCACATCATCATTGCGGGCCATCTGTGGCTCCGGCCGCACGGTCCAGAGCGGCGATCCTGTGATGGCATGGACCACCATGAGCCGGAGCGCCGTGCCGGGATGCCCCAGCAGCGCGGCGCGGACGGCGGCATGACGGTGCAGATCGACATAGGTCTGCAAGGTGGAGGTGAGTTCAGGACGCTGCGGCTTGACCGTGTCCGCCACCTCGCCGCGCTCGGCCCTCCGCGCTTCCTTTCGCGTCACATAGCCTTCGTGGAAGATGACCTCGCCGCTGGCGCGGACATCGGCATAGACGCGCCCGCCCTTTCTCATTGCCGCCTTCTCATATTCCCAACTGTGGAAATGTTCTGATGGAGGCACGATGACCACATCGCTCCAGCCCTGCTCGAGATAGGCTTCCTTCGCTGTCTCGATGGCTTCATATTGCGCCGCCCAGAAGGTATCGGCATCGGCGAAATAGCGGTCGTCGCCGAACAGGTCGGCAATGGTCGCACCCTTATAATCGTCGAGACTGAACAGCGCGAAGCGCGCCGGAATGGACTGGCCGCCAAACAGCCACGCCTTCAACTGGTGCCCTGTGGGAACATAGCTGTCAGGATCATCATGAAGCGCGAGCCACGCCTTTTGCTGGCTTTTGCTCGCAAGGGTCAGGTGGCGGACGATCGTGCGGTCGATCTGCTCGGCGCGGTAGAGCCCGCGAATGCGGGGCAGGAGATTGCCGAGCGCGAGGACGCGGCGGATGGTGAGGTCTGGCAGGCCGAAGGTCGCGGCGATGTCATCCAGTTCGCGCCCCTCCTTCACCAGCCGGGTGAAGGTTTCCCATTGCGTCACCTCATCCGCATCGAGCCGGGCAAGATTCTCGATCATGGACGCCTCGATCGCGGCGGCATCGTCGGTTTCAGAGAGGATGCGGCAGGGCAACGGCTCCGCCTCGCCCGTTTCCTCCGTCACGATGCGGGCCGCATAGAAGCGCCGCGCGCCCGCGACAATCTCGAAATGCCCTTCGGCGCCAGTGGCCCGGACGAGGAGCGTCTGAATAACCCCGCGCTTGCGTACGGTCGGGAGGATGTCACTGACATCGGGAGCCTTGCGGCCAAAGCGCATGTTCATCTTGCTCACACAGAGCTTGTCTTGATCGATAAAAACGAGTGTCATGGCGTTGCTCCTTTGGAGTGCCGGCCCCTCACACTTCGCGGCGTCGGGGGGCCGGTTTTCACTGGGGTGGCGGCGTGACGTGCCGCCTTCACGTCATCCCTTGTCCGGATCGGGCAAGGGAGAATTAGGGAGCGCGCCCGGCCGGGCGGCGCGGCGGATCAGGGTTTCGGCCCAGAGGATGGAACCAGCGCGGCGGGCCTGTTCCGCCCAGAGGGAGAGCGGCAAATTGCTTTCGAAGCCAAGGTCGCGCTCGATGGAGAGGCCGTAGGGAAGCCGGACAGCGGTGATTTCGCACAAGCTGAAATAACCGAGTTCAGGACAACCGAAGCCAAGATCGGCCAGCCCGAACAGAGCATCGCCATCCTCCGCCAGTTCGGTCGCCAGCCATGTCGCGGCTCCAAGCGGATTGAACAGCTTGATGACGGGCGGCGGGTCGAAGCGCTCGCCCTTTGCTTCATGAGCGCGGCGGGCGATGTCGTTGGCGCGGAGCGCAAAGCGCAGTTCGGGAGTGAGAAGCTTCATGCCGCCAACCTCCCCTCTTCCCGCGCCGCCTGCGCCTCGCCGTGACGGGCGAGCAGCCAGTCCGCCGCCTTGCTGGCTGCGCTGGCCGCGCGAAAGATCGCGCGGTTATCTTCGCGCAGCACCTCCAGCCACGCGCCGATATAGTCAGCATGGCGGACCGTGGGCACTATGCCGAGCGCCGCGCAGAGGAAGGCAGACCCCATCTCGGCGACATATCCTGACAGTCCAGCGAAAAATGGCGGTTGAAAGGTGAAAACCATCGGTGCCTCCTGCACTGCCTAAAAACCCCATGGCTCCCCCGAGGCGGGGGTGGGCGGCGAGAACGACCGGAGAGGCCCGCGCAAGCGGGGGGCCGCACCCGGAGGGGCGAAATGCAATGGAGCAGCGCGGCGAAGCCGGGCTTGCGGCGCGCCGTGGCGGGCCTAGCAGGGAGCGCCGACCAGACCCGCATCGAGGGAGGCCCAGAAATCAGCGCCGCCGCGCCAGCGGCGTCCGCTGGTGAGCGGGCGAAGCCCGCGCATCGCCGTGCGCGACGAAGCGGCCGAGCCCGCGAGGGATCGGCCGCTCGGCTTTGGTCGCTGCTGGATCATGGCTGACGGGCGTGCATCCAGTCGGCCGCTGCCTGCGCCTTGCTCGCCGCGGTGAAGATCGCGCGGGGCTCGTCCTTGAGCAGTTGCAGCCAGGAGGCGATATAGGCCGCGTGATCGGGTCGCGGTTCGTGCGCGATCCCAAGATCGGCGAGCAGGAACGATGCGGTCAGTTCGGCGGTCGCTTCCTCCATGGCGAGCGCGTGCCTGGTCCACTTGGCGCTGAAATCCCGGTCGAGCCGGTGAGCTGCGCCACTGGCATGAGCCGCCTCGTGAATATGGGTGGCGTAGAAGCCGTGGGCATCGTGGAAGGCGCTGAAATCCGGCATGTGGATGCGGTCTTCGGCGATGTGATAATAGGCGCTGGCCGAGCCGTAGACGGTATCGATGCCGAGGGCGGCGATGAAGGCTTCGGCGGCGGCGAGGCGTTCGCTCTCGGGCAGGTCCGGCCCCGGTTCGGGCGCATAGCCATCGACCTGATCGGCGTTGAACAGGCTGAACGCCTTGGCGAAAAGCCGGCGGTGGTCGTCATCGTCGCCGGCGTCGTCATCCTTCGCGCGAAACTCCTTCCAGAGGACGCCGAGGCTGGCCTGCTCGCCCTTGCGGACCTGCGCGCCGAGCGTCTGCCACTGGCGATAGGTGCCCCAGACGCCGCTCGCATAGCCGCTGCCATAGGCGGCTGCCCAGAGCGAGACCGTATTTATGCCGCGATAGGGCTTGCCGCTGGCGACGTTCGTCGGGCGGGTGACGTCGGCGCCAGAATGATGCCATGGCATGCGCCAGGTGCCGGTGCCGGCTTCGATGGCGTCGACGATCGCTTGCGTGACGCGAGCATAGACGTCGACACGTGGTGAGGCTGACATGATCTGTTCTCCGTTCTCGCGCCGGGGACCATCCCCGGCGGCGGAGGCCCGTTCGCGCCGGGCACAGGGGGGCTCGCGCACCCGTCAGGGCCGCAGCGAAGCGAAGGACGGCGAAGCCGTTGCGCGGGCGCGCCGACCGGCGCAGGACTCCGCCAACAGCCGGGGTGGTCTACGGCGTGGGAGGATCGATCCCGGCAATCACCGCGGTCAGGCGATCAAGCTCGCGCTGGAGAGCCTGACGCTGAAGATCGGAGATGCGCCGTTCGCGTAGATGCGCCCTGGCATCGGCCGCCGCGCGTTCCCAGGCCGGCCTGTGGCGGGCGGTGATGCAGGCGTTGGGACAGCGGGTCGGCTCGCACAGGGCGGTGAGCGGCTGCGCGGGATCAGGGGTCGTCACGCGCTTGAGGCAGAGCGCGGTCGCGGGATCAAAGAAGCAATCCGCGAGCGGGCCGACATGGAAGGTGCGCGCGACGCTGGCGAGCATGACGCGCAGGCGGGCGCGATCGGCGATCATGGCGGGCAAAGGCCCTTGTCTGACGGCGGCATCGTCGAGCGTCCGCGCGATGCGCGGTCCCGCTGGGCCGCCGAGCGATGCGCCGCCCTGACGGCGGTCGAAATAGTCCAGCAGATCGTCAATCTGACCGAGCCGGCGCTGCGCTTCGACCTCGGCGCGAAACCCCGATGCGCTGGTCCCGGCATAGCCCTCGAAAGCGGCGACCGAGGCGTGCTTGTACTGGATCATGCCGGCGATGGTGCCGAACGGGCGGTTGGCGATGTGCCACGCGATCGTGCGCCGGAACTGCCGTGTCGTGATGCGCCACGGCTTGCCGTCGGGACCGCGCGGGATGACCGGCATATCGGGGTTGCCGAAGGCGGTGTTGAGGTGGTCGCGGAAGGCGTTGAGCTGGCGGACCACCTCGCTCGACAGATGCGTCTTGGAGACGGCGCTCGCGCGCAGTACCGGCCAGAGCGTATCGCTGCCGCTGGCGCGCGCCGGTCCTGCCGACAGGCGTTCGAGCACCGTGATCGCATCGGCGACCGGCTCGATCGTCACCCAGCTCGCCACTTCGTCCACCGCCGCCCGGCGCTTGTAGATGGTCGATCGGATGCGATGCCGTTCGATCAGGCCGTCCTCGCTGCGCGCGATAGAGACACACCCGCGCCGCATCGCCTGCACCTCGCAGTCGCGCATGCCGGTCAGATAGGCGCACACGATATAAGCGGCGGCCTGGAGCATCCGTTCCTCGTGTGCGAGAGTCTTCGCGTCGAAGCGCTCGCGCCATGGCCGACCGCTATCGGGATCGATCGAGATCGGCGTGTCCATGCCGCCGACCTCCACCCCCAGCTCGGCCGCCACTGCATCGATCAGCCTCGCTTCGCCGCCGGTCAGCATGAGATGTGCGTGCGGTTCCGCCTGCACGTCGATCCCGACATGGAGATGTAAGAGATGGGCGTTGATCGGTGGGGTCACGCTGCCGGTGTTGGGGTCGACGCGCAGCTTGCCGTTATGAGCGGTGGCCCAGATCGGTGCGCCGCGCCCCTCGCGGCGTCGGCGATCGAAATAGGCCTTCAGGCGGGTGCGGCGACGTTGCCGGCGATCAGGGTCCGAGAGGCCGGCGTCGGCGGTGACAAGGCGATCCCGGCGCGCTTCGAGCCGATCAAGCTCGCGGCGGGCGGCGAGAATATCGTCAGCGAAGACGGTGACGTAGCGCAACGACCAGGCGAGCAGCGCGGCGATGACCTCTTCCGGGAACCGTGGGGTGCGGTTCTCCCGGACATGGCGGTAGCCCGCAACGCGGGCGGGCGCCTGTCCGGCCCAGGGCTCGAATACAAGGCCTCCGTCAGCGAGGTGGTCACGATAGTAATAGAGATCGGAGACCACTTCGAGGAGGTGACCGACGATGACGGGTCGTCGGGCAGGATCGTCACGGAGATGACGGGCATAGGCATCGACCAATGGCTGATCGATACGGGAAACGTCGAGCCGTCCGAGCCGCTCACGGGCGAAGGCGAAGAACCGGCGGGCACGGTTGAATGCCTGGCGGATGCAGGCGGGCGGTAACTTCGTCCGATAGCCGGGGAGATCGGCGTTGAGGCGGGCGTAGAGATAGGCGCGCATCGCCGCCTGGACATCGGCATGTTCGAGCACGTCGAAATGCACGGTGACGTGGCAGCGCCGGGCGTTCTCGCGGAATACGGCGGGACCGAGATCCCAGCTCGCGTCGCCGACGCGCGACAGATCTTCGCGGGCGTGACCGGCCTTGAGCGGCGCGCTCGCCAGCACGGCGCGATCGTCGAAGGCGGGCGCCTGGACATGGGCTGGCATGGTCATGTGCGTGCCTCCGGCGGCAGATAAAGCCGTTCGCCTTCCATCTGCCGGCGCGCATCGGCGATGACGGCATCGGAGAATGCCGGCAGGACCTGGGCGGTGATGCGGGCATGGACGCGGCCGAACTTGGCCGCCCAATCGTTCGCGGGCAGGCTCAGCCTCTGCTCTTCGACGAATGCGAGGAAAGCGAGGATCGCGGGGAGCTTGCGCGCGGTGATGACGGCGTTGGGACAATCGAGGCAACCCCAGAAGGGCTGCGCGCAGGGTGATCCGGCATCGGCGAAGGGACTGCTATGGAAGCCCGCGCAGGCGGCGAGCCAGACATCCTGTTCGCCGTCGAGCAACGGACCGACGGTATCGGGCGGCATCAGCGGCGCGGCCTGATCGGGCGATTGGCGCAACGCCTTCTCGGCGGTGGGCGGCAGCACGGTCGGCGTCGCGGTGGCGACCGCTTCGCGAAAGGCGTCAGCGAGGGTCTTCTCGTGCAGGGACCGAAGCGACGGCAGATCGGCATAGTGGCGCCCCGCAACCTCGCGCGAATGACCGACTGCGAAGCGGGCCATGTGCCCCTCAGTCTTCGTGTACCACAGCGCCTTGTGGGTCTTGCGGAGCCGGGAGAGCAGCAGGTGGAGCGGCTTGCCGTCGTCATCGACAATAGCATGCTGTGCTATCCAGGCAGCGATCCGCTCCTTCGGATGAGCGATACCCGCCCGCAGGCCGCCAACGTTGTGATAAACCCAAAGACGATCATCGGTCAGATGCTCGCGGGCTGGCGCGGTGACGTCGATCAGGCGACGGATGAGGCCGCCAGGCGTGCCACCACCGCCGTCGCGGACGCGCATGCTCTTGTGCTCGGCGCCGCGGGCGCGGCGCTTGAGATAGCGCAGTTCCACCGTGCCGGCATGGGGGTTGGTGAGACAATCCACGGTCAGCGCCTTCAGGCACTCGGGCTCGAGCCCGGTATCGAGCGTGAGCAGCACGAGCAGCGCCGGCAGATCGCGCGCAAGCAGGTGATGGCGGCCATGCAGATCGTCGATGAGCGTGCTGATCGGCAATCCGCGTCGCATGCGCATGAAATAGAGGCTCTTCAGCGCGGGCTGGTCTGCGACGATAAAGCCCTGCCGCGCGATGATCGCTTCGACCTCGGCGCGCACGCTGGCGATGACCGGGTCGCCCTCATCGGTGCGGTCGTCGGCACCGAGACGGCGGAACATCGCTTCGACGTCGGTCCTCGCGGCGTCGCGCAACGCGCGGGCAACGAAGGGGCTATAAGCATCGCGCGGGGTCGAGCGGCCCGCCGACGTGGCCAGTGTGTAGCGCAGCCGCTCATGCAGGTCAGGCGCGATCCGATCGGGCCGGTCTGCCTCGATCGCGCGCAATGTGTTGACGATCTTGCCGACCGTTATGTGCCGGTGGATCGCGCCCATCCCGCGGCGGTCGAGCGCGGAGGCGAACCCATCGATATGGGCTGCGCGCAGGTCGCCGACGCCAGCCACGTTCAGCGCTTCGTCGCCAAGCCAGGCGAAGAACAGGCGGTAGGCATTTACATACTGCTTGATGACGCTCGCCGCACCGATCGGTCCTCCGAGCGCGGCCGACCGTCGCAATGCGCCAGCAAAGGCGATGGCGAGCGGACGAGGATCGAGTGCGGCCATATCGATCAGGACCGTCCCGCCATGCCGCGCCTCGATGGTGAACTTGAGGCCGAGCACGGGATCAGGCTGCACGGGCTCCGGCGTGATCGGCACGAAGGCGACGGGCCGGCCCTTGCGGGGACGACCGCTCATGCGCCCTGCGGTCCCGGCAGCAGCGCAAGCAGCTCCTCGACCGCCGCATCCACCGTATCGGCGCGGGTCGCAATATGGTCGAGGTAGATATAGGTGGTGGTGAGGCTCGCGTGGCCGAGCAGGCGTTGCACCTGTTGCAGCGGGTCCCCGAGGATCAGCCGGTAGCTCTCCATCGGCCCCGCCGGCAATGCCGCTTCGCGCAGTCGCTGCTGGATCAGCAAGGCAAGCATATGGACTGCGAACGTGTGGCGAAGCTGGTGCGGGTTGATCGACAGCGGGAAGCCGTTCTCCGCGCACCGGTTGCCAGCACGGGTGAAGATCACCTCCCACGAGTTGGGCCGAACAGGCTGCCCGACCTCGGTCAGCCACAGCGCCGCCGGCTCGCGGGGCGGTCCATCCTCGTCGCAGAGGATCAGGCGGCATCGTTCCTCCGGGGTGCAGATATCGCGCATGCGGTCGAGACCGGCGCGGGTGACAGGGATCGGTCGTTCGAGCTTGGTCGCGCCGTCTCGCGCGGCGAACTTGGCGACGCCCGCGGCGCGCTCGACGGCGACGTAGGCGGCAATCTGACGAAGCAGCCGACGCGGGAGCAGGACGCTGCGTCCCCGGTCGCCCTTGGTCAGCGGTGGCGGGAGAGGCAGCCAAAGTTGTTGTGCATCGCTGTCCTCGCGGTCGATCGCCGCGAGCTCGGCGGCGAGTAGACCCGACGCCTCTTCGAGGCGCAGGCCGGTGGTGACGAGAAGATCGGCGAACAGCGCGTTGCGCAGCCCGTTCCGGTCGCGCGCGCCGGGGCGCTCGGTGCCGTCAGGGGTAAGGCCGCGCAGGCCGACCTCGCGGAAAATGCGGTAGTCGTCCATCGTGACGAACCGCACATCCGATCGCCTGGCAACACGTTCATAAGCGTCATTGCGCGCCGCGATCATGCCGCGACGGCCACCATGCGCCGGTCGCCACACGGCGCGGCGGCTGAACGGCGCGTCAGTGATCAGCCCGTGCTGCTCACCCCATCGGTAAAGGCGATCGAGACTGGCGACGGCACGGTTCCAGCTTGCGGCCGTTATCCGGTGATCGGCCTCGTCGCGGCGTCGCTCACGATGATAGGCGTCGACATCGTCGCGGGTCGCAGCCCACACGGTCTTGCCGCAGGCATCGAGAAAGCGAAGCCAGACTACGACATCATAGGCATAGGCGCGCAGCGAATGGCGCGAGCGGACGCCCGACAACGGCAGGTCGAGAAAGAAGCGATCCAGATCGGGATCATAGAGCGCGTCGCCGCGCAGGATCAGCGGCACATGCGCATCGAGGCCCCTGGCCTCGCGGCGCTCGCAAACAGTAATGATCGACACCGGCGCGAAGCCCTCCCCCGGACCCCCACCCGGAAGCTGACCTTCACACCGTTGCGCACTATGGCCTGGCAGCAATCAGGCTGGCCTCCGCCAGCTCTTGGGTCAGCGCTACGGCCAGCCTGATTACTGCCTACCGTGGGCGTCCATCGCCGACCTTACTGCAAAGTTGCGAGCGGCGCAGACTGTCCAGATAAGGCGACCAGTTCCTCGCGAGCATAGTCCTTGCTGCCGAAGGCGTTGAGGAGATTACGGTTCAGCCGCTTCGCATGCCCCGTCGCATGAACCTTATGCCGATATCGGCATAAGACCCATAATGCCGTAACCCTGATTATGCCGCATGGCGTTGGCTAGGACTTGTTTTTCGGCCATCCGCCATGCGGCACCTCGGCATAATCAGAGCCCTTCGAGGAACGCGAGGAGCTGATCGTCGGGTTTGAACCGACCTGTCGGCACGTCCGGAGCAGCGACGCGCGCCAGTGCCTTTTCCTTTAAGCGCATGTCGGCGTGGATGTAGACCTGCGTGGTCTCGACCGATTCATGACCCAGCCACAGTGCGATCACGGCCTGATCGACACCATGGTGGAGCAAGTCCATCGCGGTGCTGTGGCGCAAGGTATGCGGCGTGACCCGCTTTGCGCCGATGCTCGGACAGGTGCGCGCTGCCGCCAGGCAATGCTTGCGTACCAAATGTTCGAGCGCATCGCGGCTTAGCCGTTCGCCACGGATCGACGGGAACAGTGGTCGATCGCTGTTGCCATGCTCCCCAATCCATACCTTCAGGATCTTGGCGGTTTCCCGCCTGATCGGTGTGGACCGTTCTTTTCGTCCCTTTCCTACGCATCGGACGTGGGCGCCGGTGCCGAGCACAACATCCCGGTATCGCAAGCTGATCAGCTCTGATGCCCTGAGGCCCGTTTGCAGCGCGAGCAGCAACAAGGCGTGATCGCGCTTTCCGGCCCATGTCGAGCGATCCGGCACGGCCAGCAGTGCCGCGATTTCGTCTGCGGTCAGGAACGTGACCGCGCGCTTAACATAGCGTTTGTTAGGCATGGCAAGGATGCGCTGGCAGTTCAGCATCCATGTTGGATCGGCCATCGCCACATAGCGGAAGAACGAACGGATCGCCGCGAGCCTGGTGTTACGGCTACGTGCACAGTTGCCCCGTGCTGTTTCGGTGTGGACCAGAAAGTCGGCAACCAGATCGACGTCGATATCTTCGACCGTGATAGCGACTGGTCGTTTGCCAAGGCGCGAACCGGCATAGCGCAGCAACAGGCGGAACGTGTCGCGATAGCTCGCGATGGTATGATGGCTTGCTTCCATCTGGACGCACAGTCTGTCGGTGAAGAAGCGTTGGATCAGCGCTGGCAAAGTCATGGAGGTCATCGCTGCGCCTCCCAACCAATGCGCGTGGCGCGTGCCATCGCCAGCTCGAGCAGTTCGGGCACCGCCTCAATGTACCAGAACGTATGGTCGGGGCTGGCATGGCCAAGCCAGGTCGTCAGCCTGATCATCTCCCGCGCCGGATCCTTGCCCATACGATACCAGTCGATCATGGTGCGAACTGCGAAGGTGTGGCGAAGGTCGTGTATGCGTGGTCCTTTGCCGTGCCGCTTGAACCGTGAGTATTCCCGCAACCCGATCGCTCGACTTACTCGTGCGAAGCTGGCTCGTGCCGACCATTCGCTGAGCCGGTCCCCATTACATCTGACAAAGAGGGGGGTGGATGCTCGACCAAGCAGCCGATTACGTTCTGTGGTGTAGGTGATCAACCGGTCTACGACAGTCGGGTCGAGTGGCAGCAGGCGCTCCTTTCCCAGCTTTCCGTGCCTGACACTCAGCACACCGGTTGCAACATCGAGGTCGCTCGTGTCGAGCGCCAGCGCTTCGCTGATCCTGAGCCCCGTTACCGCGATGAGGCCGAAGAATGTCGAACACGTCAGCCCCCGCATTCCGTAGGTGGAAGGCAGTTCGCTGGCGGCTGCGATAATGTCACCGATTTCGACTTTGCTGTAGATGTATGGCCGTTTGCGGATTGTGCGATCCGGCAACAACCCGCGCGGCGGCGCTTCATGCGCCAAGTCGACACTGCTCAACCAAAGAGCGAACAACCGTACCATACCGAGCCGAGCGGACCGGGTGGACGACCCGGCAGCAGGCTGACTTGCGTCCCAGCGCAGGAACAGGTCAGCGTCGATATGCTGCGCACCCGCATCGTCGGCAAAGCGGATAAAGCGGCGTAGCACCCGTTCGGAAGTCCTGAGATCATAGCCGAGGCTACGGCGAACGGCGAGATAGCGGTCAAGCTGGCTGGCGAGGCTCATTGTGCACCTCCCGCGACGGGCCAGGGCTGGGCAATGGATCGCAAGCCTTCGATCTCAAGCCGGGCGTAGATCATGGTGGAACCGCGCGACCGGTGGCGCAGCATGTCGCCGACCTCGTCGAGTGAAGCGCCACGATTTATGAGTTGCGTGGCAAGGCTGTGGCGTAGAACATGCGATCCCACATAGGGCGTAGCGGGCTTCTGACCGGTCGCATCGAGCGCATCCTTGATGATAGCGTTGACGATCTGGCTATCCTTGAATGGTCGATGCGGAGCGCGCTGGGTGACGAACAGGGTCCGGCAGTCAGTCGGTCCGCGCTCCTCCCTCAGATACCGGCTTAGGGCTTCACCGACCTCGGCGGTGATGGGCACACGGTCATGCACTTTGCCTTTGCCGCGCACAGTCAGTTCGCCTGAACGCCAGTCGATATCGTCGAGTTCGATCCTGGTGATTTCCGGCGCGCGAAGCCCAAGCCGTGCCATGATCAGGAGCATCGCATAATCGCGAACGCCGTGCCGGGGATTTCGGCGAACCCAGTCAAGCACGGCTTCGACGCCTTCGGGCGACAGATGTCGGGGAAGGCGCTTGTCGCGAGCCATCGCTGCTTTGGGCACGCTTAGGGCAAGGTTGGTCGCGGTGACGCCTCGTGCGAACAGGTACTGGAAGAACGTGCGCAGATGCGTCACTGCACTCTTGTCTCGGTATGGCCGCCCCCGCGACAGCAAGTGTTGAACGAACCCGACGGCGTCAACGGGTCGTAAACTGGTCAGGTCGAACATGTCCGCACCAAAGCGGTGGTCCATGAAGCGGTTGGCAAAGCGGAGCGTATGGTGGATGCTGCGCGGACTGAGGCCGCGCTGTTTGGTGAGATAGGTTTCGAAGTCGGCCAGCAGTTCGGCGCGGGCGACCTCAGCGGGAGTCGGTGCAACCGGCTTGGCAACGCATATCTCGATCAGGTGCGCAGCGAATTTGCGCCCCAGGCTGTAAAGGCGGATCGTTCCTGTTCTCTGCGGCTCTGCTGCCCGACCCAGCTTTTCCGCAAGATCGGGCGTCAATGCCGATGGTGCAATGCCAGCCTCATCCATTGCCAGTCCAAATCTGCGGATCAGATTTCGGTATTCTTTGATCGTGGCGTGTTTGTAGTTCGCCTCGGCAAAGCAGCGCATGAAGCTGTCGATGTACGGCTCAATGCAGGTTTTGGTGATTATCGTCATGGTTTTCGTGCTCCATAGGGTTGGAGCGCGATCCGGGCCTTGTCGTCGCCCTGACTGCAAGATTATCAGTTGTGTTGGTTTCAGATATGCGGAGTGGGCATGAAGCAGAAGACCAAGGTTTTGGGTGATGCAGCCGTAAAGGCGTTGATCGAGAAGTACGACTGCCCGGTGCCATTCCACGAAGTGCGCACCCGGCTTCTGGGCAATATCGCAACCCCGGAGCTATCGGCCTCGCCCTTGCAGATGATTCAGGATTTATGGGGCGGTGAGTTGCCCGTGTTCGACAGCGTGGACGAAGCCAACGAATTGATTGGTGCTCTGATCGACGGCCTTTGGAATGGGCTGACCCGGCACCAGAAGCGTAGTCAGCCATTCAGGCTGACACGTGTGTCGATGGACCCAACTGCTGCAAATCTCGGACACTACGGGCTGATCCGTCTTGAGGAACTGGATGGCTTCATCGAAGGTCTGTTCAACGGTCATGATATCATCGATCTACCCGAACGTGCTCATGGCGCGATCGGCCAACTTGCCGAGCTCCGTGCGATGATGGGCGGTATCTGCGAACTCGTGGAACGTGACCCCAATGCGGATGATCGCACCCAGCTTGACACGACATTCAAGCACCTGCGCGAACTGACCAAAATCATGGAGACCGAAATCCACGAGACTGTGCTGGCTTGCACTCGTGCACGGCGACAGATGCTTGAAGGCATTCTCACCGAGAAGCCGACGGTGCATTGATCCAATGTCCGAGGAACGTCTCCGCGAGAAGCTGCGCAAGATCGAAGCTCTCTATGCCGGCGCCACGACCGCCGGCGAGCAAGCCGCCGCAGGTGCCGCTGCGGAACGCATTCGCCGCCAGTTCGCAACGGCCAGCAAACAAGAACGTGCCGAGGAGTTCAAGTTTTCAATTTCTGACCCCTGGTCACGACAGCTCTTCATCGCTCTGTGCCGCCGCTATGGCATCAAGCCATTTCGCTATGCGCGCATGCATCGTCAGACGGTGATTGTTCGCGCGCCAGCGAGTTTCGTTCGGATGACGCTATGGCCAGAGTTCGAGGAACTGAGCCAAGCCCTGACCTCGCATCTGGATGAAATCACGCAGAAGATCATCAGAGAAGAAGTGCACGAAGCCACGCAGGATGCGGAAGAAGTGAGCGAACCGCGTCAGTTGCGCTGAACGTTCCCACATTCCAGCGGATTACCTCCCAGGCACCAGGAATATGCCGAAGCGGCACGTCACCAAATCGCGGAAACACGAGATCCTACGATGCCATGCGGCATAATCCGGGTTACGGCATTATGGGTGAGTTCATGGAGGCAGGTCCTGTAATAGTTGACCTGATCGAAGAAGGCGGGCTGCGGCGGCACAGCCACAAAATCCTGCCCGGGCGCATAGAAGGCCTCACTGCCGCCGATGCGAAACTCGACGCCCGACGCGGCGATCACCTCCTCGGCTATGGGCACGAACTCGCGCTGGGGAAGCGGTTCGGGATCGGCGGCCAACCCCTCGCGCAGTCCCTCGCACTGCGCGACATTGAAGACCGTGAAACGCTTCAGGAACGGTACTGCTTTGGGATCGCCACCCTCTCGAGACGCCCTCTCCCTCTCCGCTTCCGGCGTGAAGCGATCGGCATAGACGACGGTCACGCCGCGCTCGCCCTTCCTCACACAGCCGCCCGCCTCCAGCGCCTGACGGAAGGTGAGCCACGATTGCGAGGGCCAGCCATGTTCGACGACCGCCCCCCAAAGAAGGAGCACATTGACGCCGGAATAGGTGCGAGCGGAGAGCGCATTGCGCGGCAGGCCGGGACACGCTCCGCCATGTTCGCCCCATGGCTGGACCCACGGCAGACGCCCGGCCTCCAGTTCGGTGATGATCTTAGCGGTTACTTCGTCGTAGAGGCTCGTCCGGCTTTCCTCCTGACGATCTTCGCAAGCACCCTTTCCACGGGCACGACGGCTACAGGGTTCACGCATGGTCTGTCTCCTGCGCCACCCTAAAAAGACACAAGGCCTCCCCGCAAAGGCGGGGGTGGGCGGCACGAGCGACCAAGAGGCCCGGCTCCAGCGGCCGGGGGCACCTTCAGGGTGGAACGGGAGTGGAGCACCCCAAGCACAGCGCCGGGGTTGCCCGGGGCCGCGACGGGCCTAGCCGGGAGCGCCGCTCGCACCCGCCGATACGGGAGAGGCCCAAACAGCACCGCCGCGCACAAGCGCGGCGTCCGCAGACGCGCCAGCGATCGTTACCGTGAGGCGGAGACCCTAAGGGGCTCGGCGGCGAACGCAGCGAGCCGTAGAACGCGGTCGCGCATCAGCGCGAGGCGCCGATCGTGCTGACTATCCCCGCTGTCCGAACGCCAGGATTGCATTCCTCAATCCGTCCCCGACGATCCAGCGCGCCCGCTCCAGGTGCGAAATCCAACAGGCTTGAGCGCCTGTATCCGTGACGTCGAGGCCCATGAGGTCCCAAGCCGCGTCCGTCCAGTGCTGCCCCGCGGCATCAGCATCGAGCATCGCGGCATAGAGCGCCAGATGCTGACGATCATATTCGACAACCTGGCTCCCGTTGGGAGCTAGATGCTTGATTAACAACACCCTCAATCCTCACGCCACGACCATTATTCAATATAGTGAATAAACCCGTCCCAGCAATTCCTTGAATCTCAGTTCATGGACATGCGGAAGGTGATCGGGGCTAATTTCGCCCGTCTGAGAAAGGAGAAGGGGCTGACCCAGGAAGCTGTCGCAGAGAAGTCAGGCTTTTCACAAAGCTACATCGGCTGGCTTGAACGTGGGCAACGAAATCCCACAGCGATTTCCATCTGGATGCTCGCTCAGTCCGTCGATGCAATGCCTGCCGATTTGGTGCAACCCATTAGCGATTGACGCGCGTTTCAGCAGGTTTGCCGGGCAAGTAGGGCGCGCGGTCCTGCGCTCACCACGCTTCCCCTGCTGTCATCAGCCGCCGCGCCAGCGATCGTTACCGGCAGCCGCGACCCGCAGGCGTTGGGCAGCGAACACCGCAAGCCGTAGAGCGCGATCGCACATCAGCTTGATGCGTCGGTCCCGCCGGCTATTCCCGCTGTCCGAACGCCAGGATCGCATTCCCCAATCCGTCCCGGACGATCCAGCGCGCCCGCTCCAGGTGCGAGGTCCAACATTCCTCGGCCCCGACAGCGGCGGGATTGATGCCCATCAGGGTTCGGGCGGCATCCGTCCAATCCAGTCCGGCCTTTTCGGCGTCGAGCAAGGCTGCATACAGGGATAGGTGCGAGCGATCATAACTGACCACGCTGCCAGTCGGCGCCTGATGTAAAAGTTTAGTCCTCATCTGGCTCTCTGAACACGATTGAACTGTATACAGTGTAGAGAAATACAGTGCAATCGTGTCGCTGGAGGTTATGTCCAGCCGAGACAATTTGGCGCGAAATCTTCGCCTTCTGCGGGCTGCTCGCGGTATGTCTCAAGAGGCCCTTGCACACGAGGCCGGCATCCATCGTACCTACGTAAGCGCGCTAGAGCGCTGCGAATATAGCGCCAGCGTCGATCGTCTTGACCGGCTTGCTGTTCAACTGAAGGTCCCGACGTATGTGCTATTGATGGATGAATTGCCGTCGGATTTACTTGGCTGACACCCGACTACTCACCTCAATATCGCGCCGGGTCCACCCCTGATCATCGCGTCGCCCGCCGCCACTAAACGCCGGGCACGGGATTTGCGGTATTCACCATCGCCCGGCCAGTCCCCTGGCCCCAGGAGGAGATCGGCTATATCGCGCAAGCTCGCGCCAGCCCGGCGGGCATCGAGAGCCCAAAGACCAAGCAATGCGCCCGCCTGCCGCTCATGAAAGATATTCGGCCGCAGCGCCCCTGACACAAGCCGGCGCAGCGTATGGGCAGCTTCGGCCTGCAACGGAAGGTTCGGACCGACCTCCAGCACCACCCGCAGAGCCATGGAACGGCGGGCGAGCATATCGTCCAGCATGTCGAGACGGATGACGTGGCCAGCTTCGTCGATGCGAACGTGATCGCCCGCCGTGCCGGTCACGACACGGGCACGATGGCGCCGAAGATCAAGCCGCCACTGACTCGAACCTTCGCGATCAGGCGGCAGCTCGACCGGAATGACGCGTGGATCGACGCCCGCCGACCAGACCGGCAGGACATGGGCGCAGGAGTGCGCCGGATCCTCTGGGAAAGTGCAACCCCCAACGCGCGGCAAAGGCCGGAGCGGCCGCCATCGGCCCTTCCCGCTTCAACAACAGGGCGCTGTAAGCCTCACGGTAAGCAGGGTCGCGGCGGAGCACCTCCCAGGCCAGCGCCGAGCTGCCGAGCCGCCTGACGGCATCCAGCGCATCGGGATCGACAGGCGACGCGGCGATCATGTCATCCCATCTCGCCCAGTTGACCGCGAAGGAAGGCGGCAACCGCCTCCTCCTGGTCAGGCCGCAATGCATCGACTGCAGGGATATGATCGGGAACATCGCCCCGCAAAAGGATCGAGGGGCACTGCCCCTCGACATTGCCGAGGTTCGGCCGGTGCTGGGCATAACCCACCAGAGCGGCAAGCTCGGGCGAGAAGCGCCGCGCAATGGCGGGCGGGTAGACAAGCCATTGGAGCTCGAAGGGCTTGAGCCAGCCCAGGCAGTAGCTGACGATAATCCCGCGCCGGGGCAGGGCGGTCTCGTTTCCGCCCCCGCCGTGAAGCGTTGACCCGAGGAACAGCAGCGCGTCGCCGGGTTCCACGATTGGTACGACCGCCTCCTCCTCGGGAAGTAGGGCAGCGTCCTGATGCAGATGGCTGCCCGTCCAGAGGCGCGTTCCACCATTTTCCCGCGTGAAGGGCGTCAACGGCCACATCACGTTGACGAGATATTCGACAGAGCCCTTGGGTCCCTGCCACATGTCCTGATCACGGTGGGGCAGTTGCGGCAGGGCGCCAGGATGGATTTCAATCGCCTGGGTGAGGTTGAGGCTGAAACGCTCGCACCAGGGCAGCAGCATCTTGCTTACGAGATCGAGGACCAACGGATGCATGACCAGGCGCTCGGCCCGGGGCGATCGCGCAAGCAGGCTGCCAAAGCGCCGGGTCCGTTCGCCGTAGAATGGGCCTTGGCAAAGCGGCGTAGCGGCAAAGACTGGTTCGAGGTCAGCCTGCAGGTCGTTCAGCCCGGAGCCATCCAGCGCATGGCGAATGACACACCACCCATCGCGGCGGAGCGCTGCAGCCTTGCGATCGACCAGCGCGCTCATGCCGCCACCTCTGGCTTCTCCGAGACGTAAGTGCCGGTCCATGCGAGGCGCGAGGGCGTGTCCTTGTCGATGTGGACTATGAACGCGCCGACCGCACCGCCGGGCGTCGGCACGGCAGGACCCAAGGGTTCTGCTCGCCAGCCCATGGCGAGAACCTCCTTGCGGAACGCCTCGGGAATGACGCCGGTGTAGCAGTCGATTCCGCGCGCCAGGCCAAAGTCTACCATGGCGGAAATCAGCCTGTTCCGCAGCTCCCGCCGCCGCTCTGCTCCATGCCGCTGCGGCAGGCAGAGGCGTGTGCTCTCCCAGATCCTGTCCCCGGCCGGAACGCCGGCCGGACAGAGGTGCTGGAAGATCGTTCCCATCATGTGCGGGCGGTTGGTGGGCAGAAGCCGGAGCGACGCGGCATGCTGCCCGTCCTCACCGGTAAAGATGATGTAGACGGCGCCTTGGGTGTCGAACTGGTCCAATTCATATCGCCCCTCGACCACGGGCACGTCCCATCCGAAGAGATCGACGAAGAGGCGCTTGCGGTCTGTGAACATGGAGTTGAGGAGCGGCTGGCAGCCGGCCGCCAGATGATTGTCGATGATGTGGAGCATGAGGGCCTCCCCGGATCGTGACTGACGCGTCGGAGGGAAGCAGGTGGAAGAGAGTACGAATAGGCCGGGTAATTACTCGGGTTGACGTGGCTTCAATTCATGGAGGCCGACTTCTCCGGCAAGAACGGCGCTGACGACCAGTTCCGTGCGGTCATGCACGTTGAACAGACGGCGGGCGTCGGTCAGATAACCATCGACCGTGCGCGGCGTGATCTTCAGCTCCCGGGCGATTTGCTTGTTGGACATGCCCCGCCCGGCAAGGACGATGCAGTCCCTCGGACGGGGATGGAGGCGTGGACGCGCCGCAACAATCTGCTCGGGGTCCCCGATCACCCGCTTGGCCGCCTGGAAGGCGAAGACACCAACCATCTGGGCGACGCCAAGGCAGCGGCGAACCGATGTGCGGGACCCGCCACCGGCAAAGGTGCAGGAGCCGACCGGTTCGCCAAGGGCGAAATAGGGAACGGTGATGCCCTGCTTCAGCCCAAGCCGCCGCCCCGCCGCGAAGCATTCCTGATCGCGCCGGTCCATCATGATGATGCCGGGCAGTTCGTCCCAGCAAAATGCGCGCTGCGCAAAAATGCAGCCGCGCATGACGGGATCACTCCGCCACTGCCCCTGGCCGATGATCCGCTCCGTGGCAGCCGCCGGATAGTTGAGGAGCTTGACGCGTCCTGGAGGATCGCCGCTCAGGTCATCATGATGAACCAGCGCATAGTGGCGGAAGCCAAGCTCGCGGGTGATCGCCTCCATGACATTTGCAAGTTCGGCGCGCGAGGCAGCTCTTGCCAGGCAGCGCAGCACGCAGTCCGCGACGGACACGGCTGCAGCAAGACCCCCGGGGCTCCTCTCGTCGATTTTCACCGGCAAATGTGCCGCCCCACTCCCTCGTCTTCTCAGCGGCCGTCTCCTGGGTGACGCCGCACGAACCGCCGGTGTCGGTTCCGGTAAGCTGCACCTGCTCTGTGCGGGTCACCTGCGGCGCCAATGGAAATTCGCCTTGTCAATCAAGCATCCCGATTGTTGGAGAGCAAGCCTTCCAAGAGCATTCCGCTGCCGGTTCAGCTTCGGGCCGACCGCGCCTTGCCGAGGCCAAGAAGCCGAGCGGCCATGATGAGAAGGAAGGCGCCGGCTAAGCCCATAGTGGCCACGGCCGCGATGAACATGTTGAGGGAGAGGACCCCAAGCGTCAGGGCATAGAGGCTCGACACGGAGAAAATACCCAGGTTTAGGAGACTGGCGTGATAGGAATTGACGGTCCCGCGATAATCCTCGGACAGGTTGCTGAGCCGGGCGTGATGAAGCGGTCCCGCGCAACCATAGCCAAATGCCCATATGGCGCCGGCTCCTGCCAGGACAACAGCGGAGGTGACAGGAAGCATGAGGGCAAGAACGCCGATCGCCGCCATGCCGGCCATGATCGGCAAGGCTCCTATTGCCAGACGCTTCTCTATCCGATGCCCGCTCAGATTGCCTGCCATGATGAGCGCGCCCCAGAAGGCCGCAACGGCCCCGGCTTCCGCAGGTCCGGTTTGCAACTTCCGCCGCGCAATTTCCGCAGCCACCGCGCCGATCCCCGCCATCCATCCGAGCCAGAGGAAGCTTGCGGCAAGCCGGACCTTTATCTCGTCGAGACCCAGGGCTCCACGGTGCATGGCGAGAAGCGTGACAGGCGCGCGGGACATTGCCCGATCGGCGGGAAACAGTCGTGCCACAAGCACGGCAGCGATAGCGGCGAGCAGAGCGAGGATATGATAGCTGGTCTGCCAGCCAAATCGCGCAGCGACCAGACCCGACACCACCGGGGTCACGATGAAGGCCGTCATTAGACCTATGAAGACCTGGCCGATGCGCCGGGCCATGTCGGCGGGAGCCGTGACGTCACTGACGAGCGAGAGGCTTACCGGCTGGATGATCGCCGCCATCATGCCCAATGCTGCAGACAACGCGATGGCGGTCGCGAGGCTGCCTGAACTCGGCAGCACGCCGCACAATAGCGAAAAAGCCGACAGGCTGGTCATGAGGGGCCATTTGCGCCCCCAGCGGTCGGAGATTGGGCCGGCGATCGATGCGATGACAGCATAGGCGAGGCCATAGGCTGCGGGCAGATAGGCGACTGCGCTGGCCGGAACGCCAAAAGCATCGCCCATAACCTGCATGATCGGACCAGCGACCACCTCCGCTGATCCGATCACGAACAGGCAAAGCCAAAGCGCCGCAAGACGATGTCCGGTCATCGAGGCGACATCTATCCGCGACATCTGGGCTGAAGCAACTCCTTGAGATGCAAAAGAGACATGGCCCCGAGTCAGGGCACGGCAGGCAAGCCGAGGAGAGCGAACAATTCCATCCGCGCGCGGAAATCATCCCGGAAGACGCCCGTCATCCTGCTGGTGACCATCGCGACGCCAGCCTTGTGGACGCCACGGGTGGTCATGCATTGATGGCTTGCCTCGACGATGACGGCGACGCCGCGGGGCCGCAATGTCTGGTCGATGGCATTGGCGATCTGCGCGGTCATCTTCTCCTGGATGGTGAAGCGCTTGGCATAGCCCTCCACGACGCGGGCGAGCTTGGAGATGCCGACGACCCGCTTGGCCGGGAGATAGGCGATGTGGACCGACCCGATGATCGGCACCATGTGATGCTCGCAATGGCTTTCGAAGCGCACGTCACGAAGCGCGACGACATCGTCATAGCCTTCCACTTCCTCGAAGGTGCGGCTGAGCACATCGACCGGCTCCATGGCATAGCCTGCGAAAAATTCCCGGTAGGATCGGACGACCCGTTCCGGCGTACCTGAAAGACCTTCTCGGCCAGGATCATCGCCCGCCCATCGCAGCAAGGTGCGGACAGCATCTTCCGCCTCCTCGATGGTCGGTCGTACAAGGGCAGGAGCAGCGAGGCTCTGGAACATGAAATCACCTCCACAAGACAAGCATCAGAAGAAATGGATCTCGAGCTTGATGTCTTCGAGAAATGTCCAGTCGATGGCATCGACATCGAAGAGCGATGCGTCGAAGACGCCATCGTCATAGGCGTCTGCAGGATCGACGCTGTGCCCAGCGAACACATATTTCTGTAGATAGTCCCTGTCGCTGCTGGTGATCGCCTGTTTGCCGTAGCGCGACACATCGACGATGTAGTGGATGTCGCCCGCTTCATAGGTTCGGATGATCGGGACATAGGCGGAGAGGCCGAGCGAACGCAGCATCTCGACGGCGAAATTATTGGCGCCCACCTCGAAGGAAACCCGGTCCTTCCGCTTCTCGTCGGTCATCTCGGGTGGCGCATCGAGGCCGTTGGCACTGCCCTCATGCTCATAGTAATGCAGCGCCGCCTGAACGCCCCGGAGATCGTATATATAGGCGTATCGCTCGATATTCTTGCTCTTGGCCTCGCATATGAAATAATAATGTCCCAGGCTATGCAGCAGCATGAAAGTGCGCGACGGCCAGGAAACCGACTTGGCGAAGGTTATCTGCCTGCCCTTGATGACAGCCTTGATGTTGAGCGGATGATGATCCACTTCATCCAATTCCAGGCCGAATTTTTCAACAAGAGTATCGGCCAGCTTGTCGTAGCTTGATTCACCGATTGTCGAGAGGAGTTCATCCATGCGCCTGTCGGTCTCATCGGGAAGCGTCTCGTCGATGATATTCGCAATGTCACTCATATGCGTCTCCTCTTGATGAAGTGAAGTGGAGCAACTTGTCGGTCATCGACATCATAGGAGATGCCACTGCGGCACTTGCGTGCGCAGGATCGATTACATCGAATTTTTTCTATGATGCCTTGAGGACGATCGGCAGATGAGCATTCTGCTATGATCGCTCCACATCGAATCAGATAGACGATGTGGGCTGATGATTAAATCCCCACAACTGTGGGGGTTACTCGGCTTGCTTTCGTCGTTACTACTGGTTTTCGAGGCGCCATAGCCGCTGCCGCAACGTCGATCCTGCCGGAGAGGCTCATGTTCGAGACATTGGTCGAGTTTGAACGGAAGGCGCTGAACGCTTCTTCCTTGGAACGGCTAGGAGCGCTCACGGAGCCTTTGGCCCGCTCGCTCGGCTTTAGCTGCTTCACCCTTTTCCGGCCACAGCCCTCCCCTCCCGGCCATGCCTCGATCTTCCTCACGACCTATCCAGAGCGATGGATAAGCAGGATTTTCCAGGAGAAGCGGCATCTTGACGATCCAGCTCATGCGGCAGCCGCGCGCTCCGTCGATGGCATCGGTTGGACAGCGATCGAACGGACCATGACCCTTTCTGATCACCAACGCGAAACCTTGTCGCTCGCATCCGGGCATGGGCTCGCCAATGGAATCACCCTCCCCTTCCGCCTACCCGGCCTGCCGAGCGCGATGTTCTCCCTGGCGGTAGGCGATCGAAACGCCCCCCAGCCCATGGCCATATTGGCCGCCAGGTTGATGGGCAGCATCGTGTTTGCTCAGGCTCACCGGCTTGCAAGGAGCGAACAGTCCCAAGCCGAGCTCGTGACGCTCAGTCCCCGCCAGCTCGATTGCATCCGGCTGCTGGCGCGCGGAATGACCGACCGCGCAATCGCTGACCAACTCGGCCTCAGCCCGCAAACCGTCCGGGAATATGTTGAGGCGGCACGGCACCGCTATGGCGTAAAGCGCAGGGCGCAGCTCGTCGCGGCAGCCATGCGCGATGGCCATCTATCGGCTGAAGATATGGGTATAGCCATTCTGTAAGGTGTCGTTCGTCCGCCCTCAGCATAGGCATCATGTCATCAGCTGACATAGTCCGCTCTATGACGAGGGCGGGAGCGGATCGCGAAATGGGGAGCGAGCGGCGGCGACGGCCCCGGTGGCACCAGAAGCGCCCTAGGCGACACCAGCGGGTATCTCATCTTCGTGCCCCGTTTCCTGGATGTTGTGCCGACCCCGTAGCGAAATCGGTCGCACTGGGCAGAGGCCTGCATGACCCCGACGAAACTTCTGATAGGGCAGATCATCCTGGTGCTTGCGATCATATCGCTGGGCATCTGGACCGCGACCCAGTGGGCGGCAGCCAAGCTTGCCTATCAACCTGAGCTAGGGCGTCCCTGGTTCGCGCTGCTCGGCATGCCGATCTACCCGCCCTGGTCGATCTTCCCATGGTGGTTCTCCTTCGACGCCTATGCGCCCGCCATCTTCGATGAGGCTGGCGCAATCGCTGCAGGCGGCGGTTTCCTCGGTTGCGGTGCGGCCATCTTTGGCTCCGTCTGGCGCGCGCGGCAGTCGAGCAACGTCACCACCTATGGCTCGGCGCGCTGGGCGACACGCAAGGATATGGCTGCCGCCGGGCTGTTCGGGAAGAATGGCGTCGCCCTCGGCCGCCTCGGCCATCACTATCTGCGTCACGATGGCCCGGAGCATGTCATGGCCTTCGCCCCGACCCGTTCGGGCAAGGGCGTGGGCCTAGTGGTGCCCACGCTGCTCAGCTGGACGGGCTCGACGATCGTCCATGACATCAAGGGCGAGAATTGGGAACTGACCGCCGGCTGGCGCGCCCGCTTCTCGCACTGCCTGCTGTTCAATCCGACCGATTTGCGCTCCGCCCGCTACAATCCGCTGCTCGAAGTACGCCGGGGCATAAACGAGGTCCGCGACGTCCAGAATATCGCCGACATACTGGTGGATCCCGAAGGGGCGCTCGAGCGCCGCAATCATTGGGAGAAGACCAGCCATTCGCTGCTGGTTGGTACGATCCTCCATGTCCTCTATGCCGAGGAGGAGAAGACGCTCGCCCGGGTCGCTTCCCTTCTCTCCGACCCGCAGCGCCCGTTCGCAGCCACGCTGCGACGGATGATGACCACAAACCATCTTGGAACGGACGAAACACCGGCGGTTCATCCGGTGGTGGCCTCGGCGGCCCGGGAATTGCTCAACAAAAGCGAAAATGAGCGATCGGGCGTGCTGTCGACCGCCATGTCCTTCCTCGGCCTTTACCGTGATCCGACCGTCGCGGCGGTCACCTCGCGATCCGACTGGCGCATATCCGATCTGGTTGAGGCGCAGCACCCGGTATCCTTGTATCTTGTCGTGCCGCCCTCGGACATCAGCCGCACCAAGCCGCTCATTCGCCTGATCCTGAACCAGGCTGGCCGTCGGCTGACTGAGACGCTCCACGCCACCGGCAACAACGCCACGGCAGCATCGAAGCGCCACGGGCTGCTGCTGATGCTCGACGAATTCCCAGCCCTTGGCCGGCTTGATTTTTTCGAGACCAGCCTCGCCTTCCTCGCCGGTTATGGCGTGCGCGCCTTCCTGATCGCGCAGAGCCTCAACCAGATCGAGAAGGCCTATGGCGAGCACAACGCCATCCTCGACAACTGCCATGTCCGGATCGCCTTTGCCGCCAATGACGAGCGCACCGCCAAGCGCATATCCGACACGCTCGGCACTGCAACCGAACAGCGCGCCATGCGCAACTATGCCGGGCACAGGCTGGCGCCCTGGCTTGCGCATGTGATGGTCAGCCGACAGGAGACCGCCCGCGCGCTGCTGACCCCGGGCGAGGTCATGCAGCTTTCCGCCAGCGACGAGCTTGTGCTGGTTTCCGGGCGACCGCCGATCCGGGCAAAAAAGCTGCGCTACTATGAAGATCGCGCATTCATGACGCGCGTCCTGCTGCCGCCTGCTCTTGGCGCCGCTCGCTACCCAGATCTGCCACCGCAACGTGCTGACGATTGGGCAGTCCAGGTCCGCAGCGCCGATGCGCGGCTGGACAGCGCCGCCAGCACTGAAGCCGATAGCGAGGTGGGCGGGATCGAGCAGGCGCTGCATCCCGCCTATGAAATCGAGCCCGCAGCGACGCTCGAGCCAGAGATCGCCGACCCCCTGGGCCTTGGGGACGACGAGACCGATGGCGCGGCCGAGCGGCGCGCAATGGACCAGGCGCAAGCGGCGAGCGCGGCCCGCACGGCCTATGGGCTCGACTCTGCCTCGGGCCACGCCGGCGACCTCCAGCTGGACTTTTGACCCATGACGCAGAAAATCCGCCACCAGCTATTCCTGCCCAAGCCCATCAGCGACCGGCTGGAGGCCCTTGCCGCGAAGCCCGGGGCGACCAAGTCGGCGATACTCACCGACGCGGTCACCGCCTGGCTCAACCGGCGCGGCGCGTCCGAACTGGAGGAACGCTTCGCCATTCGGCTCGACCGCATGACACGGGCGATCGGGCGGATCGATCGCGACGCGCAGGTCATCCTCGAGACCCTCGCACTGTTCATCCGGTTTGAACTGTCGGTCCAGACACCGCTTGCCGAGAATGACCATGTCGGCCGGGCTCTCGCCGCCAAGCGGTTCGAGGCCTTTGTGAGCCAGGTGGGCCGCCACGTTGCAGCCGGGCGCCGTTCGCTGGCCGTTGGCGCGCGCGATCAGGAGGAGGGCCAGTGAGCGCCTCCCTTTCCGCTGCACGCCCCAGCGCGACCGCGGCCGAGCGTAAGCGCAGCATGCTCATCACAGCGCTTGGGCCAGACATCGCCGCCGCCATGAGCGACATCCAAGTCATCGAAATCATGGTCAACCCTGACGGGGCTCTTCGTCTCGACCGGCTCGGCGAGGGACGGACCGATACCCATGTGCGGATGGAGCCGGCCCAGGTCGAGCGGATCATCCGGCTCGTCGCAGCGCATGCCCGCGCCGAGGTGCATGGGGAGCAGCCGATCATCTCGGCGGAGCTGCCGCCGCACGTGGATGGCCATGCCGGCGAGCGCTTCGAAGGCCTGCTGCCCCCCATTTCGGTAGCCCCCTGCTTCTCGATCCGAAAGCCAGCCCAGCGGCTGCACACATTGGATGATTATGTCGCGGACGGGCTGATGTCGGACGCCCAGGCAGACGCGCTTCGCGCAGCGGTGACCCAGCGCGCCAACATCCTCATCGCTGGGGGCACCAGCTCGGGCAAGACCACGCTCGCCAATGCGCTGCTAGCCGAGATGGCTTGGGTGGATGCAAGAGTCATCCTGATTGAGGACACGCGCGAGCTTCAATGCCCGCTGCCCGATACGGTCGCGCTGCGTACCCGCCCCCCGCACGTGACGATGACGCAGCTCGTCCGCTCGACGCTGCGCCTGCGCCCCGATCGGATCGTCGTGGGCGAAGTTCGCGGGCCCGAGGCGCTCGACATGCTCAAGGCGTGGAACACGGGCCATCCGGGCGGAATCACGACGGTCCACGCCAACTCGGCGTTCGCCGCGCTCACCCGGATCGAGCAGCTCGTCCAGGAAGCGGTGGTCACCGTGCCGCGCCCGCTGATCGCCGAGGCCATCGACATGGTCGTCTTCATCTCGGGCCGCGGCATCGACCGCCGGGTCTCGAAAATCGCCCGCGTCATCGGGCTCGATCCCGACACCGGCGCCTATGCGCTCGCCGCCCTCCCGATCCGCAATCCCAAGGAGAAATGACCATGACCAGGACTGCTCGTCACCGCCTTCTACGCCACTCGCCCCTGCTGGCCGCCACGGGGGTGTGTCTTGCCCTCGCTCTCGCGACACAGGTCCAGGCAGCCGGCTCGGGCATGCCGTGGGAGGAGCCGCTCCAGCAGGTGCTGGAATCGGTCCAGGGGCCGGTCGCCAAGATCGTCGCGGTGATCATCATCATCGTCACGGGCCTGACGCTGGCGTTCGGCGAGACCGCAGGCGGGTTCCGCCGCCTGATCCAGATCGTGTTCGGCCTGTCGATCGCCTTTGCCGCCTCAAGCTTCTTCCTCTCCTTCTTCAGCTTCGGTGGCGGGGCGCTGATCTCATGATGGGGAACGGGCAGCATATCGACGGCTTTGAAGTGCCAATCCACGCCTCGTTGGGCTCGCCGCTGCTCTTTGCCGGCGCCCCGCGCGGGATCGCGATCGTCAACGGCACGCTGGCGGCAGCGGTCGGCCTTGGCCTGCAGCAATGGGTGGCGGGCATATTGCTCTGTGCGGTGGGGCACAGCGTCGCCATGATGGCTGCCCGCCGGGATCCCGATTTCGCGCCGGTCCTCCTGCGCCACATCCGCCAGAAGGGATATTTCGCATGCTGAACCTTGCGGAATATCGCGCGTCCACCGAACGGCTGGCCGACCATCTGCCCTGGGCCGCGCTGGTTGCACCGGGCATCGTGCTCAACAAGGACGGGAGCTTCCTTCGCGTCCTCGCCTTCCGCGGACCAGACCTCGAATCCGCCACGGAGGCCGAGTTGGTGTCCGCCTGTGCCCGGGCGAACAATGCGCTCAAGCGCTTCGGCAGTGGGTGGGCGCTGTTCTTCCAGGCCGAACGGCGGGAGAGCATGAGCTATCCCGCCAGCCACTTTCCCGATGCGGCAAGCTGGCTGGTCGATCATGAAAGGCGCGCGGCGTTTGAGGCCGAAGGCGCGCATTTCGAGAGTCGCTATCACCTGAGCCTGACCTGGCTGCCGCCTGCCGATGCGACCGACAATGCTGGCCGCACGCTGGTGGAGCGACCGGATGCGGGTGAAGGATCGCTTCGGGGCCGTGACTGGCGCGGTGCGCTTGCGAGCTTCGTCGCCGAGACTGACCGCATGCTTGATCTGATGTCCGGCTTCATGCCGGACGTTCACGCGCTCGACGATGGCGAGACGCTGACCTTCCTCCACGGCACGATCTCCGATCGACGGCATCCGGTCGTCGCGCCCGAGACGCCGATATATTTGGACGGCATCCTCGCGGACACGCCGCTGGTGGGCGGGCTGGAGCCGCGGCTCGGCGAGTTGCATGTCCGGACGCTCACCATCCTCGGCTTTCCGAGCCTTAGCCGCCCCGGCATTCTCGACGCGCTCAATCATCAGGATTTCAGCTGTCGCTGGGTCACGCGCTTCATCGCGCTGGACAAGACCCTAGCGACCAAGACGCTGGCCTCGCTGCGGCGGCAATGGTTCAACAAGCGCAAATCGGTGACCGCGCTGCTGCGCGAGGTGCTCTATAATTCGCCGGCGCAGCTGCTCGACAGCGACGCGGACAACAAGGTGGTCGATGCCGACCAAGCCCTTCAGGCGCTCGGCGGTGATCATGTCGCGTTCGGCTATCTCACCACGACGATCACGGTCACCGACCGCAGCCGCGCAGCGGTCGAGGACAAGGTGCGCGCCGTCGAGCGGATCGTGAACGGCCTCGGCTTTACCTGTGTCCGCGAAAGCGTGAACGCGGTCGAAGCCTGGCTCTCGTCACTGCCTGGCCAGACTTACGCCAATGTGCGGCAGCCGCTGGTACATACGCTGAACCTTGCCCATCTCATGCCGCTGTCCTCGGTATGGGCCGGGCCGGTGCGCAACGGCCACCTCGAGGGCCCGCCGCTGCTGGTCGCCAAGACCGCGGGCTCGACGCCGTTCCGGCTGTCCACCCATGTCGGCGACGTCGGGCACATGATGGTCGTCGGGCCGACCGGCGCCGGCAAGTCGGTCCTGCTGAGCCTGATCGCGCTCCAGTTCCGGCGCTACGCGCGAGCGCAGGTCTACATCTTCGACAAGGGGAACAGTGCCCGAGCCGCGGTTCTCTCCATGGGCGGCGCGCACCATGCGCTGGGGTCTACGCAAGCGGACGGCGAAACGCTCGCCTTCCAGCCGCTCGCCAATATCGACTTGCCAAGCGAACGCAGCTGGGCGGCGGAATGGGTCGCGGCGCTGCTGGTGCACGAGAATGTAGCCCTTACGCCCGAAGTCAAGGACGCGATCTGGACGAGCTTAAGCAGCCTTGCGTCCGCCCCGCGTGAGGAGCGGACCATGACTGGCCTCGCGCTCCTGCTCCAGTCGAACGCGCTGCGCATCGCGCTCCAGCCCTACACGCTGGAAGGACCGTATGGCCGGCTGCTCGATGCCGCCGAACAGCAGTTAGCGCTATCCGATGTCCAATGCTTCGAAACCGAGGCGCTGATGGGCATGGGCTCGGCCGTGGCGCCGGTGCTGACCTACCTTTTCCATCGGCTAGAGGAGCGGTTCGACGGACGGCCAACGCTGCTGATCCTCGACGAGGCCTGGATCTTCCTCGATCATCCCCTGTTCGCCGCGCGCATCCGCGAATGGCTGAAGGTGCTGCGCAAGAAGAATGTCGCGGTGATGTTCGCGACCCAGAGCCTCGCCGACATCGCGGGTTCCCCAATCGCGCCCGCCATCATCGAAAGCTGCCCGCAACGCATCCTGCTGCCCAACGACCGGGCGGTCGAGCCACAAGGTCATGACATCTATGCCCGCTTTGGGCTCAACGACCGGCAGATAGAATTGATCGCGCGGGCTACGCCCAAGCGGCATTATTACCTCCAGTCCGCACGCGGCAACCGGCTGTTCGAGCTGGGCCTCGGCCCGGTGGCGCTGGCGCTATGCGGCTCCTCCGATCCCGCTGCGCAGAAGCGGATCGACGCCATCCTCGCAAGCCAAGGCCGCGATGGTTTCACGCAAGCCTTCCTGCGCGACGCTGGCCTCGACTGGGCAGCCGCGCTCGCCGCCGACTTTCCCCTTCCCACAGCTTCCCGAGGAGAAATCTGATGCCTGTTCCGTCCCGCAAATATTGGATCGCGGCCATTCTGGGCCTGGGCGCAGGCGGCTCGCTCGCCATGTGCGTGATGATGCCAGCGACCCCCGCCAAAGCTATCACCGTCTTCGATCCAAGCAATTATGCGCAGAATATTCTGACCGCAGCGCGCACGCTCCAACAGGTGAACCAGCAGATTCAGCAACTCCAGAACGAGGCGCAGATGCTCACCAACATGGGCAGGAACCTCAAGACCATCGATTTCCCGCAACTCGATGCGCTGCGCCAGAAGCTCGCCGAAATCGACCGGCTGATGGGCCGCGCCCAGGCCATAGATTTCCGGGTCGATCAACTGGACGAGAAGTTCGGGTCCCTGTTTCCGAAGGACTTCTCATCGGCGCTACGCGGCGACGCGCGCGTCCGCAACGCCCGGGCGCGCCTCGATGCCAGTATGGGCGCTTTCCGCCAGACCATGGCCGTGCAGGCGCAGGTGGTCGAGAATATCCAAGCAGACAGTCAGGCGCTTGGCCAGATCGTCGCGCGCAGTCAGGGCGCCGAGGGTTCGCTTGCAGCTCAACAGGCGACCAACCAGCTGCTGGCGCTCACCGCCAAGCAGCAATTCCAGCTCCAGCACATGATGGCGGCGCAGTTCCGCAGCGAAGCGGTCGAGCAGGCCCGGCGGGCGACGCAGGCCAGCGAGGCGCGCTCTGCGACTAAGGAATTCCTCGGTTCCGGATCGGCCTACACGCCCGATTAACCCCTTGAAGGGCTGCAAGGCCCGATCCGGTCACCAGCGATCGGCGGCTCGCCCTCTCGCCGCCGGTCGCCGTCGCGGGGCGCGGTTTTTGCTCCCCCGCCGCGTCCCGCGACATCCTCTCAGCTTCGCCAAGAAGGCAGCACCTTGAACGACCTCAACGTCATCGACCGCTTTCTGCAAGCGTTCATCACCTATATCGACAGCGGGTTCGGGCTGCTCGGCCCCGATGTCGGCTTCCTGACCGCGACGCTGATCGGCATCGACGTCACGCTTGCCGGACTCTTCTGGGCGATGGGCGGCGAGGACAATGTCATCGGCCGGTTCCTCAAGAAGATCCTCTATGTCGGCGCCTTCGCTTTCATCCTGAACAGCTTCTCCACCCTTTGCGACATCATCTTCCGCTCGTTCGCGCAAGCGGGGCTGACCGCAGGCGGAGGCGTTCTCTCCGCCGATGACCTGCTCAAGCCCGGGCGCCTGGCAGGCACCGGCTTTGCCGCAGCCTGGCCGCTGCTGGACCAGGCCAGCGAAATGGTCGGGTTCACGACCTTCTTCGACAATTTCATGACCATCATCGTGCTGCTGTTCGCCTGGGCGCTGGTCATCATCGCCTTCTTCATCCTCGCCGTGCAGATGTTCGTCTGCATCCTCGAGTTCAAACTCACCAGCCTTGCCGGGTTCATCCTCGTGCCCTTCGCGCTATGGAACCGGACCAGCTTCCTCGCCGAGCGCGTGCTCGGCAATGTGGTGAGCTCGGGCATCAAGGTGATGGTGCTTGCCGCGATCGTCGGCATCGGCTCCAATTTCTTCGCTGAGTTTACAGGCGCGCTGCAGGGGCAGGAACCCGATATCGGCCAGGCTATGAGCCTGGTGCTCGCGAGCCTGTCGCTTCTTGGCCTTGGCATATTCGGGCCGTCGGTCGCCTCGGGCCTCGTATCGGGCGCGCCGCAGCTCGGCGCCGGGGCTGCTGTCGGCACGGCAGTTGGTGCGGGCGGCATGGCGATGATGGCTGGCGGCACAGCCGCAGGCGGCCTTCGCCTGGCCGGCGGCGGTGCGCTCGGCGCCGTCCGTGCAGGAACAGCGATGGGGTCTGCCGCCTCCACCGCCTACCAGCTCGGCCAGGAAAAGGCGGGAAAGCCCACGGTCGGAGCCGGTCTTTCAGGCATGGCGCAGGCCGCAGGCAATGCCGTGCGCTCCCGCGCCGGCAGCACGCTCGGCCTCGGCGACGCCGCGTCGAGTTGCCGGCAGGCTGCATGGAACGCGCTCAATAGCGAAAACTCTCCATCACCGGCTTCCAATCCTCCGGGCGGCGATGCTGGTGCGCAGTACGGAGCACCTGCCTGGGCGCGGTCGATGCGCGCCGAGCAGACCAGCCGCCACCGTCGGCAGCTTGCAGTACATGCCATCAGCCAGGGCGACCGCGGCGGCGGCTCCGCTACCCCCGACATCAAGGAAAGGAACGACTAGACTATGGTTTTCAAGCGAAGCGTACAGCGCTACGGACGCACCCCTGTTCCCGAGACCCCATATCAACGAGCGGGCCAAGTCTGGGACGACCGGATCGGATCGGCCCGGGTCCAGGCCCGTAACTGGCGATTGACTGCCTTCATCAGCCTCGGCCTCGCCGCCGGCGTATCCGGAGCCCTTGTCTGGCAGTCGCTGCAGAGCCGGGTCGTGCCTTACGTCGTAGAGGTCGATCGCCTCGGCGAAGCCCGCGCGGTAAATGAAGCAGTCGCGGGTTGCCGGCCGACCGATCCGCAGATTGCCTGGCACCTTGCGCGCTTTATTACGAACATACGCTCGACCTCCCTCGACCCCGTGCTGATGAAGCGGGGTTGGCTCGAGGCCTATGATTTCGCGACGAGGCGGGGGGCGCAGTTCTTAGGAGAATATGCCCGGGCCAACAACCCGTTCGGGCGGGTCGGCGAGCGGACGGTCTCAGTCCAGGTCACAAGCGTCGTCCGGGCGTCCGATACTTCGTTTCAGGTCAAATGGGCGGAGACCGCGTTCGAGCGTGGTGCGCGGGCCAGCAGCAGCCGCTGGACTGCCATCCTCACGATCGTCACCCGCCCTCCCGTCGATGCTGAGACGCTGCGCCGCAACCCTCTCGGCATCTATGTCGATGCCATCGACTGGAGTCGCGAGCTCGAAGCCGAACCGCAGCCACCATCGGAACCAAAGCCAGCTCCAGCGGAGCCGTCCTCCGCAAACCCTCGCCTCGGCTCCCGGCTTGATCCCGATATAGCCGCGCCCGCGCCCCAGAACATCCAGGAGATCCAGCCATGATCGTCCGCACCATGCTTCTCCCTCTTGCCGCACTTACTGCCGTTCAGGCTCACGCGCACGAAGCCTCCTCCCCCTTGCGAAGGGTGGCAGCCGCAAACCGTAGCGGGACCGAGCAGCCGACGGCAGACGGGTTCATCAATGCGGCGCGGGTCTATGCTTATGCGGAAGGCCTGATCTTCCAAGGCTACACCGCGCCAGGGTCGGTCACCGACATCGCCTTGCAACCTGGCGAAACACTGGTCGCGGTTGCCAGCGGCGACACTGCGCGATGGGTGATCGGCGACACGACAAGCGGCAGCGGTCATACTCGGCGGATGCATGTTCTCGTGAAGCCTTTCGCCGCCCGACTCACGACCAACCTTGTCATCACCACTGACCGCCGCACCTATCATCTCCGCCTGACCAGCACTGTGCGCACGCCGATGGCGGCCATCAGCTGGACCTATCCGCAAGACGAGCTGGTTGCGCTCAGGCGCCAAGCCGAGGCCGCCCATTCGGCGAGGCCGCTGGCGACCGGCCTCAATCTCGACCAGCTGCATTTCGACTACGCCATTTCTGGCGACAAGCCCTCCTGGCGGCCGCTGCGCGCGTTCGACGATGGGCAGAAAACCTACATCGAGTTTCCGCGAGGCTTGGCTGCGGGTGAGGCACCGCCTTTGTTTGTCATCGGCGCCGACCGAAGAGCAGAGCTCGTCAACTACCGTGTGCGTGAGCGCTATTATGTTGTCGACCGCCTGTTCGAGGCTGCCGAACTACGGCTCGGCTTTAAAAAACAGCAGGTTGTTCGGATCACCCGCGGAACCCACCGCAAGCAGCGGAGGGGTGCATGACCACGGACACTGCCGCCGCGCCGAAGGTCGATCCCGAGACGCTGGTGCTGCGTGCCAGCCCTACGCGAGCCATCCGATTTAGGCGCGGTGCCATCATCGGCATAGCCGCACTTTGCTCGGCGAGCCTGATGGGCATCGCCTGGCTGGCGCTCAAGCCGCAAATCTTCCGCAAGCCGGTGCAGGCGAGCGAGCTCTCGCAACCAATGGGTCAATCTGCGAATGACGCGGTAGCCGCCCTGCCCTCTAACTATGGAGATGCTCCTCGATTAGGACCACCGCTGCCAGGTGATCTTGGGCGGCCGATCCTGCGTGCCCAGCAACAACAACTGGCCCCGGTGGGAACGAGGTCAGACAGTCGGTCGGCGGCCGATGCCGCCGAAGCAGAAAGACTAGCAAAGCTCGCTGAGCTGAAGGCGGCCCGGCAATCCGGCGTCATGGTCCAGATCAGGTCCAGCGATCAGGCACCCGCCCCGGCCGAACCCCCGCCAGCGGTTCAGCCAATGGCTACGACCCCGGCTGCCCAGGAGGATCGCAAGATTGCCTTTGCAGAGCGGAAGGACACAGCCAGTGACAGCAATCCGCATGAACCGACCGCGCCGGTATCGCCCTACATGCTTGCTGCAGGCAGCGTCATTGCCGCGAGCCTCATCACCGGACTCAATTCCGATCTGCCCGGCCTTGTCATCGCACAGGTCACCCAGCACGTGTTCGACAGCGCGACCGGCCAGTTCCTGCTGGTGCCGCAAGGGGCTCGCCTAATCGGGAAATATGATAGCTTAGTTGCCTTCGGCCAGCGTCGCGCGCTCATCATCTGGCAACGAATCATCTTGCCCGATGGCAGTTCGCTGCGCCTCGACAATATGCCCGCGACCGATGCATCGGGCTACGCGGGCTTGGAGGACAAGGTGAATTTCCACAGTTGGGCCCTGCTCAAGGGCGTCGGCATCGCGACCCTGCTAGGCGTTGGCTCGGAACTGTCGATCAGCGGCGAGAGCGATCTCGTCGAGGCCATCCATCAGTCAACGCAGCAGAACGTATCGCGTGCTGGCGATCAACTCACGTCTCGCAACCTTGATGTGCAGCCGACCATCATGATCCGGCCCGGCGCGCCCGTGCGGCTGCTTGTTAGCCGCGACCTCCGCCTCGCGCCCTGGCGCGGCATAGGGGGAGGATCGACATGGCCGATCTGAAGCTTAGCAAGTTGCCCGACCGGACGCCGGTGAAGCTCGCGATCACCATCACGCCTGACCTGCAGAATGCCCTGCGGGAATATGCCGCCCTTTACGCCCAGGCCTACGGCACGGAAGAACCCGTCGTCGAACTGATCCCGGCGATGCTGGCGGCGTTCCTGGAGAGCGATCGGACGTTCGTCCGAGCACGAGAAGCCACGCAGCGGGGGCGGACCTAATGAACCACTTGGCAGAACAGGCTCTACAGCCTCACCGCTCGAATCGCGACTGCAGTGCGCATCGATGGCTGCAGCTGTCCACGAACCTACGAGCTGAACCAGTCCAGCGACCGCACGAGCGCGCCAAGACGATGGTGCACGCGAACGCTCTGCCCCCGTTCACTGAAGCTCGAACGCAGCCGTCGCCGGAGCTGTGTGCGCTTATCTTGTTCGCCATGACTGAGCTGTTCAGGGGGCGAGCGCCAGCTCAAGGGTTGGCATTGACGTGCGAATAAACGATCCTGGGATGCCGGCAGCCAGCACGGCCGATATAGTAGTACCATATGAGGTGCCAACAGCTGGCGAGAAGCCGAGGGCATCAGTTAAACCTCGCGCGGCCACTCGCCAGCAATCGATTGTGACGGCGGCCGGCAGACGCACCAGTATCTCCGAGTCCGAAAAAGCGCGGCCGTCGCCTACCGCATTAACTGCCGGTCCCGGCAACTCCCTTCTAACCCCGCGCGAGATCCTGTCACGGCTCGGCATGAGCAGCGCCGATCCCGCAAAATGGATGCGCCGGATCTTCAAGAAACATGGCGTGCCCTATGTCCATGCGTGCGGGAAGATGCGCGCGACAGAGGCACAATATCAGCTGCTGTTGGAAAAGATCACATGCTCTCCATCCGCCCCCGTGGGAAGAACGGCATTTGCTACGTCCGAGGCTCCGTCGCGCTCGGCGACAGGCGCATCAAGGTCAAAGAGTTCAGTTCAGGAACGAGTGACGCGAATGCTGCGTCGCACCTGATGGCTGAATATGAAACCAAGCTGCGCGATCAGCTGATGTTCGGACCCGCAGCGCCCGTCGCTCAGGTACCATCGCTGACGCCTTCGACAGCTATTTGTCGAAAGAAAAGCCGCCATGCCCGTCTGAAATCTTGCCCATCGGGAAGCTCAATGAACGGATTGGCAATCTGTCGCTGCGGGAACCCAAACAAGCATGGGAGAATTTCCGGCGGCCTATCTGGCTGCCCATCCCAGTGATAGTCCAGATGACGACCCAGAACTGGGGTTGAGCCGCGGTCCGGGTAGAACAGGCCAGCGCATTCGCCGCCCGGATGACGGACGCTGGGATAGACGAGGCTGTCCGATCCTCGATTCTTGAGCTTCTTCGCCAATTCCTGCGCCGCGCCATAGGTTTTCGGATCAAGCGCTGGGTGACCAATGCCCGCCGCTCTCAAGTCATGCAACTCAGCAGGAACGGAGACGACGAATTCGCGAAACTGCGGCACCCGCCTGGATCATCACGTTATCCGGTTCGCGGAGGGCGGCGATAGCAGCGCGGGCGTTTTCCCGATACAAGCGCCGCAGTAGCTCGGCGTCCGGATCGTTCCAGTCCCATTCGGGCTGAACAGCGTCATACATGGCCTTGGCGGCGCGTTCGATCGGCGTCATGAACCAACCTTATCGTGCATGGCCGACAGCGCATGCATGAAATTGGATTTACGTTCGTTTCGCCGCGAACAAGCGCCTCCGACATCGCGCTAAAGGACGTATATTGGGCAGGTTGTAGCGCTCGATTACGGTGAGCGCCGGCGCAGCTCGCGCAACCTGATGCCGCGGTGCCAAGCATATCATAGGGAGTTCTGCGCGCCGAATTCCACATTCACTAACGATAGTGGCAGCAGAAAGTCGCTCGAACTCCGCCGGACGGGATTTCCACGTTTTAATCGCTTGAAACCTTCGTCCCGCTATTGATGAGCGTGCTGTCGGTCGGGCCAGCGAAATAGATATCAGTGCGCGGATAGAAAGTGACGGCCGTCTCATTGCGGCCATCGGCCCATGGGTGTCTCCGGGATCCAGCGGCAGCTGAGCGGCAGGAGGACCTTTGCGTCGGCGGGTTACTGGCACGCGTCAGACGGCCTTGCGATCGCGGGCATCAGCCGTAGCGAAGCGCTTGCCACGGTGAGCGCGGGTGCGAGCCTCAAGCTGACTCCGGCGGGCGCACTGTTCTTCGGTGCCCACAGGGAATTTGGCTCAGAAAGCAGCGGGCAGAGCGCGACCGTTGGCTATAAGCTCCGCTTCTGATGCCAAACACAAGGGCTTGGCGCACAGGCCCTGAGTGCTTTCGCTTTGGCGGACGAACTTCTTGACCGGCCGGTCGTCCGAATGCTGCGCCTGCTGCTGTGCGTTTTTCAGGAGAACAGATCCAGCTAAAGACTGAATTTATAGTAAACCAACGCGGTATTGAGTCGCCCTTGTCGCACGGTCATCCCAGATCGGCGTTTGCGAAGGAAATCCAATATGGAACTACATTGGCTACTGAAAACGTTTTTTAACTGCGGCTAGGCAAATCGGTCTCGTTTCGAGATAAGATCAGAGCTATAAACAAGGTTTTGTGGCATTATCGCTGCTTTCACCTTTTCAGAAGCAAGCGTGAGGCAAGGGGTTGAAATGTCGACTACATCAAAGGTTACTCCTTTCCTACCTCGCCAGAAAAGCATAACTGCCGCGTCCAGAACCCTTTCGATCGCTTCCAAGGGGATCACGGCCCTTGAGGAAAGATTTCTAGACGCCGTATTTTCAAATACCTTCTTGCATTTAGTCGATGTCATCGTGAAGCTTCATGGTCGTGTCATTGTCACGGGCATGGGAAAAACGGGGATAGTTGCGCGCAAAATAACTGCAACCCTTACCTCTACTGGAACTCCCGCAATATTTATGCATCCTGCGGATGCAGGGCACGGAGACCTTGGCACGGTCACGCAAAAAGATCTGGTAATGATGCTATCGCACTCCGGCGAAACTCGTGAGCTTAGGCCGATCATTCGATATTGCAGGCGATATGGTATCCCGTTGGCAAGCATCACCACACGCGAACGAAGCACCCTCGCTAGCGCGTCCGACATTTGCATCCGCCTCCCGCGCGTGCAAGAAGCCTGTCCTCATGATCTTGCACCTACCACATCGACAACGGTGCAGATGGCGTTTGGGGATGCGCTCGCAACAGCTCTTATTCAGGTGCGAGGATTTTCGGCCGATGACTTTTACAAGTTTCATCCCAAGGGAAAACTAGGCACTCAGCTGATCAAAGTCCACCAGCTGATGGTGACAGGAGAGCTTTTGCCGAAGGTGCACGAAAAGGCTTCCCTTCTTAACGCGACAATCGAGATGACGCGCGGGCGTTTGGGAGGTACCGCAATAATCAACGAGGCTGAGCAGCTGCGTGGTGTTCTCACCGACGGCGACCTTCGCCGAGCAGTTCTCGGAACGCAAGACCTAAATCAACCGGTCTGCCGGTTCATGGACATTAAGCCCTTACAGGTAGATCGAGAAGATTTGGCATCAGAAGCCTTGCGCCTTATGCATCTTCACAACACCACGCTGCTTTTCGTATGCGAAGGCGATTTGCTTTTAGGCGCAATTCATATGCATCAGCTAATGAGGGCTGGGATCACATGAGCACTTTAGTTGTCATTCCAGCGCGTGCAGGATCATCACGTTTGCCGCGGAAGCCCTTACGCGTAATTGCCGGACACACTCTCCTGCACCGTACGATTGCGATGGCGCGCGCGGCCATCCAACGCATTCCGCGCGCGGAACTGGTAGTTGCCACCGACGATGAGGAAATCGCAGACCATGCACGCACGGCGGGATGCGAAGCTGTAATGACTGAGGCCGCAATTGCCAGCGGGTCTGGTCGCGCACTGGCCGCAGCGCTACAGCGCCCCGAACTGCCCGACTTCGTTGTTAATCTCCAAGGCGATTCTCCCTTTCAGCCGCAGGAAGCATTGCGATTGGTGATCGATGCGCTGAGGTCAGGCGCGGAAGTTGCCACTCCGGTGATTGCACTTGACTGGTCCGCCCTGGATGCTCTGCGGGATCATAAAACGCGATCGCCATTCAGCGGCACAACATGCGTTCGATCTGATCACGGGCGAGCGCTTTGGTTCTCTAAAAACATCATTCCAGCCATCAGGGGCGAAGAAGCCTTGCGCGCTCATCAACCACTATCGCCAGTATGGCGCCATGTCGGCCTTTATGGTTATACTCTAGACGCTCTGCGCCGGTTCGAGGCAGCGTCATCTACAGCACTAGAGGATCTGGAAGGACTTGAGCAGTTGAGATTGTTAGAGTTGGGTATCTGTATTACGACCGTATCAGTAGAACCCCCAAGGTTCGATAGTTCCGGGATCGACACAGAGGCGGACATTCAGCGTGTCGAGGCTTGGATTGCAGAATATGGTGATCCCATGCAGTGTTGAAATTTGCAGTTTCAGGACGTGCGCGAGCCCTCTCGGTTCTTTATTTTCACCTGATTGAAATATAATGCGTTTTTAAATGGCATTACCTAATGTTAAGCAACCGAGGCTCGCAATACATCATGCAAGTGCAGCGCCCCGACCAAACGATCATTTTCGCAGACGAATAACAAGGAAACAGCGTTTTCATTCATGATTCGCAGGGCCTTGGAAGCGAGCATCTCCGGCTGTACGGTTAAGGGATTAGGAGTCATGTGAAGCTCGATCTTATCGTTTAGGCTCGCGCTTGTGATGCTTCGCCTCAGATCACCGTCCGTGAACGCGCCGACCAGTCGGCCCGTATCATCTATCACGGCTGTGCTGCCGTACCTCTTCCGACTCATCTCAATCGTAGCTTCGGTTAAGGTCGCCTGTAGGCCCACTACCGGCAGTTGTTCTTCACGCCCCATTAAATCGGACACAGTAAGCAATTGGGCACCCAATTTCCCTCCGGGGTGAAATATTCTGAACTCGCTGGCAGAAAATCCACGACGCTCCACCAACGCGACGGCGAGCGCATCTCCAAGAACGATTTGTACCGTGGTCGAACTCGTCGGCGCCAACTGATTTGGGCAGGCCTCCACCACCACTGGCAACGGCAAGCAAATATCGGCCGCCCTGCCGGCCGTACTATTTTTGCGAGCAGTCATGACCGCCAATTTCACACCGAAGCGACGGCAATATGTGATTATATCTCGCAGTTCCGCCGTTTCGCCTGACCAAGAGAGTGCCAAGATCATGTCGTCAGGCGTGATCATCCCAAGATCACCGTGGCTTGCTTCGCCGGGATGAATATAGAGGGAAGGCGTACCCGTTGATGCCAGAGTTGCCGCAATCTTTCGACCCACCAACCCGCTTTTGCCCATACCGGTTATTATAAGGCGGCCCTTTGTGGCACATACCGCGCTAACGGTCTCCTCAAAAGCTTGGCCTAATTCGCTGTCAGTCAGGGCGTCTGCGAGTGCCTCAAGCGCTTGGATCTGTGTGTCAACCGATCTGCTGGCGGATACGAGAGGCCTGTCAATTACGAGGTTCATTTTTTTCCAAATCATGGTTTTGTGATCGCAAGGAGTCAGACCTGCAATGGCTCATGCAAGCCACCGCAACTCTAGGTCAGAGCCTAAGCGCCATTAATTGTGAACGCCTTTGCTCAGCTTGCAGATAAAGCGCCTCTTCTTCTCGCCAGAGGTCCGCGTATGCAACATCCTGCCAATTGGGAAACCAGGGACCTCCATTTGTGAAGTGGATCCCGGCCGGCGGCTCAGCAGGCAGCATATACTCCCCTTCTAGAAAGTTCCATTCGAGATCGAGCGCACCTATAAGTTCATCGGGCACCCACTCAAATCGATGAAGAAAGCTTGGTGTGGCCCTATTTACGACATCCGGAGTCAATCTTTGAACAAAGGGGTTGCTACCGTTGAAGAGCATAAGGGAAGACCAGTTCTTGCGCGGGTATATACTTTGCGCCTTACCATCCATCTTGATGGCGTTTGTAGGCACATAGTCATGTTGAACTACATACACCGCCTTTGTGTGATCAAGATTCTTGAAAATGTCGCCAATGTCGCGCGTAAAAAGGAAGTCACAGTCCACAAACATGGACCACCCCTCGCTAGATGCAAGATGAGGGGTAAGAAAACGTGTCAGTGAAAATTCGGTAGATGCCGTTACATCATAAGGTCTTGTATAAAGTCCAAGCTCCCGCAGCACGTTTTGCTTCAACGGGTCGATGGAGACTGGAGCGTTAGTATGCCTCATGAGTGAATGGCGGCAGACTTGCCAAGCAATATCTTCTCGCTGATCATATCCGACGTAGATGCGGTTTTGGTGCGTCATTACCAACTATCAGCCCTTGGATTATCTGGAGCCATATCTGGCAAATGCGCGGTTTGGACGCAAGCGGCATTGCGCCAGTTCTCGTCCCATCCCCTTATTTTACTGGCGGAAGCGCCTTGCCGCATGCCTCGAGCTTGTCTAGGAGGGCGCTCAGGTAAAAAGGCGGGAGCGAGAGGCGAATGTTATTGTGCGGTCAGCAGGTCGGTGGAGATCAGCAGCTTTTCATCATCGCCGGACCTTGTGTGATAGAAAATGAGTCGATGACGCTCAGCACGGCCGAGCACCTGCAGAAGGTTGCCGAGGGCCTTAACATCTTCCTAATTTTTAAAAGCTCTTTTGACAAAGCAAACCGCAGCTCGGGCAAGTCGTTCAGGGGGCCCGGCTTGGACGAAGGTTTGCGCATCCTCGAACGAGTACGCATCGACATAGGTCTGCCGGTCCTCACCGATGTTCATACAGAGGAACAGGTGCCCGCCGTGGCGCAAGTAGTGGACGTTCTTCAAACCCCCGCCTTCCTGGCCCGCCAGACAGATTTTATCAATGCGGTAGCCATTTCTGGGAAGGCGGTAAACATTAAGAAGGCGCAGTTCATGGCGCCGCAGGATATGACGCATGTGGTATCAAAAGCTCGAACGGCAGCCCTCGGCGCAGGCCTTCCAAGTGATGCCTTCATGGTCACGGAGCGGGGGGCTACCTTCGGGTATAACAACCTTGTATCCGATATGCGCAGCCTTATCGTCATGCGAGAAACCGAATGTCCAGTCATCTTCGATGCAACTCATTCCGTGCAATTGCCTGGCGGCCAGGGTGAACGCTCTGGCGGGCAACGGGAGTTTGTTCCGACTCTCGCCCAGGCTGCAGTCGCGGTCGGAATAGCGGGACTATTCATGGAAACGCATCCAGATCCTGACAATGCAATGTCCGATGGCCCAAACGCATGGCCACTCGACGAGGTGGATCCGTTGTTGCGTCGCCTGAAGGACATCGACGCAGTTGTCAAAGGTTTGTAACGTCCCGATCAGCGGACACCGTTCGGATGACCATATTCAATCTGGCAAGGATGGCCAAGTGGAAGGCGCAGTCGACAAACATGGTGTGATAGACGGTGCGGAAGGCACGTCGGCCGTGATCGGTACAGGAACGTTGGTTAAGACTTCCTCCCAGCATCTTGCATCGGCTCCTGCCAGACCGATCGTGGTAGTCCTAGGCATGCATCGGAGCGGCACATCCTTGTTGTCGAATGTGCTCCATTATTTGGGCGTGGATATGGCGGACCTGACGGATCACGTCAGCTCAAATAACGCAGGCGGCTTCTGGGAGCGTCCGGACTTGGTCGCGATACAGGATGAAATCTTGCTTGCAATCGGGCGCCCAATATCTCAGGCGGACCATGCACTGCCCTTTCCTCCCGGCTGGTGGAGGCGAAAAGAAGTACAAGCTATTAAGCCGCGCTTGATCGCCTACCTCTCGGAGCAGCTGGCTAAATCATCTAACCTATGGGGCTTTAAGGATCCGCGGACTTGCCGGCTTTTGCCTTTATGGTGGGAGGTGTTCAGAGATCTGAATTTGCGTCCGATATATGTCCACGCTGTACGGAACCCTGCCGAGGCATCTGTATCGATGTCCAAGAAGAGCAAAATCCGGAAGGTTTCGGTCGCCACCAGTGAGATGATGTGGCTGTCCTACAACTATGACATTTTGCGGTATGTAACAACTGAACAGGCTCCGATCTTAGTCGATTATAATGAATGGTTCGAAGATCCTGCGGCAGTTGCCGTTCGACTCGTTGAAGGCTTAGGTATTGGTTCCGACCTTTCATTAAATGACGCTAGGGAGTGCGTCGAAGCGATCGTGAAGGGCGAGTTTCGACATCAGGTCGCGGACGGTAATGATCTCGGCTCTGCAATGCCCGTTGCGACATTGCTCTATGGCGCGATGATCAGCGACAGATCCGCACGGGCCACTCTGGCTCAATTGCCGACGATCGATCTGCTATTCAGATCGATCAAACCCGTTGTCGATCAACTCCATGCAAACGTTAAGGAGCAGGCTGAGCTTGTAAGCAAGCTGGCCGCTGCAGAGCAGCATAGGGCGGAGTTGGAGCTTTCCCATCAGCAATACGCCACATCTCAGAAGAAGATGTCGGAGGAGCAGGCCAAACTCCTTGACGCCATCCGGGCAAACGAAAGCGATCTAAACGCGCGTCTGGATATTGCAACCGCAGAGGTTACTGAGCTCACCGCAAAAGAACTTCGGCGCCATTGTCGCATGCGTGGATTGCTTAAGATCGCAAGAGATTGGCGAGCTCGCGCGTGCGAGGAGCGAGCGACGGCGACCGAACTACATCGGAAATATGAAAGCGCTCAATCAGAATTGTCATCCTTAGAAGGTCGTCTTGCGGAACTTACTGAAAGCAGCACTATATTTCGTCGGCGGTCGGCGGAATTGGAAGATAGAAATAGTCGGTTGATCAATTGGGCTACAGAACAACGGAGACACGTCGAACAACTTAAAGGCCACATTAATCATCGCGCCGTCCCAGACGCGAGTATTTTACTATCTACGCTGAAGAGTGATATCAGCCTTTCCCTTGATGGGAAAATCGATTACTTTGATCGCGTCGGTGTGTCCGGTAGGATCAGAATGACAGACCTACCTAATGTCATTCCTGTGGTCGAAGTAAGAGTTGATGGAGAATTCCTTTTTGCGCAGTCATGTGGCCCTGCTTTGCCAAACGAGGAAGGCTATCCCTTTCTAATCACTTGGTGCTCAATAGCACCTAAATTCGCGGGCCGGAGGGGCAGCATAGAAGTCCCCGGCGCGGCTCAACAAATCGGTTATTTTGACATTCCCAACGACCTCGTGGCTTATCATGTTTCGCCGGCTGAAAGGGCAGCCGAAATATTTGGTGGAACGATTAGCGAAGCGCAGGACTATCAGCGCTGGATTGCAGAGCATGAGACCGCTGAGGACTTGCGATTGGCTCAAGATTTCGCCGCCAGGATTGAGCATGCAGACATGTTCACAATATGGGTTTTTGGCGCGACTGATGTTAACTTTTCTGCGACAATTCGATCTCTGACTGCCCAGTTATACGGCAACTGGGAAGCCATTTGCATTGGCGCACTGCCATACTTAGAGTGTCTGGACCCTCGGGTCCGGTGCATTGAGGCAGCTGAGCTTCCTTCAGTTCTGGAACTATATGGAGAGGACGCCCTTTTTACATTTGCAGAAGCGGGAGACCTGCTCTCCCGAACCGCGTTGCTTCATTTGGCAGTCACTGTGAAAGCTTGCCCGGACTTCTCCTTGATCTATTCAGACGAAGACAGGATTGATCCGGTCACGGGCGTGCGCGCTAATCCCTACATGAAGGGAGACTGGAGCACTGATCTTGCGCTCGTCCAAGACTATTTTTGCCGATTGGCACTAATGCGGAGCAGTTTCCTGAAGCGGGGTAATTCATCAATCATTGACCTCGCCGCATTGTATCGCACGGCGCTAAGCTGTGCCTTGGCTGATGAACCAAAAGTCATTCATGTCCCATTCGTGCTCTACCACCGCTCGTATGAGAATCAGGATCACGGCAGGAATCTAGCTTCCGCTGTCGAGGAGGCCCTGCGCGCCTTCCCTGATCGATTTGCCCGAGCTTCCGTGGCTCATAATGCCATGGGAAACTGGTCGATCGACTGGGCTTTGCCCGCTCCGCCGCCGAGGGTATCCTTGATCGTTCCAACGCGTGATCGTGTGGATTTACTTCGCGTGTGCGTCGATGGCTTCCTACACCAAACCGACTATCCTGATCTCGAAATCATCATCGCCGATAACGACAGTGTCGAAGATGAAACGAAGGCTTATTTTGCCGAAATTGGGAAGGACAAACGTGTATCGATCGTGCCCTGTCCTGGCCCTTTCAATTATTCGGTGATCAATAACTTGGCAGCGTCGCATGCGAGCGGGTCTATCCTAGGGCTGATGAACAATGACCTTAAAGTCATTGATCGCAATTGGCTTGCGCAAATGACGGCTCGCATCGTGCGTCCAGAAATCGGAATTGTCGGCGCCAAGCTTTTATATGGGGACGACACTGTTCAACATGCCGGGGTGACGCTGGGGATCGGTCTTGCGTCTCACATCTACAAGGGGTTCTCGACGCTTCATCATGGTCGCCACGGGCGGCTTACATTGTCTCAAGACGTTAGCGCAGTCACCGCCGCTTGCCTTCTTGTGCGACGCGAGGTCTGGGATGAGGTGGGAGGTCTCGAGGAAACTCTTCCTGTCGCGTATAATGATGTTGATTTCTGTTTGAAAGTCAGTGCCGCCGGTTATCGAGTTCTCTGGGCGGCCGAGATCTTAATGTATCATCTCGAATCCCAATCTCGCGGCAAGGATATATCCCCTGAGAAGCGTGAAAGACTGGACACGGATAAGAAGCGCATGAGAGAGCGGTGGGGTGAGAGGTTGGATAAGGATCCATTTCACAGCCCCAACTTGTCTAATCTTTGCACTGATGCTTCGTTGTCGTACCCCGCCCGCGTAACTCCGTCATGGCAGGAGACCAATTGACCATGACTGAGGAACTGAATGGATTCACGCACGAGAGTGAGGGGCAAGAGTGGGCACGCAAGCCGTTGCCAGTTGAACTGTCAATTGACCCCGGCAATAACCGACTGCGGGGATGGGCGGCGCCCTCATTAGCCGAGCGCGCCGATGATCCACTTAGCATAAGCTTAATGTTGGGCCCTGTATGTTTAGGCGCGATCCGCAGGGACGTGCCCCGCCCGGACGTTGAGCAGCATCTAGGCTTTTTGGGGCCTGCGGTCGGCTTTGACTTTGATGACTTCGGCCTGCGGCTCTTTGCGTGCCTCAGCAGGATCGACGATATATGTCTCTCGACGGCAGGTCCCACCGTTGAGGCAGCCACGCATTCGCTGCCGCCGTTCGAAATAGGGGCGATGAAAACTCTCACCCCCTTAGGATTACTGAAGAAATCTATCGGTGGCATACGGCTGGTTGACGTCTGGTTCGAGAGTCACCGGAATCTCAGTTTTCGGTTCGACGGTGCAGGGCACACCGACGGCACAATCGATTTCTACCAGCTGGCCTACTCCCCTACACGTTCACTGATAAAGGTTGGCAGCGATTTACCCTTGGCCGGGAGCAAGATTGTAACGGCGCGGCTGCTCAATCCCTTTTGCCCTGTTTTGATGGTCATCAAAGATTCTAGCGGAGGCATTCGGGCAATCGACACGCTGCCCTTCCCTTCTCTAGTCAGGAACGGGTGGCATGCTGCAGAACGGATGCTAGCTGGCTATGGCGGTGACGAACTTGGCGACGCAGCAGAATTGTCACGTTCATATCTTGCCGCCCTGGCGGGGAGATTGATTGATCCCCAGAATCATGTCGGCAAGATCATGATCGATGCTGCGGCATATACTGGGTTGGAACGCGCGATCCATGAGGATCTGACAAATTGGCTAAGATGTTTCCTGCACGCCAAGGTCATTCGGGAGGGCGAGAAGTCCGAATATATTTTGGATGAAAGCGAAGCTCGCTCGTGTGTCGACGACGATCCGCAGGACAGTCACATTTTATATCTGCCAGCAGATGCCATTCCAACCATTGCGGTGATGGTCAATGCCCTCCCTCAGGGTCTTGAGGACCAAAAGGTCTTCGGGTCGATGGGAGTTGTGGAATGGCAACGGCATGGTCGGATTTGGTCGGTGTCGTTCCCCGCACTGGATGGATCGTTGGAGGCGCTTCAACCCTACGGCTTTCAACAGCCCTTTCCTCGGCTTCAGCTATGCTCGTGTGAGCCCGTGGTGTCGGGGAGCAAACTCATACCATCGTGGCCACTTGCGGTCATTCTAAGGGAAAAACCGCCTCGTATCAGCAACGAGTCGGCTATGGAAATGGCTGCGGACATTCCCAGACTTTTCGAAACGGATTATTTTACTGACACCGAGGAATTGTCTGTTCTGATCCTCTTCGATCCAGTCGAAGTTTCACCCGTGCCCTTACTGGAGTCGCTAATACGCCAGGGCATGGGAACCTTAGACATCACTATCTGCCACCCCGCAGATGCAGATGAGAGCACTTTGCGTGATGCGCTGAACAATCTTCTACCAGGGCAGCCTCATCAAATTGTGCCGGTCCCCTCGAACAGCAGCCATGTCGATCAGATCATCGCCGCTCGCGACCATATAGCGTATGACGAGGTGTTCATTGCGAACGCTTCAACTATATTGCCAGACCATCGAACGCTCAATGCCTTGCTAACGCTTCTGCGCCATGCGGGTGTTGCTACGGCCGGTTGCCTTGTGCGCGAAATATCCGCGGCGCGCTCTCCGATCAGTGCAGGATACAGTCTGGTCGGCTTGGATTTGCGGGCGACGCCTGCTCTCTCCTTCGACAGGATCGATCCGATCGCTCTGCGCCAGCCGGCCACATTTCCAGTTCTAGCGAACAGTCTGGTAGCGCTGATGACCCGCCGCGCGACGCTCGCTCTTCTCGACCGACATGATGGCAGTTCACTGCGCCCAGAGTTGGATGATTTATCGCTTGGCCTTGAAGCGATCGAAGCAGGGGGGATCAATCTCTGCACGACGGCTGTGGCTGTTTATGCTGACATAGCTCAGCCCCGGCACCGACAGGCAGCCATCACTTTGCCCTACCGTCTATCCTTGCAGACATTAAGCCGTATTGCGGACATGACCACAATCATACAGAAAATTCGATGAAGGTTTGTATAGTCATTCAGTCGGATGCGTTCCGCGCGTCGGCCGGAATGCGCATTCGTTATGATCGCTTTCGCGAGTTCATAGCCGATCCAGACGTGACACTCGATGCTATTGCTTGTGAACACCTAGCCACCGCAGAAAAGCTCGATCACGACGTCTATGTTTTTTGCAAGACGTTCGATACTATGGCTTTGCTTCTAGCCCGCCGAGTCGTACGTGCGGGTAAAATCGTCGGACAGGATCTGTTCGACGATTATTTTTCCCAAATTACAGATCCGAGACTGGAGCGCTTTCGTGAGTGGCTACGGGACATGGCTCCCGTAACGAATTTCGCCCTATGCAGCACACCGCGCATGGTGGAAGTCGTCCGAAACTATCTGCCGGGGATCCCCATAGTCGCCATCGATGATCCAATCATGGGGTACGACCCTTTCATGGTGGCCGCCTTGGCAGACCTCAAGACACAACGCGCTCGCATGAGCCGGATTTTAAATATCGTATGGTTTGGCATCGGGGACAACCCCTACTTCCCCGTCGGCCTTATGGACCTGGCCTCCTGCGAGCCAGTGTTGGCGCGCCTCGAGCGACTGGGTTGGCATGTGAAACTGCGCATAGTGACCAATCGCCGGCCATTTGATAGCGGTGACGCTGAGGTGTTGCGGGCATTAGGGGTAGCGTATGAAGTCGTCGAATGGACGGAGAAAGCAGAGCAGGACGCTCTTACGGAAGCCACTGTCGCTATCCTTCCGGTGAATGGCCAGTCGTTCAGTCGCGCCAAGTCGTTGAACCGCGCAATAACCGCCCTCAATCGAGGCTGTCACGTGCTGAGCATTGGATATCCTCTATATGATCGCCTCAACGACTATATCTATCGCTCAGAAGAAGAGATGTCCGCTGACATCCTTTCAGGGAACAGTAAGATGCGCGGAGACCGAATTCAGGGCCTTACCGCGACACTCTCCCAATTTGCCAATCCGCTTCACGCGACCGAAACCTTTTTCCAGCAGGCACGAGCTTCCTTGAACAGCCTGCCCCCACTTCAATCGGAGGCGCCTCTCCTGTGTCTCCTTCACGGCCATGTTACCACCATCAACTTGCATAAAATGGCGAGCTCCTTAGACGGCGTCTCCGTTTCTACGATCTTCACGAACAAAAGCTGGAATTTTCCAGTTCGGTTCGACCGTGTATCGAACGAAATTCAGATGCGGATGACTGCATCTTTGGCAGAGCGGTTCAGCGTTCCGCTGCAAAATACTGGACAGATCAGGATAGCGGATCTTGATCTGGTCGAAGTGGACTTAGTTGCGCTCGGCCACCCGCCGCTCAAAGTTAATATTCCTCAGAATGCTACGGCGCTACAAACCCTACCGCTATACCCGGATATTATGACCTTCGCGAGAGACTGCTGCCGATCAGCCTTTGGGAGGGTGGACGTGCTGATCAGCGACACCATGTCTTTGCGTCGCCCCTTTTCATCAGCAGCGGCGCTTGCGTCGTGAGCAGGCCCTTCGTCGCATTTCATTTCGGACTTGTTCAGGACGTCGCAGTTCTTCGCCCCTTGGTGCTGCTTGCGCGCTCCCTGCCCAGCTTGGACTTGGAAATCCTAATAACGGACAATTTTCATCGGCTTGACGAGGATGGCCTCTGGTTCGGCGAACTAAAGCGCCTGGGCGCCGAGGTCGGCGTACAACCATTTACCTATCAATCCCCCTTCGATTGCCTCCGCCATTTCCGACAGCGGCGAGGAATGATCATCGCAGGCAGCGAATCGAATGTGGTTGCACATCAGCATGCCCACAACCTTTTCCGATCTGTCCCAGGCAACATAAGGACAGTCACATTACAGCACGGCTTTGAATGCCTCGGCTTTCTCCATAATGCCCGGCATGATGCCGCCATCGGACGTGACATACGTTTTTCTGCCGATATAATAGTGGGATGGTTCGCTGAACGGCATCTGCATGCTCTACCACTAAATGAGCGTAACAAACTGTTCATTGCCGGCCCACCGGTCATGATTGATGCACCGACTGCGGTAGATGAGGTGGACTATCATGAGCTTCCGGGCTTGATCTGCGAGAATCTCCATTCCATTCGTTTCGGAAATAGCCGCCTAAGAGAGAGCTTTATTGATACGTTCTTGGCTTTTGCGGAGCGAGTTGGAAGCGTTGATCAACAATTATTGCTGCGCGCCCATCCAGCTGGACGCTTCACAGAACGAAACCGGCTGACTCTCCCCGCCAACGTGAATGTCAGCCGCGCGCCCCTGTATGACATCGATTTGTCAACATTCGCGTATGCAGTTTCAGCGCCGTCGACAATTTTGTTCGATTTTGTCGTCGCCAAGGTGCCAGTGTCCGTCTGGGTAGACCTGGATGGCGATGTCGACACCAGCAATTTTCCTGGACTCCCCACCGTCGCAACGGTGGAGGACTTGTGGCACTTTAATTGGATGGCCAGATGGCACAGGCAATTTCTTCTAGATCGCCAGGAGAATTTTTTGACAGAGTTGGGAATTCCTCAAGACGTTAAAGCTCGCTACATACAGTTATTTTCTCTGGCGCTCTGACGTTATCCCGGCTTGCGACAGGGGGGACTCGGGGCAGTCGCCAATCGCCGATTCGACTTAAACGATCAATTCTGTGACGGTACCATGTCAAGGTGCGTGACCATCCGGCGGAGCTCTCAGTGGTGACGTGCTCCCCTGAAATGTGACCGATTTTGAGTAGAGTCCGACGCGAAGGAGTCGGACGGAATGAAGCGGAGCAGGTTTAGCGAAGAGCAGATCATAGCGATATTGAAGGAGCATGAGGCGGGGATGCCGACGGCGGATGTATGTCGGCGGCACGGGATCAGCTCGGCGACCTTCTACAAGTACAAAGCCAAGTTCGGGGGTCTGGACGTTTCAGAGGCTCGGCGGCTTCGGGCGCTCGAGGACGAGAACGCCAAGCTGAAGAAGCTTCTGGCCGAGGCGATGCTCGACAATGCGGTGCTGAAGGATCTGACATCAAATATGCTCGTGACCATCACGGGCTGAGCGAGCGTCGGGCGTGCAGCCTGGTCGGTGTGAGCCGCCGGGTGATCAGATATGAGCCGACGAGGCCGGATGACGGTGCTCTGCGGCAACGCCTGCGTGAGCTGGCGGCCGAGCGCCGCCGGTTCGGCTATCGCCGCCTGGGGTATCTTCTGGCGCGGGAGGGTCTGCGCCCGAACCACAAGAAGCTGCTGCGCATCTATCGCGAAGAGGGGCTGCGGGTCCGTCGCCGTGGTGGCCGCAAGCGGGCCCTGGGCACGCGAGCGCCGATGGCGCTGCCGCAGGGTCCGAACCAGCGCTGGTCGCTCGACTTCGTGTCGGACAGCCTGGTGTGCGGTCGGCGGTTCCGCATCCTGTGCATCCTCGATGACTTTACGCGGGAGTGCCTTGCGCTGGTGGCTGATACGTCGTTGTCCGGCCTCCGCGTTGCCCGCGAACTGACGACGCTGATCGGCCTGCGAGGGAAGCCTCATATGGTCGTCAGGTAAGCGCCGACGGAAGGCGGCGTTGACGCGGCCTTTCAGGCTTTCCGGCGTGTCCGTGGCGCCCATTTTTTCGCGAGCGCTTCCAGCCTTGCCTCGATCAGGGGGATGTCGGGCTGGGCGTTGGGATCATGGTCGTCGCCGAGGGTATCTAGCGCCTCTTCGTAATATTCATGATGTGGGTCGCCGAGCGCTTCGAGCTTTTCGGCGTAACCCCATGGGCCGCCACAGTCCTCTGGCGGCCGCATACCTACTGCATCGAGGATGAGCGGATATGTCAGGTGCGGGCTGGCCGTGCTGATGCGCTCGATCTTGACGCTATGCTCCCAGGCATCGCCAAAGTCATAGAGATATCGGAAGGTCTTGCGCCTCGTATCCGCCAGGACCTGGGCGAGAGTGGCCTTACGGGCGTCGAGCGGCCCGTCGAAGCCATATTCAGGATCAGGGATGCCAAAGCCGGTCTGCCCGAAGCTCATTTCCCACAGGTGAGAGTCCGTCCAGGAGAAGGCGGTCTGGATGACGGTGTGCAGACGGTCGAGCCGGATATTGAGCGGCACCTCCAGCGTTCGGCTGACGGCCGGCGTGACATCGTCCAGCGTAATCTTCATCCGCACGACAGTGCCGTTGCTCACGCAGCCTTCTCCAGATCGTTGGTCAGCCTTGATGCCTGCCAGTTCCACGGCAAGAAGTCATCGATCCGATTGATCGGGTGATCACCGATGCGCTCGATGACGTCAGTGAACCATGCCTCGGGCTCGACGCCGTTGAGCCGGCATGTGCCCGCCAGGGCGTAGAAGAGCGCGGCGGCTTCTCCCCCCTTCATGGAGCCGACGAACATCCAGTTCCGGCGCCCGAGCGCGACACCGCGCAGCGCGTTTTCCACCAGATTGTTGCTGATCTCGAGCCGACCATTATCGCAGTAACGGATCATGGCCTGCCAGCGGTTCAGCGGATAGCGACACGCACGCGCCAGATTGCTGTCAGACGACAGGCCTCGGTTCTGGGTTTCGAGCCAGACGCGCAGCGCCTCCAGCTTCGGCACGGCCTTGATCTGGCGGATGCGTCGTCGCTCATCGGGTGGCGCGCCCTTGATGTCGCGCTCGATGGCGAAGAGCTCGGCGATCCGCACGACCGCCTCTGCCGCGATCGGTGACGGGCTCTTGTCCAAGATGTCCGTAAATTTCCGGCGCGCGTGGCTCCAGCATCCCACTTCGACGATATCCCTGGGCGCCTTGGTCTTGGGGTCACGGTAAAGTGCGTTGTACCCGGCAAAGCCGTCTGCCTGTAGATACCCCCGATAGTCGGCGAGATGTTCCGCCGGATGCGCTCCGCCGCGATCGGCGCTGAAGCGGAAGACCACGGCAGGCGGGCTCATGTCACCGCTTGAGCGATCATCACGCAGATATACCCAGAAGTGCCCGGTCCGGCTGCCATCGCCATTGCCCAGCAGCGTGACCGGCGTGTCGTCACCGTGGATCTTGGCGGCTTCCCGGATATAGGCGAACAGCCGCTCACCCAGCGGCGCCAGCAGCCATGCCAGTTTTCGGGCCCAGCGGCTCATCACGTCCCGATCGATGTGGAGTCCCACGCGGCGGAAGATCACTGACTGCCGATGCCAGGGTTGATGATCGACAAAGCGATTGACGACGAGATGGGCCAGCAAGGCGCTGCTCGCCATCACCTTGGGGAGCGGCAGATCGACAGCGGGGGCCTGGCGGATCTGTTCGCAGGACCGGCACACTAGTCTTGGTCGCACGTGGCGAATGACCCGGAAGCGCGCCGGGACATAGTCGAGGACCTCAGTGACAGCCTCGTCGATCTGTGCTGACGGCCCGTTACAACCGGCACTGCACGGGCTGGGCTGATGATCAACCGTCTGACGCGGAAAGTGTGCGGGAAGCGGAACACGGCCGCCGGATTTGCGGGCCGATTTCGCCACAGGCGGTGCCGCCACCTCATCGTTGGCGGGTTCTGGTACCTCGACCTCCTCGAACATCAGCCGCAGCTGGGCGATATCCATTTTCTCGGAGCTACGACCGAACTGGACGCGCAGCAGCCGCGCGACGCGATGCTCGAGCTTTTCGATCCGCAAGGTCTGGGCTTTGACGGTTGCTCTCGTTGCCGTCAGTTCGGCCCGTTCCTGCGCCATGACATCGGCCATCTCCAGCAGCATTTTCTGCAGGAGGACCGGGTCAGTGGGAAGGCGATCAAGGGCGAACCGCATGCCGCAGATAATAGCGGAAGCCCACAGTAAAACCTACATAAAATGTCGGTTTTACTGATCATTTTCACTATGCGAGGCTCGGCGTGATGACCTCGTCGTGGACGATCGCCTGCTTCCAGTTCAGGCCTTCGAGCAACATCGCAAGCTGGGCGGCCGACAGCCGCAGCGCACCCTCATGGGCACGTGGCCAAACAAACTTTCCGCGCTCAAGACGCTTCGCATACAGGCATAGCCCTGAGCCGTCCCAGACCAAGGCCTTCAGCCTGTCGCCCCTTTTTCCGCGGAACAGGAAGACCGCGCCGGAGAATGGATCCAGCTGAAGGATATTGCGCACCTGCGCCGAGAGCCCGTCAAAGCCCTTGCGCATGTCGCACGGCGCCAGCGACAGGTAGACCTTCGTCGAAGGCGGGAACGCCAGGCTCAATGATCCAGCTCCCGCAGGACATCGAGCACCTGTTTCAGGGCGGCCCGATCAACTTCGCCATCCACCGACACCGTCAGGCCGCACCGTCCGCGAACCTCGATCCGTCCAGCTTCTCGGGCTTTGGCCGACGGCGATGATGCTGCCAGTTCGACAGGTACGAAGCCTGCCATCGCTCCCCGGAGCAGTTGCTTGCGCCAGGTGTAGAGCTGACCCGTGCCTATCCCATGCCGCCGCGCTACGGCCGATATGACAACGCCCGGCACCGTCGTCTCCTTTAGGATCGCCAGCTTCTCCTCGTCGCTCCAGTTCCGACGCCGCTCCACCTGTACAAGCACTCCGCCGTCCCCGCGACTGCTCATACGAGGCTCGTTTGACTGCTCGTTGTCCATGCTCCCGCCTCCTTAAAGGCTGCGAGCTTTCCTATTTCGGTGATGCCGACAAGGCCACGTTCCGTCGGCGCTTACGTCGTCAGCGACAATGGAACCGAACTGACGTCGTCGGCGATCCTGCGCTGGTCGCAGGCGCGTCAGGTCGAATGGCATTATATCGCGCCGGGCAAGCCGATGCAGAACGGCTTCGTCGAAAGCTTCAACGGCCGCTTGCGCGACGAATGCCTCAACGAGACCCTGTTCACGTCGCTGGCGCATGCCCGCTTCGTGCTCATGGCCTGGCGGCACGACTATAACCACGTCAGGCCGCACTCGAAACTGGGTGGGAAGACGCCTGCCGAGATCGCCGGCCAACGTGTCTGGGGGCATGCCCCCAGACACGTTGGCATCACCTCAAACAACCATCATGAAGGAGCCGGACTCTACCTCTGACTGGTAACAATCAGGGGAGCACGTCAATCCGCATGATCGATTACCACCGAGGCAAAGTCGACCGCGCGCGGCCCAAAGCCGTTCGACGCCACTGCTAGATCAAGTTCAGATTGGGTTCTCCGGGAGCGCAGGTCATCGCCAGGCTGAAATTGCAATCCGTCATGCGTGCCCCAGTGATAGGCAGACGCTACACAGCGAATGTTTAGAGCTCAGCAAGAACCTTCATCGCATCGTCCATGGGATAATGATGATTACCGATGAATAGTCCGTGTGTGTCAATATGCTGTGCGTTTTTAAGAGAGCCGAAGATACTATGATCCATCATAGCAACAACTTCCTTCTCAGCAAAGTTTCCTGCCACGATAGGCCTGCATTCGAAGCCCGCGCTTTGTAAGCGATCAAGCAGTTCAGTCCGAGATAGCGCGGATTCGGGCCGAATGACCAAGCTGAAACCGAACCAGCTGCTTGCACCTACTTCGCGCTGGATCATGAGGTCAGGATGGTTTGTCAGTGCATCCTGCCACATCCGTCCATTTTCACGGCGCGCGGAGATTATCCCCGGCAACTTATTAACTTGTTCGACCCCGATCGCTCCCGACAGCTCTAACGGCCGCAAATTGTAGCCCGGCAGAACAAAGCGGAAGCTTTCCTCGAACGGCACGTCACTTTTCTTGCCGCAGATGAGATTGTTCTGAGGCAGGTGCCGCGTCCATCCGTGGGACCGGATCGACAATAGTATATGGTATAATTCCTCGTGGTCGGTAACGATCACTCCTCCTTCCATCGTGGAAATGTGGTGGGAGAAGAAAGTCGAAAAGCTTCCCATGACGCCGAACGTCCCGGCCTGTCGCCCCTCGAACGTCGCTCCCATAGACTCACAGTTATCTTCGATAAGGAAAATGTTATGATCGCTAAGAACAGCTTTCAGTTCATTAAATTCGTTCGGGTTTCCGAGCAGGTTGACAGCGAAGAGCGCGCGGGTCTTTTCAGTAATTGCGGCCTTGACCTGGGCCGTATCGATATTGAGAGTCTCTATGTCGATGTCGACGAAGCGCAGCTTTAGACCGTATTGATAAAGGGGGAAATAGGTCGTCGGCCAGGAAACTGCTGGTACGATGATTTCATCACCAGGTCGAAGTCGCAACTCGTCATCTCGCGTCAACATAAGAGCCGCTATCATGAGGAGATTAGCAGAAGAGCCCGAATTCACCATTACGGAATACCGGGCGCCCACAAACCGAGCGAAATCTTCCTCAAAGCGCCGAACTTCGGCACCCATGGTGAATTGCCCAGATGCAATCACGCGCTGCATGGCGGCATATTCAGCCTCATCCCATGTGCTAGTGGCAAGTGGAAAGGCGGCATTCATCGATCGGTCCCTTTTAGAAAAAAGTCATAGGTCTTAGCGATGCCTTCCATAAGGCTGTGAGTGGGAGACCACCCCCAGGCACGCTGCTTCGAGATATCCACTTGCTTCTTCAGCATACCCGCAGGTTTCGATATGTCGTGGCGCAACTCACCGTCCCAGCCTATCACGACCGCCGCCATCCGGTAATACTCGTCGATCGTGTAATCTCGGCCGATGCCGATATTCATAAGGGGTGGAATTATGGTTATGTCCGCCGCTGCTCGCATAACAGCATCCGCAAGATCTTCCGCATACATGAATTCTCGTCTAGCTTGCCCATCACCCCACACCGCTACCTCGCCTTCACCGCGAAGCTTTGCATCATGCACTTTGCGAATAACAGCGGGGATAAGATGAGAAACAGCGGGATCGAACTTATCGTGACGACCGTAAATATTGCAGGGGATCAGAGTCTTATAATGGAAGCTCTCGTCCTCACGCGATATGTACTCGCATAGTCGGGTGGAGAATATTTTGGCAAGCGCATAGCCTTCGTTAGTCGTCTCAAGTGCGCCTGATAGCAAGTCATCTTCTCTCAGAAGATCACTTCTATCGCGAGGGTACATGCACGAACTACCCAGGTTCAGGAACCGCCGCACGCCAGCATCGCGGCAGGCAAGTAGCAGGTTGCGGCCCATGTCTATATTTTCAACAAGGAATGCGACGGGATTGGCGATATTCGCCTGGATACCCCCTACGCGGCCCGCCGCGTGGACAACTATATCAGGCTTGGTGCTGCGGACATATGCTTCCGTTAAAGCCCCATCTGATAGATCCAATTCTCGGCGACTAGGGGTAAGCAATTCCCATTCAACAGCCATTGGGTGCTCAAGAATGTTGCGTCCCACCATACCATGAGCGCCCGTCAGAAGAAGGCGCTCTTTCATTTTTGAAACAAAGGGAGCTTCATAGAACTAACTCTCTCCACAAGAAAATTTCACCTAATCTCCTTGGTTTCCATAAAATGGAGATCGCTGCGGACCATCTCGCTTACCAGTTGCTCTAATGTGCGAACCGGCTTCCAACCGAGCAGCTTTTCGGCCTTGCTTGCGTCGCCCAGGAGCAGGTCAACTTCCGTTGGCCGAAAATATCGGGGATCGATCTGAAGGAGAATTCGCCCCGTCTTGCGGCATATTCCCTCCTCGGCCGCACCTTCTCCGCGCCATTCGATCGCTATGTCCACCTCGCTGAATGCTCTTTCCACAAATTCTCGGACCGAGCATAGACGACCTGTCGCGAGCACAAAATCGTCCGCCTCTCTATGCTGAAGGATTCGCCACATTCCTTCGACATAATCTTCTGCGTGCCCCCAATCGCGTTGGGCATCGAGATTCCCAAGCCAAAACTTCTCTCGCTTGCCAAGAGCAATTTCTGCCACAGCACGGGTTATTTTACGCGTGACAAATGTTTCGCCTCGAATCGGACTTTCGTGATTGAAAAGGATGCCGTTCGAAGCGAACATCCCATAGGCTTCTCGGTAATTGACAGTCATCCAATATGCGTACAGTTTCGCCACACCGTAAGGAGAGCGGGGATAAAAAGGCGTCGTCTCCCTCTGCGGCGTCTCGTGGACCTTGCCATAAAGTTCGGAGGTGGACGCTTGGTAAAAACGTACGTTACCCTCGATGCCCAATATGCGGATGGCCTCGAGAACGCGTAATGTACCCACCGCATCAGCATTAGCCGTATATTCCGGGGTCTCAAAGCTCACAGCAACGTGACTTTGGGCAGCGAGATTGTAGATCTCGGTCGGCTGCACTTCCTTGATGATACGTAGAATATTGGTGCTATCCGTCATGTCCCCATAGTGCATATGAAAATTGGATTCTTCTTGAACATCGGTGACGATTTGATCAATCCGGCCCGTGTTGAAGGATGATGAGCGGCGCTTAATGCCGTGCACCTCATATCCTTTTCGTAAAAGCAGCTGCGACAGATACGCTCCATCCTGACCAGTAACTCCGGTTATCAAAGCGGTTCGACGTTGATTGTCCATCATTGCCTCGGATTGAATTTAGCTTGCTCGGTTCACGTTTAGACGCTGCTTAGTAAACAGGAGCGACCCTGTCCACTCGGGCTGACACGCCGCCCTTGACTGCATAAGCGTCTTGAGAGAAGCGGTGATCGTCTCATTGGAGTGCCCCATGCAATTTTATCTCCCTTTAGCCGCTCGGGGAAAGGGCGCTAAATTTAACCCGAGACACTTTGTCATGCTCGCGGATTTCTTCGGCTCTCCCGAATGGATTGATGATCTAGCACAGGCTCGACCTGGCGCATGGACTATGGTCATACGCGCCCCCGGCTCCTACGGCTTTGGTCGTGAACTCGCGGCTAAAAAGGCGGGAGGAGCATTCATTTTTGAAAAATTAACCGTCGACGAACTCACGGCCTTGGAGAGGCTCGACGGGACGTTGTTGTTGGACCTGGGTTGGGAGGCACTTTTTCCGCGCGCTGAAGTGGTCTCAAGCCTCATCTCGGGACTGACGGAATTTGGTATAAGTTCATCTAGCCCGTATAATTCATCGCGTTGTTGATCGGGCGTCAGGATTTCGGTTTTTGGTTGGAGGCAGGCGCGGTGCATCACTCCCGGGGATGAGCCGAAGGTCGGGTATGTTGAGGCTTGCGGGTTGAAGGGACGGGTTTGGTTTTTGGGGCCAGGCCCGTTGTTCAGGTAACGAGGCGAGGGATACGATCGAGGGCGACCCGGACGATCTGCTGGTTGGGACAGGCGGTGGGCCATTGGACGCGGATCAAGGTCTTCATTTCGACGACACGGGCAGCGATCTTGATGAGGTGCAGGCGCAAGGTATCGAACTGGACAGTGCGCCATATTGAGCGTTTCGGCATGGCGGTGCGCAGACCCCACATAAGCCAGTAGGCACCGGCATGAAGGAACAGCCGCAACTGGTTGGCCGTGGCCTTTGTGCAGGATGTACGGTCTGCGGCGAGATGGGTTTTCCACGACTTGATGTGATTTTCCGCCTGCCCCCGCCGGCAATAGACCTGCTCGTAGAGCCAGCGGGGCGAGCCCTTTTTGAGATTGGTGACGACGAAGCGGGTGTCGGCCCCCTGATCGCCGACTTCGACGCGGGCGATGATCCGCTCGACGCGGCTCCAGCTTTTAGCGCCGTCGTGGAATGCCTTGAAGCGGCGCACCTTGCCATCGTCGGTTGCGGCCTCGAAGCGCGCTTTGGTGCTGGTTTCGAGATCGGTGACATGGCGGCGCAATGTCGAGGTCGGCGCGACGCCCAGGATGAAGTCGTGTCCGCCCGCCCGGCACCAGTCGATGACCTCGGGACAGCAATAATGACTGTCGCCGCGCAGCATGATCTGCGTTCTTGGCCAGTTGGCGCGGATTGCACGCATCAGGCGGCGCAGGAAAGCCCTGATTTCCTTGCCGCCGGGTCGTTTGGCCGGGCGTAGCACGGCAGTGATGAAGCGGCCCTCGCCATCGAACACGACGATGGGTTGGAAGCCATATTCGTCATGATGGGCATTGAATAATCGCAACTGCTGGCCGCCATGCACGGCATCGAATGTGTCATCAATGTCGAGGACAATACGCTTGGGCACGGTGCGGAAGGAATCGCAATACAGATCAACCATCGCCCGGCCCATGCCCAGCAACGCACGCGTATCAGGCAGGTTCTCCAGTCGCGAGATCGTCGGCTGCGAACATAGCGCGCGATCCGAAGGTGCCAGATCAAGGGCCAGCTTGAACATCGGGTCGACGCGCAGACTGGAGGCGTCATTGCCATCCTCGTAACCCGCCGCAATCATCATCAGCCGGAAGCGGATAATGTCGGTAAGGCTGTGGGTGATCAGATCCGGCGCGCGGGGATCTTTGATGCAGGCCGCCATGCGATCCGCAACGCCAAGGCGCTGCTCCACCTCGCGCAACAGCAAAATCCCGCCGTCTGACGATAGCAGACCGCCGTCAAATCTGACGTCCAACCGCTTGCCCGAAACAGGTGACAGACCAGGTAGCGGCAGCGTAGGATCGTCCATGGCGGGTGTAGCTTTCTTGAAATGACGTTGATCGGATTAGACAACCAAATCATACGTTAAATCAGATGCTTACGCTACATCCGCCAACCCCCGATGAATTATACGGGCTAGAGTGTACGTCCTTCACAGCAATCTGGCGGCACGTAGAATTTTCGAAGACCGCTGGCGTGAGCAGACAGACAATCCCGTACCGCGATGCCTCGAATTTCCCAATGCATTAGCTTTGTGCGTAGCATTCCAGCAAAAACATACGAGTGAGCTCGAAATACAGTTGCGAAGGGAGGCAGCGGCGCGACGTACGCTTGCAGGGAACCGTTCCAAGTTGTTCGTCTCATTTAACGGTGAAGTTCGGCCACATCGTCTGTTTGTGATTGCAAGCCTTCTCGAAAGGAAGCTGCTCGAGCGGGGATACGTTTCGTTGCTCTATCGGCGAAAAGGAAGAAATGAGACGGACGCGGAGTTTCGTGAAATTATGCTGAGGGGAGTCCTGAAAATGCCGGGCGGCCGAGACGTATTCCAGTCAGCAAGCCACCTGCTTGATCAGCTGCCGATGACCTTGGACGTCGAAGAGATATCCAGCCCCTCCTTGGAGGAAGTAGCATGGACCAGTCAGAATCCTAGCTTATACGACGACAGCAATATGAGTCTTGTAATAGATACAAGCTTAAATGATCCAGATCTCTTATTTATTACAGAAAAAGTTCTTAAGCCAATAATGAATCACTCGCCCTTCATACTATTGGGTAATGGCGGGAGCACCTCTGTTCTACGATACTACGGTTTCGAGACGTTTGAGCCGGAAATCAACCAGCCAAATGGTGAAAACGAAAACGCAGTGCTTTCGTCAGTACTGGATGAAATGACGCGCCTCTCAATGATGAACCGGCAGCAGCTCGCCGAACTCAATCGCGCGTTGATGGATCGCTGTTATCACAACGCACACCACTTCTGGACCGACTTCCCGAAGCGGTTGGCCTCCTCCTTCGAAACAGATGTGCTCGCTCCGCTCAGACGGAGTTGACGAACTTTTGAGGACCGAATCTGCTGCAAAAAGCGCATAGACTTATCGCAGCTTATCGCTAATTTAGGGCGATTTGTCTCTTCGTTGATAGGTGTTATGAGCTTCAAAGTCGAATGGTTCAGTCAGAACCTGCAATGCCCCACATGTTCAAACACCCACTTTCAGCGCGGCTGCGATATTTGGGCGTGCAGTTCTTGCCAGCAGGCTTACCCCGTTATTAATAATAGCATCAATTTCATCTCGCCTGAGATGGCGATAGATTTTAACATCATCGCGAATGAGAAACCTTCTGATCATCCGTACAATCCAACGGCGGCCGAGCTAATCAGTATAGCCGAACAAACAGGTGGCATGGTACTAGACTGCGGGGCTGGATCCCGAGAATTTACGAGCGATAACCTCATACAAACAGAGATAATGCCCTATAATAACGTAGATATACTGGCGGTCAATCAAAGTCTACCGTTCCAGGACTGCGTTTTCGACGCAATATTTTCATTCGATGTTTTGGAACATGTAACCGATCCATTCTTGTGCGCTCAGGAACTTGCACGCGTATTAAAGCCGGGTGGATATTTGTATTTAGATTTACCTTTTCTACAGCTCGAACACGGTTACCCGCACCATTACTTCAACGCGACCCGTATGGGCTTACGTCGCCTTTTCCAAAACTTACTTCAAATTCAGGCCCACGTGGTTCCAGAATCCGGTCATCCCACTCACCTGATCTGGACAGCTCTCAATGCCTACCGGAACGGGCTGCCTAAAGAGTGTCGCGCTGACTTTGAAGGTCTTACGATTGAACAGATATTGAATGGTTCATGGAAAGATTTTCGCCGGGATTTTGGAAGTATGCTGAACTCGGAAACAAAATGGAAAATGGCATCAGCTACTCAAGCAATCATGAAAAAGGAGCCGTCAAACATGGAGGAGAATTCATCCATATCAGTGGACGTCTTCATGCTACCGAATTTTCGCGATCGGGAAAGTTTCGCCGGCTGATTCAACTTCAGCCGCTCATCCTATGGGGCTCTTATTAGGAGACCTGTGCGCGGGTGGGCGTAGCACTCTAAAATCGCTTGAATATTCGACGGGTGTTGGATCCGGCCTATCGTTGCAGGCGGAGGCATATCGTGCTGGAACGGAGAGAATATTCATTGTGCGCTTGAGGTTGTAGGCGATGGCGGTGAGGTGGACTTGGACGGCGGCTTTGGCGAGACCTCGCCATCGCATTCGGCGCAGGCCGTAACATCGTGTCCATGTCCCAAAGATCTTCTCGATCCGACCGCGCACGCGGTGGATCGGCTGATTCCATTCATGCAGCTTGCGCAGCGTTTCGGCTTCATCGCGGCCCCACATCCCGGTGGCGACGATCCGAGGAATGCCGCCCTTTGCCCGCACGGCATCGCGAAAATGATTGCCGCGGTACGCGCTGTCGGCAAACACCTCGCCAGGGTTCTCGGGCAGCGCATCGGGACCTGCTTCCCATCATTGATATTCCGCCGACGTGATCGACACTTCCTCGACTAGCGCCGTATCAGCATCGGCGCCGACATGAGCCTTGAAGCCGTGAACAGCCCGCTTTCCCTTATGCTTGACCCAGCGCGCCTCACATCATCATCCTCAGTTGCCGAAGCAATGACGGTGGCATCGACCAGTGTCCCTGTCTTGACCGTTACCGCCCTTGATCTGAGCTGCATGGTCACGGCTTCAAACAGCGTTCGGTCCAGCTTATCGGCAACCAGCAGCCTGCGAAACCTGACGAAGGCGGTACGTTCAGGTGTCGCTTCATTCGCGGCAAACCCGCAGAACCGGCGAAAGGAGGCTCGATCATCGAGCGCCTCGGCCAGCTTTACATCGGACAGATCGTACCAGATCGACAGCAGCAGCGCCTTGAACATCGCCAGTGGCGGCCAGGCAGGTTCGCCCTTGGCGGCCGGGTAGAGCGGATCAAGGAGCACCGCGATCGTGTTCCAATCGATCAGGGAGGCAAGCGCGTCGAGCGACGAAGTCGTCCGCTCGCGTCCGACAAAACCAAACCGCTCCTGACCAATCGAACGATGCCCCATCCGCTGCTCTCCTTCTTGGAAAGCCCATAGAATCAGCTATTAACGCCTCTATCTACGCCCACCCGCGTACAGGTCTCCTAAAGCGGCCGAGTACGATGAGACTTCATCTCTATCGACGGCGCCCCGGATCGTCGACATGAACAGGTTCAAAGGCTTGAGGGCGGATCTGGAGGCTGTATTTGGCTCTGCGGCGCTCGTCTTGCAGACCATCGACTTGCTCTCACAGGCTATCGGATTATCCCGGGCCTTTGAGACGCGAACGACAGCCGAGACAGAAACCAAAGCGGCGGCGCCGCTACCACACGGCGCCGCTGCCGCAAAGATGTGAAATTCTCCACCTGCTAGGGAGATTTCCCCATGCGGTTCTCGCCGACCAATGACATTGCCCATGCCCCTCAACCCTCAACTCTCCTGACGCACATCTTGTCACCCAGGGCCGCACCGGTTGGCTTCGGAGTAGCTACTATGCCACTCAAAGTTCAACTTTCCCGTGCAGACGGCCTCTGAGTGATGCTATGCCGCCGGCTTACTTCCGCCCCGTCCCCAGGTGCATTTCCTTCGCTTGGAGAGGCCGAAGCTCTGTGCTTCGCTGAACCTGCTCCTTCATATCAGCCCGACTCCTTTGCGCCGGATCGCATCCAAAATTCATCACATTTCGGAAAGCGCGCTCGCAACTAGGCTACAGGCTATGTTCCTTCACTCCAGCGAGCAACATCCATCCAATACCGTAGGCAAGGAGAAGAGAGAAGAATACCGTTATCACGACACGTCCGCGCGCAGGAAATTGCGACTTCACTGGAATATTGGGGTCAACCACACGCACAAGATAAAGTTGCTGTTTCAGCGCCTGCGCACGCGCATCTTCATAGCTTGCAGCCGCCGCCGCATATCTCTTTCCAGCAAATTCCTGCCTTATGAGCAGATCTTCATACTTGCCCAATCCTGTCGCGATATTATTGCCACCTGAGGCGAGTCTGGCGTTTTGGGATGCGACCTGGGCATCCAGGGCTCTAACCTGAGCTTCGATCGCGCGATACTGCGGACTTGACCTACTGATGAAGCCTTGAAGAGCATTCAGCCTCGCCTTGGCCGCTGCAAGGTTGGCCGTCAGGTCGGCAACCAAACCGATCTGTGCCTTTCCCGTGCCGGCGGGGTCTATATCGCCTTTGACCCGGCGGAAGGCTGTGATCTTCCCTTGAACGGCTGCCAGATCCCGCTCTGCAGAAGCGAGTTGGCTTTTAGCGGCCGTCAATTGCCCCTTCATCGTACGTTCATTAATCTGGTTTACCCGCTGCTCCCCCATCTGAAGCAACTTTTCGGCGATTACGTGAGCGTCTGCCGGCGTGAAGGCCCGTACTCGCACATCGGTGATGCCGTCCTCTACGTTCTGCTCGACATCCACATGCTTGCGATAGTATTTCAACAGGGTTTCCGGCGCGGGGTTTGCCCCCCACAGCGCGCTCAAGAAGTCGACGTGAGGTCGCTGAAAACGCTCCACGAGGCGGTCCTCGCGACGCAGTCGCGCTACGGCATCGTGACTGAGGAGATAATCCTGAATAATCAGGGCGTCCGTCTGCGCCGCTGTCCCACCGACACTGAAGCCCAGCAGCGCCCCCGCCCCACCTGAACTTCGCGTAGGGCTATCGCCTCGCCGGACCACGAAATCTGCGCTAGATTCATATTGATCGGACGCGATGAGGTAATAATAGGTGGCCACAATGGCCGTCGGGAGCACGACTAGCAGTAGGAAATAGCGGAACGCATACAGTCGGCGAAGCAGCACATTAGATTTCTGCCTCTCTTCGAACTTGGCTTGCTCTGCCGGCTTTATGATCCCGTCCATGAACATGTTGAAAATCCAATATTAGGTACCGACAAAAATTTACGCGTGGATGCGCCGCTGCAGCTTACGGATAAACACCAATCCTACTAATGTAAGACATGCACAAACCGTCACCTGATAGCCAAGATGCATATATTTGTCATCCGCCCATTCGAACTGGCCATAACGTGCCGTCTCGAACATGCCGACCATTGGATTCCACTCCATTGCTGATCGAAAATTCCCTGGAATCAACGACATCGTCCAAAATGCTCCACTTAATGGAACAGCAAAATAGGAGATCGGATGCACGAAACGCCCAAGTGTATGACTCCCATATGTCACGCTGGCAACAATCAGGGACAGCGCGAATGACCACCAGGTGATCATGAAGGCACCCGTCATTAGATATAGGGGCCGCACCGGAAACTCAGCTATACCCAAGACGATGCCGATCGCCATCAGAACGATTAGTGACGCAACGCAGCCTAACGACTCAATGATCGTTTTCACGATCATCACGTCCAATGGCTTCACCATCTTGTGATACATTAGCGAACTTGATCCTTCGACTGCTCCCTCGGCACGGTTGAAAATACCGCGAAAGATGATGAACAGACAGTAACCTATCAATGTGAAAGGGTAAGGCTGCATGCCCTTGTGCGCATGGCTAGTAAAATAATGAATCGTGCTGATCACAGTCGCGAGCATCATCGGTTCTCCGATGAGCCAGAGGTAGCCGATATTATCGCGCCCGAAGCGCGAATGGAGCTCACGTAACATCAATGCACTTATGACGGCACGCTGAGTCGAAAATGCCGATGGCTTACTGCGGCTGCCGCTGTCCTCCAACATCGTACCGCTCATTTCCGAGATTCCGAATATTGCGGCCCCATCGGCAAGTTAAGCTCAGACATCACCTTACGCGTTGCCTCGGCGAACTTCGTGATGCGATCGTCTGATATGGTTGCGTCGCGTTCGTAAATATCGATCCATGCCGGATTGCGGACCGTCTGACTGGTTGAGGCATGATCAGCCAGACCCCTGTCTATTTTGTTCTGCCACTCCTGGCGCGAGCGCGTATAGTAATGATTTATACATATCGCGCGATGAGGTTTGGGTTGCATCAGCCCGTAATTGGTCGACTGGTCGATTTCCTCACCATATTCATCAACGACCCTTCCGTGCACATGGAAGCTATGCGGGCCCTGGGCGCGATGATAGTCAGCCATCCGAACGATCGTTTTAACATGGCCATGCATCACGTGATCGTCGCACAATCTGGTGGTATAGCTTTCAATCAGGAGACCCGATGGCGGGACGTCATGTCCATTGGGGCCAAAATTGACCCACTGGATGGCAATCGCCGATGCATCGGTAAACCCTTCCAACCATTCGACCAGCGACTCGCGCCCGAAGGGATTTACAAACTCATCGAGATCTATGAACGCAGCCCAAGTCCAACCATGTCGATGCCGGTCAGCAAAATCATCATACGCCTCTACTTGCCCCGGATTTATCGGCCAGGGTATAAGGTCAACAATCCCCTCTCGAATTAGGCTTGCAAGCAGATACTGCACGTGATCAGTGCTGTTATTGTCGTAGAGATAGAATTTCTCCACTCCAATCGCGCGGTGATAAGCGATCCACTCCAGGATATTGATCGCTTCGTTCTTCAATATAGCGCAGATGGCCAGATATCCTTGGTCCCCTTTGTTTCCGGGGGAGACAAATCGCGGCGCACGAACGATCGCACCAGAGGCAACACTTGGCTTGTCATCCTCCGAGTCCCAAGGCCAAGGCTGCCGAGGGGGATAGGCCAGTGCGAAATCTGGACGGTATATGGACAAGTTGGGAGAATAATAGGGGTCTTCAGCCAGTCTGTCCCCCCATCGCCCGGTCATCCACAGTGCTTCGCCGTCCAACCGCGCCGACTTTTCGGGCGATATGTCACCTCCCCGGCTTTTTGACTCCTTGTGCACTAACTGGATCGCGGGATCGCACAGCACCCGCCGCCCGAGCGCGCGCATTTTCAGGCATAGATCAACGTCATTATAGCCGACGGCAAGCTGCGGCTCAAAGCCGCCGATGGCTTCAAAATCCTGACGTCGCACGAACAGGCAGGCTGCGGTCACCGCCGTGAACTCGCTGATCATCCGATGCTTGCTGAAATATCCATAGCCGTGTGAATTCTCGAACAGGTGCACGCCGCCGGCAACATGATGATCATACATGCCCGTGACCAGCCCGAAATGCTGGATGCTTTGGTCCGGATAGAGTAACCTCGCGCCGACGATGCCAACATCGCCAATCGCAAGCAGCCCCCGGGCCCGGTCCAGCCAGGCTGGCGCCATCACTTCAGTGTCATTGTTGAGAAAACAAAGAATTTCGCCCGTGGCTCTGGCCGCTGCCAGGTTGTTGATTGCCGAAAAATTGAAAGGACCCGGCGCGGCTATGACCTGGATGTTGAGCGTCGCGTATCGGTTGGCAACCCCCGCCAGGTAACTCAGCGTATCTTTTTCATCGGAATCATTATCAACTATGAGGATTTCGATGTTTTCCGGGTTATGCCGCGCAATCGACGCCAGACAATCATCCAGCAAGTCGACCCCGTTCCGCGTGGGGATGATGATGCTGACGCTCGTGTCCAACTCGCGCGGCACAGCAATGGCGCTGTTGCCGGGCGCATGGCCTTCAATTGATGCAAGGGGCCGACCTAGCCGCTCCAGATGACCCCCGATCGCGGATCGTGCCGCCATGATCGCGTAATCCTTCTGGTCAGCGGAGATGGCTGTCGATCCCGGAACCTGACGCCAATGATAAAGGACGTGCGGGATGTGAATGATCTGGTGGGGGTCGATCCGTTCGGAGCAACGCAGGAAAAGATCATAATCCTGGCTTCCCTCGAGGCCCTTGCGGAAGCCTCCGACGGCCTCAAACAAAGGACGATGATAAACACCAAGATGGCTGACCATATTATGGCCATACATTAGGAACTGATTGTAACAGCTTTTGAAATAAGGATCGAACCTGTCCCCCGACATGCTGATTTTGTCCTCGTCACTGAAGACAATCCGCGCATCGGGAAAGCGATTTAAATAGGTAGCAAGGACGAATAAGGCGTATGGCGGGACTAGGTCGTCATGATCGACCAAAACGATATAATCTCCCGTTGCCAGCTTTGCTGCGCTATTAGAACAAAGAGAAATGTGGCCATTTATGTTGCGCTTAATGATCTTTACGCGCTTATCCAGCTCCGCATATGTCTGCAAAATTTCTTGGATGCGAGGGTCGGTGCTACAGTCATCAGCAATGCATATCTCGAAGTCCGGATAATTCTGCGCGAGCATTGCCTCCATAACCTCGGTCAACAACTGCGGGGGTGTATTGTAAACGGGCATCACGAATGAAAAGCGGGGACGCCAGTTCATGGCGGTGATCAGCTCGTCCATGCGCTGGAAATCCCGGTCTGTCGGATTACCATATAAGTGCAGCCAATGCGCATAGCCGTGCCCTCTTTCCTTCCAAGGCGGCAGGAATGGCTGCATAATTTGCCTATCGCTGTTCGTTAGCCTCCCCTTCTGAAAGAAGGGAAGGAGGCCGTCACGGATCTGGTCAATGCTCGGCACACTTGAACTGCGGGCGCGGTCTTCCTCCTCTGCCCTTCGACCATCATCAATCTTCGCAATTAGCTCGTCGATAGAGCGGATGGCATGGCATCGGATATGGTGAAGCTCGAACGAACTCGCTTCCCCTTCAGCCGGGTCCCAACGTATAGCGCGGATCGCTTGGGGAGCAGCAATCAGCAGCTCGACTGTGCAACGTGGTTCGTCGGGATAGTCCAGAAGAATGTAATCCTGACTGTTGAACCCATCACCGACGTCAAGAAACAGTGTGCCTTGATCGGTGAGCAATGAGTCTCGATCAAAGGTAATTTGCAGCGCGAGCACAGGAGCGGATGCGATTTTAGGCGGGAGCCGCAGCAATATCTGGGGATCATAGCCGGTCATCCGCAGTTTCCCACGGCTTGCCCCTGGGACAAAGCCCAGCGCCGAGATCAGCGAAATTCCGTCAAGCGCGCGGCCAACGATCGCCTCGGCCTTAGAGTCCTGAGCGTTCAGTTGGCTGATCGCGCTCGATCGGAGCGATTCAGGGAACCAAGCTGACCGCAGTTCCTTCAAGGCATGAGCGTTTGCACCGTCGCGAGCCGCCTTGACGTAAAAAGCAGCTGCCTCCTCCGTTTTATTCTGCAATTTACGTAGATGGCCGAGGCTCAAAAGCAGGTCATCATCGTTGGGCTTCAAGCGCAGCGCCCTCTCATAAGCGCTGTTTGCAAGATCAAACTCGCCTGCTTCCTTACGCATATGCCCAAGCTGCACCCAGATGCCGAAATCATCGGGGCGGATTTTGAGATAAGCGGCATACGCCTCCGCCGCCCGGCGCCATTGCCTACCCTCTCTCGCCTCGTCACCAGCTTTGCGCGTTGTTGCCGCCATCTGCCTTTGACGGCTGCTCAGTGTAAAACGGCTCAGTTTCGAAAGCACTTTGGGCACTCAGTTTCGCCTTCTACCTAACCCGATCGGGATCTTGCTCAAACCACCTGATAGATCGCTAACGCCGAACCACAAGGCCGAACGGCACTGTTGCCCTAACAGCAGCATCGGCTTGTCGCCCAGAGGGAAAGTTGAGTTGCGCTATGTCGAAACCATGGCTGATAAGGCGCAACGCCAATCGCTCTATGTCGGGCCTGGAAAGTCCGTCAGCTCCCTCGTCTCTCGAACTGGGGGCGGAACGATAGTCCAGCATCAAAACGGCCAAGCCACCGCTCAACAAGCGCCGGGTCGCATGGTCGACGAAGCTTGTCAATGTGGGCCAAGCTGCCGAGGCGGCCATCGCATTCAAGCAAATGACCATGTCAAAATGTCCTAATGAGGACGGCAGTTGGGTGTCGCCCTCTCCATCATCGGGAATGATTTGAAGCAACTGGCAGCCCCTGCCCGCCAAAATCCTTAGGACCGGCTCAGCAATCGGTCCTATCACGAGGGCACGGCCCCCAGCCTGGAGATACCCAAATACCTCGAGAACCTGCAGTAGGTATAACTGCCGCCACCGCTCAACCGGATCATCGTGGGTCCCAATCTGCGGCCACAATTCGCCAAACTCGGCCGATTGGATCTGACCCAAGGTGCAGGCCTGAGAATTGGGGAAGCGCAATTGGGCCGCGTTTTTCGTCACGAGCGCATTGACGCCGGTCAGCTCTGACGTAGTCAACATCGTGGGAGGCGCGTGGGCCTCTTGGTAATTTTCGACGTCGTCGCCGCCCCGCTCCTCGGCGATCATATCGATGCCCTCTGCCCTAAGATCGGAAGGAACAGAAAAGTACCCATAAGCCGCATAATGCACGCCGGGAATGGAGGCAAAGCGGATGACAACCGTGTGATCCTCTCCCACCAATCCGTCCAGCAATACGCGCTCTGCCGCCATCAATTTTATGCCGAGTTGCTGATTATCAGGTCGATAGCCGTGTATGCGGATCGAAAGCTCACCCGTTGTTGCACGGGCTTTGCGGATGGTAATGTGAATACGAACTTCGCCGGGAAGATAACCGAAATAATGGGTGTGGAAGCAATAATTGGGGTCGGGACTGCGATGAGCCCCCCCCAGGCCGGGGATCGCACTGGCATGATTGGGGAAATATACAAACGGCTCGATAATCCGCTTAATCGAGATCTCTTCCATAAATCTCGTGTCCTAGCGCCGGAAAACAAGCATCACGTCCTCGTCGGACTTTCGAGCGAGCACAGATTCGATTGTCGTGACCTCGATACCTGAGGCCGGAGCGATCCATTCGAGGCCAAATCCCCAACTGCAAATATTCTCCACGAAAGCCTGCGGATCGACGTAGCGGCCCGGCTGAAACTCGAGGATGATGGTATGCAGTCGGTCCGCATGCCGCAGACCCGAGGCACCGGCCCAGATCCGCTCTTCGGAGCCTTCCGCGTCAATTTTAAGTAGTTCAATTCCGTGCCATTCCGGCCGACTGTCAAGCCGCTCTGCATCAAGGACTACCCCGCCGGTCAGTTCCACGCCTTCATAAGGGGAGATATAGGCGTTTTTCGGTTCATCACTCGGCATGAGGAATTGGACTGGGCAATTTGAATCGTGGAGAGCCACGGGAAAGATCTCGATCCGATCCGTGAACCCATTCAGATAGGCACTGCGACGGATGCGCTCAGCCATGGCGGGGTTGGGCTCAAACGCTAACACTCTCCCCGAGGGACCTACGAGGTCGGCCATCAAAAGGGTAAAATACCCCACATTCGCGCCGACATCAGCCACGATCATGCCCGGCCGCACACATTGGACTAAAGCTTCAGTCGTTGGCATTTCCCAGTAGCCGTCAAGCATCAGATGAGGCGAAAGGCCAAAATCGTGGGGATCAAGGTACATTTTATAGCAGCCCAGAACACGCGCCAAGGTATGCGCAGGCCCGACACTCACCGCTTGGCAATGGGCACGAATTCGGTCTTGGTTCCGCTCGCGCGCCGACGGGACCAAAGCTCGTACGTCAAATAACGACATGGAAATTGGAGCAGGCCGATCACGCTTCCGTCGGCGATCACGACCAAACCAAGATGGAAGAATAGCCATTAACCTGCAGTCCCAAATCCAGTGTCGTCGCGCAGCAAGGTCAAGCTACTGGGTAAGCGCGCGCGCTGTAACGAACGGGCCAAACAGCTGATTGATGATGCCTATCAACTTGGTCGGGGGGCCAGACGCGGAATTGGAGAAGTAAATGATATCCTTGTCGCGCATCCTGACCTGTTGGGCGAGAAAATACTGACCTGCGTCCATCATGTTCAAACGGTATATGACTGGACGGGTACCTTGCCCCTCTGCCTGCTCCATCCGAAACAGGAACACGCCGCGCGCATTCGCCCGCGCGTCCGAGGGCCCGCCCGCGCGCGCGATCGCTTCAGAGAGCGAAAGCTCGGGGGCGCCGAAAGGAACTTGCGCCACGCGGTCCGACGCCCCGAAAACTGTGTAGGTTCGGGGACGCTTCAGTATTTCGATCTGATCACCGGGCACCAGCACAACATCATTCGGCGAATTGATGCCGACGTCGCTCAACCGCATTTCGACGGACTTTCCGTCTCTCAAGAAACGCACCGCCACGTCCTCTGGATCACCTTGCACCCCTCCCGCGATTGCCAGATAATCCCGCAACTTCTCCCTCGCTATAGTGAGCCTGTATCGGCCTGGACGCGCAACGGCTCCCGAAAGGTAGACGGTATTTGCCAGACTATCGCTAATCGACACGATCGCCCGCGGGCTTTGCGACATGCCTTGCAAGCGCTGTTCGATCAAGGATTCCACCGTCCGGGGGCTCAAACCGGCTACAATCAAATAGCCGATATAGGGCAGCTGAATCCCACCCGACTCATCAACTTGAACACCACTCATCCGCTGGGCGTTGGCGACTGGATTGGTCACCTGATTGGACAATTCCCCGCCCGCTGCGGTTTGAGCCGAAAATAGGGAAACGCCCACTTCGTAGATCGCCACCGACAGCGTATCGCCAGGCCGGATTAGTTCCGGCGAATCCATCCCACCCGGCCTGATCAGAGATGCCAGATCAGCACTGCCGCCCGCCTGCTCTGCAGCAAGAGCCGTCACTGCGACTGGCGACAAATCCACGAGTGCGAGGTTCAGTCCGCCCTTAGCCTTCTTGACTGACTGCTGGATTTGACCCGCGGTAGGCCCGTTGGAAGGCAGTGTCGCACACCCCCCCAGCGCCGCAAACATCAATGGGAATGCCAGGCTTGCTGACCGCGCCCAAGCCGAACGCCGTGAAAAAATACAAGGATTCATATGATCCGATCCAGCCCTGCACCAAGCGTTGAAGCTTCGCGCCCCTGTGCCAAAGTAGAGCTTCGTGGGCAAGCGGAGGTCGAGCAAAAAATCCTCGAACATGCGCCTGGTCCGCGCTTCTGCCCCATCGGGAAAACGGTCTTACCAGTAGATGCCCAGCAGCAGGCCCGCGACAAGGAGACCGATAAGCGTCACCACCATGAAAACGAGATTGTTGCGCCCTTCTTCATCCAAGCCGAGCCGATTGGACTCCGCCGAGTCCGCGTGGCGCTCTTCGGCGTCTTTGAGCTTCTCCCATTCCTGGGGATCGAGCTCCCTATCCTCGCTCATCGACGCACCTCACTTGCTCCGCGTTGAAAGCCGCTCCTCAGCCCGTTTTGCGGAGGCGGCACTTGCCACTCCCATGCTCAAAGGGAAACAGGCTCAATTCCTTGAAAAACTCATCATGTGCCTTTTGGACGCCGGGCCAATCGACCCCGTTGTCATAGTAATCATCGCCAATATAAAGGCCGCCATCCTTGAGGATCGGCCACCAAGCATGAAGATCGGAGATAACCGATCGATATTCATGCCCCGCATCGATATGGATCACATCAGCCTGCACTTCATAATGTTTCAGCACCTCGGCAGCGTTGATCGAGTCGACGGGGAGCGGAACTACATATTCCTGCAGGCCTGCATCGATGATGTTGGCCATGAATTTTTTGTGCAGATTGGGCCAACCGTTGTCCCATCCCAAATGCTCAAACCATTCATTTTGTGTCCAGTGATCGGCAGCTCCGAGCCAAGTGTCCACGCATATGATTGCACCGTCAATGCCCAGGTCACGCATTTTGCTGGCCATGGCTATTGTCGAGGCCCCCTTCCAGACGCCAACTTCTACCACAAGCAAGGAAGAGCCACGGATCGCTTCACTCAGGTAGGGATGCTGAAACCCCCACCCTTGAGTATCGACTTGATAGATGTTTTTGGGAAAGCCGTGAAAGGGATCGTTTCCGCGCCACACGAGATCAATGATTCGATTTCTTAATTCAGTCATTACCGATCCGCCATTAAGTGCTTGATAGGTCTCAGCTTTGCCTAGACATGCGGTTCGTGCAAGTCTTAATCGGCTAAGCCTGTAGGGCCAGGCGCCACCCTGTCCGTGAAGATGCTCGAGAAACAACCCAGTAAATGCAAGTTCCTCGTGTCGAGGACAGTTAGAAAGATCATCTCATCCTTGCCTGCCCATCGCGGTGGAGGTCATCCAATCCAGCACTCGATCTCTTCTGCCAGCTTCGATGCTCATGAAAGGCGCGGTAGGCGTCCACCACGGACTTACATGTGGGTTTCGCAAAAGCGCCTCACCCCATTTCTCGTACAGCGAACGCAGTTCACCTTGATCCCAGGCGATCTTAAGCCGGTTGTCGTTGAAACCGCGGGTCCGGGACTCGTAATGGATGAGTTCGATACCCGGGTCATAGAGCACCTTTAGCCCCACTGCCCGCGCGGCAAGGCATAGATCGACGTCATTATAAGCGATGGCGAATTGACCAGCGTCAAAACCGCCGAGACGCTGAAACACCTCTCGCCTCACCCCCATAAACGCGCCTGTTACGGCTGGAACCGCGCGCACCCGATCTAGTCGCGATGTTATGTCGTCAGCGTCTTTTCCCGTCTCATGCCTGGGGGAGCCGTCTGCCAGTCCCATCAGCATGCCCGCATGCTGGACCGATCCATCCGGATAGAGCAGGCGGGAACCAACAATACCCACATCTGAGCGACCAAGTTGTGCCCGCAAATGGCGATCCCAGCGTGGGGTCAGCATCGCAACATCATTATTAGCGAACACGAGCAGTTCCTCGCTCGTGCCCTCCGCCACAGCATTGTTAATCTCGGACCAATTGAATGGCCGATCAAAGGAAACGATATCGATCCCGTCCTTGCGTCCCAGGCGGCTCAGCAGCCGGGCGGTTGCTTCCTCCTGACTGCGATTATCGACGATCGTCAGCCGCAAAAGATCGGTCTTGTCAGCATGCGCGATCAGACTCTCAACCATCGGCTCAAGCAAGTCGGCACAATCACGGGTAGGGATGATCACCCGTACCGCCTCCTTGCCTTCCTTGCCGCCGCAGGTAAGGGGCGTGCGGCCGGGTCTGTCCACTATTTGCAGTTTCCCATGAATGACAGGTCCTGCAACGGGGGGAAAGCCCGCAGGCTGGAGGGACCATATCAAAGCATCTTGGCCCAGTTGGCGAGCGGCCTCCGCGCGGCCCGGAATGCGCGACACAGATGCAAGGGGTATAGGGATGTGCGCGACATCTCCAGCTGACATAGAGATACTCGCCAGCAACTCGCGTCGTTGTTCCGGGCCGCGTGGGCGCAGGTCAGCCAAATCCGGCCGAACGGCAACCAAGGGCGGAGGGAAATCAGTCGTGAGCAGCCAGTCAAGATCGAAGACACCATGGAACTGCGGGTCGAAATGCCGGACCGGCTCGTCCCAATTGGCTACACAATAGTCCCAGTCTGTCATGCAAGCGGCCGCTTGCGTGGAAAGCAGTCCGATCACCCAGGTTAGCGCATCAGCATGTAGTGTGGTGCCAGCAGAGATATAAAGTTGCGCTACGCCTTGGGATGGCTCGAGTTCCGCGCCCGGCAGAACGAAGCCGATGCGGGTGTCGATGTCGGCGAGGCTTGCCACGGGATGATCGCAAATTTCGGACGACGCGACGACCACCGCAGTCCATGCTGAATGCGTGCACCCAATCAAGCTGAGGAGTGTGGCGCGAACAAATGCCGGCTGGCTTTGACCCGCATCGATTATGATCTGAGCCCGGGCGCTTGTATCGACCTCTGGCGCTGGCAACATCAGGTTGGGTCGAATCTCATCATAGCGAGAGATGTCTTCCTGGAGCAGGGTTTGTGCTCGTTTCACAAGTGAAGAGAGCGCGCCAATGTGGCGCAAAAGGCTATCCTTATGCTCCATCCGCAGCCGGTTCATTGTTGTGCGCGGAAGAAGATGCGCCAGGCCGTAGCGCGTGAGCGCAAGCAGCGCCGCATCATGGTCTGGGGTTCGCTCCAGCAATCGTGCCCATGCTTCCACACCACCATAGCGATCGCCCGATTGTACCCGCAGAAGACCCAGATGATAGAGTCCGTCGTCGCTCCCAGAGGCGGACGCATAGCTTGCAAGTGCCTCGTCCGTGCGGCCCATTTCTTTCAATGCATGGCCGTGTTGAACCTGCAATTCGACCCGGTCAGGTCGGAGGCTGAGAGCATGCTCAAACAACCGGCTTGCCTCAGCCCAATCTCCCTTTTCCATAGCCGCACCGCCTGCTCGGGCAGCGGCTATCGATCTACGCCGGCGAATTGCTGCCAACATTTGCCCTCCGCAGAACGAGATGAGATTGTCTGCTTAAGCGGCGCGGTTCAGCAGCGGTGTCCACCAGCTTTCCTGCGCCAGATACCAGGCGAGCGTTTCGGCGAAACCCTGCTTGAAGTCACGCGCCGGAACATAGCCAAGCTCGGTGCGGATCTTGGTCTCGTCGATCGCGTAGCGGCGGTCATGCCCTTTCCGATCCTCTACATATGTTTTTAGATCGCTCGATGATCGCCCCTGTGCGGCGGGGGCGTTAGGAAATCGTCGGATGAGATCGGTATTTTGGGCGAACGCTGCGTCCACTCCATGACAGATTTCCTCGATGACCCTTAGGTTCGGCAATTCCTGACCACCGCCAATGTTGTACGTTTCACCCACCCTGCCCTGCTTCAGGATCAGTTCGATGCCGCGGCAATGGTCTTCGACATGCAGCCAGTCGCGCACATTCATGCCATCACCATAAATTGGTAGATGACGGCCGTTGAGGGCATTGAGCGTGAAGAGCGGAATTAGTTTCTCGGGAAACTGAAAAGGCCCGTAATTGTTCGAGCAGTTGCTGGTGGTCGTCTGCAGCCCGAATGTATGGTGATAGGCACGCACCAGGTGATCCGATCCAGCCTTGGATGCAGAATAAGGAGAGTTGGGCGCATAGGGGGTGGTCTCTGAGAAAGCCGGGTCGTTCGTTCCCAGCGATCCGTAAACCTCATCGGTAGACACATGATGGAAACGATGAGGGCGACCCGTACCCGTGTCAAGCCACACATTTTTTGCAGCCTTGAGCAGGCTGTGCGTCCCAATGACGTTGGTCGTGACGAATGCATCGGGACCAGTGATCGATCGATCGACATGACTTTCAGCGGCAAAATGCACGATGGTGTCGATATGGTGCTCACTCAGCAGCCTACTTACGAGCGTGGTGTCGCAAATGTCGCCAACCACCAGTTCAACGTCATCCAGACCATCGAGATTCGCTGCGTTGCCAGCGTAAGTAAGGGCATCCAGCACGATGATTCTGTCATCGGGGGAGTTCTCTCCCCAATAATGCACGAAGTTGGCGCCGATGAAGCCCGCGCCGCCCGTAACGAGAAGATTAGCCATTGTCCTTGATCTCTTTGAGCATGAGACGCAAATTTTCGCGCCAGTGTGGGGCCGGCTTGCCGAGATGCGTGTAAGTTGAGCGCTTGTCGAGCACCGAGTAGCTGGGTCGGCGAGCAGGCGTGGGGAATTCTTCAGTCCCGATTGGGATGACGGGCACAGTTGTTTGGAGGAGGCCGAGAGCCAGAGCCTCCTCCTGTATCGCCACTGCGAAGTCATACCAGCTGGCAGCGCCTGCATCGGTATAATGATGAATGCCAGCCACACCCTTCTGAGCCAAGCGCCATAGCGCCGATGCGAGAGCGGGCGCATAGGTTGGCGTCCCGATCTGATCGGCGACGACGCGCACTTCAGGCCGCTCCGCCATCAGGCGGAGCATGGTCCGGACGAAATTGCCGCCCTGTGGCGCGTAGACCCACGCCGTCCGAACGATGAGCGCGGTGCTGCCGGCGAGCCGTTCCCCTTCCAGTTTGGTCCGCCCGTAGACGCTCAGCGGATTGGTCAGCGCATCGGGCAAGTAGGGTGAACCCGCCCTTCCATCGAACACGAAGTCGGTCGACACATGGATGAAACGACTACCAACGTCCCGAGCCGCCTCAGCCAAGAGGCCCACTGCCCGGGTGTTGATTGCACCGGCTGCACCTTCATCCAACTCGGCCTTGTCCACCGCCGTATAGGCGGCCGCATTGAAGATCAGATCGGGCCTCTCCGCTTCAGCGCGGCTTCTCACCGCAACCTCGTTTCCGACATCGAGGGCCGCGCGATCGAGCGCGACTAAAGTGACCCCAGAAGGGGCACCGGCTACCAGAGCGCGGCCCAATTGCCCCCCGGCTCCGACGATCATGGCTTTCATGCGAATGCCTCAATGTCCGCGAGAGGCTTGCCCGCAACGTCCTTACCTGACAATTGCGGCTTGAGACCCTCGAGCGGCCATCGGATGCCAACGGTCGGATCGTTCCACAGCAGCGAATGCTCGTTAGAAGGATCGTAGCGCCCGGTGCACTTGTAAAGAAAGTCCGTGCCATCTTCCAGCGTCAGAAAGCCGTGGGCAAAACCTGGCGGCACCCAAAACATCCGCTTGTTCTCAGCGGATAACTCCACCCCAACCCACCTGCCGAAATGGCGCGAGGAGCGGCGCAGGTCGACCGCGACGTCCCACACGCGACCGGCCGTCACGCGGACCAGTTTCCCTTGCGGGTTGGGATTTTGAAAGTGTAGGCCTCGAAGCACGCCTTTAGCCGAGCGGCTATGATTGTCCTGCACGAAGGTCAGATCAAGACCCTTTTCCCGGAAACGATCGGCATTCCAACTTTCCATGAAAAAGCCGCGATCATCGCCGAAGGCCTTGGGCTCTATTATAAGCAGGTCAGGTATGGCGGTTTCGACTATGTTCACCCAATTGCTCCCTTGCCCGCGAGAAGGCCCATCAGATATTCGCCATATCCACTCTTCCGCAAGGGAGCAGCCAAAGCCTCAAGCTGCCCATCGTCGATAAAGCCCTGCCTCCATGCGATTTCCTCGGGACAGCAGATCTTCAGACCCTGCCGTTCCTCGATCAGCCGCACATAGAGGGCAGCGTCAAGTAGCGATCCGTGGGTGCCGGTGTCGAGCCACGAATAACCGCGCCCCATCAATTCGACCGATAGCTCCCCAGCTTCGAGATACAGACGATTGAGATCGGTGATCTCCAGTTCACCACGGGCTGAGGGCTCAACCGCCCTCGCCCGCTCGACCGCCTGGCCATCGTAAAAGTACAAGCCAGTGACGGCATAGTTGGACTGAGGTTGGAGTGGTTTTTCAATGAGGCTCTGCGCGCGCCCCTCGGCGTCGAGAGACACGACGCCATAATCCTGCGGGTTCTTCACATAATAGCCGAAGACGGTCGCTCCTGAAGGCCGAGCGTCCGCATTCTGCAGCAGTTCCGACAGACCATGACCATAGAAAATATTATCGCCCAGTATGAGCGCGGAGGGAGCCTCACGGACGAAATCTGCCGCTATATGAAAGGCTTGAGCCAGACCTTCCGGTCGGGGCTGAACCGCATATTGAAGGGAAAGGCCCAGCTCTCTACCATCGCCCAGCAGCCCTTGAAAAGCCATGCTGTCGCCAGGAGTCGTGATCACCATGATCTCCCGGATGCCCGCCAACATCAACGTAGACAGCGGATAGTAGATCATGGGCTTATCATAGACCGGCATCATCTGCTTGGAGACGCTTTTCGTCAGCGGATATAACCTAGTGCCAGATCCTCCCGCAAGAATGATACCTTTTCGCACGAGTTGCCTCCCAAACGTAGCAGATTATTGGCCCCACCTAGAGCAAGGTGGCCGCCGTTTTCAACCGAACTACAGATATTTACACTACTCTCATTTGCAGAGCGTTGTGGACCTCGCACGCTTCCTCGACGCTGTCATAGAAGGTGAGACTACCTCCATAGAGGACAGCGCCTCGCGTGCAATAGCTCTGAAGCGTGTACGGATCGTGAGAGATCATGATCAGCGTACCGGACTCTCGCCGTTCTCGCAGCGCATCTTCACTTTTCTGACGAAAGCGAGCATCACCTGCGGCCGTCACTTCATCGATGAGATAGCAATCAAACCGTATAGCAAGCGAACAACCAAAAGCTAGACGAGCCGACATGCCAGCCGAATACGTCGAAACCGGCTGATGCAAATAGGCACCTAACTGTGCGAATTCTTCAACGTAATCGAGCACCGCCTGCGGATCATATTGATAAATTCGAGCAATGAAACGGGCGTTATCCGCGCCGGTCAGGTTGCGATCGAAGCTTGCACCATAGCCGATCGGCCACGATGTTGTCATCGTCTTGTGGATTTTACCGGATGTGGGATACTCGACGCCACCAATCAGCCGCATAAGGGTCGATTTGCCAACCCCGTTGGCTCCACAGATGCCGATGCTATCCCCTTGGTTGATTTCAAAGTTCAAATCGGTGAACACCGTCCGGGTAAAATGATGGCGGCGATAGACCTTGGAGACGTTCTGAAAAACGATCCTCTGGTCCCCAGCTCGCTCCGCACCATCCGGCCCACGTTCAATTTGGCTGTTCTGACGATCCATATCCATGCCAATAGGGCGCAATGCAGGATCTAGACAACAGGATTATCGCCATGGATGGGCGCATTATCGCTCAACCAGGATCAGGCATCGCTACATATGCAGCAGCCTTGCGGATGGCGCAGCAAAAATTGACCCCATGCCCTTTGCTTCTGAAAGACGACAGCTGTGATCAAGGCACTCCGCCGGTCAGCGGCAAGGAGCGCGCCATCCGCTGGCTTAGAGCGTTCACGACCTCCTCAGTACGCGCGGACCTCAAAGCAGGCCAGGACCGAGGAGCAATCCTGCATGCGCCTGACATTTTTCGCTTAGCCTACGTGCGGTTTCGCCAAACGGGGAAGATGCTAACTGTCCACGCTCCTCACTCTCATGGACTGATCCACTGGAGCTTGCCCCTACCAATCCGGATCGCCGGCTGGATCAACATCTACACGATCCATGATGTTATACCTCTTATTTACCCTAACCTAACTCCCATGCAAGGCGAACATCACCGCGTTCTACTGAAAGAAATATTGAGTAAAGCGAGCCATATTGTAACGGTTACATGTTCGGCACGACAAAGCATTATCGACACCATCCGATGCAACCCAGGTTTAGTGAGCAATTGTAGTATAGCAGTTGAGTCGACCCCATCGGAATATTTTTCTTTACCACCTCCGCTTGAACCGAAGAAATATTATATATTCGCAGGATCATCTGAGCCTCGGAAAAATATCGCTAAGCTGGTCACCGCCTACAAACGGTCGGGTAGATCCCTCCCATTACTGCTTATAGGACCTCATGCTAATCATGCCGATCCTGCAGCAGGCATATGGAATTTGCCCTACCAGCCCGCGGAGCGGCTCTCAGCGTTGATCGCTCAAGCGCGAGCCCTGGTTTTCCCGTCCCTCGCGGAGGGCTTCGGCCTACCCGTAGTAGAGGCCATGGCCCTCGGAACAGCCGTACTCACTTCGAATGAGGGTCCACTTGCCGAAGTCGCCGGAGGTGCGGCGCTTCTGGTAGACGCTCGCGACGAAAGCAGCATCACCGACGGTCTCAATAGGATTGCAAACGATGATGACCTCGTAGGATCCTTGGAGCGGTGGGGCAGATTGCGGGCTACCGCGTTTTCGAGCGAAAAATTTACAAAAAACCTTTCTGAGCTCTATGGAGAGCTTTTTTCAAGATCGATGATTGAACATGCCTGAACACATTTGGGATTCGAGACGGTTGCGTATTGCTGTTGATGGCTACAATTTCGCAATGCCGAAGGGCACTGGAGTTGCCACATACGGTTTCACCCTGGCTCGCATGCTCAAAGAGATGGGCCATCAGGTCGAAGGTATATTCGGACTGGACGTCGGCGAGACGCCGGAGATGCGCGAAACCATGCTTTACGATCTTGTAGGCCGCGAAAGAACGGAAACACGAAAGCTGGCGCGCAAACGGGTGAGAAAGGAAAAACTTCGCGCTTTCATGCGGCAGCGGTTATTGGAAGTCCCCGTCACCGACCAGGTTTTAAAAGAGGGTCTATCAGACCGAATTCCCAGCTTCGACCGCATCTGGTCATCGGCCTCCCTGTTCGAAGCCGCAAACTGGCACTTTCGGTATTTTAAAACCTTTCTCAAAATCGAATTGCCTCAACCGCCGGATGTAATGCACTGGACTTATCCGATCCCAGTACATTTGATGGGTTCCAAAAATATATATACCCTTCATGACATAGTTCCATTGAAGATGCCTTATCTAACGCTCGACGATAAGGAGTTTTATTACAGCCTGGTAAAGAATTGTGTGAATAGCGGTGCAGGAATTTGCACAGTATCGCAGACAAGCCTGGACGACATTGTTAGTAGATTTCCAGTAGCCAGAGGACGTATATTCAACACATATCAAAGCAGTCCGGTGCCCACAGATGTGTTAACAAGCGACCCCACTGTAGATTCTAACATTATTGAGCAGATGTATTCTCTAAGGAGAGGCGATTATTTTCTCTTCTTTGGAGCGCTCGATCCCAAGAAAAATATCGCGCGTATCATTGAAGCTTATCTTTCTAGCGGCGCCAAGTCTCCTCTCGTCATTGTCAGTGCTAGAAACTGGGGCATGACAGACGTGGCAAACGGAGGATCCGGCATTACAATCCATGGACGCGCGATCTCAAGCGAGCGAATCATTCAACTCGATTACATGCCGCGAGCCTTGCTGTTTCGTCTCATCCGCTGTGCCAAAGCTGTCTTGATGCCATCGCTTTTCGAAGGATTTGGCCTTCCCGCGCTCGAGGCAATTCAGCTCGGAACGCCGGTGATTGCCTCGAATACGGGCTCTCTGCCCGAGGTCGTGGGCAATGCGGGATTGCTCGTCGACCCTTATGATGTGGCTGAGATAGCAGCCGCAATCGAGGGTTTGGACAGCAACATCTCCCTCCGCGATCGTCTAATCTCGGCAGGAAAACAGCAATCTCAAATGTTCTCCGACGCGCGTTATAAAGAGCGGCTCAGCGATCTATATTCAAGCATCTTGCGTGAATAATCTGATAAAATGCAATGAATGGTTCAACGTCGTAACGAGATGATCGTTGGCCAGCTGCATCTGCGGACGGATGCCGATCTAAATGAGCAAAACAGCTAGTTTACAAGCCAGACCAACGCACCCTCTTCTGGATTTCTGGTCCGGCCCTGCCGCCTCCTTCTCGGACTTCATGTGGCGGCGCGGATCCCTGCGACTGCTCCGCGGCCGTTCTGAAGCAATCTTAACCCTCTAAAGCAGGCTCAAACCTCGCCTTGATGACCCATTGAAGCCGTCCAAACGCCGACCCTGTGGCACCTATTCTGACGAGCCGCCTTGTCCGCAAAAGCCATAGTGATATAGCCACACTTCGAACGACTAGGGGGCATTGGCTTGGAAAGCTCATACTTCGATCTCAACCGAAATCGCGAGGGAGTCAATGCCGGCCTACACCGGCAGCTGATCGGGGATCAATGGGATGCCATTGGCGCTCTTCAGTTCGACTTCCTAAAATCAGAGGGGCTGAAGCCTGAACATAAACTGATTGACATCGGGTGCGGCTCTCTTCGCGGTGGAGTTCACTTCATCGATTATCTGGAGCCGGGGAACTACTACGGTTCAGATATGAACCGGGCGTTCTTGGATGCTGGTTATGAGATCGAGTTGGCAGAAGCGGGCATTCAGGACAAAATGCCGCGTGAAAACCTGACGTGCACCGATACCTTTGAACTGCCCTGGCCGGATGGCACCTTCGATTATGCCATTGCTCAGTCGGTTTTCACCCACCTAACGCTCAACCGAATCCGGCAGTGCCTTACTCGGACGTTCCCGAAAATGAAGGCAGGCGGCGTCTTCTACGCCACCTTTTTTGAGCTTCCAGAAGGGGCGCCGTCCGACGAGCCTCGTCGCCACGAACCCGGCGGTAAGATCAGCTATGATGTGCAGGACCCTTATCACTATTCTGTAAGAGACCTGTCGTTTGCTATTCGTGGCCTTCCTTGGCGTTTGCGCTATATTGGAAATTGGAATCACCCCCGCGCGCAGAGGATCGTGGCGTTCGAGCGCTTAGAGAATTCACCTGCCATTGTGGGGGAGGATAAGCGGTCCCTTACCATCGACGAGGCCAAGGCCCTCGACGCCGGACGTAACCATTATCGCGCTTATGTCGGCCCGCCCAACCGGTTCGATTTCATGAGCGCAACGCAATTCAGCCTTATGTTCCAGTGCGGTCTGCGCGAGCATCATCATGTGCTGGACTTCGGCGCTGGTTCGCTTCGCCTGGGAAGGCTGCTGATCCCTTACCTTCGGCCGGGACGCTATCACGCCATTGAACCAAATACGTGGCTGATCGATGACGCTGTTCGGAACGAGTTAGGGCAGGACGCGATTGATCTGAAGCAGCCGATCTTCTCCAGCGATGCTTCTTTCGATTGCACAGTGTTCGGTTGCAAGTTCGACTTCATCATGGCGCAGTCGATCGTCACCCATTGCGGACCAGCGCTATTCCAGCGGTTGATGACCAGCTTTGCCGATGTCCTGCAAGAAGATGGGCTGGCGTTATTTTCCTATTGGAACGCCGCGGAGCCGCATGTTCATGCCGAGTCGGAGGAATGGGTATATCCAGGATCGGTGCGATACACGGAAGACGAGGTTCACGCGTTCCTCTCTGTCGCAGGGCTTACTGGCAAAGCGATCCCTTGGTATCATCCTGGCGCCAGCTGGTTCGTGGCATCGCGAGATGCCGGCCGCCTGCCAAGCACTGCCGAACTGCAATTCTTAACAGGGGCGGTTCTTCATGACCCGCAGTTTGCCGCGAGCAGGGTGGCTCGAGGCGAGTAAAATTTCGTACACAAGACCTCCATATGGCGTCGTGCGCGTCTTCTCTTCACCATCTCGCATTCTCCCCCTTCGTGCCGAGGTCGTCAGTATCCCCTGGACGCGGGCGCGTTACGCACAGAAAAGGTCTTGGAAGAAAGCTTCCTTGGCATTGATCACCTCCATAGTTTGGCTGAGGGTTTCGGTGGCTTCCTCCTCCCAGTCCCGTGAGGATCGCTATCGGCCTGCTCATGCCGTCCTGCGTACGATCGGAGCAAGATCGGATCGCTTGCGATTGATTCTTGCATGACATCGATCGCGCTGATCGAGAGCATCAGCATTTCATTTAGACGATCGGTGGTTGGCTTTATGAGGAAGCCGGCCACACGGCCATCATATGGCGCTTGTAGCGGCCAGCCGCCTCGGTGCGCGATGCATGATAGCTGTGGAGCGGGTAGCGGGGATCGAACCCGCATCACAAGCTTGGAAGGCTAGTGCTCTACCATTGAGCTATACCCGCCCGTTAGGAAGAAGCGCCCTGCCAGTTTTGTTGGGCCTTCGTCAATCCCCCAAACGCCCTTGTTAGCGCTAGATACGCATTCTGCTATGAAGCGTGAGCGATGTTGACATCATAATTGTAGGGCGTGCGGATCGGACCGCGGGCGTCGAACCGCGCCCTCGATCCCGGTGGCAGGACGATTATTCAGTGTATAATACAAGAGCAATGCACCCACACTAACGGAAGGGCGAGCTGCAACATCAACCGCTGATTTCGACACGGTAGAAAAATGGGCACGTCACATGCATTGACAACATCGAATTCAAGGCAAATGAAATTGGGTTGTTGGGAGCAGTTCGTCTTATGATGGGATTTAGCAAAATTTGGGCAGAGCTAAGCTGCTATGTTGACACATCATTGATTCCAAATGAGAAAACCCCTCACCCGTACCGCCTTGACATCGCAGGGGTCGCAAGTTCAATCCTTGCCACGCCCACCATCGAAACCCTTTTTAGGTCATGGGCGTAGGGGGGTTGTTCTTTTTCCCTACCCTTGGGCTCGGTTGTTACAGATGAACTGGCGGTGGGTCTCAACCGAAGGCGAGCATCAGGATCGCAAGCGCAGATGCAGCGTCCTTCATAGGAATTATATTACATCATTCCTGTCTAGTCGCTGAGCACCGGATGCCTCAACGCGCTGTCGGAATCTCCGGCATCAACCCAGCCGTCAGCGATGAGACCGTCCGAGAGCATCCGCCAACAAATCGACTGCGGCAGCCAAACGCTCATCAAGCAGTGTGAGCAGTTGCGTCCAGCCCAGCATGTCATTGAGTTCCCCCGGCCCGTCGGACACGCCGCGCAACCCTGTCAGGGGCACTGCAAAGCGCTGGCACGCGCGCGCTATGGCAAAGGTTTCCATATCGACCATATCGGCGTCGATCAGCGCGTAATCGTCGCCGCCAACGATATTCGCGCCCGTCGATAGCCGCACGCTGGGCAATTTCAGGGGTGCATGGAGGGGCAGATCGACGGGATGGTCGATAAAGGGCGTGACCCCCTTGGGGAAGCCCAGGCGCGAGGCGTCCATGTCGCGCCAGGAGACGCTGGCGACCTGATAGACTTCGCCCAATTCACAAGCGCGCGATCCGGCCGAGCCCAGGGACACGACCAGGTCGGGCAGCGTATTCGCATCATGGAGACGGTGGAGCGCGAGGCCGGTCGTGATTGCGGCCTCCACAGGGCCGACGCCAGTCATGAGCGGCGCAAAACGAGATCTTAGATGCGGCCCATATTCGTCCTCGATCGCCATGACGAACAGAACCCGCTTGCCTGCAATCGTCTCGCAGCGAACATCCAGAGGCGTGAGCGGCACGATGACAGCGTCACTCGCCGGAAAAGGCGAGGATGGCGGAGGTGGCGATACCCTGTGCCTCAAGCGCCGTCCGGCCGCCGAGATCGGGGAGGTCAATGGCGAAAAGGGCCATGAGAACCGTGGCGGCCTGCTCGCGCACAAGCTGCGCCGCAGCAAGGGCCGTGCCGCCCGTTGCTATGAGATCATCGACCAGAATGGCTCGAGCGCCCTGAGCGAGCTGGCCTTCATGCACTTCGAGGCGGTCGGTCCCATATTCCAGGACATAATCGATGCCCATGGTCTTGCCGGGCAGCTTGCCCGCCTTGCGTATGGGCACGAAGCCCAGGCCGAGCGCATTGGCGAGCGCCGCGCCCAGGATGAAGCCCCGCGCTTCGACGCCTACGATCAGGTCTGCATCCAACGGGCGGGCGATCTGGGCCAAGCGCGCGATCAGATCGGTGAAGCCCTCCGGATCGGCAAGCAGCGTGGTGATGTCGCGGAACTGGATCCCGGGCCTTGGAAAGTCGGGAATGGTGCGGACCAGCGCGGCAAGATCGACGGTGCTCATCGAAACCCTCTTACAAGAAAAGGGGCACGGCTCCCTGATGAAACCGCGCCCCTTCGATTATTCCAGTCCAGCCTCAGGCCGCGATCAGGCGGCCTTTTTCTTGTCCGCCCAGATATTCTGGTAGGACATGTAGGCCAGGCCCGTCGCGATCAGGAGGAAGACGATCGTCGCCAGACCCGCGCGGCGGCGGTTTTCAAGCTTCGGTTCCGCCGTCCATGTCAGGAATGCGGCCACATCCTGCGACATCTGATCGACAGTTGCCTTGGTGCCATCGCCATAGGTGACCTGACCGTCTGCCGTCAGCGGCGGCGCCATGGCGAGGTTCAGGTTGGCGAAATAGGGGTTGTAGTGCAGCCCCTCAGGCGTCTTGGCATCCGGGAAGTGCTTGAGCAGTTCAGCCGGCTGCGTCTGATAACCAGTGAGCAGCGAGTAGACATAGGCCGACCCATCGTGGCGCGCCTTGGTCATGAGCGAGAGATCCGGCGGGATCGCATTGTTGTTCGCCGCCGCCGCCGCGACATTGTTCGCGAAGGGTTTGGGGAAATAATCTGCGGGGACCGGGTCGCGCGTCGACATCTCACCCGTCTTGGGATCGACGTCGGGCGTCTTGATCGCCCACTGCTTGGCGATCGCCTTGATCTCGGCTTCATTGTAACCAATGCCGGCAAGATCGCGGAAAGCGACAAACTTCAGGCTGTGGCAAGCCGAACAGACTTCCTTGAAAACCTGGAAGCCGCGCTGCAACTGCGCCTGATCGAACTTGCCCAGCGGACCGCTGAAGGAGAAATCGACCTTCTTGGGATGCTCATGAAACTCATGCTCGACCGTCTTGGCTGGCGGTTCGGAGACATAAGCCGCCGCGCCCATCAGGAAGGAGATCAGCAGCCAGCCAGCAAAGAAGAGGCCGACGAGAAATGCGCCGATGCGAACCATGTTACTCTTATCCCCCTCTTAGCCGGCGTTCGACGGCTGCGGATCGCTGCCCATGCCGGGAAGCGCGTCCTGTTCGCCCTTGATGTGCTCGCGGCCCAGCACCGCTTCGGTGATCGAGCCTGGCAACGGCAGCGGCCTTTCAAAGCGTGAGATCAGCGGCAGGACGATCAGGAAGTGTGCGAAATAATAGGCCGAAGCGATCTGTGAGATCATCACATAGGGCTCTTCCGCCGGCGCGCCGCCGCAATAGCCCAGGATCGCTACGTCGATGATCAGGATCCAGAAGAACTTCTTGAAGGTCGGGCGATAGTTGCCCGAGCGCACGGGCGAAGTGTCCAGCCAGGGCAGGAAGAAGAGCAGCAGGATCGATGCGAACATCGCCAGCACGCCGAGCAGCTTCGCCGGAATGAAGAAAAAGTCGACCGTGAAAGCACGCAGGATCGCGTAGAACGGCCAGAAATACCATTCGGGCACGATATGCGCCGGCGTCGAAAGTGGGTTCGCCTCGATATAATTGTCCGGGTGGCCGAGGTAATTCGGCGCGAAGAACAGCAGGATCGAGAACGCGATCAGGAACACGCCCGCGCCGAAACCATCCTTTGCGGTGTAGTAGGGATGGAAGGGCACGGTGTCCTGAGGCCCCTTCACTTCTACGCCGGTCGGGTTCGACGAGCCCGGAATGTGCAGCGCCCAGATGTGCAGCATCACGACTGCGGCGATAACGAAGGGCAGCAGGAAGTGCAGCGAGAAGAAGCGGTTGAGCGAGGCATTGCCAGGAGCAAAGCCGCCGAGCAGCCAGGTCTGGATCGGTTCGCCCACGACCGGGATCGCGCCGAACAGGCCGGTGATCACCTTCGCGCCCCAATAGGACATCTGGCCCCAGGGAAGCACATAACCCATGAACGCGGTGGCCATCATCAGCAGGAAGATGACGAGGCCAAGCAGCCAGACCATTTCACGAGGCGCCTTGTAGGAGCCGTAGAAAAGGCCGCGGAAGATGTGGAGATAGACGACGATGAAGAAGAAGCTCGCCCCGTTGGCATGTGCATAGCGCATCAGCCAGCCTGCGTTGACGTCACGCATCGTCTGCTCAACGGTGCCGAAAGCGACCAGCGTGTTGGCGCCATAATGCATCGCCATGATCACGCCGGTAACGATCTGGATCACCAGCGCAAGGCCGGCAAGAACACCGAAGTTCCAGAAATAGTTGAGATTGCGCGGCACGGGATAACCGGCGCCGATCGCGTTGTAGACGAGGCGCGGAAGCGGCAGCCTCTCGTCGATCCACTGCATCGCAGGATGCTTGGGAGAATAATGCTCAGCCCAGGGAAAGCTCATGGTTTCTTACCTCAGCCTACGAGAATGGCGGTGTCGGAAGTGAAGCTGAACTTCGGCACTTCCAGGTTCTTGGGCGCGGGGCCTTTGCGAATGCGGGCGGCCGTGTCGTAGTGCGAACCGTGGCAAGGGCAGAAATACCCGCCAAACTCGCCCTTGTTCTCACCCTCGCCGGCACCGAGCGGCACGCAACCCAGATGGGTGCAAACACCCATGGTGACGAGCCAGTTCTTCTTGCCATCCACCGTGCGCTCTTCCAGCGTCTGCGGATCACGCAGGCCCGAAGCATCGACCTTGTCCGCCTCGGCAATTTCCTTTTCGGTCAGGTGACGCACGAAAAGCGGCTGTGAGCGGAAGGTCGTTTTGATCGCCTGACCCGGCTGGATCGATGAGATGTCGACCTCGGTCGATGCAAGCGCCAGCACGTCAGCGCTGGGATTCATCTGATCGACGAGCGGAATGACGACGGCGACGGCCCCGACCCCCGCGAAGCTTACTGCGGCGATATTGATGAAGTCGCGACGACGCACTCCATCTCCGCCGGATAGACCTTGGCTGTCCGTATGTTCAACGCTCGCCATGCACCTCAACCCTTGCAAAGACGTCCCTGTTACCCGCCGCATTGCCGTCTCCGGCCCTGATTATCGGGAGAGCCACGGCGCCCACAGAATAGGGGCCCCGCCTTTCCCCCTGGCGTGGTTCGGGGGCCTGATAGCCCCACTGCAGCTTCTTTGCCAACAGCAATTTGGCCATGGCTATGACAATTTGCCATGCTGCTTTATGCGCGGGCCATGCGTATCGCTCTTTATCAACCCGAGATTGCGGGAAATGTAGGCGCCATATTGCGCCTTGCCGCCTGTTTTTCCGTGCCTGTGGACATCATCATGCCGATGGGATTCGCCTTCTCCGACGCCCGGCTGAAACGCGCGGCGATGGATTATGGCGCTGCCGCCGAAGTGACGCGGCACGCCAATTTTCAGGCATTCGATGACCTTCGCCGCGCGCAGGGGCGCCGCCTGGTGCTGATGAGCAGCCATGCCTCGCAGCCCTTGCCAGAGGTGAAATTCCAGAATGACGACATCCTCTTGATGGGGTCGGAAAGCGCGGGCGTGCCGGACGCGGTGCGCGACTTGGCCGATCTGCGCGTGCGAATCCCGATGGCGCCGGGCTTTCGGTCCTTGAACATTGCCGTTTCGACGGGCATCGCCGTTGCCGAAGCCCTTCGCCAGACCGGCCAGTTTCCACAATGACAGAGAATGACATGACCTTGGCGCTCAATCCCCAGCAGCAAGCCGCCCGTTCCTGGTTCGAATCACTGCGCGACCGTATCTGCGCCGAGTTCGAGGCGATCGAGCGCGAGGCAGGCAGCGACGCATCCTTCGATTACACGCCATGGGATCGCGAGGCGCCCGGCCTGACGCCCGGCGAAGGCGGTGGCGGCGTGCGCGGCGTCATGAAGGGCAGGATATTCGAAAAGGTCGGCGTCAACGTCTCGACGGTCTCGGGTGAATTCGCGCCCGAATTTGCCAAGACCATCCATGGCGCGGAGGAGAGTCCAGCCTTCTTCGCGACCGGAATCAGCCTGGTCGCGCATATGGCCAATCCGCATGTGCCCGCCGTACATATGAACACGCGTTACCTGGTGACGACGAAAAGCTGGTTCGGCGGCGGCGCGGACCTCAATCCCCCCCTCCCCCGCGAAGAAGACACGGCGCATTTCCATGCCGTGCTGAAGGCCGCATGCGACGCCCATGACGCTGACTATTATCCCCGGTTCAAGGCATGGGCCGACGATTATTTCTTCATCCCGCATCGGGGCGTCCATCGCGGAGTCGGCGGCATTTTCTACGATCATCTGGAATGTGCGGACGATGCCGGGTTCAAGGCCAATTTCGCCTTCACCCGCGCGGTGGGGGACGCTTTCCTGAACGCCTTCCCGCCGATCGTGCGGCGGCGGATGAACGAAAGCTGGAATGACGAGGACTATCGGACGATGCTGGAATGGCGCGGCCGTTATGCGGAATTCAACCTGGTGCATGACCGTGGCACGTTGTTCGGGCTCAAGACCGGCGGCAATATCGACGCCATACTGATGAGCCTGCCGCCGATGGCGAGCTGGAGCTGAAAGCCGTGAGCCTGATGCCGGTCGCCGATGGTCATATCGCGACGGTCGTCACGCATCTGGAGATGGTGGAACGCCCCCGGCCCACGCCGATCCCGCCCGCGCCGCTGCGCCTTGTTCCATGGAAGCAGCCCGCCCCGGACGCCTATCGCGCCCTGTTCCGGCGCGTCGGGGAACCGTGGCTATGGTTCTCCCGGCTGGTGATGAGCGATGCCGAACTGACCACCATCATCCATGACCCGGCTGTCCAGATTTTCGCCGTCACCGACCCGCGCGGGATGGAGGTGGGCCTGCTGGAACTCGACTTCCGCCACCTGCCCGACTGCGAACTGAGCTTCCTTGGCCTTATCCCGGAAATGACTGGCAGGGGGTTCGGCAAATGGCTGATGGCGCAGGCCAAGTCGCTCGCCTGGCGCAAGGATGTGACGCGTTTGTGGGTGCATAGCTGCACCCTCGACAGCCCCGGCGCGCTTGGCTTCTATCGCAAGGCGGGGTTCGCGCCATTCAAACGCGAGGTAGAGATTTTCGCCGACCCGCGCCTGGCGGGGTTGCTAAGCCCGGACGCAGCGCCGCACGTGCCGATGCTGGCTCAGCGCGCTTCCGCCTGACGGTAGAGGCGAGCGAGCATCACCAGCATATAGACCTGCACCACGGTGGAAACGGCCGCCGCCGCGACGCCGCCGATCAGGCGCGCGCCATCCGCCCCGGCGACAAGCCCACCGATCAGGCCGAAGATCACCTGCGCCGCCGATCCGACGATGGCGGACAGCAGTGTCAACACCAGCATGAAGCCCAGCAGCCGCCAGAAATGGCCGCGCGTCAGCGCCCAGCTGTGCCGCAGCGAGGCGACGACACCCTCTTTCCCATCAATCACGACGGGATTGAGCAGCAGCAGCCGGACGCTGCCGAACAGCATCACGCCGCCCAGACCCACCGCCAACAGCATGGTCAGCGCCGCACCAGCAGGCTTTGCCACCATCGAGAAAGCGACGACGACGATCGCTCCGACGATAACGATGGCGAGCAGCGCGCCGAGCACAGCGGCAGCCGTGCCAAGCAGGACTGGCAGGCGCGACAGGCTGAGCCGTAGCGCTTCGCCAACGCTGATCCCCGGCCGCAGCGCCAGCGCGAACAAGGCAAGCGAACCAAAACAGATAAGAATGACTCCGACCAGCATCGACAGCCAGAAGCTGGCCGGAACGTCGGGCATCGCACCCTTGTCCATCGTCCACTTGGCGAGTTCGGGCGGCGTTATTTCCTGGACGATGAGGCCGGGCAACGCGACAAACAGCAAAGCAACCGGGAACAGCAGGCTGCGTTCGCGCGCGACAAAGGCAACCGCTTCTTCCCATGCCTTGCCGATCGACATAACCGTCATATCTTAGCCTTAATTCTCGTGCGGAAAATCGAGGAGGAGACTTGATCGCTCCCCTCGCCCAAGTCAAGGAAGCGCCATGTCATCCTCTTCCCCTGATCCTGCCAGCGAACCGCAGATCGAATGGCGGGTGGATTCCGCGCCGGTTGAATATCCTGCGGCGCTCGCGGACATGGAGGCACGGGCGGCGGCGATCTTCGACGGCGAGATGGGGGAACGCGTCTGGCTGCTGGAGCATCCACCCCTTTATACCGCCGGGACCAGCGCCAGCCCGGCGGAACTGATTGACCCGCGATTTCCGGTGCATGAGGCAGGGCGCGGCGGGCGCTATACCTATCATGGGCCGGGCCAACGGATCGGTTATTTGAACATCGACCTGCGGGAGCGGGGCAAGGATGTGCGGAACTTCGTCCACCATCTGGAGGACTGGATGATCGACGCGCTGGCCGATCTGGGCGTGGACGCGCGGCGGGCCGAGGGGCGGATCGGCATATGGACCGACGACCTTGACGGGCGTGAGGCAAAGATCGGGGCGCTTGGCATCCGGGTAAGGCGCTGGGTGACGCTGCATGGCTTTTCGATCAATGTGGATCCCGACCTGTCGCATTTCGGGGGCATCGTGCCGTGCGGGCTGGCCGAATATCCAGTCACCAGCCTGGCGGCACTGGGAAAGAGCACCTCGATGGCCGCGCTCGACGCAGCGCTGAAGGCGCATTTTCCGGCTTTTCTCAGCCGATTGCGCAGCTGCCGTGCGGGGGTTGAGCAATGCGGGGCTGGTCGCTAGGGTCTGCGCTTTCGCCGGGTGGGGGGCCGCCGGGCATGACGATGTTTGGGAGACCCGGATGCGTGGCAACGCGAGGACGATCTTTACCGCCCTGCTGCTGACGGGCTGCACCGCTTTGGCGAGCTGCGGCAAGGACGACAAGACCAGCAACATGGTGCAGATGAAGGACATGGAAGTCGTGGACGGCACCACTACCGACGCGATGACGGACCTGGACGGCGTGCAGAGCGAAGCACCCGCCGCCGCCGCACTGCCATCTGGCGGTGGAAACAACAGCGCCGCCGCAGCGCCCAAGCCGGAGACCGCCGACAACGCGGCGCAGGGCGATATGGAAGTGCTTTCGGATCAATAGAAGCAGCAAGGCGTTCAGGCGCAATACAGGCGCCGCTGGCAAGGCATATCATAAGAGAAAGCCTGTCCGATCGTCGTTCAAAAAGGGGAAGTCATGACATCCTGTTCCACCCTGCGCCGGATCTGTTTCGGGCTGATGCTGGTCGCTGCGCCGATGATCGCGCAACCGGCTGCCGCCCAGTTCTTCTGGTCGCCGCCTGATTTCTCCACGCCGCCGCTGACCGACGTGGAAGCCGCGACCGCGCTGGGCCTGCCGGGCGCAACTGCCGACGAAATCCGCGCGGGGCTGGTCTGGAACCTGCGGGCTGCGCTGAACGTCGCCGCGCTGCAATGCCAGTTTGAACCGACGCTGCTGTCGATCAGCAATTATAATGCGATGATCGCGCATCATGACGCCGAACTGGACTCGGCGCAATCAGTGCTGCTGGGCTATTTCCAGCGAACCGCGGGCAAGGGCAAAGCGGGTCAGACGGCGGCGGACCAATATGGCACCCGCATCTATTCGGGCTATTCAACGGTGCAGGCGCAGCGCGGCTTCTGTCAGGCGGCGGCACTGGTCGGGCGGCAGGCGATCTTCGCCAATCGCGGGGCACTGAATGAAGTGGCGCGCACCGGGCTAGGCTCTATCAAGAAGTCGCTGGTGCTTGCGGGCGAGCAATTTTACGGCGATCCGGGCCGGGGCTATTCGCTGACGCTGCCTTCCTTCGACAAGAAATGCTGGAAGAAGGACAAGCTCCGGCCGAATTGCCAGATTGCCTATAACCGGCAGGTTGGCGCTCAATAGCCTTCATCCGCCGCCGTCTGCGTCAGTGTGGTAGACGGCGGCGGGAAGAAACTGAGGCTGAGGTTAGCGCAGCCCGAGATATTTGTGCGATTGAAGGCTCAAGCGCCAGCGGGGCCGGGCCATCACCAGATCTATCGCGGCCTGCATGTTTGCGACAGCATTCGGATCGTCGAGGGGCTGGATCAGCAGATGATCGAAGGCCCAGCCCTCCATGCCCGTCACATCGGCAAGGCTGTGACCGATTCCCGGCTGCGGCCAGACCAGCTTCAACTCATTGCCGCTGCGCTGCACGACCTCGCTGCCCGCCTTGGGGCTGATGCAGACCCAATCGATTCCGGGATGGGCGGCGATCGTACCGTTGCTTTCCATCGCGATCCTGAAACCCCGCGCATGCAATGCGTCGATCAGGGGTTCGTCGATCTGCAGCATCGGTTCGCCGCCAGTCAGAACGATGTAGCGCTCCTCTTCCCCCTCGCCCCAGAAAGCGAGCGCGGCATCCGCCAGCGATGCGGCATCGGCGAACTTGCCGCCGCCATCGCCATCGGTGCCGACGAAATCGGTATCGCAAAACTGGCAGACGGCCTTGCGCCGGTCTTCTTCGCGGCCGGTCCACAGATTGCATCCGGCAAAGCGCAGGAACACCGCGCGGCGGCCGCTATGCACCCCTTCCCCCTGGAGCGTCAGGAACATTTCCTTGACGGCGTAGGTCATCCGCCTATCCCTAGGGCTTTGCCGCGTAGCGGGTGGGATCGGGCAGGCCAGCCTCTTCAAATCCCTTGGAGCGCAAGCGGCAACTGTCGCACAGCCCGCAATGCAGGTCGCCGGGGGCGGGATCGTAGCAGGACCAGCTCATCCCCGCGTCAAGGCCCAGGCGATGCGCCTCACGGACAATGTCGGCCTTGCTCATATTCTGGAGCGGCGCATTGATGCGGAGCGGGTGGCCTTCGACGCCAGCCTTGGTCGCAAGTGCGGCCATCTTCTGAAACGCGTCAATAAATTCGGGACGGCAGTCGGGATAGCCCGAATAATCCAGTGCATTGACGCCAATGAACACATCGTTGGCCCCCGATACTTCGGCAAGGCCCAGCGTCAGCGACAGGAAAATCGTGTTGCGCGCAGGCACATAGGTGATGGGAATACCCCGTCCCACGCCGCCCTTGGGCACCGACATGTCCGCCGTCAGCGCCGATCCGCCAAATGCGGTGAGATCCAGCGGCAGGATGATATGGCGCAATGCACCCAGCGCAGACGCCACGCGCGCAGCTGCCCCCAATTCGATCCGATGCCGCTGATTATAGTCGATTGTCAGCGCGAAAATGCGATAGCCCGCTTCCCGCGCGAGTCCGCCCGCGACCATCGAATCGAGGCCGCCCGACAGCAGGACGACGGCGAATTTCCCATTATTGGCAGCCATGATTCCCGCGCTACCGCCCCGACCGGCTTGACGCAAGGGACGCGGTCAACGACAGGCGCCGACCCGCCGCCCTTCCAAACTGAAAGAGAAGGGCGCGCCATCGGCTATGCCCTGCGACTGGATCTGCACAAGACGCGGGGTTTCAATCCGCAAATCGGTGCGTCCGCCGCCTGCGCCTGCACAATCATAGCTGACGATCAGCCGCTTTGCGGCTTCATCGACGGTCAGGCTTTTGCAGCTGTTGCGGGCATGGCGCAGCTGGATGAACTGGCGCAGATCGGCGAGGCATATTCTGCGAAGATCGCCCTTTTCTCCCGCTTCCGGTCGTGCGCGCAGTTCCCACTCCCCCGGTTCAAGCCCGCGAAGCGGCAGTGGCGGCAGCGCACGCGAAACGGCCGGCAATGCGGCGATAAGCATGGCAAAAGCCGCGCCAAAGGCGTGCCGACCTGTCTTCATTCGATAGCCCCCGTCTTTCATCGCGAACTCCGTCACCGGATTGCCGCGCGCATGAACGCGTGACCGCCTTCATGCGCCTCAATTGCGGCCATTTGATGCGTCAGCCCCCGCTGGACGCTTCAAAATCCGTTCCGATATCGCAACAGATTGGTGTCAGCCCTGTACGAAACTGTCCAGCGAAACCGGAAAGAGGCGCGAGCAAAAGGCGCAATCGACGCCGATGACACCCTGATCATCCGCCATCTCCGCGCGTTCTTCCGCCGGGAAACGGCCAATGACGCTGCGGATATGGGCAAGGTCGCAACGGCAACCCTTGACCAGATCGACGGGCTCGGTGACCCGAACCACCTCTTCCTCATGGAACAGACGCCATACGATATCGGTCAGCGGCAGCGCCGCGGCGGTCAGCTCCTCATCCTTCAGCGTCGTCGCCAGCGCCTGCACATGTTCCCATTCGGGATGGTCATGCCGGGTGTGCAGCCGTTCACGGCCCACTTCCCCTTCGGGCAAATGCTGGAGCAGCATGCCGGCGGCGAAACAGCCCTGCCCCGCTTCGTGGCGGACGGCGATCTGGACGACGCTGGGGATCTGTTCGGACTGGAAGAAATAATGCTCCGCCGCCTTGGCGAGCGATTCGCCGTCCAGCGGCACGATGCCCTGATAGCGTTCCCCGGTCACCGCCTGGTCGAAGGTGATGGCGAGATAGCCCTTGCCGAACAAGCCGAACAGCGTCGGATCGGGGCCAAGCTCCGCCAGCCGGTCTGCATCGAACTTGGCATAGCCGCGCACTTCGCCGCCCTTGTAATCGGCGACCAGCAGGCTGACGACGCCATTTTCCGTCTGCGCCTGAAGCGTCAGCTGCCCATCCACATCCTTGAGCGTCGAGCCAAGCAACGCGGCAAGCACGAGCGCCGAGGCGAGCAGCCGCTCGATCGGCGGCGGATAGCTGTGCGCGGCCAGAACATCGTCGAGCACGGGCCCAAGGCGAAGGACGCGCCCACGCGCGTTGCGCGATGGGATGGTGAAGCCCAGGGCCTGATCGATATGAGCGGAAGAATTCAAGTCAGGCTCCATGCAACCCGCTGGGCGGGCAGGTCAAAATCCACTGGGCGGGGCCGGACAGCCATGCAAACCGTCATGCAGGATGAGGCAGCCCTTTGTCATTCACGCCGATCCGCCCTTAGATAGGACAGCTCGCCCCAAACTCAACCAAGGCGCCCGGCGGCCCAGAGCAGAACCGACTTTTGCGCATGAATGCGGTTTTCCGCCTCATCCCAGATCAGCGATTGCGGACCATCGATCACTTCAGGCACCACTTCCTCGCCCCGATGGGCGGGCAGGCAATGCAGGAACTTCGCGCTGGGCTTCGCCTTGGCCATCAGGTCGACGGTCACCTGATAGGGCATCATCGCCTTCAGCTTTTCGTCGGCATGCGCCTGCCCCATGGAAATCCAGGTGTCGGTGACGACGGCATCGACCCCAGAGACCGCCGCGACCGGATCGCGGGTAAGCGTGATGCCGGCCCCCAGCGCCCGCGCTTCCTGAATGAAGGCGTGATCGGGCTCATAGCCCTCCGGCACGGCGACCCGGACGTCGAACTTGAACAGGCCCGCGGCCTCGATGATCGAATGAAGCACATTGTTGCCGTCGCCCAGCCATGCCCACTGGCTTCCCGGCAGCGCCAGGCCATGTTCCACCACTGTCAGCAGGTCGGCGACGATCTGGCAGGGATGCGACAGGTCGGTCAGGCCGTTGATGACCGGCACGGTCGCATGGCGCGCCATTTCCTCGATCTTCGCATGGTCGTCGGTGCGGATCATGATCATGTCGCACATGCGGCTCAACACGCGCGCGGTGTCCTCCACCGTCTCGCCCCGGCCAAGCTGACTGGTCGCACCGTCCAGGATCAGCGACGTGCCGCCCAGCTGGCGGATCGCCATGTCGAAACTGACGCGGGTGCGGGTCGAATTCTTCTCGAAAATCATCGCCAGCGTGTGGCCTGCGAGCGGCGCGTCGGCATCGGCCTGTCCCTTGGGCAGGCTCTTGCGCGCGGCCTTCCGGTCGATGGCGTCGCTGATCATCGTGGCGAGCGCATCTCCGCCAGCGTCGGAAAGATTGAGGAAATGTCTGGTCATAATAGCCTCTTTCTCCCTGTCTCCGTTCGCGAACGCGAACGGAGGGGAGTTACTGATGTCAGGCTGCCTCGGCAAAACTCCGCGCACCGGTCGACAGCTTTTCGATACATTCGGCGACATGGCTTTCGTCGATGACGAGCGGCGGCAGGATGCGCACGACATTCTGCCCAGCCCCCACCGTGAGCAGCCCGTGCTCGTCGCGCAGATGCGCCACGAACTCGCGCGAATCGGCGCCGTCCTTGAGCTTCACGCCCAGCATCAGGCCCATTCCGCGCACATCCTCGAAAATATCGTGGTTGGGGATCAGTTGCTCCAAAGCCGAACGCAGGCGCGCGCCAATGCTGTTCACATGGTCGAGGAAACCGTCACCCAGCACTTCGTCCAGCACAGCCATGCCCACCGCCATGGCGAGCGGGTTGCCGCCATAGGTCGATCCATGGGTGCCGAACACCATGCCCTTGGCCGCTTCCTCGGTCGCAAGGCATGCGCCCAGCGGGAAGCCAGCGCCGATGCCCTTGGCCACCGCCATGATGTCGGGCTTCAGGCCATATTGCTCATGGGCGAAAAAGGTGCCGGTACGGGCATAACCGCACTGCACTTCATCCAGGATCAGCAGCATGCCCTTCTCGTCGCACAGCTTGCGCAGCCCGGCGAGAAACGCCTGCGTCGCTGGCGTCACGCCGCCTTCGCCCTGCACCGTTTCAACGAGAAAACCGGCGCTGTTCTCATCGATCGCGGCGGTCGCCGCCTCCAGGTCGTTGAACGGCACCACGGCAAAGCCGGGCAGTAGCGGTTCGAAGCCATCGCGCATCTTGGGCTGGCTGGTGGCCGAGATGGTCCCCAGCGTCCGGCCGTGGAAGGCATTGTCGAAGCTGATGATCTTGTGCCGGTGCGCTTCACCATTGGCATAATGGTAACGGCGCGCAGTCTTGATCGCGCATTCGACCGCCTCCGCGCCCGAATTGGTGAAGAAGACCGTGTCGGCAAACGTCGCATCGACCAGACGCTGCGCAAATTTTTCCCCCAGCGGCATGCCGTAGAGGTTCGACGTATGCATCAGCGTCGCGGCCTGATCGGCAATCGCCTTCACCAGGCGGGGATGGCCATGGCCGAGCAGATTGACCGCGATGCCGCTGGCGAAGTCGAGATAGCGTTCCCCGCGCTCGCCGATCAGATAGCAGCCCTCGCCTCGGACCGGGCGGACATCGCACCGGGGGTAAACGGGCATGAGCGGCGTAATCGACATGGAGGCCCTCCCTTCGCTGGGCTGATGAAAAAGTCGCAAAACGCAAAAAGGCGGCCCCCGCCGGGCCGCCCTTTGCGAGCACCGCCTATACTAGCGCCACCGGAGCGGTGCAAGTGTGCTGAAAGCCTCTATGCCGCCGGGCCTATTGCTCAGGCGATCTGGTTCCAGGCGTCGGCGATCTCAGCGATGATGTCGCGGGCCTGTTCGGCGTGCTCGGGCGAGCGCTCCTTGGCGCTCAACAGCAGCAGGCGGCGCGCCTCGCGGTAGATCTGGGCAAGGCCAGTGGCGATGTCGCCGCCATTGTCGAAGTCCAGGCTGGATTCGAGCGCGATCAGGATCGACATGGCCCGGGCCTGCTTGTCCGAAACCTTCAGCCGGTCGTTGTTCCGTTCAGCAAGCGCAGTCGCTTCCAAAGCAATCAGCAGTTCATCGAACAGCACCTTCACCAGGGCGTGGGGCGTTGCGCCTTCGATCCGGCTGCCCGAATGCACGGCCGCATACCGCCGCGCCGCATTGGTGCCCACATAGCCTTGAGAATAGAACATCTTGTATGACCCCTGTTATCAATCGTCGCTTTTGGTCCACATGGCGACCTGCTGCTCAAGATAGCTTTGCGTTGCCTTGAGCGCCGACAGCCTTGTTTCCATCGCGGTGTAAACCTTCGAAAGCTGCGCCTGGTAATCGGTCATCTGGTCGTTCAGCTTTTCAAGCTGCTCGGCCAGATCCTCGCCCAGCTGTTCATATTTGGCCTTGGCCATGGCCAGCGGCCCGTCATTCTGCTCGATCCTGTCGCGTACGCCGTCCATCAGCCCGGCAAGGCCCGGCGTGGTTTCCGACTTGACCGCCGGATTGAGCATCTGGGTGATGCCTTTGGCATCGGCGGCAAGCGCCTTGTCGAGCGCCTCCGTGTCGAGTTTCAGCGTGCCGTCGCGATTGGTGCTGACGCCGATCGAGGACAGCGTCGTATATGTACCGCTGGTGGCCAGGACCGTCGATGTCATCTGCGACAATTGCCGCTTCATGTCGCGAATGGACGAATCGCCGTTCAGCACGCCCGCGCCGGACGATCCCGCGCTGGCCTGCGACGCCGTATTCAGGGCCTTCATCAGCGTATTATAGGCATCGACGAACTCGACCATCAGGTCGCGCATCGATGTGGTCGGCTCGGTGGACGCCAGCGTGACGGCCGTGCCGGGCGCGGCCTTGTTGAGGTCGATACGCAGATTGGCGATGGCGGTGTCGATGGTGTTGCTGGAATAATGCTGTTCGACGCCGTCCAGCAGGATGATCGAATCCTTCGCCTCGACCTGTCGCGTCATGCCGCCCGCCGCGCCATCCCAGGTAAAGGCCGCGAGCGACGCGTCGCCGGAAACCTGGGTGAAGGTGAAGCTGTTGGCCGCGCCCGTTTCGCCCTTCATGACGAGGCGCGTACCCTGATTGTCGGTGATTACGCTTGCGGTGACGCCGGTCCCTTGCGCGTTGATCGCGGCGGCGAGATCGGCATAGCTGGTGTTGGGCGCAGTCAGCGTCACCGTGACCGGCGCGCCGGTTCCGATCTTCAGCTCAAAGCTGCCTGCGCCAACCGGACTGGCGGCCGTCGCGCCAGCCTCTGCCGCCGAGGAAATGGTCTGCGCCGAGGCAAGCTGCTGCACCTCAAGCTGCGCGGGCAGCTTGGGCACGCCGCCCGGCAGCAGGCTGACGGCGGCGATGCTGGGATCGTTGGAGGCCGGCGAGCCTGCAAAGCCCGTCCCTGCGAGCAGGCTGTTCAGCGCATCGGCAAAGGTATTGAGCGAACTGGAGGCCGACGCCAGCGCGGAAATCTTGGCGTTGTTGGTGCTCTGCCGGTCGGTGATGGCCTTTTGCTTCGGGTCGCGCGCGGCGCTCACAAGGCTGGTGACCAAAGCGCCGGTGTCGATTCCCGAACCGATGCCGAGGGCCGTCGCAATGCTGCTGCTTACCGAGGTCATCATCCGTCCTTTCGAAAGTGAGAACGGCTCTAGGACGAAGACCTTTAGGAATGATTTTCGTGGTTAAGAAAGATGGCGAGCCGCCGACCTGTCTCAATTGCCTGTCGAAAGCACCTGATCGACGGTGCCGCGCTTCAAATGCGCCTGCGCCGCATGGGCATAGCTGGACTGCTGCGCGATGCGTTTGCCCAGCATCACCGCACTTTCCACGACTTCCCTGGAAGCGGGCGGCAGGGGCACGAGAATGATCGGCGCAGGCAGCAGCGACTGGATATTCGCCTCCGCCCCTTGCACGGTCGAGGCGCCCGTGGCCGAGCGCAATTCTGCAAGAATGTCGGCGACCCGCGCCTGCACCCTGGCATATTCCGCCGCGCTCGCCAGATCGTCTTCAGAGAGAGCCGCGCCGTTTTCGTCGTCCTGCCGCTTGCCCGCCTGCGAATCTACGCCCTGCTGTGCTGTTATCGGCTGGACCGCGGGCACGGCCGAAGGGGTCCGGCTTGTGGTCCGATCAACCTGCGTTAAGCCGCTCCGTGAAATATATTCGTTCATGACGCACCATCCTAATGCGTCCCCATGAACATAATACGGCCAGCATTGCCTAAGATTTAATTCACCCTGCTCTTTTTCACAGCTTCCGGCCATCCGCGTCAAAGCGCAGGTCGTCGGGCACATTGATAAATGGCCGATCCATCTCGCTTGCCATGCGGTTTTCGACGCGGAAGACGAAGGCCAGCACGGTCGCTACCGCCATATAAAGCCCCTCGTTCACGATCTGCCCGGCGCGCGAGGTAAAGTAGATGGCGCGGGCAAGGTCGGGATATTGCAGGACGGTGACGCCATTTTCGTCGGCCAGTTCGCGAATGGCCGCCGCGATCGCGTCGCAACCCCTGGCGACCACCACCGGCGCGGCATCCTGACCGGGCTTGTAGCGCAAGGCGACGGCGAAATGGGTGGGGTTGGTGATGATGACGCTGGCTTCGGCCACGGCCTGTCGGGTCGATCCGCTCAGCACTTCGAACTGACGGCGGCGGATATGCCCTTTCAGTTCGGGCGACCCTTCGCTTTCCTTGTTCTCGTCCTTCACGTCCTGCTTGCTCATCGCAAGCCGCTTGGACCGCTGCATGATCTGGGCGGGCACGTCGATACCCGCGATCAGGAACAATCCGCCCGCCATGACCAGGCAGGTCATGATGAACATATTGCCAAGGTCGGACATGGCCGGAGCCAGACCCGCCGAGCCAAGGCCGATAATCTCCGTCAGCCGGTCCCACATCAGCCAGACGCCGATGGATCCCAGCAGCGCCACCTTGGCGATGGATTTCAACAGCTCGATCAGGCCCTGCATCCCGAAGATGCGTTTCAGGCCCGCCGCCGGGTTGAGCTTCGACGCCTTGGGCGCAAAGGCGCCCGGCCTGAAGCCGAGCGATCCCAATATGGCAGGCCCGGCAATCGCGGCGAGCGTCGTCGCCAGCAATATGCCACCCACGGGCAGGGCGATGCCTGTCAGCAGGCTCACACCGCGCGTCGCAGGCGCGAAGTCGGTAATGTCCTCGCGGCGAAAGCGCAGCGCCTCCATCAGCATGTGTGAGAGCGAATCGATGACGGACGGCCCCGTCACCGCGATCCAGCCGATCCCGGCCATGACCACCAGCGCCGTCGCCAGTTCCTTGGACTGGAGGATGTCGCCCTTCTTGGCAGCGTCATCCAATTTCTTCTGGGTTGGCTTTTCGGTCTTTTCGCCGCCGCCATTGCCGCCCGACATCGCTCAGCGCCCTTCCGCGATCGACTGGGCCTGGTCCAGCCCGGCCTTGAGCGCGGCGGTAAGCCCCTCCCCCATCACCGGCGCGGCGATGGCCAGCAGGACAAGCCCCGCCATGAGCGCAACCGGCATGCCCACCGCGAACAGGTTCAGCGACGGCGCGCTGCGGGCGAGCATGCCCATGATGATCTGCACCAGCACCAGGGCAAAGCCCACCGGCAGCGCCACGGTAACGCCCGCGCCCAGCAGCGCACCACCGAACTGGACCAGATCCCATACGGCGTCATTGCTCATCATCGCGCCACCCGGCGGCAACGCCTGATAGCTTTGCACCACGAAGCTCGCGAGCATCAGATGTCCGTCCATGCCGAGCAGCAGGAAGGTGGCGAGAATGGAGAGGAAGGTGCCGACCGCCTGCGTCGCCTGACCCGAAGAAGGATCGACCATGGCCGCGAAGTTCAAACCCATGGCGTTGCCGATCGTCTCGCCCGCAACGAAGGCGGCGGCATAGCCGATCTGCACGGCAAACCCCATGGCAAGCCCTGCCAGCACCTCGCCCGCGACCAGCATCACGCCCTCAAAGCTCGCAACGCCGTCCTGCGGCAGTTGAATGGTGACGCTGTTCAGCGCGGCAAGGCCAAGGGCCAGCGAAAGAATGAAACGCAGCGGCAGCGGCACAGCGGGCGCACCGAATACGGGCGCCGCGATGAAGGCCGCGCCGGGACGGATCATGGCGATCAGCCAGACCCACAGCTGCGTCTCTACATTCGCGAAGCCCGGTGCGATCATTGGAGGAGATCCGGGATGCGTTCGAATATCTCGCGGGTGAAATCAGCGATCAGCACCAGTATCGACCCGCCGAACAGCACCAGCATCGCGCCGACGATGATGATCTTGGGAATGAAGCTCAACGTCTGTTCATTGATGGATGTCGCGGCCTGCACCATGCCGATCAGGACGCCTGCGATCAGCGCGGGTATCAGGATCGGCGCCGCAGCAAGCGCCGTGATCCAGAGCGCCTGCTGGGCAAGACCCATGAAGAAATCGGCGTTATCCATGGGCTAGATGCCTCGCCCCTTCATGTCGCGAACGATCCGGCGAGAGACCCCATGGTCAATGCCCAGCCATCGACCAGCACGAACAACAGCAGCTTGAACGGCATGGATATGATCGTCGGCGACAACATCATCATGCCCAGTGCCATCAGCGTGGAAGCAACGACAAGGTCGATGATGAGGAACGGCAGGAATATCATGAAGCCGATCTGAAACGCGGTCTTCAATTCGCTTGTCACGAATGCTGGCAGCAGGATCGAAAAGGGAATGTCGGCAGGCGAGCGGAAGGCGGGCGCTTCGGCAAGGTTGGCAAACAGCTTGAGGTCATTCTCGCGCGTCTGCTTGGCCATGAAACCGTGCAGCACCTTGCCCGAACGGCCCACCGCTTCCTCTATGCTGATCTGCCCTTTGCCATAGGGATCGAAGGCCTGTGCGTTGATCTGGTCTATCGCCGGGCGCATCACGAACAGCGACAGGAACAGCGACAGGCCGACCAGAACCTGATTGGGCGGGGTCTGTTGCAAGCCCAGCGCCTGGCGCAGCAGCGACAGGACGATGATGATGCGGGTGAAGCTGGTCATCATGAGAACCAGCGACGGCAGCACCGACAGCAGGCTCATGAGGACGAGGATTTGCAGTGACAGCGACAGCGGGCGTCCATCGCCCGAAATCGCGCCCATCGCGCGGGTCAGCGCGCCGCCATTATCCACGGGCGCAGCGGGCGCGGCCTGCGCCGTCGCCTGCGCGAGTGCGGGCTCAGCCAGCAGCAGCCCGGCCGTCAGCGCCAGCGCCCCGATCAACAGCGCCCTAGCGCGCACGATAGGGATCGCCTTCCGCAATCTTCTCGATCCGCCCGCGCGTGACGGACAGCAGGATCTTCTTGCCCTCGAATTCGACCACGGCCAGCTTGCCGAAGGTGCCCATGGGCAGCGCCTCCAGCAATTTCAGCGACCGCCCGTCCTGCCCCGCGATCATGCCGGGCTGATATTTGCGCCATAACCACAGCGCGCCGAAGGCCATGCCGCCCACCAGCGGCAGAAGGATCAGCAGTTTGACGAAATACCAGAACATGGGGCGCTATCCGCGATGATGGTTAATCGTCTTTCCGAATCAGAAAGATCGCCGCACAGCAAGGGAAAAGCGCGCGGAGCGTGATCAGCCGCGCCGTTCGACCCCTGCAAGGCGGCTTTCGGCGGCGGCGATATCGACGATGCGGATGCCGTAGCGGCCGTTTACCGTCACCACCTCACCCTTCGCGATCAGCGCCCCGTTGACCATGATGTCGAGCAAATCGTCGGCCTGACGGTCCAGCTCCACGATGCTGCCTTCGGCCAGGTCCATGACCTCCGCCAGACGCAGCGACGTCGAGCCGACCTCTACCGACATGCGGACGGGAATGTCGGCCAGCAGGCGGAACTGGCGGTTGTTGGCCATGCGGCTGCCGCCTTCATCGCCAAAGCCGTCGATCCGCGGCGCTTCGCTCATGTCGCTCATTGTTCAGGTCCCTGTGCTAATTTTTCAATCTGGAATGCGGCGCGGCCGTCCTGGTCGCCGATCGATCCATGGGCGACGATCCGGTCCCCGACGATCAGCGGCAGGCTGCGGCTGATGGTTACCGGAATGATGTCGCCCGCCTTCAACTGCATAAGGTCGGCGAGCGAGAGATTGGGGCGCGCCAGCACGGTGCGGGCGGGCAGGCGGATGTCGCGCATGCGATTGGCGATGCGGGCCTGCCAGACGGGGTCAACGCGTTCCTCGTCAACCTGCGCCTTCGACCCCATCAGCGGCTCGACAGCGCGCAGCGAGGACAGGGGGAACAGCAGGTCGATGGGCCATTCCTGATCGCGCGCGATGCTCAGCATGAAGCGTTGCAGCACCATCTGCTCCCCCGGCTGCGCCGCCGAGGCAAAGCCGATGCCGGTTTCGCGGATGATGAGCGCCGTTTCCAGCGGCAGGACATCGGCCCAGCTTTCAACGAGGCGCGCGATGATCGCTTCGGAAATCCGGGCGATCAAGCGGTCCTCAGTCGGCGTGAATTCGCCACGATCAGGTAGTGGGCGGTTGCCAATGCCGCCATAGAAGCAATCGACCAGCGTCGAAATCATCGCCGCCTCCATCCGCAGCAGCATCTGCCCTTTCAGCGGCGCGATGCGATAGACGCCGATACTGCAAAAGGCGGGCACTTCGGCGGACCACTGGGCAAAGTCCAGGACCCGCGCATCGGCCATCCCGACATGCGGACGCACGCCTGAAATCGGCTCGATCAGCGCGCGCAAACGCCGGCCGAGCTTTTCGCCCAGCCGGTCAAGCCCGGACAGCATCTGTGGTGTCTGCGATTCCCCGCGCCCAAAGGCGAAGGTCTGAACATCGTTCATGATAGTCCCCTGCCCTAGAGGGTCAGGGGACTTCCCGACCTTTCAGGCACCCCTATTGAATAACGAAATTGGTAAAATATACGTTATCGATACCGCCATAACCGGTCTTTTGCTTCAAAACATCGTTAATAATGCCCTTGATCCGGCCCTGAAGCTCTCTTTTGCCCTCAGGCGTCGCCAACATCGCCACGGGCTGCTGGGCGAGCAGCATCAAGACCTGGCTGCGAATCGCCATCTCATGCGTCTTGATCGCCTCGATGACGCGCATGTCATAATAGGTCGATACGGCGACCGAAATCTGCGCAAAGGCGTCCGTGTCCGACATGTTGGACGTAAAGGGCGCCTGAAGCTGGAAATAGGTTGCCTGATAAGCGGCCGGGTTGGCGGGTGCAGGCAGGTCGATGCCCTTTCCGGGACGCCCAGCCGCATGGGCCGCGCCGCCTTCGCCATGCCCCTCGGCGCCCATGCCATGCGCCTTGGCGACCTCCTCGGCACTCTCACCGGCCAGCACGAGCACGGGCTTTCTGGGATCGACCTTTGGCCCTTCTTCCTCCTTGCTGAAGAAGCCGGCGGCATACAGGCCGCCCGCCGTTCCAGCGCCACCCAGAACCAGTGCGACGACGATCAGGAGGATCACTTTCATGCCTCCCCCCTTCTTTTTTTTCGCCTTCGCCTCGTCGCTCATCTGCTGATCCCTCGTAAATCCTGGAATTTAGGCGTAGCGCGCGCGCACCCCGTCATGGGCGCTCGACCGCGTATCCGCATGGTTAAGAACGGCAGGATCGGAAGAGCTTTTAGGGCCAAGGCCGTTATTTTCGCGCCCCTGCCAGCGGGACTGCTGGCCCTGGGGCTGGCCCATATTCTGGCCGTTATTCTGCTGCCAGGCGGACGCGGTCTGCGACCCCTGCTGCTGCGACTGGGACTGTTGTTGCGAGGAAGATTGCCCGCCCATGTCCGCACGTTGAGCTTCGGCGACCGGGGCGGCCCGCTCGACACGGACTTCGGAGATGCGCACGGCGGCAAGGCCCGCGTCCAGCTTCAACCGGTCGCTGTCCTGCCGCAATGCGGCCTCGGCGGCCTCGCTGGCCACGGTCAGGCTGACGGCGGCGCCTTCGGCCCCCTGTCTTATGTCAACCTGCACAGCGCCCAGATGATGCGTGTCGATCTGGAACCGGCCCTGCGCGCCATTGGCGGAAAGCCCGGCAATGTCGCGCGCAAGCCCGTCGATCCACTGGCCCGACACGCCCATATCGACCATCTGCGCGCCCAGGCTGGCGGAAAGATCGACGACGGGAGCCGATGATATGACGGGCTGCACGGCCATGGGCGACGCGGTCGCGCTCGACGGCACAGGCGCGGCATCGAGCGGCTGCGCGGCCACGAAAGAGACTGGTGGCACATCAGCCTTGGCCGTGGCAGGCTTCTCCTTCGCAGAGGCAGCGGCAGAGACCTGCTCGCCCACCCGCACGGATGCGCCGGACTGCCGGGCGGAGACCTGCTCACGCACCAGTTGCAGCAAGGCAAGCGCCTCCGACTTGACGGGTTGGCCGTTGAGGACAGGCGCGGTTGGCTGCGGGGTTTCAGCTACAGGGTCTGCGGCTTCGGTTGCAGGTTGATCCTGCTTGCTTGCCGGACCTCCAACCTGCTTGATAGCGATCGGCTTATGCGGGGTGGGCAACGCTCCATTGTCGGCGACAGGCACAGGCGCGGGCGCATTGTCGGACCGAACCGTCGGAGCGACATCCTGCGGCTGGGTGGACGGCGGAACAACTTCATGACGCTGCCCTTCGACCGCCACGGGTGCAGGCGCGATAGTCTTCGCAGGTTTAACCGCCTTGTCGCCCTTGCTCGCGGAAGCCTCGGTCACCACTGGCGCGGTGGGGACAGGAACGGACGGCGTCATCACTGGCACCGCGTCCGGGGCGTATGCCATGGGTAGTTCAGCGCTCGCTGTATCCTCGGCTTCGCTGTCTGCTGCCACCCCCGCCTCGGCCTCAGCTTGCGTCAGGTCGGCAGGGTCGCCCAAATCAGCGTCCTGATGATGATGCACCTGGGACGATTTTGGCTTCACCTTGGCTTCTGCCAGCTCTTCCGGCACTGCGACTTGAGGCGGCACCGCCAAGGGCAGCGGCGCGACATCCACGGTCCCGCTTTCCGGTTCCGCTTCGTTTTGCGGCGCGGGCTGCAATGCGGCGTCATGTTTGATCAACCCGAGCGCGAGGCCGGGCGGCAGGGTATCAGGCGTACCCTTTCCAGCGGCGACAGCGACAGCCAGCCCTGGCGGCACATGGTCATGAGCGCCCCGTTCACCCGGCGGATCCATATCAGCCCGAAATTCCGGGACGACGGGCACAGCCGGTTCGGCATCGACCGTCTCTCCCGCAAGCGTTGCAGCAGCTTCACCGGGAAGCGGCGCCGCCATCGACCCGTCAAGCATCGCTGCGAAACCAGTGCTGTCGTCCTGCCCCTTGGCCGCCACGGCGGCAATCCCCGGCAGCGCCGAGGAAGAAAGCAGAGCCTTGAGGCTGAAAAGCATGTTCATGTCAGACATCTCCTGTCCGCTGCATCCGGCGATAGCGAGGCAAGGCCGCCAGCCTGTTTTCCCGCCATTCTTCAAGGTCCGCGCGGGCACGATCCTTGAGCTTTTCGGCGATTTCACGATCCCTGTTGGTCACGAGACTGATGCCTTCCTTCACTTCAACCTTGCGGCGCGCATCGTAAAGCGCCCCATCCAGCTGGCGGCCCGCCTGCTCCAGACGACTGGCCAGTTCCTGCATCGCAGCAAAATTCGCGCCAGTTGCCATACCTGGATTGGAAAAAAGGTCGCCACGCACCTTGCGCAGCCTGTCGGCGTTGCGTTCGATCCCTTCCGCCTCGTCGCGTGCGCGCGCCGTTTCGGCCACGGCCATGGCATGCTGCACATGGCGAACGCGCAGGACGCGTTGGCGGCGGGCGACCATGCCCTTCATGCGCCAAACTCGGCGATCAGCGCGTCAGCACTGGTGGACAGGTCGATGAAGCTTTTCTGGTCCTGACGGATGAAGTCCAGTAATTCCTGACGGCGCTGCACGGCTTCGTCGATCACCGGATCATTGCCGGGGCGATAGGCGCCCATCAGGATGAGGTCGCGATTTTCCTCATAAGCGGCCCAAAGGCGGCGATAGGAAGCGGCGGCGTGACGATGCTCGTCCGGCACCACATCGGCCATGACGCGCGACAGCGACTTGCCGACGTCGATCGCCGGGAAGATCGACTGTTCGGACAAATGGCGCGACAGCACGAAATGACCATCGACGATGGCACGAGCTGCGTCGACGATCGGATCGTCGGTGTCGTCGCCGTCGGCCAGCACGGTATAAAGCGCGGTGATCGACCCGCCGGTGCGGCTGTCTACCCCTGCCCGCTCCACCAGACGGGGGATCAGGGCGAGCGCGGATGGCGGGTAGCCCTTCATCGCGGGCGGTTCGCCCAGCGCCAGCCCGATCTCACGCTGGGCATGGGCGCAACGGGTCAGGCTGTCGATCAGCAGCAGCACCTTCTTGCCGCGTGCGCGGAAATATTCGGCGATGGCGGTCGCGCGGGCAGCAGCGCGCAGGCGCAACACCGGCGGATGATCGGCGGGCACGGCGACGACGACACTCTTGCCCATCGTATGCTTAAGCTTGGTTTCCAGAAAATCGCTGACTTCGCGGCCACGTTCGCCGATCAGGCCGACGACCACGACATCGGCTTCGGCGCCCGCGATCATCTGGCCCATGAGGACCGACTTGCCCACGCCCGACCCTGCGATAATCGCGATCCGCTGTCCCCGCCCGGCGGTCAGCAGCGCATTGACCGCGCGCACACCCAGATCGAACGGTTCGGTCACCCGGCCACGATCAAGCACATTGCCCTTCACGCCATTGAGCGGCCACGATCCGCCAGCGATGATAGGCCCCTTGCGGTCCAGCGGCTGACCCATGGCATCTATGACGCGACCGATCAGGCCATCGCCGACCTGCACCATCGTCGCCTGGCTGTCCGGCTCCACCCGCGCGCCATTTTCCAGCGGCGCATCGGCGTCCAGCGGTACCAGCAACGTCCTGTCGCCGCGAAAGCCCACGACCTCGGCCCGACAGATCGTTCCGTCCGACGCGATTACTCGCGCGCCCGCGCCGATCGGCTTACGAAAGCCGGTGACTTCCAGCATCCCGGCGTCATGGCTGACCAGCCGGCCGACATGACGCGGCTGGCGGTTCTGCACCTGAAGATGGTCGAACAGCGTCTCCGCCTGGGCGAGCGAGGCGCGGATCATGGCTTGCCCTCCATATCGTCGAGCAGCGCACGAAGGCGTGACAGCCGAACATCCGGGCCATCCTCAACCCAGCCATCAGCGGTTTCCAACCGCACGCAGCCGCGATGCATCGCCTCGTCGGCGACCAGCCGCACACCGATCGTCTCGTCCTGCAACATGGCGATGTCGTCGGGATGCAGGTGAAGCGCGCCCTTCGGATCATTCTCCTCGATAAAGGCGGCGACCGTGTCACAGCGCTGCACCAGCCGTTCGATATCAATCTCGACCTCGCCGACGATCTGCTCGACCAATCGGACAACGGTTGCCGAAAGCATGGTGGACAGCATTCCGCTGGGCGCAGGCGACAGCAGTTCCAGCGCCTCAGCCAGCCGGTTGCGCGCTTCCGCCTCTGCGACCTGGGAATCCCCGATCACGCGGCACCCCTCGTCAAACCCTTGGGCGAATGCCTCGATCCGCGCCTGCTCCAGAATGTCCTCGTCGGTCATCGGCGCGGCGGCGGCATCGTGCATCGCCATTGCGGTCATCGGACCTTCGTTGAACAGGCTGCGAAAACCGCCGCTTTTCAGCTGGCTCATGCCGCCCAGCGGGATGCTGGCGACGTCATGGCTGCTGGCGCCCATCACCTTAAACAAAATCGTTCCCCTTGCCGCCCAGCATGATGGTGCCAGCGTCCGCCATGCGACGCGCGGTGGCGATGATCAGCTTCTGCGCCTCCATCACCTCGGCCAGGCGGATGGGTCCGCGTTCTTCGATCTCGTCGGCAATGGCCTGCGCCGCACGGGCCGACATGGAACCGAATATCTTGCCCTTGAGCATGTCGTTCGCGCCCTTGAGCGCCACGACCAGCACGGAGCTGTCGATGGTCCGCATCAGCGTGCCCATATTCTTGTCATCCATGTCGATCAGGTTATCGAACACGAACATCTCTTCTTCGATGGTCTGCGCGATCATCTTGTCGCGCTTGGCGACGGCCTTCATGATCCGCTGTTCATTTTCCTTGCGGACATTGTTCATGATGGCGGCCGCTTCGATCGTGCCGCCGCGCTGCGATGCCGCGCCCTGCTTCTTGGACGTCGAACCGCGCAGCAGCAGCTGTTCCAGATCGTCGAGCGCCTCGTTCGACACCGGGCCGAGCGTGGCGATGCGATAAACGATCTCTTCCTGATATTCGGCGGGCAGCAGTTGCAGCACATCGGCGGCGACCGGCGCTTCCAGATGGGCGAGCACGATCGCCATGATCTGCGGATGCTCCGCCTCGATCAGCGAAGCGACTTCCTTTGCGTCCATCCATTTCAGCATTTCCAGCTGGGTGGAGCGGGTCGGCGGGGTGATGCGCGCCAGGATCGTTTCCGCGCGTTCCTCGCCCAGCGCCTTGGTCATCGCGCCGCGAATATGGCGGGTCGCGCCATAGCCGATGGTCGTGCGCTTCTTCGCCTTGGTCACGAAATGGTCGAGCGCCTCGTTGACTTCCTCGACCTGCACATCGGCAACATCGTACATGGCATAGCCAAGCTGGCGGACTTCGTCGGGCTCCAGGCGCGAGAGGATCTGCGCAGCCTCATCCTCATCGAACAGCATCAGCAGGACGGCGGCTGCGGCGCTACCCTTGATGGCGGCGGCTTCAGTGACTTCAGCCATTGTCCTTCTTCCCTTCCTTCAGAAGGTCGCGAACCACCAGCGCCGCGCGATCCGGGTCCTGCTTCACAAAGTTGCGAATAAGGTCGGCGCGCTGCGCATAGTCATAGGTGGACGAGATCATATCGAGCGTGACGGCCTGTCCCGCACCGGGCGCCGCGACAGCCTGCCGGCCGATTTCGGTCGAAATTTCGCGGCCGATCTTCTGCCCTGCGGCAGCGGCCTGCGCGCCAGCAGCTTCCTGCGCGGCGGCGCGGCGCTTCAGCAGCGGGCGGCCGATGCCGAATACCACCAGCAGGGCGACCGCAAGGGCGGACAGGTTCCGCACCAGCGGAGAGATCCAGTCGGCCTCATACCAAGGGGCCTGCACTTCCTCTGCCTTGACGAAGCTGCGCGACGACAGGGCGACCACGTCGCCACGCGCCTGGTCAAAACCGACCGCGCCCTTCACCAGCGCTTCAAGCGCCGCGATCTCCTGCGCCGAACGGGGCTTGCCGTCCGCGCCATTGTCCAGGGCGACGGCCACCGACAGGCGCTTGACCGTGCCGATCGCGTCCTTGGTGACGGACACTTCACGGCCCAGTTCAAAGCTGCGGTTGAAAGTCTCTTCGGTCTTCATCGGCGCGGTGGCCGGGGTGGCAGGCTGATTTTCCTGCGTGCCCTGGCTGACGGCCTGACCGTTGGGATTGGTTTGGGTAACGGTGGGATTGACCGGCGCCTGATTGCTCAGCGCGCCGGGAATGCCGCCCGCCTCGCCGCCAGCACCCTGACCGCGCGGGTCGGACGCCCAGCTGCCGGTTTCGGCGCGCAGCCGCGCTTCGTCCTGCGGATAGGTTTCGCGGGTCGCCTGGCGTTCGGAGAAGTTCAGTTCGGCGCGCACTTCGGTCGAAAAATTGCCGTTGCCAAGAATGGGCGTGAGCAGCGCGATCACCGACTGGCGATAGCGGTCCTCGATCTTCGATTGAACCGCAAGCTGACGGTCGTCGGCGGCGTTGCCGTCATTATTGCTGAGCAACCGGCCATTCTGGTCCACCAGCGAAATCTGGTCGGGGCTGAGTTCGGGCACCGACGATGCGACGAGGTGGACGATCGCGCTGACCTGCGCATCGGTCAGCGTGCGGCCCGAAGCGAGGCGCAGCATGATCGAGGCGGAAGGCTTGGCCCGTTCGCGCAGGAAAACGCTGGGCGGCTCGACGGCCAGGTGAACCTTGGCGCTTTCGACGCTGTCGATCGCCTCGATCGTGCGGGCAAGGTCCATCTCGCGGGCGGATCGCAGCTTTTCGCCTTCCACGGCACGCGAAGCGCCCATTGGCAGGCTGTCGATCATGCTGTTGCCGTCAGGGGCGCTCTTGGGCAGCCCTTGGGCGGCGAGCATCATCTTCGCCTTGAAATAATCATTTTCGGCCACGGTCATCGCGCCCGAATTGTCGAAGTCGTAAGCCAGGCCATTCTGGTCCAGCACCTGCGCCACTGCCGATTTGTCGGCATCGGGCAGGCCGCGGAACAGGTCGCGCTGCGGTGGTTCGCGCAGGGCAAGCCAAGCAGCGCCAGCGGTGGCGACGACGCCCAGCAGGCCGAGCAGCGGCAGGCTTTTCGCCACCGCAGGCTGCTTGATGAAGCCAGTGAAGCGGGCCTTGAGCGCATCGGGGTTCATGCCGCTGCCAAGGGCCGGGCCGCTGGCGGCGGGGAGAGCGGCAGCGCCGCCGACATTGGTGGAAAGTGCGTTCTCGCTCATATTACACCGGCATACTCATGATGTCCTTGTAGGCGGACAGGAGTTTGTTGCGGACCTGAAGGGTCGCTTCGAAGCTAACCGACGCCTGCTGTTTGGCCAGCATGACGGCAGCGATGTCGGTTGTTTCGCCGCGTTCGAAGGCGGAAGCCGCCTCCCCTGCCTGGGCCTGAAGGCCGTTCACCTGGTTGAGCGCGGAATTGAGCGCTTCGGTAAAACCGCCGGGCTTGACGCCCTCGGCCCCGCCGATGCCCGCGCCGCCGCCGACAGTTCCGGTCTGGGCGACGTCGCGCAGGGCGGCGTTCTTCTGAAGGATGGCGTTGCGGATGGCCATCACGCTGTCAGTAGGGGAAATGCCGGTCATGCCTTACCTCCCTCAAGCCGCTGCAAGTTCGCGCATCTCGGCAAGCCGATAGCGCAGGGTGCGTTCTGAAATGCCCAGCTTCGCTGCGGCGGCGGCGCGATGACCGTCCGTCTCGCGCAGCGCGGCGCGGATCGCGTCCAGTTTCGACTGGCGGGCGACGTCGCGCAGGCGAACCGGCTCGACCGGGGCAGGCTCAGCGCCCACGACGCGAAGCTGCGGCGCGCCTGCGATGTGCAGGTCGTCCGCATCGATCCTCTCCCCGTCGCGCAGCACGACCGCGCGCTGGAGGACGTTGCCCAATTCGCGGGCATTGCCGGGCCACACATGGGCGGCCAGCTTTTCCAGCGCCGAAGCGGTGGGCCACACGAAATCCTGATGGCGCAGCAGCATGGCGGCGGCGATCGCGATTACATCGCCCGGCCGCTCGGCCAGCGGGCGCAGCTCCAGCGGCATGACGTTGAGCCGCCAGTAAAGATCTTCGCGGAAGCGGCCAGCGGCGACTTCTGCGGCAAGGTTGCGGTTGCACGCCGCGATGATGCGGACGTTGACCGGAACCGGATGGGTCGCGCCGACGGGCAGGACTTCGCCCTCCTGCAACGCGCGCAGCAGCTTGGCCTGCAGGGCCAGCGGCAGTTCAGCGATCTCGTCAAGGAACAGCGTACCGCCGTCAGCGGCCAGGAACAGGCCGTCCGATGCGTTGGCCGCGCCCGTAAAGCTGCCCTTCTTGTGACCAAAGAGCATCGCTTCCATCATCGTTTCAGGAAGCGCTGCGCAGTTGACCGCGATGAAGTCGTGCGAAATGCGGCCCGACTGGGCATGAAGGAAGCGCGCCATGCCTTCCTTGCCGGTGCCGGTGTCACCCTGGATCAAAACGGTGGCGTCGCTGCGGGCGACGCGCCCGGCCATCGCCATCAGCCGTGCGCTCGATGCGTCGCCCACCGCCGGGATGGCCGCAGGGCGCGCCAGCTCGGCGATCAGGGCGAAGGCGAAACCCATGTCTTCAAGAGCAAAGGCGACGCGAGCAGGCAGGCCGTTGGCGGCAGCCACCAGTGATGGCTTTCCGTCGATCAGGGTGATCAGGATGTCGCGATGCGTGGCATGGCCGATCTCGGTCGCCAGCAGCACGCGCCTATTATCTCTATCAGGGCCGTCGCGTTCACGCGGGCTCTGCGCATCGACGACGCGCACTATATAGAAGGCATTTTCGAGCCAGTGCTGCAGGCCCGGAACGAGCGCGCAAACTCCTCGGCTCACGTCAAGCGATGACATGAAAGTCCCCAGTTCAACTTTGGCTGGCTTGTGCCCCCGCACGTCCAACCCCCTTCGATGTCTTGAGAAGTGCCCGACTGTGGTTAGCATATGGTTAACGCGGCAATTACCCTGCCAAAAGGCGGCAACTTTTTTCCGTTTTGCCGCCGCAGGACAGGGGCTCCCATTTTGGAGCCCTGCTGAAACCCTCGGATTTCCGCGTCTTTTGCGATTTTATCAAAAAAAACGCCGCTGACCCTAAAAGCTTTTTTCGCCGCGCCGTTATCCCCTTTCGAGGCCGCAAGCAGCCTGAAGGCAGCGACCTGAGGTTAAGAGAAGGGAATTCATCATGACTGTTATCGGAACCAACTCCTCCGCTCTGCGCGCCGCCAATGCTTCGGCTCTCGCAGGCAAGTCGCTGAGCACCGCGATGGAGCGTCTGTCGAGCGGCAAGCGCATCAACAGCGCCAAGGACGACGCCGCCGGCCTCGCCATCTCCTCGCAGATGACCTCGCAGATCAAGGGCATGACCCAGGGCATCCGCAACGCCAATGACGGCATCAGCCTTGCGCAGACCGCTGAAGGCGCGCTGGGCGAAGTCACCAACATGCTGCAGCGCATCCGCGAACTGGCCGTTCAGTCGAAGTCGGAAACCTACTCGGACACCGACCGCACCAACCTGAACGCTGAAGCCGCTGCGCTGAAGACGCAGATCACCAGCGTCCTCGCCACCACCGAATTCAACGGCGTCCGCATCTTCAACAGCGATGCAGCTCCGGCGGCCACCTACACCGCCCAGGCCGGCGACATCGACATCCAGGCTGGCGCGAACGCCGGCGACGTCGTGAACATCGCTTTCGCTGCTCTGGCCGACCTCACCACTTCGGATGTCACGACCTCGGTGCTGGCCGCCGCGACGCTGACCGCCGCAGACACCGCGTTGAAGGCTGTCGCCACGACCCGCGCCTCGCTCGGTGCGGCTCAGAACCAGCTGGAATCGACGGTCAACAGCCTGACCAACAACATCACCAACCTGTCGGACGCCCGCAGCCGCATCGAAGACGCCGACTTCTCGGCTGAAACGACCGCGCTCGCCAAGTCGCAGATCCTGAACCAGGCTTCGACGGCGATGCTGGCCCAGGCGAACCAGAGCCAGCAGAACGTCCTCAAGCTGATCCAGTAATCCGGTTCAGCTGCCTGAACTGACCGGTTGGGGTATTGGTCACCTTACAGCCAGTCACGGGAACCCGGCGCATCTACAGTCCCCACCGCGCCGGGCGACCAACCTTCGATCGAACGGCCAGCATTTCGAAGCCTCCGTCCCCCCGGGCGGAGGCTTCACCGCTTTTTGGGCAACCAAGGCTTGCAATGTGCCTCCATGCGCCCATCATGACGACCATGATCAAGATAGACCGGCGCGCGATGGTCGCGGCTTCAGGGGCGGCGCTGCTCCTCCCCGGATCGGCCTTTGCCCAGCCAAAAGCCGAACGCTTTTCCTGGGATACTGTAATCGCCCACGCCCGGCGACTATCCCGCCAGCCCTATCGGGAAACGCCGCACCATCCGGGCGCCCGGAACGTCAATTACGACGCCTTGTATCAGGCGCGCTTCCGGGAAGACCGGACGATCTGGGGAAAGCTGCCCGGCGACACGGGCGTCCAGCTATTTCCCTTGAGCGCCTCGGCCGAACAGCCGGTGGAAATCGCGCTGGTCGAAAATGGCCGCGCGACGCCGTTGCGTTATGACCCCACCATCTTCGACGCGCCCGCCGACAATGCGGTGCGCCAGCTTGGCCCGGATGCAGGCTATGCCGGGTTTCGGGTCATGACCGCGGCGCGCGATGGCGACTGGCTATCCTTTCTGGGAGCCAGCTATTTCCGATCGCCCGGCGCGACCAAACAGTTCGGCCTGTCCGCCCGCGCGATCGCGATCAACACCAGCATACAGGGCAAGGAGGAGTTTCCCCGCTTCACCCATTTCTGGCTTGAACGCATGGGGCCAAGCAGCCTCACCATCTACGCCCTGCTCGACGGCGCGTCCGTCACGGGCGCTTACCGCTTCGTCAGCGAAAGGACACCGCAGGGCGTGCGGCAGGATATCGACGCCGCGCTCTTTCCCCGCCGCGCCATCGCAGAACTGGGGTTGATGCCGATGACCAGCATGTTCTGGTACGATCAGGCCAGCCGCGCGTCCCGCACTGACTGGCGTCCCGAAATTCATGATTCCGACCTGCTGGCCATCGGCAGCGCGGACGGGACGACCCATGCCCGGCCGCTGATCAATCCCTCGGCGCCTCGGGTCGATGGCTTCACCGAACGCAATCCGCGGGGTTTCGGCCTGATGCAGCGCGACCGGGATTTCGACCATTATCAGGATGACGGCGTTTTTTACGAGCGCCGGCCTTCGCTGTGGGCCAGCCCGCGCAAGCCCTTTGGCGCAGGGCAGGTGCGGCTGTATGAATTTCCCACCACCAGCGAATATGTCGATAATGTCTGCGCCTATTGGACCCCGGCGGCCAGCGTGCGTCCGGGCAGCCGGATCGACGCCAGCTACAGGCTGGACTGGTCGTCCGCGACCGGCCCGGCAAATAGCGGCGCGCTGCTCGACAATGTCTGGACGGGGCAAGCGAACGAGGCGGGCGTGGATCGCCTGATCCTTGATTTTTCAGGTGTGGCTCAAGATGCAAAGCCCGACATCTGGGTGGATGTGGCCGGGGGCACGCTGGTCAGGAAAGGCGGCTATCCGGTTCTCCATCGGCCCGGTCTTTTCCGCGTCGCGCTCGACATCCGGCGGAACAGCGACAAACCGGCTGATATCCGCGTCCAGCTTCGCAACGGCAATCGACCCTTCAGCGAATATGTGCATTACCCGCTCGGTGCTTGAGGGAACCGGCGATGATCGGGCGCATGACCGCGCCCGTTACGACATCAGAACGGATTTGGAATGACGGCGATTGGCGACACACAAGCGGACGGCAGGGCGGAGGCGGCAACCCCTCCACCCGCGCGCGGGTTCGAGCATGTGCCGGCGGAAATGCCGATCGCCATGCCGGAACAGGATTTTCGCGAACATCCCCGCGATTTTCCGCACCGGCCGCTGAACATCGACCAATGGGCGCGGCGCATGCTGGTCGTGCTGCTGGCGCTGCTCCCCGCCTCCATGGCGGCGCACGACATGCGCCGCTCCATCGGCCTTGACGGCATTTCCTTGTGGGAGGGCGTCTATCTCGCCCTGTTCATTCCCCTGTTCGCCTGGATCGCCTTCGGCTTCGCCACCAGCCTGATCGGCTTCCTGACGCTCACCATGGGCAAGGGGTCGGGCGTCCGCCCCTATCGCTCGCTATTCGCATCGCCCCTTCGCGGGCGAACCGCCGTCCTGCTGCCAGTATGCAATGAAGATTTCCTGGGCGTCATGGGCCGCCTGTCGATCATGGAACGGTCGCTGACGCAGGTGATGGGCAATGAACGGTTCGAATTCTTCATCCTGAGCGATTCCACCCCCGCTAATGGCGAGATAGAGCGCAAAACCTATCTGGAAATGCGCAAAGGCTTCTCACGGCCCGTCCATTACCGGCGACGCGCGCTCAACACCGGCCGCAAGCCCGGCAATATCGCAGAATGGGTGCAACGCTTTGGTGGCGGCTACGATTATATGATCGTGCTGGACGCGGACAGCGTCATGAGCGGCCAGACCATGGCACGCCTCGCCCTGGACATGGAACAGCACCCCCACGTCGGCCTTATCCAGACCGTGCCGACGATCGTGGGCGCTGCGACCTTGTTCGCGCGCTGGCAGCAGTTTGCCAGCCGCCTGTTCGGTCCCATTTCCGCGGCAGGCATGATCTGGTGGGCCGGGTCCGAAGGCATGTTCTGGGGCCACAACGCCATATTGCGTACAAAGGCCTTCGCGCAAAGCTGCGGCCTTCCCGAACTGCCGGGCCGAGCGCCCTTCGGCGGCCATATCATGAGCCATGACATGATCGAGGCCGCGCTGCTGCGTCGGCGCGGCTGGGACGTCCACATGGTCATGGCCGACGACAGTTTCGAAGAATTCCCCCCCTCCCTGCCCGACCTGGCCACCCGCGACCGCCGCTGGTGTCAGGGGAATATCCAGCATGTGCCGCTGATCCCCCGGATCAGGGGCCTGCATCCGGTCAGCCGCTTTCAGCTGCTGGTAGGGGCGTCGGCCTATTGCACCTCGCCGCTCTGGCTGGCGCTGATACTTGTTGTCCTTGGCGGCGCGCTAGCGGGCGTGTGGCCGCCCAGCGCGGTGCTGCCCTCTGGCGGGCTGCTGGCGCTGACGGCGGTGCTGCTATTCGGGCCGAAGCTGCTGTCGATGCTCTGGGCCATGGCTGATCCCGCCCGCCGCATCGGCTTTGGCGGGGCCGCGCGCATGAGCCGGGGCGTGATAGCCGACATTGCGCTGTCGATCCTGATGGCGCCCGTCAGCATGCTGACCCAGACGATCAACCTGTTCGGCATATTGATGGGCCGGAAAAGCAGCTGGAGCGGCCAGATCCGCGATCGCGACGGCATGGCGATGACCAGCGCCATCTGGCTGTTCAAATATCATATCATGCTGGGGGCTGCGCTTACGCTATTGGCGCTGAAAGGCGGCACGTCGATCGGCTGGATCGTTCCGGTGGTGGCGGGCCTGGTGCTGGCACCTGTCCTCGCGGCCGTCACGGCGCGCAAGGGCCTTGGGCACAAGGCCGAACAGAGCGGCCTGTTTCAGGTAGCCGAGCCATGGTGGCGCGCGCAAAACTACCACCCGCCCCATTATCCTGAGCAGATCGGGGAAGTCGCTCCGCTCAAGCAGGCGGTTGCAAACGACCATTAGCCCAGCGAGGCCGGGCTGACGGGCGCGCAGATCAATCCCACTCGTGCAGCTTCTCGCGCAGCTTGTCGAGCGCGGCCTTCTTGATCTGGCACACGCGCGCCGCGCCGATGTCCAGCGCCTGCCCGATTTCCTCCAGGTTCAATTCCTCGACGAAATAGAGTTGCAGCACCATCGCCTCGCGCTGCGGCAGTTCGCCGATGCACTTGGCCAGCGCGGCCTTCAGCGACTCTCGCTCCATCACATCGTCCGCCCTGTCCTCGACATCGGCGAACCACATGGACTGGTCCGAATAGACTTCGTCCATGCTCGTATGCTGAACCATCTCGCAGCCGTCCGCGAACACGCGATAGCTTGCCGCGTCCATGCCCATTTCGGCGGCCATTTCGGCCTCCAGCGGCACGCGGCGCAGCTGCTGTTCCAACCGGCTGCGCACCGCCGCCAGCTGTTTGCGGTTCGCCATCGCTGACCGGGCAAGCGTCGCGCCACGGCGCAAATGATCGATCATCGCGCCCCGCACGCGCAGTTGCGCATAGGAGGCGAAGCCCAAACCTCGATCCTGAAAACCATTGGCGGCCTCGACCAGCGCGACCATGCCGATCTGCAACAGATCCTCGACCTCGACCGCGCTCGATACGCGGCCATGCACGTGCCAGGCGATCTTGCGCACCAGCGGCATGTAGCGGCGGGCGAGTTGCTCAGGCGAGTTGTTCGACCGGCCATAAGTATTGGCATCGGAACCGGCGACGACCTTCTTCATGAACATGGGTCAGGCTCCTCAAAGCGATTTCGAGGGAAATGGCACATTTCCCGGCTTGGAAATCGCGGCAATAGATACGCACATAGGCCGTTCTTCCTCTTCACGGCCTATGCGACGCGTTCGCGGCCAGCAACGGGTTCGCGGGGCAGCGGATCGTGGCGCGGCGCGGGCCGCTGTTCGCCGCCAACGACGGCAACGACTTCCACGCCCTTGCCATCGGGAATTTCCAGGAAGGACAGCACCGGCGTTTCCGGCAAATGCGGCTTGAACAGGCGGGCGAGCGCGCGGCGCGCCACCGGCGAAGTCACGATGGCGAAGTTGCGCGCCTGCCCCATGATCGGGCGAGCGGCCTGCACCACCGATTCGATGATGCGGTTGGCGAGCGCGGGTTCGATCGGGTGCCGGGCATCGCCCGCAACCCGCATCGCCTGCGCCAGCAGCGCCTCCAGGTCGCCGTCCAGCGTAATGACAGGCAGCGGCATCTTCACCGGCACAAGGCCCTGGATGATGAGCGATCCGATTCGCTGACGGACAGCTTCCACCAACTGCTCGTGGCTCATGTCGGGCCGTGCGGCATCGACCATCGCCTCGCAGATGCGGCGGAAATCCTTGAGCGCAATCCCTTCGGACAGCAGCGCGCGGCACAGCGCGGAAATCTGCGTCAGGCTCAGCGCACCGGGCGTCAGGCCATCGACCAGCTGCGGCGCGGCCTCCTTCAGATTGTCGAGCAGCTTGCGCGCTTCGTCCAGGCCGAACATCTCGCTGGCGTTCATGGCGATCAACTGGTTGAGGTGGGTGGCGACGACCGTCGGCGGATCGACAACCGTATAGCCCGCGACGACGGCCTCGCTGCGCTTGGCGGGCGAAATCCACACGGCGTCCAGACCGAATGTGGGATCCTTCGCCTCGCGGCCCGACACCACGCCTTCCAGCGCGCCGCTGTCCAGCGCCAGCAGATCCTCGGGATAAATCTCGTCCTCGCCGACGACGACGCCCGCGATGGTGATGCGATACTGGTTCGGCTCCAGCGCCAGATTGTCCTTCACGCGGACCATCGGCACGACAAAGCCCAGTTCCTTGGAAAGCTGGCGACGGATGCCGGTGATGCGCGCCATCAGCGGAGCGCCCTTGCGCTCATCGACCAGGCCGATCAGCCCATAGCCAATCTCCAGCCCCAGGATCGCGCCGTCCGAAACGTCATTCCATTCGATGATCGCTGGGTTGGCAGGCTCGGGCATCGGTTCTGGCTCGGTGGCCTTGGCCTGCGCCGTCTTGCGCAGCTGCCAGGCGATGAAACCAGCAATGGCTGCGGCAGACAGGATGATGAAATGCGGCATACCCGGCAGGATGCCGAGGAAGCCGAGGATCGCCGCCACCGGAACCCATGCGCGGCCCGATCCGAACTGGTTGGTGATCTGGTTGCCCAGATCGTCCTCGCTGCCGACGCGCGTCACGATGGCGGCAGCGGCGATGGAGAGCAGCAGCGCGGGAACCTGCGCTACCAGCGCGTCGCCGATCGCGAGGATGATGTAAGTCTGCGCGGCCTCGCCCATCGACAGGCCATGGCTGACCACGCCTAGGATGATGCCGCCGACGATGTTGATGGCCAGGATCAGGATGCCCGCGACCGCGTCGCCCTTCACGAACTTGCTCGCGCCGTCCATTGAGCCGTAGAAATCCGCTTCGGTCGCAACTTCGCGGCGGCGGAGCTTGGCTTCTTCCGGCGTCATCAGGCCAGCGTTCAGGTCGGCGTCGATCGCCATCTGCTTGCCCGGCAGGGCGTCCAGGGTGAAGCGCGCGCTGACTTCCGACACGCGGCCCGCACCCTTGGTGATGACGACCAGATTGATGATCATCAGGATCGCAAAGACGAAGATGCCGACGACATAATCGCCGCCGATCAGGAAGTGGCCAAAGGCTTCGATGACATGGCCCGCCGCGTCCGATCCTTCATGCCCCTGCACCAGCACGACGCGGGTGGAGGCGACGTTCAGCGCCAGCCGCAGCAGCGTCGCGAACAGCAGCACCGTGGGAAAGCTGGAAAAGTCGAGCGGCTTTGCGGCGTTCAGCGCCACCATCAGCACGGCCAGCGAAATCATGATGTTGGTGATGAAGCCGATGTCCAGCATGAACGCAGGCACCGGCACCATCATGAACAGCACGACCATCAGCGTCGCGATGGGCAGCACGGCCCCCTTGGCGGCGTTCGTCCAGATCTTCGCTTTGACTTGAGCGGGAGTCATACGAGTGCGTTACCTTCCGAGGGTGGCGAGCATGAGATAGGCAAGACGCGCCGTCTGCGGGTCGGGCCGGACGGAAACGTCCGCCGCGGTCGCGAGGCGCTGGGTTTCGATCCGCACATAATCGGCGGGCTGCGCCGTCTTCGCGCCTTGCGGCAGGGAAGCGGCGGCATATTGGATGGGACCGGTGTCGATCGAATCGACGCCCTTCTGCAGCTTGGCGGCAAAACGGTCGCGGATTTCGGAAAAGCTGCGCGCATTGCCCGAACGATCGTAGAAGATCGAACGGTTCGCCCGCGCCGCCGCAGGAAACATCGATGCGGCCGTGGCGTTGGGCGCGCGGTCATGGACCGACAGGAATTTGGACGCCCCGCCGACGCCCAGGAAATGCGCGAGATACAGATCGACCGGCTCAGCCTCCCGGCCCAGCCGCTGCTCCAGATAGGCCTTGTTGTCCGACGCATGCTGCGCCGCCATGACCGAAGCGGTCTCGGGATGCTTGCGCAGGTCCAGAATCTGCTGCCGCATTTCCGGGTCAGCCACATAATAGCGCCCGTTCTGGCCCCGGCTGATCGAATCCGCCGCCCAGCCAAGGCCATATTCGCTGCCATGCTTGTCGATGACGGCAAGCCAGCTCTGATCGATAAATTGGTAGAGGCCCGTCGCGGACGAGGTGGTCGCGCGCGCCGAGGGATTGAGGCTGCTCTCGATCTTCGCCTGACCCAGCAGATAGGCGAAGTCCACGCCCGTCCGGCGGCTGGCCATCGCAATCGCGTTGGTCACGCGATTGCCGGTCGAAGCGCCTGTCGCTGATATGTCTGCAAAAGCCGACAAAGAAAAAATCCCCCTTGGTACCGGGGGCTATTAGAGCAAGGCTTATGCCAATATTTGGTTAACGCGTGCTCCATAAATATTTACGCCGCGTTCAGCATGAATGAAAAAAGGCGCCTCGATGGGCGCCCTTCTCAAAATGATGGGTATCTTATCGAACTCCGCGGGAAAATTACCGTCCGTAAACCAGCGGCGCCTGCGTCGATCCATGCGCGGCAAGCAGCGCCAAACGCTGTCCGGCATGATCGGTCAGCAGATTGATTCGCACCCGCGCCGCTTCAATCAGGGGAAGCAGCGCCGTCACCCGGTCGCGGATCGCCCCGTCAGCACGCCACGCACCGATCGCGCGAACCGCAGCGGCGCTCCTGCTCACGCGGGCAGCGGCGGCGTCGATGGCCGCCACATCGGTCCCGTCAAGCGCCACGCGCAACTCCTCGAAAGCCGAGAAAAGCTCATCCAGCGCTGCAAGGCCGAGCGGCATGGCTGTTACCCGTTAACCGGCAGGTCGAGCGCCAGCATCTTGTCGGCGATCGCGGCCGGATCGACCGGATAATTACCCGAAGCGATGGCGGCCTTGATCGCCGCGACGCGGTCCATGTCGACCGGCGCGCCTTCGGCTGCCATGCGTGCGGCAGGGCTGGCCGATGCCGCCGACGTCGAAGCGCCCACCGAACCCTTGTCGGAAGAGGCCCGCGCCTTGCCGCTGTCCCGCAAGCGGGAAGCCTCTATGGCGGCGCTGATATTCTGGCCGACAGCTTTGATCATGGCTTACAATCCTTCACTCGTCCCGTTCACTCTATAACGACCGGGTTCAGAAATCATTAAATCCTGGGATGCGCACCGTGCCCATCGCGACCACCTGGGCCAGGACGGGCGCTGCTCTCTTGTCCTCGCGCACCCGGATGGTGTCGCCCAGCGCGCCGTCTTCATCAGCGACCATCATGCGCGACACGCTGAATTCGGAATTGCCCGCGACCAGTTGAACCGGGTCGCCGCGCTTGACCACCATCTCGCGCTGCGCCGGCCGAGCCGCCATGCCGTAGCGCGCTGCCGGAGCAGCGACCGCAGCACTACCGCCAGCCAACGGCACGCGAATGCGCCAGCCCAATGCATCGCACTTGACCATCGCCGCGCCGAAAACCGGGCCTTCCACGCTGGGCGTTCCGGGACAGGCCGCCAGCCGCAGCCGCCGGTCAACCGGGGCCAGCGGCCCGCCGGGTTCGCCGATATTCGCGCCCACGGTCATCGCGACCAGCCCATCGATACGGTCGAGATTTTCAAACTTCTGCTGCGCCTGCACGGGCGCGGCAGCGGCTGCCGACAGCAGGGCGAGGGCAATCAGGGGCAGCTTGTTCACGGCAAAATCTCCGGAAGGGCATAGATTCATGCCATCCATTAAGCAGTGCTTATAGCTAACAAGCCGTTAACGCGCGGAGGACGCCACCCGGCCGATGCGGATCACCTGGCCCTTGCCCGTCCCGCCGTCCATCTGGTCCAGCCCGCGAATACGCAGCCGGTCGCCCGCCAGCCCTTGCGCCTTCAACTCGCGCGCCACCGCGCCCAGCCGCGCCGCAGCCAGATCCCACTGGTCGAACCGTTCCCGCGCAGGGTCCGTGCCTTCGCTGCTGACATCCAGCCCGCCGCCGCCTGACCTTAGCCTTGCCGCCACGCGCCCAATCTGCGCCCTGCCCCGCTCGGACAGCAGCGCCTCGCCGGGCAGGAACAATTCCGCCGCGCGCAATTCGGTATCCCTCGCGATCGCCCGCCCGCCAAATTGCTGTCGCACCTGCGCCAGCATGGCGTCGCGGCGCTGGCCGCTCGCATGCAATAATATGAAGAAGCCGAGCAACAGCAGCAGCAGATCGGCGAAGCTCACCGCCCATCGGTTGCGCCGCGCCTGCGATGCAGCGCCGATCATCATGCGACCTCGCGGATCGACGCCCGCCGCGTCGGCACATTTTCCCGCCGCGCAATCGCCAGCATACGGCCAACGGCCTCCTGCTGCCAGGCGATTTCCCGTTCCGACAGATCGGCCAGACGGCTGGCGACTGGTGCGGCGATCATATTGGCGATGACCACGCCATACAGCGTCGTCAGCAGCGCCAGGGCCATGGACGGGCCAAGCGCGGCAGGATCATCCATCGCCGCGAACATGCCGACCAGGCCCAGGATCGTGCCCGCCATGCCCAATGCAGGCGCGGCGTCGGCAATGGACAGCCAGACATTGCGCGCGCCTGCATGGCGGCGCGCCCGATCGGCCAGCGCCTGCGCTGCCCAGATTTCGAACTGTTCGGTTCGATCACTGTTAGCCAGACGCCGCGCCGCTTCGGCAAGGAACGGGTTCGCCGTCTTCACCCGGTCGGTGCAGGCAAGCCCGCGCAATTGCGCGACCTGATCGATCTTCAGCATGGCCGCACGCGCCGCCGCCTGATCCTTGTCGGGATCGGCGCGAAACAGCGGCGGCAAAGCGGCAAAGGCGCGCCCGATCGCGGACAGGCCATTCTGGAACAGCGCCACCGCGCCCACGCCAGCGATCATCACGACCAGTGTCAGGGGATCAAATAGCTGCGCCAATATCGCGATCATCAACCAATCCCCCAACTGCCGGAATCACCGCGGCAAACTTGTGCCAGCGACCGGCAAAATCTTGCCGCCCCTGCTGCCTCCACCGCTCAATCCGACGAATTTCCGCCATTTCTGTCCTTGCCGATGCGTCACCCACGCAAATTGGCACGGCTCTTGCGAATATCCGTTCGGCTCACCCGCGGTTCACGCCATCAGGCTTCAGAACGGCGGGGAACGGCCAGGTTTTAGGGCTCCGGCCCAAAAAAGATGGAAAGAGACAATGTCGCTGGAAGACGGATTGTTCGGGATACATGGAAAGGCGCTGGCGCTTCGTTCGCAACGCCTGTCCCTGCTCGCGTCCAACATCGCGAACGCCTCGACGCCCGGCTACAAGGCGCGGGACATCGATTTCGAATCCGCGCTCAAGGAAGCATCGGCCCAGCAGAACAGGTCTGTGGCCGATGTGTCGAAGGCCGTCGATGACAGCATGGGCTATCGCGTCCCGCTACAATCCAGCCTGGACGGCAATACCGTCGAACTCAGCACAGAACAGACGCTGTTCGCCGAAAACGCCGTCAAATATCGCACGACCCTCTCCTTCCTTGAGGGCCGCATCAACACCATCACTCGCGCGCTGAAGGGAGAATGAGCATGAGCGGTTCCGGCCCCATGAACGTCTTCGACATCGCCGGCCGCGCCATGAGCGCGCAGCTGGTCCGCCTGAACGCCACGGCTTCGAACATGGCCAATGCGGGCAATGTGACCGGCAGCGAGGCGGAAGCCTATCGCGCCATCAAGCCGGTTTTCCAGTCGGTCACCGACAAGCCCGGCGTGTCCACGGTGAAGGTCGCCAACGTCCTCACCACCGACGCCAAGCCGACCAAGCGCCACGACCCCAACCACCCGCTCGCCGACCAGAATGGCGATGTGTGGGAAGCGGCCGTCGATAGCAGCGCCGAACTGGTCGACATGATCGAAACCGCCCGCATGTACCAGAACAACGTGCAGGTGCTGAACACCGCCAAGTCCCTGATGCTCGAAACCATAAGGATCGGCAAATGAGCACGACCTCCACTGTCACCGACAGCGCGGGCCTGTCCGTCTATAAACCCTACGCGAATGTCGGCACGGGCAAGTCCGAAATGGGCCAGGCCGATTTCCTTCGCCTGCTTACCGCGCAAATGCAGACGCAGGATCCGTTCGAACCGATGGATAATGCGCAGATGGTTTCGCAGATGGCGACCATCACCAATTCCAGCGGTATCGCCGAAATGAACCAGACGCTGAAAGATCTGTCGTCGGAGTTGACGGGCACGCGCCTGGGCGACGCCGCCAGCTGGATCGGCAAGTCGATGCTGGTGCAGAGCAACATCGTCGCGCCGGACGCGGCCGGTCAATATATCGGCCAGGTCAGCTTCGCCGACGCCACCAGTGGCGCGACCGTCGATCTGATGGACGGCGACGGCAATGTCCTGAAAACCATCGAGCTTGGCAATCAGGACGCTGGCGACATCAATTTCTATTGGGATGGCAAGAATGATGCGGGAGAGCAGGTCGCCACCGACGCGCTCAAGATCCGCGTGAACGGCGCATCCCCCACCCGCGTCGCCAGCTGGGCGACCGTCGCCGCCGTGCAGTCACCCGCTGACGGCAGCGCCTCAAAACTCATCACCGCGCTCGGCACCTACAGCCCGTCGGACGCCCTTTCACTCGCCTGACATCACTCACCCCAAATCCTTATCACCCCCAAAATCCTTTTCACCCAAGGAGCAACGCCATGTCCTTTTACATTTCGCTTTCCGGCCTGAAGGCCGCCCAGACCGATCTGGCGACCATCGCCAACAACGTGTCGAACGTGAACTCCACCGCCTTCAAGAAGAGCAAGGCCGTGTTCGGCGACATCTTCGCCGCCGCGCCGATGCAGACGACCACGCAGGTCGCTGGCCAGGGCGCGCGCGTGCAGGGCATCACCCAGCAATTCACGCAGGGCACGATCGAGGGCACCGACAAGACGCTTGACCTCGCCATCACCGGCGAAGGCTTCTTCACCGTCAAGCGTACCGGCGACAGCCAGGTCAGCTTCACCCGCAACGGTGCGCTGTCGCTGACCGAGGACCGCTATGTGGTCGATACGACCGGCGCGCGGGTTCAGGTCATCCCCGTCGATCCGACGACCGGAGAACCCAGCGCTGCCCTCGCCGCAGGTCTCGCTGCCGGCACGGTGACGTCTGGCGACCTCGCGGACCTTCAGATTCCCACCAACTGGCCCGCTGGCGGCACGGGCAATCAGCTGAACAGCGTCGGCGTGGGCAAGGACGGGCAGATCACCGGCGTCTATGCCGATGGTTCGACCGTCTATCTGGGCACGACCGCCATGGCCGCCTTCAACAGCCAGGACGGCCTGCGCCAGCAGGGCGACGCACACTGGACCTCGACCTCGGCCAGCGGCGAGCCGCGCTTCGGCGTCGGCAACAGCGGCCTTTACGGGTCGGTCCGTTCCGGTTCGCTGGAACGCGCGAACGTCGACATCACTGAAGAACTGGTCGCCCTGATCTCTGCCCAGCGCAACTTCCAGGCGAACTCGAAGGCGATCGAGGCGGCCAACACGCTGTCGACCACCATCGTCAACATGCGCACCTAAAACCGCGGACGCCCGCTAGAAACAGGATTTAACCCATGGACCGGCTCGTCAATACGGCACTCACCGCAATGCGCGGCGCGATGGCGCGGCAGGCGGCGATTTCCAACAATCTCGCGAACGTCAACACGGTTGGCTTTCGCGCGGAAATCGCCAATGCCGAGACACGCTGGATCAAGGGCGACGGTTTCGACACGCGGGCGCAAGCATCCGAACAGGTGATCGCCGCCGACATGGCGCAAGGCGCGGTGACCGAAACCGGCAATCCGCTGGACGTGGCCATGAACGGCGATGCACTGCTCGCCGTTCAGGCCCCGGACGGCAGCGAAGCCTATACGCGCCGCGGCGACCTCAAACTCTCCGACAGCGGCCTCCTCACCACCGGCGACGGCTTGCCCGTGCTGGGCGAAGGCGGCCCGATCACCCTGCCCGCGATGGACAGTGTTTCCATCGCGCAGGATGGCAGTATCTGGGGCGTGCCGCTGGGCGGCGAAGCCTCCAATCCGCAGCGGGTCGACGGGCTGAAGCTCGTGCGCCCGGTCGGCTCCAGCATCGCCAAGGGCACGGACGGCCTGTTCCGCGAAACCAATGGCGGCGCTCTGCCGCAAGACCCGCTGGCGACGGTGACCGGCGGCTCGCTCGAAGGCTCTAACGTCAACGCAACTTCCGCGCTCGTCCAGATGATCGAAGCAAGCCGCGCCTGGGAAACCCAGGTCAAGCTGATCGACACCGCCAAGCAGCTGGATGACGGTGGCGCGTCGCTTATGCGGCTTGATGGTTAATTTGGCACGAACCTTGCTTTTCTTTGTGCAAGCCTAACGGCATCACGGAGTTAGACGATGACCAACGCAGCCCTTCACGTTGCCCGCACCGGCCTCGACGCGCAGAACACGAAGATGCGCGTGATCGCCAACAACCTGGCGAACGTCAACACGACCGGCTTCAAGCGCGACCGCGCCGATTTCGAAACCCTCGCCTATCAGCAGATGGTCGCGGCGGGCGCGAATTCGGACAGCGAAAACAAGTTCGCAACCGGCCTGAACCTGGGTTCGGGTGTCTCGATGCAGGGCACCAGCAAGATCAACACGCAGGGCACGCTCAGCCAGACCGGCAACGCGCTGGACATGGCCATCGAGGGTTCCGGCTTCTTCCAGGTCCAGCGCGCGGACGGCACGCTCGCCTATACCCGCGCTGGCAATTTCAGCACGACCGCCGAAGGGATCGTCGTCACCAGCGATGGCCTGCCGCTGGTGCCGCAGCTCACCGTGCCGCAGGGCGCGACCGGCATCACCATCGGCAATGACGGCACCGTCACCGCCACGCTTCAGGGGCAGACCGAACCCACCCAGCTTGGCCAGGTCGAACTGGCCAGCTTCATGAACCCCGCGGGCCTTCAGCCGATCGGCGGCAACCTGCTCGCCGAAAGCGCGGCCAGCGGCACGCCCCAGGTCGGCGTCGCCGGCCTTGACGGGCGCGGCGTCATCCGTTCCGGCAACCTTGAAACCTCGAACGTCAATGTGGTCGAGGAACTGGTCGACATGATCGAAACGCAGCGCGCCTATGAGGTGAACAGCAAGATGATCAAGGCGACCGACGAGATGCTCCAGTACGTCAACCAGCAGCTGTGAGCGGCATGATGCGCTTCGCCTTCCCCACCCTCGTCGCTGTCTCGCTGGTCGCGCTTGCGGCAACACCGGCAATGGCCGGCAAAAAGCGCGATGCCGAGCGGCAATTTTTTGCCCCCACCGTCGTCGCGCAGCCCGCCGCCCCTGTAGCGAACGGCTCCATCTTCCAGGCGTCGATGGGCTATACCCCGCTTACCAGCGGCGCGCGGGCGCAGAGCGTCGGCGACATCATCACGATCGTCCTCATCGAACGCACGCAGGCGACCAAGAGCAACACCGCCGACACCAGCCGCAGCGGCAGCATCGGCCTGACGCCGCCCAGCACCGGCATATTGTCCAAGCTCTTTTCTGCCAGCGACATTGCATCCAGCGGGGATCAGGGCTTCACCGGCAAGGGTGGCGCCACCCAATCCAATGCTCTGACGGGCGAAATCACCGTCACGATCGCGGCGGTCTATCCCAACGGCACGATGCTGGTGAAGGGTGAGAAGGCGCTGACGCTCAACCGCGGCGACGAATTCATCCAGATCAGCGGCCTCGTCCGTCAGGCGGACATCAGCCCGGACAACCGCATCGCATCGACCCGCGTCGCCGACGCCAAGATCATTTACACCGGCAAGGGCGAAATCGCCCGCGCAAGCCGCCAGGGCTGGCTGCAGCGCTTCTTCTCGATGATCAGCCCCTTCTGATGGAGCGCGCCTTCATGACCCGCTTGCTGCAATATGTCCTGGTGCTCGCCGGCCTTGCGGTCGCCAGCCTGATCACCGTTCCGGCCCACGCCGAACGGATCAAGGATCTCGGCACTTTCCAGGGCGTCCGTCCCAACCAGTTGACCGGCTACGGCCTCGTGGTCGGCCTCGCGGGTACGGGCGACGACAGCCTGGATTATGCGACGCAGGGCATGAAAGGCGTCGTCTCGCGCTTCGGCCTGACGTTGCCGCAGGGCATCAATCCCGCGCTCAAGAACGCTGCCGCCGTTCTGGTGACGGCCGACCTTCCCGCCTTTTCCAAACCCGGCCAGCGTCTGGACGTCACCGTCTCCGCGCTCGGCAAGGCAAAGTCGCTGCGCGGCGGCACGCTGATCATGACGCCCCTGCGCGGCGCGGATAACGAAATCTACGCCATGGCACAGGGCAACCTTGCCGTAGGCGGCCTTGGCGTTTCCGGCGCTGACGGCAGCCAGGTGTCCGTCAACATCCCCTCGGCAGGCCGTATTCCCGGCGGCGCGACGGTGGAGCGCGCGGTCGCGACCGGCTTCGATACCGCGCCGACGCTTACCTTCAACCTTGCCGAGGCAGACCTCACGACCGCACTTCGCGTCGCGGACGGCATCAACCGCACTTTCGGCGATCAGCGCGCCCGCGCCACCGACGCCGTTTCGGTCAATATCGACGCGGCGCCCGGCGCGACCGATCGCATCATGATGATGGGCATGATCGAAAATATCGAGGTCAAACCAGCCGACGCGCCCGCCAAGGTGATCGTCAACGCCCGCACCGGCACCGTCGTCATCAATGGCGCGGTGAAGATCCATCCGGCCGCCGTCGCGCACGGAAAATTGACCGTCAGCGTCAACGAATCCCCCCGCGTCGTCCAGCCCGCCCCCTTCTCGCAGGGGCGCACCGCGCTGGAGCCTTCCAGCTCGATTTCCATCGACCAGGAAAAGAAACCGATGGTCAATTTTAAAGGTGGAGCGTCGCTGACCGATATAGTGAAGGCGGTCAACGCCATCGGGGCTTCCCCCGCCGACATGGTCGCGATCCTCGAAGCCTTGAAACAGGCGGGCGCGATGAAGGCTGAACTGGTGGTATTGTGATGCAGATAAGCTCGGTTTCCTCAGGGGTTAATGCCCCCGCATCGCCGGAAAAGGCGCAGCTTCAAAAGGTCGCGAAGCAGTTCGAGGCCATCTTCCTGCGCCAGATGATCGGCACCATGCGCCAGTCGGGCGGCGGCGAAGGCATCTTTGATTCCAGCGCGACCGAACAGTTCCGCGACATGTCCGACGCGCGCACCGCCGACACGATGGCGGAAAAGGGCGCGCTGGGCATCGCGGAAATGCTGCTGCGCCAATATGAAAGCCGCACGCCCGCAACGCCCGCCGCGCCCACTCCGGGCAAGGGCGCATGAGCGATCTTTTCATCATCGGCGCCTCGGGGACCAAGGCCTATCGGCAGGCGATGGCGGCGATTGCGGAAAATATCGCCAACGCCAGCACCGAAGGCTATTCGCGCCGTTCGCTGACCACCGTTGAATCCGGCTCGTCCACCGCGACGATGGCCACCTACATCGCGCGCGCCAATTTCGGCGGGACCGAAGTGTCGGGCGTCGCGCGCGCTGCCGACCCCTATCTGGATGCGGCGGTCCGCCAGACCGGCACGGCGCTCACCAGTTCGACAGCGCGCCTGCGCTGGATGACCGACATCGAAGGGGCGCTGAACGATACCGACACCGGCATCGGCAAGCTGATGACCGGCATGTTCCAGAATATCGACAAGCTGGCCGCCAGCCCCAGCGACCGGTCGCTCCGCGTGACCACGCTGGACAGCATCAGCCGCGTCGCCGAAGCGTTCCAGCGCACCGACGCTGACCTCGCCCAGATTTCCGCAGGCATCGCCACCGAAGCGCAAGCATCGGTCACCACCATCAACCGCTCGCTTGCGCAGCTTTCGGAAATCAACAACAGCCTGCTGCGATCGCAGCCGGGCACCTCCGCCTATGCCCAGCTGCTCGACAGCCGCGACGCTGCGCTCAACACGCTGTCGTCCAATCTCAACGTCGATATCAGCTTCGGCGCGCGCGATCAGGCGCAGATCAGCTACAACGGCCAGACGCTGGTTCAGGGAAATGCGGCCACCCCGGTCGCGCTGACCGTGAACGCCGATGGCACCCTTGCTCTCGCGACCAACGGCGGCACCGCGCTGACCGCACCTGCCAGCGGCACGCTGGGCGGCCTGTTTTCAGCCGCATCGACCACGATGGAGCGCCGCGCGAGCCTCGACACGCTGGCGCAGCAGTTCGTCACCGACATGAACGCCTGGCATGCGCAGGGCGTCACCGACGCTGGCGCTGCTGGCGCGGCGCTGCTGTCCTATGGCGGCGGCGCGGCCAGCGTGACCGCGCTCATCACCGATCCGGCGGCGCTGGCCACCAAATCGTCCGACGGCACGCTCAACGGCAATTTGCTCACCGTATCCACCACCTTGCGGGGCAATGGCAGCGTCGAGCAGGGCTGGACCGCGCTCATCGCCACCCAGGCCAATCTCCTGTCGGCGGTAAAAGCGGAACAGACCACCGCGCAGGGCCGCAGCGACCAGGCGATCGCCGCCCGCGAAGCGGTGAGCGGTGTCGATCTCGACATGGAAGCGGCAGAGCTTCTCCGCTTGCAGCAGGCTTATTCCGGCTCGGCGAAAATATTGCAGATCGCCAAGGAAACCGTCGACGCGATTTTGCAGATCATCTGAAGAGGGCTGACCCATGGTAGGCATCACAAACAAGACGCTGATCGCCGAAATCCGCCGGCAGCAACAGCTTTCGCAAGGCATCATCGAAGGGCAGACAGCCATTTCGACCGGCATCACGCTCAACAAGCCGTCCGACGACGCGCTCGCATGGGTGCAAGTGTCGGAAATCGGCAAGGCGCAGGCGCAGCAGTCCGCCTGGCAGGCCAATGTCAGCTATGGGATGAGCCGCGCGGCCAATGCCGAAGCCAATCTGCAAGAAATCAACAGCCTGCTGGTCCGCGCGCAGGAAATCATCACATCGACGCGCAGCGGCTCGCTCAACGATACCGGCCGCGCCGCCTTCCTCGAGGAACTGAACACCATCCGCACCAGCGTCGCGTCACTGCTGAACCAGCAGGATTATCAAGGCGTGCCGGTGTTCGACGACACGCAAAGCGTGCTGGTGCCGGTAAGCCGCAGCCTTAACCTTTCCGTTGTCGGCACGCGGCAGGAAGTGTCGGAAGGGATCGACGTCAGCGGGACGCCCATGTCCCTCGACGATATGCTGGGCCAGGCCATCACCGCCGTTCAGAACGGCACGGACGCAGACCTTGTCACGGCGCTCAATACCATCAAGGTCGGGCAGGCCCATATCTCCGTCGAACAGGCAAAGCAGGGCGTGCGCGGCGACCGGCTCGATGTGATCGGCGAACGGCTGACGAACGTCGATCTTGATCTGGCAGAACGTCGCCAGGGCCTGGAGTCGACCGACCTTGCCGAAGTCATCTCTTCGGTGAAGAGCAAGCTGCTCCAGCTCGAAGCGGCCCAGTCGGCCTTTGCCCGCATCAATCAGCAAACGCTGTTCGACCTGATCCGATAAGCGCCTTCACCGCTCCTCTATCCTCATCTGCACTATCGACGGGCAAAAGACGCAAAAACGGATCAAAAAACCCGTCGTCCTAAACCTCGCGCTAACCATTGCGCATTAACCATCTGATGAAAGCGCCGCGTTGGCGCTGTCGGATGAAAGCCCACGGGCGGAATTTTCAGGGGTATTCATGTTCGCAGTCATTGGCCTCGTCGTGCTGCTCGCCATGGTTTTCGGCGGCTTCATCTTCACGGGCGGCGACATTGGCCCCGTTCTCCACGCCCTGCCGCATGAAATGCTGATCATCGGCGGCGCGGCGGTCGGCGCGCTCATCATCGGCAATTCAGGCGCGGACCTGAAGGCGCTGGGCGGCGGCGTTGGCAAGGTGTTCAAAGGCCCCAAATACAAGAAGCAGGATTTTCTCGACTGCATCTTCCTCGTCTCGCGCCTGATGAAGACGCTGCGGGTCGAAGGGCCGGTCGCGCTGGAACCGCATATCGAAGATCCGGCAAGCTCCACCATCTTTTCCGAATATCCGCGCCTGATGGCCGACAAGACGCTGATCCACCTGATGAGCGACACGCTGCGCCTTGTCGTCGTATCCTCCGGCACGCTCGATCCGCATGCGGTGGAAGAGGTCATGGATAACGCGCTCAAGACCCACCATCATGAATCGCTGAAGCCCGCCGACAATCTTCAGGGGCTGGCGGATGCCCTGCCCGCGCTCGGCATCGTCGCGGCGGTGCTGGGCGTGGTCAAGACCATGGGCTCGATCGACCAGCCTCCCGCGATCCTGGGCGGCATGATCGGTTCCGCGCTTGTCGGCACCTTCCTGGGCGTTCTGCTCGCCTATGGCATGGTCGGCCCCTTCGCCAACCGATGCCGCGCGGTGATCGAGGCGGACGGCGCCATGTACCATGTCGTCAAGCAGATCATCATCGCATCACTGCACGGCCATCCCCAGCCGCTGGTCATCGAAGCCGCGCGCTCAAGCCTGACCCACGCGAACCAGCCGGCCTTCGCCGAGGTGTTCGACGGCATGCGGGGCAAATAAACCATGGCGGAAAAGAAGCGCGGCGCGAACGAGCCTGAACCACGGCCGATCATCGTCAAGAAGATCATCGTCGATGGCCATGGCGGCCATCATGGCGGCGCGTGGAAAGTCGCCTATGCCGACTTCGTGACGGCCATGATGGCCTTCTTCCTGCTGATGTGGCTGCTCGGCGCGACCACGGAAAAGCAGCGCAAGGGCCTCGCTGACTATTTCACGCCGACGCTGGTCGAATTGAAGATGGCGTCTGCTGGCTCCACCGGGCTGTTCGGCGGCGACTCCATGGTCAGCAAGGAAAACTACCCGACCACCGGGGGTCAGGGCAATTTGGCCATCACCATCCCCCGCGACGCGAGCGGCACGAAGGATCAGGGCGGCAAGGCTACCCGCGCCGCCGACCGGGCCAAGTTCGAACAGATCAAGAAAGAGCTGGAAGCCCGCATGGCCAAAAAGGCCGGGATCGCCAGGCTGCACAGGAATATCCGCTTTTCCATGACCCGCGAAGGGCTGCGCATCGACCTGATCGACGAATCGGATTTCGCCATGTTCGCCATGGGCACCGATCGGCTGCTGCCCCAGGCGCAGGCGCTGGTCAGCGAAGTCGCGGGCGTCATCAAGACCATGCCCAACCCGCTGATCGTGCGCGGCCATACCGACGGCCTGCCCTACAGCGCCGGGCAGACGATGAACAACTGGATGCTCTCCTCCGCCCGCGCCGAAGCGACGCGCAAGGCGCTGGCGAGCAACGGCATCGGCAACGACCGCTTCGCCCGGATCGAAGGCGTCGCCGACCGCGAACCCTTCGCCAAGGGCGACGCCTACGACCCCCGCAACCGCCGCATGTCGGTGATCCTCGGCTGGACGCAGGGCGGCAACAGCCGCGACACTGCCGAAGAGGAAGGCATGGACGCGGAAACCAGGGCCGCGATCCGCGAACGCGACAACCCCATGACCGTCGCCCGCACCGAAGCGAAGAAAATCGACATGGGCGGAACCGGATTGCCGACAGGCGTGCAACTCCTCAACCCATCGGCAGCAGGCACATCAAACAAACCGGGCAAACACTGACCGGCAGGCTGGAGGGGCGAGCAACCCCCCATCGCCATCCCACCGCCTTCACCGTCATCCCAGCGAAAGCTGGGATCTCATGGTGATGGCTTGCCGCTTGAAGTGTCCGCGATCGCGGAAATGAGAACAGGTTATATTGCAATCATCTGCCGCGATGTTCGCACGCGATATAGCCATGCCTCGTCATGCGGATATTAGTCCCCCATCAACAACTACGTCCGGCTTGGCCTGCTCTGCAAACAATCTGTCCTTTACGTCTCGGGCGATGCCGTCCAGACCAGGGAATAGCGAGCCATAGGTGATCCCCATCAACTCTAGCTCGCGAAGAATGCGGGGAGCCTCGGTCGCAGGTAGGTCGCATATCGTGAGGTATTCCTGCTCGTCTTGAATTTCTCTCGCCCGGACAAAGCTCTCAATATCCGTCACGTTCGAAACAGTGGCGAGCGCTTGCTGGGGGGCAGCGCGGGGATTTCCGAACCGGTTGCTTTCGAGCACGATAAGCTGCGGTGGTGACGGATCAGCGGTGAATCCAATCTTGCCGTATCGCTCATTCCACTTCGCCTGATCGAAGATATGGATGCGCGGACGCACCGGATCGTCTGGTTCTACATTTGCGAAGGCAAAATATGCGGCGACAAATGGCGAGAATGTCCAGTCTAGGAGCGGCGTTGGGTAACCGTGGTGTTGAAGAAGGCTCCAGAATGCCGCGTTGTGAGCCATATTCCCAAGTTGAAGGGGGTACGAAATCTGCTCAGACATCGCACCGTAAAGCATCCGAACATCGTCAGCATCCAAAGCTGCAGGTTCTTCCGCCACGTTCGGTGAAAGGTTGTGCTCAGTTTGTACGGCTTCGCCTGACCTCGGAAGATGAAATTCCGGGGGCGCCTATTAACCGCCCATTCCCGAAACTGATCCCACGTCGTCAAATCCGTTCGGCTAACCAACTCTGAAGGGGCCTGTACACTCGACTTGATCAATGTGATGGCTTCAGCCTCTTCGTCAGTTGCCGTGTATCGAACCACAACGTCGTCGCTCTGCAAGACTAGCTCGACCTGAAGCGTTGCGGGAATAGGCACCTCGCCAAAGCGTTCCGCCAGCGACGCTTCCGCTCGCTCCCGCGCCTCTTGCGTCATTATTCCACCGTCCGAATGAAGATACGTCGTGGTAACTTCCGTGGCGAATGGGGGCTGAAGTCCGATGTTCAAGTTAAACATGAACCCCGGCAGATTATCCTTTTGAGCGTAGAATAGGTAGACATTGCCGACCGAACGGCCCTCGCGCTCTTCGAGTTCAAGACGAACTGTTCCACTAAACTCGTCGTCAAATTCGCCCAGCCATTGCCCCTGCATGTCCGCCCCTTTGGTCAAATACCCTCACACCTATAAATCGCTGATGCAGCCTCGATCTAATAAGAAATCCATTGATGAAAAAAGGTCAGGGTGAAAACTCACGCAGTCCGATAATTTCCACCCCAGCCGCCACAACACGAGGCGTCCCGATCTCCAAAACGAAAAAGGGCGAACCTCACGGCCCGCCCCTTCATCACCTCGCCTGTCAGCGCGTCTTAGTAAACGCGGGCCTTGGGCTGGATATATTCCGCCTCGTCCGTGAGCGTGTAATCGTGCACCGGACGGTAATCGAGCGACACCTTGCCGCCCTTGCCGCCCCAGCCTTCGAACCAGCTGACGGTGTGCTTCATCCAGTTGTCGTCGTCGCGGTTCGGGAAATCCTCGTGCGCGTGGGCGCCGCGGCTTTCCTTGCGGTTTTCCGCGCTGACCATGGTGCAGACCGCCTGGGACATCAGGTTATCCAGCTCCAGCGTCTCGATAAGGTCCGTGTTCCAGATCAGCGAGCGATCCGACACGCCGACATCAGCCAAGCTGGCATTGACCTGCGCCATCTTGCTGACGCCCTCGCCCAGCAGCGCGCTGTCGCGGAACACGGCGGCATGCTTCTGCATGGTGTGCTGCATTTCCAGACGGATCTTCGCGGTGGGCGAGCCGCCCTTGGCGTTGCGGTAATGGTCGAGGCGCGACAGCGCCAGATCGGCCGCATCCTTGGGCAGCGGACGGTGCGAACCGTTGGGCTTGATCGTTTCCTTAAGGTGCAGGCCGGTCGCGCGGCCGAACACGACAAGGTCGATCAGCGAGTTGGAGCCAAGGCGGTTCGCGCCATGGACCGACACGCAGGCCGCTTCGCCGACTGCGTAGAGGCCCGGCACCACGACTTCGGGATCGTCGCCGACCTTGGTCACCACCTGCCCATGATAGTTACAGGGGATGCCACCCATATTATAATGGACGGTGGGCGTCACGGGCAGCGGCTGACGGGTCAGGTCGACGCCCGCGAAGATCTTACCGCTTTCGGTGATGCCCGGCAGACGCTCGGCCAGCACCTTGGGATCGATATGGTCGAGGTGCAGGAAGATATGGTCCTTGTTCGGACCAACGCCGCGCCCTTCGCGCATTTCCATCGCCATCGAGCGGGACACCACGTCACGCGACGCCAGATCCTTCGCCGACGGGGCATAGCGCTCCATGAAACGCTCGCCTTCGGAGTTGGTGAGGTAACCGCCCTCGCCACGCGCGCCTTCGGTGATCAGGACGCCCGCGCCGTAGATACCGGTTGGGTGGAACTGCACGAACTCCAGATCCTGGAGCGGCAGGCCCGCGCGCAGCACCATGCCGCCGCCGTCGCCGGTGCAGCTATGCGCCGACGTGGCGGAGAAATAGGCGCGGCCATAGCCGCCGGTCGCCAGCACGACCGCCTTGCTGCGGAAACGATGGATCGAACCATCTTCCATGCAGATGGCGACGACGCCCCGGCATTCCTTGCCGTTCGGGCCATCTTCCATGATCAGGTCGATGGCGAAATATTCGATGTAGAAATCCGCGTCATATTTCAGGCTCTGCTGATAGAGCGCGTGAAGCATGGCGTGGCCGGTACGGTCGGCGGCGGCGCAGGTGCGCTGCACCGGCGGGCCAGCACCCATATTCTGCATGTGGCCGCCGAACGGACGCTGATAAATCGTCCCATTCTCGTTACGGCTGAACGGCACGCCGGCATGTTCCAGCTCGATGACGGCCGCAGGTGCTTCACGCACCATATATTCGATGGCGTCCTGATCGCCCAGCCAGTCCGATCCCTTGACGGTGTCGTACATGTGCCAGGTCCAGTGGTCGGGCGAGTTGTTGCCCAGCGACGCGGCGATGCCGCCCTGCGCCGCCACGGTGTGTGACCGGGTGGGGAACAGCTTGGTGATGCACGCGGTCTTCAGGCCCGCTTCGGCGCTGCCCATGGTCGCGCGCAGGCCCGAACCGCCCGCGCCCACCACGACCGTGTCATAGGTATGATCGATGATCTTGTAGGCTTCGCTCATTAGTTGACGACCCCCGTGAAGGCGATCTTGGCGATCGCGAAGATACCAGCGGCGGCGCCAGCGACGGTGTAGAAGTTCAGCAGCAGGATGCAGAAAAAGTTCAGCCCCTTGTCGTGAACATAATCCTCCAGCATCACCTGCATGCCCAACCGCAGATGGTAGAAGATGCTGACCAGCATCAGCATCAGCGGCACGGCCACCAGCGGATTGGCGATCCAGTTGCGGGCGCTTTCATAATCCAGCCCCGGCAGGCTCACCAGGCTGAAGATCAGCCACAGCACCAGCAGCAGGTTGCCGACGGCGGTATAGCGCTGCGCCAGCCAGTGATGCGCGCCATGCCGCGCCGAACCCAGGCCACGGACGCGGCCAATTCCGGTTCCCGTTCCCATCAGATTTTCCCCGAAAAGATGGTGGCCCACAGCGCCACGGTGGCAAGCGTCGACAGGACCGGGATCACCAGCGACCATGTCTTGTTGGTGTTGAGTTCATAGCCAGCGCCCAAATCCAGCACGAAATGGCGCAGCCCCGACATCATATGCTGGAAAAAGAACCAGCTGATGCCGATCATCACCAGATAGCCGATCGGCGACGTCGCGCATTTGACGAAGGTTGCATAGGCTTCCGGGCCCATTGCTATCGCCATCAGCCACCAGACCACGCCCAGAATCCCGGCGGTGGCGAGGCCGTTTCCGGTCACGCGGTGCAGGATGGAGATCGCCATGTGCGGTCCCCATTTCCAGATCGTCAAATGCGGCGAGAGCGGCCGGCTCGTGGTTCGCGCCATATCTACCTACGTCCCTGATGCTTGTCCCTGATTCCCGTCCCCTTAGGCACGATCGGTCAAGAGGGCAAGCCGCCCCGACGGAGCGGCCGGACGATCACGGCTAAGAACTGATTAACCAGATCGCGTTATCACGGGCCTGACGAAGAAGAGAATTGAGGTTTGCCGCATATGACGTCCGCCGCATCATCGAAGAGCGAAATGATCGCCAGCATGGCAGAGATCGATCCCACCGGCGAATTGGCCGCCGGACTTCGGGAAATCCGCGACCTGATCGGCGACGCCGCATCCATCGCTGCGCGCACCTTCTTCGACAGCTATATGGACCAATCGCGCCTGCGCAGCGTTCTGGCGGCCTCCACGATCGCGAAGATCGAGACAGAGGCGCATGAATATGTGCGACAGAAGCTCAGCTATTATGAAGCAGGCAGCTGGGCTGGCTCCTGCATCGCCTGCGTCCGGCTCGCCCGCAAGCGCAACCTGCCGCTCGGCGTCGTGCTCACGGCCATTGCGGAAGCGAACAAGCAGCTGACGCAACTGGTCTGGCAAAAGGCGCCCGACGACGCGGTGCGCATGCGCCTTGTCAACATCATCACCATGGTCAGCATGGTAGACGCGAGCATGATGACCAGCGCCTTTGCCGGCGACGAGGCGGAAGCGCAGCGCAACGAGCGCCAGCGGATCGGCACCTTGTTCGAACAGCGAATCATGGGAGAGATAGACGGCGCGTCCCAACTGGGCGAATCGCTGCGCGAACAGGCAAAGGATGCGTCCGCCGCCACGCGCGGCATGCTGGGCAAGGCGTCCGAAGTCGCCGCCGCCGCCGAACAGTCCGCCATCGCCATGCGCGAAGCCGCGCGCACCTCCGCAGGCCTGATCCGCGCGATAGAGGATGCCCGGACCGAAGTGGAAAGCGCCGCCGACGTGGCCCAGCGCGCCGCCCGCCAGTCGGGCGACGCCGTCACCATGTCCACCACGCTGACCGAACATGCCAAGTCGATCGAATCGATCCTGGGCCTCATCCGCGATATTGCTGGTCAGACCAACCTGCTCGCCCTCAACGCCACGATCGAAGCGGCGCGCGCGGGCGATGCTGGCCGTGGCTTTGCCGTCGTCGCGCAGGAAGTAAAGAGCCTCGCCAACCAGACGGCGCGCGCGACCGACGAGATTGCGGGCAAGATCGCCGACATCCAGGCATCGACCCGCCAGTCGGTGGAAACCAACGAACGCATCCGCGACACCGTGGGCGAAGTGCAGTCCAGCGCCGACCGCATCCGCCACGCGATGGATGTTCAGGCGCAGACCGTCACCATGATCACCGCCGCCGTCGATGAAACCGCGCTCGCCGCCGATTCGATGTCCGGCACCATTTCCGCCATCCGCCAGGATACCGAAGTCGTCGCGTCGGAAATCGACCAGCTAGAACGCGGCTTCATAAGCGTCGAAGGCAAGCTCGCCAGCCTGCGCGCCGCTTCATCCGACTTCGGACGTCAGGTGGCCTGAGAGCGGCACGGCACGACTGCAAACCTTCTCCCCTTGGGGAGAAGGATACGTAGCCTTGCTGCAACGGAGTGAAAGCTAGGCGAAGTTGGATGAGGGGGAGCGGTCTACCGCTCGCCCGTTCCGCACCCGCTTCCCCTCCCCTCATCAAAGTTCTAAGGGGCGCGGCATGACCGACGCCGCTTCACCCGCCGCCCAAAGCTGGAAAGTCACCCTGCCCTGCACCCGTGCGGAGGCAGAGGCGCTGGACGGCGACATCGCGGCCTTCGCGCTGATGGACAGCCCGCCCGTCCTGATGACCAGCGAAGCGACCCCCGACGACGACAATGCCTGGCGCCTCGACGCCTATTTCGAAGGCCAGCCAAGCCCCACCGCGATCAAGCTGCTCCGCACCCTCGTCCCCAGCGCCGCTGGCACGAAACCGTTGATCGAACAGTTGCCGGACGAGGATTGGGTGACGCTCAGCCAGCAGGGCCTTGAACCCGTCACCGCAGGCCGCTTCCACATCCGCAATCTCGCCACGGACCCGCAGCAGCCCGGCCACATCAATTTCCTGATCGAAGCGGGCCGCGCTTTCGGCACTGGCCAGCATGAAACCACCGCAGGCTGCCTGCTGATGCTCGACCAGATGCGCCGGATCGGCATGCGCTTCGGCAATGTCGCGGATGTCGGCACCGGCACCGGCCTGCTCGCCTTCGCCGCGCTGCACCTGTGGCCCCGCGCCTATGCCACCGCGTCGGATATCGACCCGATCGCCGTCGATATCAGCGCGCAGAACGCCGCCGCCAACCGCATCCCGCTCGGCCGGGGTCAGGGCCAGCTCGCGCTCTACACGGCAGCGGGCGTCGATCATCCCGCCATCGCCACCCGCGCGCCCTACGACCTGCTGATCGCCAACATATTGGCAGGCCCGCTGATCGAACTCGCCCCCTCGCTCTGCGCGCTGGTCGATGAAGGCGGCTCCATCCTGCTCGCCGGATTGCTGAACGAACAGGCCGACGCCGTCCTCGCCGCCTACCGCGCGCAGGGCATGCGCCTGGCCGAGCGCACCGATCGCGGCGACTGGCCCACCCTGCGCCTGCGCAAGCGCCCCGCCATCGGCTGGAAACGCCCCCGCCGCATCGACCGCCAGGCCCGCGGCGAAGCGCCGGGTTTCGGGAGCTTGTGACAGCCAAAGCCTGACGCTTTCATCCCGTCACCCCAGCGCAAGCTGGGGTCTCTGGCCACATCGCACGCCCTCTCCCAGGATCCCAGCTTCCGCTGGGATGACGGAGGGCATTCATTTATGACGGGGGCCTCACCACTCAAGCGAGGCCGCCATGACCATCACCCGCCGCGTCACCATCCATGAAGGCCCCGGCGGCACGTTCGAAAGCCTCGCCGTCTTCGACAGCGCAGCGCAAGGCCCCAGCCCCGGCATCCTCCTCTTCCCCAACGTCCTCGGCACAAAGGAAGCCGACTTCGCCTATGCCGAAAAGGTCGCGGCACTCGGCTACACCGTCCTCGTCACCGACCTCTATGGACAGGGCAAGCGCACCGCGCGCGCCGACCCGGACATGGGCCGCTACATGGCCGAACTCAACGCAGACCGCGCCCTGCTGCGCGACCGGCTGACGGCGGCGCACGCCCTGCTCAAGTCACTCGACGAAGTGGACGAAGGCCGCACCGCCGCAATCGGCTTCTGCTTCGGCGGCAAATGCGTGCTCGATCTGGCCCGCAGCGGCGCGGACATAGCGGGCGGCGTCAGCTTCCACGGCGTCTATGACGCCCCGCCCTTCCCCAATGCCGCCATCAGCGCCCGGCTGCTGATCTGCCACGGCTGGGAAGACCCCATCGCCCCGCCGCAAGCCACCGTCGCCCTCGCCGAAGAACTGACGCAGGCAGGCTGCGACTGGCAGATCCACGCCTATGGCCACACCGGCCACGCCTTCACCGACCATGCGGTGAACATGCCCGACAAGGGCCTTGCCTACAGCGCCGACGCCGATCGCCGCAGCTTTCGTTCGATGCGGGATTTTCTGGGGGATTTGTTTGGGTGAGGGGTTTGGCCGGTTGCGGACTATCGCTTTAGGGGACAAATATAGGGATAGCTACCGTTCGAGGCCAATCCACCGTGGAAGTTCGCTATCCGAGCGGCAGACGGTTCACTGACTAGGCGGGGCGAACAGGCGACTGCGCATGTCGCGGCATATCCCGTCTAAGCCGGGGAACAGCGAACCATAGGTGATGCCCATCAATTCAAGCTCGCGCATAATTTGCGGCTTGCTCTGAATCGGCAAGTCGCAGGCGGTCAGGTAGGACATCCCGTCCGCATCTTCGCGCCCCCGGATAAACGCTTCCACGTCCGCGACGTTAGTGACAGTTGAGATTGCCTGTTGTGGCGCGTGACGCGGATTACCAGTCGGCATAGACTCAACGACTACGAGCTGGTTCGGGGCCGGATCTACAATGAACCCAAGTCTACCGTATCTATTCGTCCAAGCAACACGGTCGAATATGAAGATGCGGGGCGAGACGTTGTTCTCGATCGCCTCCTGAAAGGCGAAGTAGGCTGCGACGAACGGCGAATAGGACCAGTCCAACATCGGTGTGGGATAGCCGTGGTGCTGAAGAATGCTCCATATCGCTGTATTATGTTGCAAATTGCCCAACTGTAATGGGTATTTAAGATGTTCAGCGACCGTGCCGAAAAGAAGCTCAATGTCTTGAGTGATCCAGAGGTTCAGGTTCTTGCGCCATGTGCGGTGAAATGTGGTAGCAAGCTTGAATGGCTGGCGTTGTCCGCGGAAGATAAAATTGCGGGGATGTTGCCCGGTCGCCCAATGACGGAACTGGTCCCACGAGGATAGATCGTTTCTAGGGGTTAGGACAGATGCACCATCAGGGTCTGACAACTCCATCGTAATGACGCCTTGCTGACGCTCGTTGGCAACGGACTGCTTCTGCACTAAGCGTAATACACGTTTCGCTACGCCGGATGTGTCTGTTGGGCCCGGCGAGGCACCCGACCAAGTGACGATTAGCTCCGCACCGATTGATGAAAACTCAACATCAATTTCAGGTGGCATCCCGACATCATAATTAGCCGCGATATGCGCTTCCGCATCCCGCCTATGTTCTGCGGTCATCACCCCGCCAGCCGGATATAGATAGATCGTTATGACCTTTGTCCGAAGGGGCTGACCTTTGGCCAAGTTTATATCGAATAGGAAACCTGGTAGATTGCCATTGTCGTAGAAGAGGTATCCGCGTCCGACTAAGCCGAAGCCCCTATCCTCAATCTCAATCCTCAACGTCGCAGGTAATTCCCCATCAATCCTGCCTATCCACTGTCCGATCATGTGCCCTCCGAAAGAGGGCATCATGAGCATTCGGGCTGGAACTTCAAGCGCTCTAGCTGCCCCTCGATCAGCGCCGCGCGAAGCTGTCCGATTATGAGCGGTCAAGCTGGTCTATCTCGCGGCTGACTGCCATCGCGAGTTCAACTGAACGAATGTCGGCAGCCGAGGTTTGGTCTGAACTTCTCGAACGACCGATTTTGCCTCCCTACCCCACCCCCCTCAAACGTCCCCAATCATCTCCGCCAGCACGCCCAAACAATCCTTCGCCAGCTGCATCGACCGCGCGGGGGACCAGCCGAACTCGGCGTCCGGCAAATCGTCATTATCCTTGAACGGCATTTCCAGCGTCATCGCCACCGCGCCAAAACGCTGGGCGACCTGATTGGTGGACATGGACAGGTTCGCCTTGCCCGGAGCGGAAGAGGGATAGCCGCGCTTCGTCTGGAAATCCGGCGTCCGCGCCGCCAGCGTGTCGCGAAAGCGGGTATAAAGGGTCTGCTGCTTGTCGGTCAGCGCGGGAATCCCTTCAAACCCCGCCAGGAACACCGCCGGGATCGCCTCGTCCCCATGGACGTCCATGGCGAAATCAACGCCCGTCTCGTCCATCGCGGCCCGCACCAGAAATACCTCCGGGCTACGCTCCATCGACGGCTCATGCCATTCGCGGTTCAGGTTCACGCCCGCCGCGTTGGTGCGCAAATGCCCCCTGCGGCTGCCATCGGGGTTCATGTTCGGCACGATATGGAACGTCGCTTGTCGGCGCAGCAGCCGGGCGACCGCATCCTCTTCGTCGCACAGCCGCTCCAGCGCGCCTTCCATCCACCATTCGGCCATGCTCTCGCCCGGATGCTGCCGCGCATAGAGCCACACCTGCTTTGGCCCGTCCCCCACGCTCAGCAGGTCCATCGGCTGCCCATCCAGCGTCACGCCCAGTTCGCGGTGCGCCACGCCCGGCTGGCACGCCGCCCACGCGATCAGGTCATGGTGCCGCTCCATCGAATAGGGCGCGAAATAGGCCAGCCAGACCGCGTTGACGTCGGGCGACAGGCGGATGGTCAGCGTGCCGTTGGCATAGCTGGTGTCCGCCTGCGTCCAGTTTTCCCGATCCTCGCTGACCCGCGCCCTGTAATCCGGCCAGCCATCGGGATAGGCCGACGTCCCGCAATTGGTGATGGCCAGCTCCACCTCGCGTCCCGCCACCCCCGCGACGCGGAAATGGAACCATTGATAGAAGTCGCTCTGCCGGTCCTTGACGATCTCCAGTTCCGCCCGGACGCTGGCGCCGCTGTCGATGATGGAACGAACGCGAATATTGCCGCTGTCGAAAGCGCTGCTGATCGAAATGGTCATTTGACCGTTATAGTGCGCCCCGATTCGCCCGGATAGCCCCCGATGAGCGCGCTCGCGAGCTTTTGCGCGGCGATGCCTGGCTGGGCTGCGGGCGTGCCTTCGCGCGCCTGGCTCACCGCCCGCCCTTCCCACAGCGCCGCCGAATCGGCGCGGCGGCGGATCTGCACCTGCAATTCTGTCGTCACCATATCCTTGGGGCGGCCCGACAGGTTGATGCCGATGCCCACGCCCATGCCGGAAAAGCCGCCACTGCCCACGCCGCCGCCGACGCCCACGCTCACCGGCCTGCCGTCATTGCCATAGCCGGTCGGGCGGAAGCTGCGGCGCAGGCCGACCAGCGCGACATAGTCGCTCCGCGCGCCCGCCGACGCCGGGGCGAATCCCACGCGCTGCAATTCCTGCTCCACGGCCGCTGCATAGGTGCGGAATTCCAGTCCCGCGTCCGGGTTGTCGGGCATTTCCTCCACCGCAATCGTGCCGCTGCGCGCCGGATTGCCGACATGGAACCGCGTCACTTCAACCGGCGGCACCGCCGTGGCGCAGCCCGCCAGCGACAGGGCCAATGCGGCGGGGAGGAGGATTTGCTTCATCATCATGCTTGTCTCCGACAGGATGCGTCCGCCATACACGACGCCGCGCGGCTTTTCCCTTCAAACATGTGAAGCCACGCCTTTGCTGCATGGCGAATGAACGGGGCAAAAGTACGGCCACCCGCCCTTGACTTTCGCCTGCCCCGCCCATAGGGGCTGCGCTTCGATTTTCCGATCACGCAAGATTCATCAAAGGCTGGTTCCATGAAGATCCGCAACTCGCTCAAGTCGCTCAAGGGCCGTCACCGGGACAACCGCGTGATCCGCCGTCGCGGCCGCACCTATGTCATCAACAAGACCAACCGCCGCTTCAAGGCCCGCCAGGGCTGATTGGCTGCGGGCATCGCCGCCGTCATCTTCGACGTCGGCAAGGTCCTCTACCATTGGGAGCCTAGGCTCCTCTACGAGCGCCTGATCGATGATGATCGGGCGCTCGACGCGTTTCTGCGCGATGTCGTTTCGCCGGAATGGCATTTTCAACACGACATGGGCCGCCCCTTCGCGGCAACCAGCGCCGAACTGATCGCGCGCCATCCCGAACATGAACCGCTGATCCGCCTCTGGGGCGAACGCTTCATCGACAGCGTCCAGCCCGCGATTCCCGGTATGGCCGAACTGGTCCGCGACCTCCATGGCCGCGGCGTTCCCCTCTTCGCCCTCACCAATTTCAGCGCGGAATTCTGGACGCCCTTCCACGCCCGCGAAGCCGCGCTCTTCGCGCATTTCCGCGACATCGTCGTGTCGGGCGTGGAACGGATCGCAAAGCCCGATCCCGCGATCTACCGCCTGGCGCTCGACCGATTCGGCCTGCGCGCGGAAGAGACGCTGTTCATCGACGATCGCGAAGACAATATCGCGGCGGCACAAGCGCTCGGCATCCACGGGCACCTGTTCCGCGACGCCCCCACTCTGCGCCGCGACCTGACCGCGCTCGGCCTGCTCGCGCCTATTCCCGGCCTTTAAGCTCGTCGCCGTGAATGGCGGCGACATGCAGCACATTGGTCGATCCCGGCGTGCCAAAGGGCACCCCCGCCAGCACGACGATCTTGCCCCCCTTGCGCGTCATGTCGTGCCGCAACGCCATGCGCCGCGCCTTGCCGATCATTTCCTCGAATGTACCGACATCCTTGGTCCGCACCGCATGCACGCCCCAGGTCAGCCCCAGCTTGCGCGCCGTGTCCAGCCGTGGCGTCAGCGCCAGGATCGGCGTCAACGGCCGCTCGCGCGCCACCCGGCGCACCGTGCTGCCCGACAGGGTGAAGCATGTGATGGCGCTCGCCCCCACGACCGACACGATGCCCGCAGCCCCTTCCGCCAGCGCATCGGCGGTGGTCGCGTCCGGCTTGGTCTCCGTAAAGTGCAGCCGCGCGACATAGCCGGGGTCGCGCTCCACGCTGTGCGCAATGCTATCCATCATCGCCACCGCCTCTTCGGGCCAGTCGCCCGCCGCCGTTTCCGCCGACAACATGATGGCGTCCGCCCCGTCATAGACGGCCGTCGCGACGTCGGACACTTCCGCACGCGTCGGCGTCGGCGCCTTGATCATCGATTCGAGCATCTGCGTCGCCACGACGACAGGACGCCCCATGCGCCGTGCCGCCGCCACGATCTGTTTTTGCAGCGGCGGCACGGCCTGCGGCGGCAATTCGACACCCAGGTCGCCGCGCGCCACCATGACGCCATCGGCCAGCTCGATAATCTCCTCCAGCCGCTGCACGGCGGCGGGTTTCTCGATCTTCGCCATCAACGCGCCATGCCCACCCATCAGCTTGCGCGCCTCGGCCAGATCCTCGGGCCGCTGCACAAAGCTCAGCGCGATCCAGTCGCACCCGTGATTGACCGCGAAGCTCAGGTCGCGCCGGTCCTTGTCGGTCAGCGCAGGCACGGGCACGACCACGTCAGGCACATTGACGCCCTTGCGGTTGGACAGGGTGCCCCCAACCTCGACGATCGTGTCGATGCGCCCGTCCGTCACCGCCTTGACCCGCAACACCAGCTTGCCATCGTCCAGCAGCAACCGGGTTTCGGGCAACAAAGCCTCGTAAATCTCGGGATGGGGCAGGTTGACCCGCCGCGCATCCCCCGGCTCCTCGTCGCGGTCCAGCACGAAAGGCGCGCCGGTTTCCAGCACGGCCAGCCCGCGCTTGAACGTGCCGACGCGCAGCTTGGGCCCCTGAAGGTCGCCCAATATGGTCGTCGGTCGGCCAAATTCCTTTTCCAGCCCGCGAATGATGGCAATCCGCGCGGCATGATCCTCATGCGCGCCATGGCTCATATTGATGCGGAAAGCGTCCGCCCCGGCGACGAACAATGCCCGAATCACCTCGGGCGTGTCGCTCGCGGGGCCAAGGGTCGCCAATATGCGGACCTTGCGCGAACGGGGCGGCAATTTTGTCATTCCCAAATGGCTCCTGACCGTCATGGGCGCCTCTGCTTTGCCAGGGCGTCGTTTTCGATTATCCGTGCTGCACGACAGGATGATGTAGATCAGCGAAAGGATCGCCGTGGCCGACACCATACTCACCGATACAGTTGCCGCAACCGCCTTCCGCCGGTTGATCGCGCATTTGCAGCATCGCACGGACGTCCAGAATATCGACCTGATGGGCACGGCGGGCTTCTGCCGCAACTGCCTGGCCGACTGGATCGCGGAGGCCGACGGCACGCTCAACCGCGATCAGGCGCGCGAAATCGTCCACGGCATGCCTTTTTCCGAATGGAAACAGCGCCATCAGGGCGAAGCGACCCCCGAACAAATCGCAAAGATGCAGGAGAGTGTGGCGAAGAACGCCGACAGCCATTAGGAGCAGTCGCCAACCCGATTCACATTCTTTCTGGAGATTTGAAATATGAGCGAGGGCAACGTCGCCGCCGATCAGCTACGCCTTCTCATCGAGCGCATCGAGCGGCTCGAGGAAGAAAAGAAGGGCATCGGCGACGACATCAAGGACGTCTATCTGGAGGCGAAGGCTACCGGCTATGACGCGAAGATCATTCGCCAAATCATTCGCCTGCGGAAAATGGCGCCGCACGACCGCCAGGAAATGGAAGCAGTCCTCCAGACCTACTTGGCCGCGCTGGGAATGGAATAACCGCGCATCAATCATCACTGTCCCGATGCGCCCGCCGATAAAGGTCGAGCGCGTCGGGATCGCCTCGCCTCAGCTCCTGACCAAGCTTTTTCAGGTCAACGACAAGAACCGAAAACTCCTTCACCGTTTCCTCCATCACGCGCAGCGCGATGTCGAGGAACCAGAAAAAGCCAAGCTTGGCTTTTTCAATTTCCTGTTCGGACACCGCCAGATCCCTGATATTTTTAGGATGCGTGATCCGGTTTCGCATCTTGATGGCGTCTTTCAGATGCATCCATCCGACCCCGCCGAAATCGACATCCAGATCGGGGCAGATGGACTGCGCAATTCTGGTCGTCAGCCTGATTATCGCCGTTAGCGATGTATACCGGGCCTGTTCGACAATTTCTCCCTGCTCGCTGACGGAAAACGACGCCTCGGCCAACGCCATTTCAATAAACGGCGTTGTCGCATCGAACTCTTTCGCCACTGACAGGACATGCACCCTGTAAATCCAGGATATTCCTTCGGCCGCGGAAATGATTGTTCTCAACAGATTCCGCCGATCCGTCGGCGAAGCCGAGAGCGCGGCAAGATCAAGAGCATGCTGCACATCCCCCGCCAGCAGCCGGAGAAATTCCGTATGCTCTCTTTCCATAGCTTCGCCCCTTTGTAAGATGCCGCCCATAGCCAATCCGCGCTTCGGTCCGAAAGGGATGTTTGCATGTCCGAGATCATCGTCAGCACCACCAGCCGTCTGGAAGGGCGGCCGGCCAAGGAATATCTCGGCATCGTCACTGGCGAGGTGATCGTGGGCGCCAACCTCTTCCGCGATCTTTTCGCCAGTGTGCGCGACATCGTCGGCGGCCGTTCGGGCGCTTATGAGGATGTGCTGCAACGCGCCCGCGAACAGGCGATCGGGGAAATGCGCATGCGGGCCGCCACCCTTGGCGCCAATGCGGTGGTCGGCGTCGATCTCGATTATGAGGTGCTTGGCTCCAACGGCTCCATGCTGATGGTTTCCGCCTCGGGCACGGCGATCCTCGTCTAGTTGCGCTTGGCAGACGCGCCCGCTAGAGAGCGCCCTTCGGACAAACAGACAAGTTTAGGAGCAGGCCGTGGCCGGCCATAGCAAATTCAAGAACATCATGCATCGCAAGGGCGCGCAGGACAAAAAGCGTTCCTCGATGTTCTCCAAGCTCAGCCGCGAAATCACCGTGGCCGCGAAAATGGGCATGCCCGACCCGGACATGAACCCCCGCCTCCGCCTGGCGGTCAACGCCGCCAAGGCGCAGTCCATGCCCAAGGACAATATCCAGCGCGCCATTGACAAGGCGCTGGGCGGCGACATGGAGAATTACGAGGAAATCCGGTACGAGGGCTACGGTCCCGGCGGCGTCGCGATCATCGTCGAGGCGCTGACCGACAATCGTAACCGCACCGCGACCAACGTCCGCACCGCCTTTTCCAAGAATGGCGGCAATCTGGGCGCGTCCGGCGCTGTTAGCCACGGTTTCGACCGCATGGGCCTCATCACCTATCCCGCCGCTGCGGGCGACGCTGACGCCATCTTCGAAGCGGCGCTGGAAGCAGGCGCGGACGACGTGTCGTCGAACGATGACGAACATGAGATCTGGACCGCCATGGACGCGCTCCACGAAGTCGCCAAGGCGCTGGAAGCCAAGCTCGGCCCGGCCGAAGGCGCCAAGCTCGCCTGGAAGCCGCAGACCACCGTCGAAGTCGACGAAGCCAATGCCGCCACGCTGATGAAGCTGGTCGATACGCTGGAAGATGATGACGACGTCCAGACCGTCTGGGGCAACTATGAAGTGTCCGACGCGGTCATGGAGAAGCTGGGTTAAGATGATCAGCAAAGCCCCTCCCCTTCAGGAGTGGGGGGGCTATAGCCTGGCCAAACAATGATCATCCTCGGCCTCGACCCCGGCCTTGGCACCACGGGCTGGGGCGTGATCGCCGCTGACGGCAATCGCCTCTCCCACATCGCCAACGGACAGATCAAGACGGACTCCGCAATGCCGCTGGCGAGCCGCCTGCTGGTGCTCGATCTCGCGCTTGCCGACCTCATCCTCGAACATCAGCCGGGCGGCGCGGCGGTGGAGGAGGTGTTCGTCAACGTGAATCCGCAATCCACCCTGAAACTGGGCCAGGCGCGCGGCGTCGTGCTGCTCGCCGCGTCCCGCTCCGGCATGGAAGTCGGCGAATATGCCGCCCGCCTTGTCAAGAAGTCGGTCGTCGGCGTCGGCAACGCCTCAAAGGATCAGGTTCACGCCATGGTCGCCCGCCTGCTACCCGGCGCGAAAGTCGCGGGGCCGGACGCTTCGGACGCACTCGCGGTCGCCATCACCCACGCCCACCACCTCGCCAGCGCACGCCGCATACCGCGCGCCTGACCTCATCTCCCCGTCATCCCAGCGGGCGCTGGGATCTCGCGGTGTGGCTCGACCTCCACATCCCAAAGCCGTTCGTGTCGAGCGAAGTCGAGACAAGGGAAGCGCTCCTCATCCCCCTTACCCCCAATCAAGCTGCAAAGGCGCTTCCCGAAACGCAAAGCGGTCGAGATGCTCCGCCACAACCTGCTTGAACCGCTCGACGTCAGCATCCTCGTTCGGCTCGATCGTCACGGCCAGCACATCCGCCCCGGCCGCCAGCCGGATGGCGCCTATCGGCAGCGCGACCACGCCCTGCTCCGCGTCGAACGCCGTCTCGAACTTGTGCCCCCAATGCTTGCATAGCTGCTGAAGGTAGCGGCCGCCCTGCGTCGTCGGCACATTTGCTGTCAAGGTCATGGTAATCAGAGCCTTTCGATCTTGGTTGCGGCCTCGTCGATCAGCGATGCGACGTCGAACATCGTCTCCCGGTCCGCTCCCTCACGTTCCAGCCGCGCCCGCACGGCAATCGACAGATTGTGCATCGCCCGCCGGATCGGCGCGCCATCGACCTGCTCGGCCTGCTGCGCCAGCGACGTCAGCCGCTCCATCGCCTCCTTCAGCGCGTTCGCATTCTCGCCCAGATGCGCCCGGCCCGCTTCGCTGATGGCGAACAGCTTGCGGCTACCCGCGCCCGGCTGTTCGGCGATCAGGTCCATGTCGGCCAGCATCGTCAGCGTCGGATAGACCACGCCCGGACTGGGCGCATAGGCTTCCCCCGACCGGCTCTCGATCTCGCGGATCAGGTCATAGCCGTGGCGAGGGGTCTCGCTCAGCAATTGCAGCAGGATCAGCTGGAGCGAGTCGTTGCTGAACAACCGCCGCCGGCCGCCCCGGCCACCGCCGCCGCCGCCGCCGCCGCCGCCGCGCATCGACCCACCGCCAAAGGAACCGTGCCCTGCGCCAAACGGCCCGTGTCCTTCACCATGCCGACCATGTCGGCCACCCATCGCCGCGAAATGCGCGTGGACACCACTGCACCGGCGGGCCTCCCTATTCATAAAAGCGTGCATAATATTATTCCATATGTCGAAGATGTATTACGATATATCGTTGATTCGAAAAAAGTCAATCCAACCAGCTATTTCATTCACGAAAAAACCCTCCAGCCCAAAGGGCCGGAGGGTCAATAGCTCCCAGAAATGGGCGTTTTCTGGTCAGTCCGGCTTCTTCGCCACACTCACCAGCGCCGGCCGCAACAGCCGGTCCTTGATCATATATCCCGCCTGCATCTCAACCAGCACCGTTCCCGGCTCGACCTCATCGGATGGCACTTCCATCATCGCCTGATGCTTGTTGGGGTCGAGCGGCTGCCCGACGGAAACCAGCTTCTCAATGCCGTTGCGCGCAAAGACATTCTCCAGCTCGCGGCCCGTGGCTTCCAGACCGGCAACCAGCCCTTTGAACTTGTCGTCTTCACGCAGATCCGCCGGGATCGCCTGCAACGCGCGGCCCAGATTGTCGGCGACCGACAATATGTCGCGGGCAAACGCCGTCGAGGCATAGGACCGGGCGTCCGCCAGCTCCTTTTCCAGCCGCCGCCGGACATTCTGCGTTTCGGCATGGGCATAGAGAACGTCCTGCTTGGCCGTCGCCAGCTCGGCCTCCAGCGAAGCGATACGCTCCGCCGCAGCGTCTCCGGCGGGCGCGGCGTCCTCGGGCAGTTCGTCCACGATTTCGGTATTTTCGATATTCTGCTTGTCTTCGCTCATCTCATCAATCTCGACAACGTCTGCGCAGTGAAGTCCACCATGGGGATCACCCGCGCATAGTTCAAGCGCGTGGGGCCAATGACCCCGACCACGCCGACGACACGGCCATCGCCGCCACGGTAAGGCGCGGCTATGACCGAAGAACCGGACAGGGAAAAGAGCTTGTTTTCCGATCCGATGAAGATTTTCGTCGCGCTCCCCGCCAGCGCGTTTTCCAGCAGGCGTGAAATCTCCTGTTTACCTTCCAGCTGCTCCAGCAACTGCCGCACCCGTTCCAGGTCCGCCGCGGTGCCGTCATCCAGCAAATGCGCCTGCCCCCGGACGATCAGCACCGGCCGATCATCGGCATCCTGCGACCAGACCGCGATCCCCCGTTCCACCAGCTCGCGCGCCGCGCCGTGCAACGCCGTCCGCTCGCCCTCCATCTCCCGCTGCAGCGCTTCGCCCGCTTCCCGCAGCGTCATTCCAGCAAAGCGCGCCGACATGAAGTTGGCGGCTTCGTTCAACATCACCGGCGTCACGCCCCGCGGCATATCCAGCACGCGGTTTTCAACCGATCCGTCCTGCCCGACCAGCACGGCAAGCGCCTGCCGATCGTTCAACGGCACAAAACCGAATTGCCGCAGCACCGGCTCACGCTTTGGCACCATCACGATCCCGGCGCAGGCGGAAAGGCCGGACAAGGCGGCGGTGGCGGCTGACAGGGCTTCCTCGATCGGCCCGCCTTCGACTACACCCGCCTCGATCGCGCGCCTTTCCTCGATAGATGGCTCAGCCGCCTGCATCATGCCATCAACAAAAAGGCGCAGCCCGGTTTCGGTCGGCATCCGCCCCGCAGAAGTATGCGGCGCGGCCAGCAGCCCCAGTTCCTCAAGATCCTGCATGACGTTCCTGATCGACGCGGGCGACAGGCTGAGCGAGGCGATCTTGCTGATGGTGCGCGAACCCACGGGCAAGCCGGTGCCGAGATAGCTCTCGACCACCACGCGAAAGACGTCGCGCGCCCGCTCATTGAGTTCTGTAACCGGTGTGACCGCCATGGCCATCTATCTAGGCAAGCAATCGGCCGCACTCAAGTCGCGCACTAGCGGCGGCCTGTCGGCTTTACCATGGCGTCGATGTCCAGCATCCGGGGGATCGAAGCGATCGCCGCCCGCAGCTTGCCATAGGCAGCGTCGCCGCATCCCGATTGAAACTCCAGCCGGGTTGGCGGGGCCTCTGCCCTCAACCATTCAATCGTGTAACCGGGCATGTCGGTCGCGAAGCGCCTGCAGTTTTCGCCATGCGTGATTCGCTTGGTTGTCCCGGCAGGCGGGCGGAACTGCGCCAGCATTGCTCGGAAACGGCGATATTGCGGGCGCGTCACCGTAAAGCGGGTCGCGCCGGGGACGGCCGTGAACCGCTCCGGCTCAATCAGGCCGGAACCGTCCGGCGTCACGCGCAGGCTATAGATGGGGCAGGTGCCGAAGCAGGGACCAGCGGAAAAACGAATCGTATCCCCCCCCGCGACCGGCTTTTCCAGCTCGGGGCGCTCCTGCGTGCATCCCGTCAAAAGGGCCGCACCCGTCAAAATCATCGTCCATCGGAGTTGCATGCCAGACTTCCTATCATCTTTCGCGCGTATCGCCACTGGCATGACGCCACGCCCGGCGCTAAGCCCCACCGACTGACCGCTTCGGAGAAACAAATTTATGCGTCCTTCCGGCCGCGCGCCCGACCAGATGCGCGACATCACCATGGAGCCCGGCTTCACCATTCATGCAGAGGGCAGCTGCCTCGTCAGCTTCGGCGACACGCGGGTGCTGTGCACCGCATCGGTCGAGGAAAAGGTGCCCCCCTTCCTGCGCGGCAAGGGCTCTGGCTGGGTCACGGCGGAATATGGCATGCTGCCTCGCGCCACCCACACCCGCGGCAGCCGCGAAGCCGCCAAGGGCAAGCAGTCGGGGCGTACCCAGGAAATCCAGCGGCTTATCGGTCGCTCGCTGCGCACCGTCGTTGACCTCAAGAAACTGGGCGAACGCCAGATCGTCGTCGATTGCGACGTCATCCAGGCCGATGGCGGTACCCGCACCGCCGCCATCTCGGGCAGCTGGGTCGCGCTGCGCATCGCCATCGACAAGCTGCTGGCGTCCGGCGCGCTCAGCGAAGACCCGATCGTGCAGAAGGTCGCGGCGATCAGCTGCGGCATCTATAACGGCACGCCCGTTTTGGACCTCGACTATGCCGAGGACAGCAATGCCGAAACCGACGCGAACCTGATCCTGACCGGTGACGGCAAGTTCGCTGAAGTCCAGGCTACTGCGGAAGGCGCGGCTTATGACGAGGAAGAGCTGCTCCGCCTGCTTCGCCTCGCCCGCATCGGCTGCGCGCAGATCTTCGCGGCGCAGGACAAGGCGACCGGCCGCTAAGATCCCGGTCTCCGTTCGTTTCAGGCGTGCCGGGAAATGGATATCCGCTTCTCGACACGCCCCCGGCGAACGGCAATAAGGACAGATAATGAGCGACGACTTCGGACAGGAACAGGCGATCCGCAAGCTGGCCCCGGGCAAGCTGGTGATCGCGAGCCACAATCCCGGCAAGGTTCGGGAGATCGGCGAACTGCTGGCTCCCTACGGCATAGAAACCGTGTCGGCGGCGGAGATGGACCTGCCCGAACCCGAAGAAACCGGGACCACCTTCATCGCCAACGCAGAGCTGAAGGCGATGCAGGCGGCCGACCTGTCGGGGCTGCCTGCGCTGGCCGACGACAGCGGCCTTTGCGTCGAGGCATTGAACGGCGATCCGGGTATTTTCTCCGCCCGCTGGGCCGGCGAAACGAAGGATTTCGGCATCGCCATGAAGCTGGTCTGGGACGCGATCGAAGCCAAGGGCCCGAACGCGGGTCACGGCGCGCATTTCATCTGCGCCCTCGCCCTGGCGTGGCCCGACGGTCATGTCGAAGCGTTCGAAGGGCGGGTCGATGGCACGATCGCCTGGCCTCCGCGCGGCGACAGGGGCTTTGGCTATGATCCGATCTTTCAGCCACTGGGCCACGCGATCACTTTCGGTGAGATGGAGCCTGCAAAAAAGCATGCGATGAGCCATCGCGCCGACGCATTCGCGCAACTGGTTGCATCGATATTCTGAAGAAGCGCCGGGGGCGCTTACTCGCCCCCGCTCGCGAACTGGGATCCGCGCGGGCTGTCGTCGGCGTCCAGCGGGCCTTGGCCGAAATTGTTGCCAGCCGGAAAATAGCGGCAGACGAGATATTCGTAATTCTGCCCGTCCGCCAGCGCGCAGCCCAGCTTACGCGTGCCGCGCCAGATCATCTGCGTATAATGCCCCACATCCTGCCAACGTCCCGAAGTGCTGATATTGGGCAGTTTGCCGCCGCGCCGGAACAGCCGCTTTTCATCCAGAAATGCGCCGATCATGACATCATATTCGTACAGCCGCCGCGGACCCATCCAAAGATTTTCGCCACTTGGAACAGAACGGGATGAACGCGGCGAATGCTGAAAATGATTGGTCACCGCCATCTGCCGGGCATAGCGCGCGGCATCTTCTGCAAGCGCATTGTCCCAACTGAGCAGCGGCAGGCCTAGCGATTTCCGCTCATCATTATGCATGCCCAGAATGACACCCCGGAGCAGGTCGTCGTCGCGATCGGCTTCTTTCATGCCATAGTAGGATGCGGACATCACCCTTTCCGACTGCGCGGCCTGATGCCCCGGCATCGCCATGGCGCTGTCGGCAATGATGATGGCCGCACCAGCGATTGCTAGCCGCGCGGTCCAAAGCCGTCTAATGCGCCCCCCAGTCATGCCCCTGTCCCCACTCGATTCTACTGCGCTCGCGCAAGAACCCATGGCCTTATATGTGCACTGGCCATTTTGTGTTTCGAAATGTCCTTATTGCGATTTTAACAGCCACGTTCGCGCTGACATTGACACGGATGCGTGGCGTAGCGCCCTGCTGAACGACCTTGCCCATGAAGCGGCAATGAACCCTGGGCGTCCACTGTCGTCGATCTTTTTCGGCGGCGGCACGCCATCGCTCATGCCGCCCGCAATCGTCGCCAGCCTGATTGATGCCGCGTCAGGCTATTGGCAGCCGACGAGGGACATAGAGATCACGCTCGAGGCGAACCCCAGTTCGGTGGAGGCCGCACGCTTTGCCGATCTGGCAAGCGCGGGGGTGAACCGCGTTTCGCTCGGTATTCAGGCGCTCGACGATCAGGCATTGCATTTTCTGGGCAGGGCTCATGACGTTGCCGAGGGGCTCGCCGCACTCGATGTGGCGCAATCCGTCTTCGACCGCGTCAATTTCGACCTCATCTACGCCCGGCCGGATCAGAGCGAGGCGGCTTGGGAAGCAGAACTGGCCCAAGGCCTTTCCTTTGGCACCGATCACCTTTCCCTTTATCAGCTGACGATCGAACCAGGCACCCGGTTCGCTACCCTCGTGGCACAGGGCAAGATGACGCCCGCAGACCCCGACCATGCTGCAACGCTTTATGAACAAACTCAGGCCATGACTAGCACCGCTGGCCTGCCCGCATATGAGATCAGTAATCACGCGAGGCCGGGCCAGCAAAGCCGGCACAATCTCACTTACTGGCGCTACGGCACCTACGCCGGCGTGGGTCCTGGAGCGCATGGCCGTCGGGATGGCGTAGCGACACTGCGACACAAAAAGCCGGAAAACTGGATGAAGGCCGTCCACCGCAATGGCCATGGGCTGCAAAGCGAGGAACCGCTTGCTCCCGCCGACCGCGCTCGCGAGGCGCTGATCATGGGATTGCGCCTTGCCGAAGGGGTGGACCTTCGCAGGATTGCCGACATATCTGGGCTACAGCCCGATATGCTGCTCGATGACAAAGCGGTCGCTCGCCTCTCGGCATTGCAACTGGTAGAGCGGGATGGGCAACGTCTGTGCGTTACCCCGGCGGCAATGCTGCTGCTCGACGCCATATTGCCCGAGATCGTAAGCGTCTGACCCGGGGCAGGAACAGCCCTTAGCTCGCTGATGCGACGCCTTGGTCTGTCATCAACTGCTCCAACTCGCCCGCTTCATACATTTCCATCATGATGTCGCTGCCGCCCACAAATTCGCCCTTCACATAGAGCTGTGGAATGGTCGGCCAATCGGAAAAGCTCTTTATGCCCTGCCGCACCAACTGGTCCTGAAGCACATCGACGGTTTCATAGGCTACGCCGAGATGTTCGAGAATGGCGATCGCCCGGCTGGAAAACCCGCATTGGGGGAACAGCGGCGTCCCCTTCATGAAGAGCACCACATCATTGCTGTTCACGATATCGGCGATCCGCTGTTGCACGGCGTCGGTCATTGTCGGTCCATTCCTGTCGGGCGCCCGCAAGAAACCTTGGCGCGCATGAAATTTACAAGCCGTTAGTTGGGAACGGCAGTGGTCAGTTGCAAGGCGTGAAGCACGCCGCCCATCCGACCGCCCAGCGCGGCGTAAACCGCACGCTGCTGGGCTACCCGGCTCATGCCGCGAAAGCTTTCCGACACCACCCGCGCCGCATAATGATCGCCATCCCCGGCAAGATCGGTAATTTCGACCTGTGCATCGGGAATGGCCGCCCGAATCATATCCGCAATTTCATCGGCAGCCATGGGCATGGGAAAACGGGTCCTGTTTTACTGTGCTTCGATGAACTGTCGGCGGGCGATCACCTGCTGCTCTTCCAGCGCGGTGCGCACACCCGCCTCGTCTATATCGACGCCAGCCTGCGTCATGTCGCCCACCAGCTTGCGAATGACATCTTCATCACCCGCTTCCTCGAAATCCGCCTGTACCACCGCCTTCGCATAGGCATCGGTTTCTTCCGGCGTCAGGCCCATCTTCGCCGCGGCCCATTCGCCCAGCAGCCGGTTACGCCGCGCCTGGATGCGGAACTGCATCTCCTGGTCGCGGGCATACATATTTTCAAAGGCCTTTTCGCGATCGTCGAAAGTCGTCATGCTGATGCCCTGTTGAGATAAGCTGGAATATCTATCGAGATAGGAAGATTGCGACGGTTACGCAACGGCGGGAACGAGCCACGGTCGCAGCCCCGCGTCCTTCGCCTCGAACTGGCTGATCGTGTCCGCCTGCCCCAAAGTCAGTCCGATCTCGTCAAGGCCGCCCAGCAGGCAATGTTTGCGGAACGGGTCGATCTCGAACTCGAACCGATCCTGGAACTGCGTCGTGACGGTCTGTTGCTCCAGATCGACATGGATCGGGTCGGTCTTCGCGACCTCCATCAACCGATCAATGGCATCCTGCGGCAGGACGACCGTCAATATGCCGTTCTTGAACGCATTACCGGAAAAAATATCCGAAAAGCTGGGCGCGATCACGACCTTGATGCCCAGGTCAGCGAGCGCCCAGGCAGCATGTTCGCGGCTAGACCCACAACCGAAATTATCACCCGCAATCAGGATCGGGCTACCGGTATATTCCGGATCGTCAAAGACATTGCCGGGCTCCTTGCGCAGCACTTCGAACGCGCCCTTGCCGAGGCCAGCGCGTGAAATCGTCTTGAGCCAATGCGCCGGGATGACGATGTCCGTATCGACATTCTTCATCCCGAACGGATAGGCCCGGCCGTCAACGATAGTCAGCTTTTCCATCAATTCGCCTGCTTGCTCTCCAGGCTGCGCGTATCTTCCGCGCGGCCGAGTGTCGCCGCCATTGCGGCACTGGCCAGCGCGCCGAGCGCCAGCAGCCAGAACACCTTCTTCATGCGACGACCTCCCCCTGTTTTTCTTTCAGCAATTCCCGCACGTCAGTCAGGCGCCCGGTGATGGCGGCGGCGGCGGCCATGGCCGGAGAAACGAGATGCGTCCGCGACCCCGGACCCTGACGGCCCATGAAGTTGCGGTTGCTGGTGGAGGCGCAGCGCTCGCCAGCAGGCACCTTGTCCGGGTTCATGCCCAGACATGCTGAACAGCCCGGCTCGCGCCATTCAAAGCCCGCATCCTTGAATATGCGGTCCAGCCCCTCGGCCTCGGCCTGCTGCTTGACCAGTCCCGAACCCGGCACAACCAGTGCCTGCTTGATCCCACTGGCGATGTGACGCCCCTTAAGCAGGGCGGCGGCGGCGCGCAGATCCTCGATGCGGCTGTTGGTGCAACTGCCGATGAAGATGTGCTCAACCGACACATCCTCCATCCGCTGCCCGGCGGAAAGGCCCATATAGTCGAGCGACTTTTGCGCGGCGGCACGCTTGGACGGATCGGCAAAGCTGTCCGGGCTGGGGACAGCCCCCGTGACCGGCACGACATCCTCGGGGCTGGTGCCCCAGGTGACGTTGGGCACAATGTCGGCAGCGTCGATGACGACCGTCTTGTCGAACTGCGCTCCTTCATCGGTGACGAGCGTCCGCCAATAGGCGACCGCCGCGTCCCAAGCCGCGCCCTGGGGCGCCATCGGACGTCCCTTGAGATAGGCGATGGTCTTTTCATCTGGCGCGAAAAGGCCCGAACGGGCCCCCGCCTCGATCGACATGTTGGCAACGGTCAGGCGACCTTCGATCGACATGTCGCGGAAAACCGACCCGCGATACTCCATGACATAGCCGGTGCCGCCCGCCGTGCCGATGCGCCCGCAGATCGCCAGGGCCACATCCTTGGGCGTGACACCAAAGCCCAGTTCACCTTCGACCACGACCTCCATGGTCTTCGACTGCTTCAACATGAGCGTCTGGGTGGCCAGCACATGCTCGACTTCCGATGTGCCGATGCCAAAGGCCAGCGCGCCCAGTGCGCCATGCGAGCTGGTATGACTGTCGCCGCATACCAGCGTCGTTCCCGGCAGGGTGAAGCCCTGCTCCGGCCCGACCACATGGACGATGCCCTGTTCCAGGTCTGCGTCGCCGATCAGGCGAACGCCAAATTCCGGGGCGTTCCGCTCCAGCGCCGCAAGCTGCTGCGCGCTTTCAGGATCGGCGATGGGAATGCGGCGTCCCTCCGCGTCCCGGCGGGGGGTGGTCGGCAGATTATGATCCGGTACCGCAAGCGTCAGATCGGGACGGCGCACGGGACGGCCAGCCAACCGGAGCCCTTCGAAAGCCTGGGGGCTCGTCACCTCATGAACGAGATGACGATCGATGTAGATGAGGCAGGTTCCATCAGGACGGCGTTCAACGACATGCGCGTCCCAGATTTTTTCGTACAGCGTGCGGGGCTTGACCATAGTCATTTCCCCCTAGACCCAGTCGGGGCATGGCGAAAGGGGGAATGAGGTCAATATTTCCAGTTCCAGCCAATAGCGCAGCTGTTTCACGCGGCTTCAGCTTGCCCGATCGTCCTGGATGATGCGCCCCGCCGCCCCCACCTCGGCCTCATGGCTTTCTTCGCGCCAGGTTTCGGCCAGTGCGGCAGCCTCCCACTCCTGCATTGCCGGCTGGGCCAGCATATGATCGACCCACCGCCGCGCCACAGGTCCGACATCCAGACCATAGGTCCGCACCCGAAAGGCAACGGGCGCGTAAAAGGCATCGATGGCAGTGAAGGCGGATCCCGCCAGAAATGGCCCTCCGAATCGCTTCAATCCCTCGCCCCACAGTTCCGCGAGGCGCGCTATGTCCCGGTTGAGGCGCGGCGAGGGCATGACACGCTCAACGCGCACACCGACATTCATCGGACACTCATTGCGCAGCGTTGAAAATCCGCTGTGCATTTCCGCGACGGCACATTGGGCAAAGGCGCGCGCACCTTCCTCTTTCGGCCATATGCCAGCATGACGATCGGCCAGGTAAAGCGTGATGCCAAGAGAGTCCCAGACAGTTTGCGCCCCGTCAATCAGCACCGGCACCTGCCCTGTGGGAGAGAAACTGCGGAATTCGGCATAGTTGACGCTCTGCGCGAAGGGCTCAAGCCGGTCCGCGAACGAAATGCCCAGCGCCTTCATCAGCACCCAGGGACGAAGCGACCAGCTGGAATAATTCCGGTTTGCGGTGATGAGGGTGTAGGACATCAATGCTCTCCCGCGCGGCGTTTCGCAAACAATACAGGTACGCCCGCGCGCCGAAAAGTTGGAAAGGACCGGACAGCCAGCCGCGAGCCACTCCGTCGCCGCATCGTCAGTATCGAAATGGCCTTCCAATCTCTGCACCCCCTCCTCATAGAAGGAGCGCCCCGTTCAATCCCCCTGCAAATCCAGCCAGGCGACCACATCATTCTCGGTCGCGATGAACAGTCCTTCCTGGATTTCCTGCGACTGTTGCCCAGCCATAAGGATGGCCTGGCTTAGCGGGCCGTAAAAAAGTGTGGTCGCCGCCCCTCCTTCGCCGGAATCGCTCAAATGATAGAGGCGGACGGTGGCGGAATCATAAGTGGTGCGCATCACGCCATTATCGGCGGGCGTGCCGGAGCGTGCAAGCCGGGGTCAGCGGCGATCGACCGGCTTGATGCCGCTAGCCAAACGATTCGCGCCGATCTTCACGGCGTCGCCCGTGAAATTGGCCACGAAGCTGCTGCTGCGTTGCAGGCCGGGGACAAAAGACGCGCTGTTGCCCGCAATCGACAGGCCCGCGCTGTCATGCTCCCGCCCTTCCGGCGCGACGGTGATGAAGGCGCTGTAATTATCCTTGTTCCGGCCCTGCACCATTTCATTGCGGCTGATCTCGCCGCTGGCGCCGTTTGACAGGTCGATCATATAGTTGGTCAGTCGGCCGCCGCTGTCGTCGAAACTATTGTCCGTGATGATGATGCGCGGCGTCCGGGTCTTGAGGTAATGACCGCCATCACCCAGGTCGAAGCGCGACCGGGTGACGGTGAGTTTGCCGTAACGACCGATATAGATGCCGTGGGCGCAATCCAGGTCCCGGTCGCAGCGGCCAAGATGGCGGAACGTGGACTTATCGATGGTGACGCTGCTACCCGGCGCATCGCCGCTCAAAATCCCTTCCTCGCTGTTGCGGAAGAGGCTGTTGGTGACGGTCAGATCGCCGCTTTCCAGGCGAATGCCCGCGCCATTGCCATCGGGAACGCGCAAGTTCTGGAATATGATACCATCGACGCTGCTCGACCGGCCGCGCAGCACCAGCGCCGCCTTGTCCTCACAGGGCACACCATCGAGGATCACGCTGCCGGGCGTCTGAGCGCGGTAGACAATATCCCCACCCTCCTGCACCGCGCATTGCGCATAGGTGCCGGGCGCGATTACCACTGTGCCTTTGCCATTGCCGATCGCTGCCACCGCGTCCTTGAGCGAGGCATAGCCGCGCCCGCTTTCGGCTATGGTGAAGGGCGTCGGCGTGCCCTGCGCCAAAGCGGCCGCTCCGGCGGCGGCAAAGACGAGCAATGTTGTGGATAGGATTCGCATATCGAAAGTCATAGGCTCGAGCTACCAAACGGCAATGCGGGCTCATGGTTAACAAAATCCCATTCCGGGATCGGAAGAGTTCGTCCGGCGGGATCGGGCGACGAAAAAACCGGTCCCGGATCACAAAGGAGGCGATGTCTGACGTAAATGCTTCAACTTGGACGAGACAGACTCTAAGCCTGTTGAACGCATGACCGTAGCTGCCCCCCTGCTCCGATCGATTGCCGTCCTGATGGGCGCCGTTGCGCTGCTTGCTGGCTGTTCGCGGGAAGCGAGCGGGCCAGTGGTGGTCAGCGTCGTTGGATCTCCTGCCGATTTCACCAAGCCGCTGGAAAATCTACCCGATCCCGGCGCGAAGCTGATCCTTGAGGCGACGGCGCAGGGGCTGGTCGCATTCGATGCAAGCGGCGAGATATTGCCCGCGCTCGCCCAGCGCTGGATCGTGGGTGAGGACGGGCGCAGCTACATCTTCCGGCTGCGGCGGGCGCAATGGCCCGATGGCGAGAGGGTGGCGGCGAAGGATGTCGCTCGCCTGCTGATGGCGCGAATCGAATCGCTGCGGCGGCTGGATCCCGAAGGGCCGCTCGACGCCGTGGAAGCCGTGGTGCCGATGACAGGCGAAGTCATCGAAATCCGGCTGGCAGCACCGCGCCCCTATCTGTTGCAGATGCTGGCACAGCCGCAGATGGCGCTGCTGTCACGCGAAGGGGGCACAGGCCCCTACCGCCGCGAACGCTGGGGCAAGGCGCTGATACTGACCCCGGTGGACCAACCAGATGACGGCGAGGATGAACCGCCAGCAAGCGCTTGGGAAACGCGCATCCTGCGGGCGGAACGGGCAGCATTGGCCGTCATCCGTTTCCGGGAGGGCAAGGCGGCGATCGTGTTGGGCGGGCGCTTCGCTGATCTGCCGTTGCTGGTGCCCGCCGGAGTTGATCGTAATGCGGTCCAGATCGATCCGGTACAGGGACTGCTCGGACTGGCGGTAACGGGTCAAGGCAAGCTGCTGGACGATGACGGCGTGCGACAGGCGATCAACATGGCGATCGATCGTAAGCAATTGCCCATCCTTTTCCCCTTGGGCGGCTGGGCAACCACCGAGCAGATCGTACCCGCGCAGCTGGATTTGCCGCGACCACCCACCGCACCCGGCTGGTCGGACATGACGATGGATGATCGGCGTGCGCAGGCGGCTGCGGCGATAACGCGCTGGCGCAGCGACAATGGCGATCCCCCGGTGCTACGCGTCGCATTGCCAGACGGGCCGGGCGCCACCACGCTGTTCGGGCTGATCCGGCATGATCTGGGCCTGATCGGCCTGCGGGTAGAGCGAGTGGCGATGAAGGATGACGCGGACCTGCGGCTGATCGACGATGTAGCGGCCTATGACAGCGCGCTCTGGTATCTTGGGCGGGTCAGCTGCGCGCGAAAAGTGCATTGCTCGGCCCAGGCGGAGGCGCAAATGCAGGCGGCGAGCATGGCCAGCAGCGCGTCGGAGCGTTTGGCGCGCGTGGCGGAGGCAGAGGCGCTGATGCAAGCCCATAACGGCTATATCGCGCTGGGCTCGCCCGTGCGATGGTCGCTCGTGTCCCGGCGGCTCACGGGTTTCATGCCATCCCCCCGGGCGCGACACCCATTGAACCATCTGTTCCGCAGCCCCAATTAGGATCTATTGGAGGAGCAGCAATGGCGCTTTCGCAAGACCAGTTTGACCGGATGGTACGCGACATGCCCGGCTTTGGCCGCGACCCCGCATCGGTGCGGCGGCGGATCGAGGCTATGGAAGCCTTGTTGGAGGGGCTGTTCGTCATCCCCGGCACCAACCGGCGCGTGGGGCTGGACAGCCTGGTCGGCCTGATCCCGGTCGTGGGTGATTTGGCCACTGCGGCGATGGGCGCGTGGATCGTGTGGGAAGCCCGAAACCTGGGCATGTCAAAATGGCAATTGACGCGCATGGCGGCGAATGTGGGTTTCGACACGGTCGTCGGCGCGATTCCCTTTGCCGGGGATGTTTTCGATTTTCTGTTCAAATCCAACACCAAGAACCTGCGCCTCATTCGCAGGCATCTGGACAGGCATCATCCCTCAACGGCCACGATCGACCTATAGCCGGGCCCATATCGCCGATTCAGTTGGCTGGCGCCTGCGCATTGGGGTCCAGGTCAAGGATCAGCGCTGGACGACGCGGCGGCGTCGATCCGGGCCTTTTCGTGCGTGGCATGGCCGGCCCCGGTTCGATACGGAGACGGCTGGTGGCTTTCGCGCCTCGCTGGTGAGCGGGGCAGCGAGCAAACTCCATCGCCCGATCCATGCAAATCCAGATTTCCTTCAGGCGGTTAGCGCGCGCCGTTTGCACCCGGATCATCTCTGGCTTCAGACGCGAATTTACGCGGGCGAAGGCCGCGACAAAGTCAGCTACCGTAAGGGTGCCGCGCCGCGCCAGGGCGTTCATGTCGGGATAGCGGATTGATCCGTAAAGGGCGCGGGCAAGATCAAAATATAGTTCCGGCCTTGTCGCCATGCAGCTGCCATGCTTGGCCCATTCATGCTGGAGCAGCTGGACCGACGGCGTCGTACAGAGATTTTCCCGGATAAGCTTTCGGGGAAGGAGCTTGGCGGGGCGGCAATATTGCGGCCATTCAGCCCCCGCTCCTTCGGGCCATAGACCGTGCAGGACGAAACCGAAACGGCCGCTGCGGCCGCCACATTGGAAGGCGCTGTCTGCGCCCCGCGCCGTCGCACAATATTGGGGCGACCAGCTCAGGGCGAGCGTATAGCCGCCTATGGGAAGAAAACGGCGCGGCTCACTGGCGCTCGCAGTGTCCAGGCGAGGCTGGGGAAACTGTGCGGGAGGGCTGCACGAAGCCGCCTGCGCCAGAGCCGTACCGGGCGCGACCAACAACAGGAGCGCCGCGATCTTTTCAAGCAAAGGCAAAGTCCAGGCCGATATCGGCGGCGGGGGCGGACTGGGTCAGCCGTCCCACGCTGATAAAGGTGACGCCGGTTTCCGCCTTCGCGCGGATCGTCTGGAGCGTGACGCCGCCAGATGCTTCGGTAGGAACGCGCCCCCCGACCAGCGTGACCGCGCCGCGCAATGTGGGTGCATCCATATTATCGAGCAGCAGGTGGGTCGCCCCGGCCGCAAGCGCGGGCTCGATCTGATCGACGCGATCGACCTCCACGATGATCCGCTCGATCCCCGCCGCAGCGGCGCGGTGGACTGCCTCCTCAACGGATCCCGCGACGGCGACGTGATTGTCCTTGATCATCGCCGCGTCCCACAGCCCCATGCGATGGTTGGTCGCGCCGCCCATACGCGTGGCATATTTCTCCAGCACGCGAAGCCCGGGAATAGTCTTGCGGGTATCAAGCAGCGTAGCGCCGGTGCCCATGATCGCGTCCACATAAGCGCGCGTCATGGTGGCAATGCCGGTCAGATGCTGGACGGTGTTGAGGGCGGATCGCTCCGCCGTCAGCATCGCGCGCGCCTTGCCCCGAATGCGCATGATGTCAGTGCCTGGTCCCACGCGGTCGCCATCCTGCTGGAGCAGTTCAATCTCCACATCCGCATCGAGCGCGCGGAAAAAAGCGGCGGCAATCGGAAGCCCGGCGAGCGTTACAGCGTCGCGACTGTCCATGACCCCGTCGAAGATCGCATCCTGCGGAATCACCGCTTCGCTGGTGACGTCGCGACCTTCCGGACCAAGATCCTCTGCGAGCGTGGAAGCGATGAAGGCGTCGAGATCGAAGCCGGGGAGCGTAAAAGTCATGTCGTCAGCGATTCCCCACGTCGCCCTTGCCCACCGTGCCGCTGGCCATCTCCAACATGCGGTCCAGGCTCTTGCGGGCACCAAGGCGCAGATTCTCATCCATCTCGATGCGCGGCTGTAGATCGCGGAGCGCCAGATAGAGCTTCTCCATCGTGTTGAGCGCCATGTACGGACAGACATTGCAGTTGCAATTCCCGTCCGCGCCGGGTGCGCCGATGAAGCTCTTGTCGGGCACCGCCTTCTGCATCTGGTGGATGATATGCGGTTCGGTGGCGACGATCAGCGTGTCGCCGGTCATCGTCTTGGCATATTGCAGGATGCCGCTGGTCGATCCGACATAGTCCGCGTGATCGACGATATATGGCGGGCACTCGGGGTGAGCGGCGACAGGCGCGTCGGGATGCTCGGCCTTCAGCTTCAGCAGTTCGGTCTCGCTGAACGCCTCATGGACGATGCACACGCCAGGCCACAACAGCATGTCGCGGTCGAACTTGCGCATGAGGTAGCCGCCCAGATGCTTGTCGGGGCCGAAGATGATCTTCTGGTCCTTCGGGATCTGGCTCAGGATCGTTTCCGCCGACGATGATGTGACGATGATGTCGCTCAGCGCTTTCACTTCGGCCGAGCAGTTGATGTAGCTCAAGGCGATATGGTCGGGATGCGCTTCCCGGAATGCCTTGAACTGCGCGGGCGGGCAGCTGTCCTCCAGCGAGCAGCCGGCATCCATGTCCGGCAAGACGACGATCTTTTCAGGCGACAGGATCTTGGCGGTTTCAGCCATGAAGCGCACGCCGCAAAAGGCGATGACTTCCGCATCCGTCTCCGCCGCCTTGCGCGAAAGCTCCAGACTGTCGCCAACGAAGTCGGACAGGTCCTGGATTTCGGGCTTTTGATAATAATGGCCGAGGATGACGGCGTTGCGTTCCTTGCGCAGGCGGTCGATTTCCGCGCGCAGATCAACCCCCTGGGGGATTCCCGTGATGGCGTTCATTGTCCCTACTCCTCAAGGGCCTTGTTCAGCGCGCCCCTAGCGGGCGTTGGCCCGATTGGCCAGTATTTGATCCTAGCATAGCCGCCAGCGGCCATCCGCCATGGCGGTAGCGACACCTCGCCCGCCAAGGTCGATGAGATGCGCCAGCACCGAACGGCCCGCAGCAGGATGCAACCGCGCATCCACGCCCCGATACATTTCGGCCACCATCTCGGGGACTTCCGATGCACCATTACGCTCCAGGAAGCGCACGATCTGACCCTCACGCTGCTTGCGGTGTCCCATCATGCCGCGCACCAGCCGCCGGGGATTTTTGACCGCCTCGCCATGGGCAGGATAATAGACCGCGTCTTCTCGATCGAGCAGGCGCTGCATCGAGCGCATATAGTCAGCCATGTCGCCATCCGGGGGCGAGATGACGCTGGTGGACCAGCCCATGACATGATCGCCCGTAAAGAGCGCGTTCTCCTCAACCAGGGCGAAACAGAGATGGTTCGAGGTATGGCCGGGCGTGGCGACAGCTTCCAGCGTCCAGCCCTCCCCGGCCAACCGATCCCCATCGGCCATTATGCTGTCGGGGCTGTAGTGGATGTCGAACGCAGCGTCGGCGCGCGGCCCGTCATCCTCCAACGCCAACGGAGCGCAACCAATGACCGGCGCGCCTGTCCTGGCAGAGAGCGGCGCTGCCGCAGGACTGTGGTCACGATGCGTGTGGGTACAAAGGATCGCGCGCACCGGGCGGTCGCCTACGGCGGCAATCAGCGCGGCAAGATGATCCGCATCGTCCGGGCCGGGATCGACGACGGCGAGATCGCTGCCGCCTACGAGGTACGTTTGCGTGCCGGTATAGGTAAAGGGCGATGGGTTGGGCGCCAGCACGCGGCCTACCAGCGGTGAAATCTGCAGCAATGCGCCAGTGGGCATGTCGGCTGTGTCGGAAGCGGAGGCCATGCGCCTCATGTGCCCATTTAGCGGGGATTTTCAAGGGCGCGGTGATGAGGGATTCCGTTTGGGGGAAGGCTGCCCTAATATCCCCACTTCCGTTCGTGCGGGGTGAGTAGATTGGCAGGCGGTCGCGAGGATCGCCGCGAACGGGCGTTGGGAGTGCAAGTTGCGAGATCTGGTGGAAGCATGGCGGCATCATCTGACGCTCGACCGCCGACGCTCAACGCATACGGTACGCGCCTATATGGCGACGGCCGAGCGGCTGATCGCGTTTCTTGAAGAGCATCGCGGCGGCCCGGTGAGCGCAGCGACACTGGCGACGATCGAGCAAGCCGACCTTCGCGCTTTTTTGACGGTGCGACGGATGGACGGGATCGGCAATGGGTCTGCGGCGCGGGAGCTATCGGCCGTGCGGGGCTTTCTGAAATTCACTGGCGGCGAAGACGCGCGCGTGCCGTTGCTGAAGGGGCCGAGGGTAAAGCGCGGGTTGCCGCGACCTGTGTCACCCGACGAAGCGGTCGCGCTGGCCGCGGATATTGCGGAATCCGCGCGAGAAGGGTGGATCGGCGCACGCGACTGGGCGGTGCTGCTGTTGTTGTACGGCGCTGGATTGCGGATTGGTGAGGCGATGGCGCTGACCGGCGACGTCATGCCGCTAGGCGAAACGCTGCGCGTGACGGGCAAGCGGGGGAAAACGCGGATCGTGCCGCTGCTGCCGCAGGTGCGGGAAGCCATCGAAAAATATGTTGCGGCATGCCCCCATCCGCTGGAGCAGCGCCAGCCACTGTTCCGTGGCGCGCGGGGCGGGCCATTGTCGGCTGCGATCATCCGGCGGGCAGTGCAGGGCGCCCGGGGCAGGCTGGGACTGTCGGATCGAACGACCCCCCACGCGCTGCGACACAGTTTCGCGACGCATCTGCTCGGACGCGGGGCGGACTTACGCTCGCTTCAGGAACTGCTGGGGCATGCCAGCCTGTCGTCCACGCAAATTTATACCCAGGTGGATGCGGCACATCTGCTGGACGTGTATCGGAACGCACATCCGCGCGCCTGATCGCATCGTATGACGATCAGCCCCTGGGCTTCCACGTGGCAAGACGCCAGAGGTAAAGGGCGATTGCTCCTACAACGCAGGCGGTCGCAACTGGCCCCACATATTTGTCAATGTCGCGGAAATTCTGGCCCAGAAGAAATCCCGCATAGGCCAGGATGATATTCCAGATCAGCGCCCCACCCGCCGTCCAGGCCAAAAACTTGAAATGGCCCATGCGGAACAGCCCTGCCGGCAGCGAAATCATGGTGCGGAAGGCGGGCAGGAAGCGGAAGACGAAGACGACGATCTGGCCATATTTCCCGAATATATGGTCCAGCGCCTCCACATCCCTCCATTCCAGTGTCGCCCAACGGCCATAACGATCGACCAATGGCTTCAAGCGATGAAATCCCAGGACATGACCCACCAGATACCAGAAATAATTGCCGACGGTCGTGCCGAGCGTCCCCGCCAGCAGCAGCCACTCCATCGACATCCGGCCTTGCCCAACCCGGATGCCGCCAATCCCCATGATCAGTTCCGATGGTATCGGCGGAAAGACATTTTCTATCACCATCAGGGCAAAAATACCCCAATAGCCGCCCGCGTCGATCAGGTGGAGAACCCAGTCGGTCACTTGCGCCTCGCTATGATAGCGGGGTCAAGCGTCAAGCGGCGGCCCGCGCAGCCAGGCGGGCGTCGATGGCGTCCCAGATCATGCCGCCGGTGTCCGTGCCATTAAAGGCGTCGATCGAGACGATGCCGGTAGGAGAGGTCACGTTTATTTCGGTGAGCCACTCACCCCCTATAACGTCAATGCCGACGAACAGCAGGCCGCGACGTTTGAGTTCCGGCCCCATGGCTGCACAGATTTCCAGTTCCCGATCGGTCAGTTCGGTCTTGGCAGCCGATCCGCCGACCGCAAGGTTTGACCGTATTTCGCCAGCGCCGGGAATGCGGTTGATCGCACCTGCGATCTCGCCGTCGATAAGAACGATACGCTTGTCGCCTTGCGCGACGCCCGGAATGAACGCCTGAACCATGAAAGGCTCGACCCACGACGCGTTGAACAGTTCCACCAGTGCGGAGAGGTTTGCGCCGGATTGGCCGACATGAAAGACGGCATTGCCCGCATTGCCGTAGAGCGGCTTGACGACGACTTCCCCATGTTCGGCCAGAAAGCTCTTAACCTCGGCCAGGTCGCGGGTGATCATCGTCGGCGGCATGAATCGCGCATAGTCCAGGACGAACAGCTTTTCAGGCGCGTTTCGAACCGAAGCCGGGTCGTTCACAACCAGCGTTTCGTCCTGCACACGTTCGAGCAGGTGAGTGGCAGTGATATAGCTGAGATCGAAGGGCGGGTCCTGTCGCATCAGCACGACGTCCACGTCGCGACCAAGGTCGAGGAGCTCCGATGCCCCAAAGGCGAAATGATCGCCGTCCACCTTCTGCACCTTGACGGGACGGGCCTTCGCCAGGATGCGACCGTCGCGATAGGTGAGGTCGGGCGCGAGATAATGGTAGAGGCGATGCCCCCTCGCCTGCCCCGCCAGCATGATGTGGAAGGTCGAATCGCCCTTGATATTGATCCCTTCCATCGGGTCCATCTGCACAGCGACGGTCAGGGGGTTGAGATCGGTCATCGGACTAGCTGTTCCTTCCGTTCAGGGCTGTCACCCCCCATGCCAGACATTCGCCAGATGGCGCGGCGCGCGCCCCGGTGCAAGGAGGATCACATCGATCCGCATATCATCACCGGGCTTCGCAAGATCGTAGAACAGCATTTCTGCCGCCGCAGCGACGCGCGACAGGCGGCGCTCGTCGATGGCAAGGTCCAGATCGGCGCCGCTTGCACGGGCCTTCACCTCGACAAAGGCAAGCATCGCGCCGCGCCGGGCGACCAGATCAACCTCGCCCGCTGGAGTGCGCAAACGGCGGCCGACGATCTGCCAGCCCTTCAGGCGCAACCACCAGCCCGCGATGCGCTCCGCCTGTCGCCCGCGCCTCTCGGCCTGCTGACGCCTCACCCTTTCAGTTCCATCGCACGTGTGTAAAGGGCGCGGCGGTCGAGACCCAGCTTCTTGGCCACTTCCCCGGCCGCCTTGGAGACCGGAAGCCGCTCCATCGCTTCCAGCAGGGCAGCGTCGGCATCCTCTGCGCTGGCTGGCGGCGCTTCGCCCGGAGGGCCGACGATGACGACGATCTCGCCTTTGGGTGGAGCGTCCGCATAGCGGGCGGAAAGCTCGGAGAGGGTGCCGGTCCGCGTTTCCTCAAACGTCTTGCTGATTTCACGCGATACGGCGGCGTCACGGTCACCCAGATGCTCCGCCATGGCGGCAAGGCTTTCGGAAAGACGCGGCCCGCTTTCGTAGAAGATGAGCGTGGCGCGCAGCGCGGCGACTTCGCCCAGAGCGTCCGCGCGCGCCTTCTGCTTGGCGGGCAGGAACCCCATGAAAAGGAAACGGTCGGTGGGGAGGCCCGACAGGGTGAGCGCGGCGATGACCGCGCTGGGGCCGGGAAGCGTCGTGATGGTCCGTCCAGCGGCACGGGCGTCGCGAACCAGCTTGTAGCCCGGATCGGAAATGAGCGGCGTGCCCGCGTCGGAAAGCAGCGCGACCGATTCGCCCGCCATGCGCTCGATCAGGCGCGCACGCACGCCTTCGGCGCTATGGTCATGATAGGGGATCATCGGCCGGTCTGATCCCGCATGCCGCAATAAGCGTGCGCTCACCCGTGTATCTTCCACGGCGATTACATCGGCAAGGCGCAGGACTTCGGCTGCGCGCGGGCTAAGGTCTCCAAGGTTGCCGATCGGCCCCGCAACGATGTAAAGCCCGGGCTCCAGCCCAGAAGATTGAGTTTCCATAAGGACGCCAGATGACAGAGACGGATGCCTCCCGGCAAGCGAACATGTTCGCGGCCATGAAGCGCGGCGCGCGCATGATATTCGCGGCCAGCGCATTGCTGGTCGCTGCCTGTCAGTCGGTCGTTCCACGGGGCGCGGGCCCTGCACCTGTCGATCCCGCACCCAGCGGTCCCGATGTGACCCAAGGACTGCCCACCGACACGATGCGCCATCGCGTGGCGCTGCTGGTGCCATTGAGCGGTCCCAACGCTGGCGTGGGTCAGTCGATCGCCAATGCGACCACGCTGGCGCTGCTGGATACCAAGGCGGATCGGGTACGGATCACCACCTATGACACCGGCATGGGCGCGGCGGCGGCCGTCAACAAGGCCCTGGCCGAAGGCAACCGGCTGATCCTTGGCCCTTTATTGGCCGAAGATGCGCGGATCATCGGCCCGATCGCGGCGCGTGCCAACGTGCCGGTCATCAGCTTTTCCAACGATGTCAGCGTTGCCGGGAACGGCGTCTACATCATGGGCTACAATCCCAACCAGTCGATCGATCGGGTCGTCGAATTCGCAAAAGCCAAGGGACTTTCGAAATTCGCGGCGTTGATACCCAAGGGCACCTATGGCGAGCGGTCGGGCACGTCCCTGCTCCGGGCGGTAGAGGCAGAAGGCGGGACGGTCGTGTCTATGCAGACATTCGACCGGACGCCTGCGTCCATGACGGCCGCGGTCAAGAAATTGCAGGCGTCGTCCAGCTATGACGCGCTGCTGATCGCAGACAGCGGCCGGGTCGCTATGCAGCTGGCCCCGATCGTGCGAAAAAATGGCGGGGCCACCGCACGCCTGCTGGGGACGGAATTGTGGAATACGGACAGGGGGCTGGCATCCGTCCCGGCACTGCGCGGCGCGTGGTTCGCCACTGTTTCCGACGGACTCTATGGCCAGCTGGCGAACAAATATCGCGCACGCTATGGCAGCGCACCGTTCCGCCTGTCGGCACTGGGCTATGACGCCGTGCTGTTGACCGTGCGGATCGCGCGCGACTGGAAGCCTGGGACGACTTTCCCGGCCGCCAGGCTCCGCGATTCGGGCGGCTTTTCCGGCATCGACGGCGCATTCCGCTTCGGCCGGAATGGCGTGGCGGAACGCGCGCTGGAAGTATCGGAAATCAGCACGGGCACCTATACGGTAGTGGCAGCCGCTCCCAAGGCTTTTGGGGAGTAATAAACTCTCCCTGTTTAGCCTCTGATTCGCCCCGTCGGCAGGATCAGAGGCCATTCGCCATCAGGCTCGATGCAAGCCGATATGCCGTAGACCTCAGCAAGGCTTTGTTCGGTCAGCACCGCCATCGGCTTGCCATCAGCGACCAGCCTGCCCTTGTCCATCAGCAGCAACCGGTCGCAATAGCGCGCCGCCATGCCCAGGTCGTGCAGCACAGTCACCACCAACGACCCGGCGCTCGCTTCGGCCTTGAGCAAGTCCATCACATCAAGCTGATGCCCCGGATCCAGCGCGGCGAGCGGTTCGTCGGCGATCAGCGCGGGAGCGCCCACCGCCAGCGCGCGGGCCAGCAGGACGCGGGCGCGCTCGCCACCCGACAGTTCCGTCGCGATTCGGCCCTTCAAATGCAGAACATCGGCGCGGGTGAGCGCGGCATCGACAATGGCCTCATCCTGATCTGACAGGTGGGACAGTGGCCCCAGATGCGGCATCCGGCCGAGCGCCACCAGCCGTTCCACCAATAACGGCCAATGCAGCGTCTGGCCCTGCGGCAGATAGGCTACCCGACGCGCCACATCCTTGCGACTGAGGCTGGCGATCGGACTCTCATCAATCCAGACCTCGCCGCTTTTCGCACGGACAAGGCCCAGCAGGGCACGGATCAGCGTCGATTTGCCCGCGCCATTGGGACCGATGATGCCGACCAGCTGGCCCGGCTCCAGCGTCATGGTAACGGCGGTTACGGCGGCATGACGCCCAAGGCGGACGGACAGGCTTTCGGCCCGGATGGTCACCATAGCCGCCGCTCCCGCATCAGGTGGACCAGAAAGACCGGCACGCCAAGCAACGCGGTGAGCACGCCGAGCTTCAATTCGCTGCTGGTCGGGATCAGCCGGACACCAATGTCGGCGAAGGTGAGCAGCGCCGCCCCCCCGAGCAGCGAAGGGAGCAGGATCGCCGAAGGCGAACGGTCGGTCAGCGGACGAACCAGATGCGGCACGATCAGGCCGACGAAACCGATCGCGCCGGAAACCGCAACCGCCCCACCCACGCCGATGGCGACGCCCAGCATGATGCGCAGCCGCGCCTTGCCAAGGTCAGCGCCCAGCGCCTGCGCGCCCTCCTCGCCCAGCGTCAGCGCATCGAGCGTGCGGCCATCGGCGAACAGGAGCGCGCCACCGATGAGGACGCAGGGCAGCGCGATCCAAACATGGGCATAGCTGCGGTTTTCAAGGCTGCCCATCAACCAGCTCATAATCTCCATCGCCGCGAACGGGTTAGGTGAGAGGTTGAGCGACAGGCTGATACCAGCCCCCGCCAGCGTGGCGACGGCGATACCCGCGAGGATCAGCGTCAGCGGGCTTTCAGATGGCCCCGCGAGCAGGAAAAGCGCGGTGATCGCCATCAGGCTGGTGGCGATTGCCATGATAGGCAATATGGCCGGGTGCATCTGCGCCAGACCGAAATATATGGCGCAGACAGCGCCCAGCGCGGCGGCATTGGATGCACCAAGGACCGAGGGCTCGGCCAGCGGGTTGCGCAGATAACCCTGCAGGGCGGCCCCAGCCAGCCCGAGCATCGCGCCGACGATGACGCCCAGCAGCATACGCGGCATGCGCAGATCGACAAGAATCGCGCGAGCAACCTCGTCGCCGCCGCCCGTGAGGACCGCAAAAATGCGCGTGGCGCTGAGCGGAACCGCGCCTAGCGTGATCGATCCCAGCGCGGCGAAAATGGTCAGTGCGGCCAGAATAGGGATCAGCATCGGGTGACGGTGCAGGCTCATGGCTTGCGTCCCGGCTGTTGCTTGATAAGGCCCGTTTCATGCGCGGAAAAATGGTGATCGCGGCGCTCTGTGCGCTTGGCTTGACGGGAGCGGCATCCCCCGCTCCCCGGCGAATCGTGTCGCTCAACACCTGCGCCGATCAATATGTGCTGGCGCTCGCCGATCCCGAACAGATCGCGGCGCTCAGTCCCTATGGACATGATCCGGAACTGTCGGCCGCCGTGGCGCGGGCACGCAAGTTTCGCGTCCTTCGGCGTCCCGCGGAGGAAGTGCTGGCGATCCGGCCCGACCTGTTGATCGGCTTTCCCGATGGCGCTGGCGGCGTCGTAGGTGCGCCGTCGGGGCAATGGCGCAGGCTGGGCCTGCCGAGCGCGGACAGTTTCGCGACCATACGGGCGCAAATCCGCGAGGTGGCGACCGCCGTGGGTCATCCCGAGCGCGGCGAAACCCTTATCCGCGCCATGGAGCGCGACCTTGCCGCCCTGCCCCCCGTCCCGCGCGGCGGCGTGGCTGCCTATTACCAGCGGCGCGGGTACATGACCGGTACGGGCACGCTGGTCGATGAGTTGATCCGCCGCGCCGGGCTGACCAATCTTGCCGCCAGGCTGGGCAAGCCAGCGCTGGCCCAGGTGCCGCTGGAGCAGATGATCGCGGCCAGACCAGACTGGCTGATCGTGGAAAGCGGCAGCGAGAAGATCGTCGATCAAGGGACGGAGATGCTGCACCATCCCGCCCTGCGCTCGATCCCACGCATCCGCCTGCCGCAGGCGTGGACGGTGTGCGGCGGGCCTGCCTATGTGAAGGCGGCACGCAGCATCGTGGCGCAGCTTCGCGACGCCAGGCACAGGGCCAAGGCGCAGGTCAACGCTACGCCCGGACGCTGAGGGGCAAAGGCTCACGCCCGCCCCTCTCGCCAGACTTTAGAAACGAACACGCACGCCGCCATAGGCCGAACGCCCATAAGTGTTGTAACCATAGACGGTCGCGTATTCCTCATCGAACAGATTGTCGATGCGGCCATAGATTTCGAGACTGCCGGTAATGGGCAAGGATGCGCGCACGCCCAGCAGCGCATAGCCATCAAGTGACTGCGTGTTGGCGGCGTCGTTGAAGCTGTCGCCCACCATCGTCAGGGTCGCTCCGGCTGACAGGCCAAAAGTCCATATGTAGTCAGCCGAAACGCTGACAGCGTCCTTGGCGCGGCGGGGCAGCAGCTTTCCTTCGTTGATGCCGCCTTCGGAGCGATCCACCGCATCGACATAGCTGTATGCTGCGGTGACCGTAAGCGCATCGACCGGCTTCAGCGTCACGGCCGCCTCGATACCCTCGGCGCGGGTGCGGGTGAGGTTGATATATTGCCCGAACGGCGGGATGACGCCGTCGAAATAGATCTGGTCGCGCGTGTCGCGGCGGAAAGCGGTGACGGAAAACAACGCGCGCCCTCCGTCCAGGCTCTGGTCAAAGCCGATATCATAGCTCTTCGACCTTTCAGGCTGCAAAGCGGGGTTGCCGTTGAAGCCATCGTAAAGCTGATAGAGCGAGGGAGCCTTGAAACCCTCGCCGTAGCTGGCGCGGATATTGGTCGCGCCGTCATTGGGGGTGTAGTTGGCGTTCGCGCCTAAGGTGGTCGCGCCGCCAAACTGGCTATGGTCATCATGACGCACGCCGCCAGTCAGCGACAGCCCGATAAAGGGCTTGACGACGGCAAGGGCGAAGACGCTGTCGATGTTCGCCTTCGCGCCTCCCGATCCAAAGCCGTAAAAGTCGTAATCCGGGCTCTCATGCTCATAGCCGAACACCAGCTTCGCCTGATCGAAGGGCTGGTAGACGCCTTCATACTCGAAACGCAGATTGGTGCCCGAATAACCATAGTCCCCGAAGGACGAGAAATAGTCGCGGTCGTTGCGGAACCAGGTGACCGCCGCCCTCTGCGTCAGCTTGCCGTCAAGCAGGGCAAGGTTAAGGCCCGCATAGCCGATATATTGGTTCAGCTTGCTGCTGTCCGTGGACTCCATCGGCTCGGCGAAGAAAATATCGGTGTCGAGGTCGGCGTGGATATAATAGCCGCGCAGGTCGAGGCTCAGATTATCGGCCAAGCTAAACTTCAGCTTGGCGTGGGCGGCGATATTTTCATAGCCATCCTTTTCCGTGCCACCCTGCGCAGCCGAAATGCCGTCGGTGCGGAACCATACGGCCCCCGCGCTTCCCGACACGATGCCGCTACTGCCCGAAACGTCCGCCTTTGCATTCACCGTATCGGCATAGCCGTAATCCACCGAGGCGGACCCGCCAAAGCCATCGCCTGGTTCTCCGGTCATGATGTTGACGACGCCGCCGATTGCCTGGCTGCCATAAACGACCGAGTTGGAACCCCGCAGTATCTCGATCCGCCGGATATTGCCCGTCAGCAGATTGCCGAAATCATAAGCGTCGCCAATGCCGCTGGGATCGTTGATCTTGACGCCATCCAACAGCACCAGCGTCTGCGTCGTTTCAGCGCCCCGGATTGAAATGCCGGTCACTCCGCCAACAGCATCAGCGCGATTGAAGCGAATGCCGGGCGTGGTCGCGATCAGGTCCGCCACGCTGACATTCTGGCGCGTCTCGATGGTCTGCGCATCAATGACGGAAACCGCCTGACCGACTTCATCCCGCGGCTGTTCAATGCCAAGCGCGGTGACCACGATGCTGTCCGACTGTTCCGCGAGTGCGGGCGTGGCAGCCAGCAGCGCCACGAGCGATATTCCGATTTTCAACATTATATTGTCTTCCCTGAGCGTCACGCGACTTCAGGCAGGAGCATCCGCGCAAACGGTCGGCATGCGGGAAGGACAGACGCCAGTGTCCCGCCCCGCGCACCGATGCGGCTCCCGCCGCTGCGTCGCTCAGACGGAAAACACCGTGCCCGGGCCGATCCCTGGGCCCAAGGCAAGAGCGACCATGCGCCGGCAGGTCTCCTGGCTCGCGGGTCAAGGCAGCGATGCACAAGCCTTCCCGGGCTGACGCCCAGTGGCTGGTCCCTTCGCCTTCCCCTTTCGAAAGCGCAGGTCCCCCGTGCATCGCGCTCGCCGCTTACAGTTGCAGGGACAGCCGCGGAGTTGGATGGGCAAGCCATCCGCACCGCATTCCCTTTCAAGCCCAAATGGGCACCGGCGCGATCTTCTTCATGTCAACGGTTGCCCGCTCACGCGGCGCGCCATAGGGGAAAGACAGGGTTCTGCCAAGGAGTGGTTGGATGCGATTGCTGGGCGCAGTGCTTGCCGGAGGACGATCCAGCCGGTTCGGAAGCGACAAGGCGGCGGCCCTTCTGCCAGACGGGCGCACGCTGCTGGATCATGCCGTGGCGGCGATAACTCCGCACGTGGAAGCTGTCGTCGTCTGCGGGCGGGATATCGAAGGCATGACATGCCTTGCCGACCGGCCAGCGCCTGACATGGGGCCACTGGGCGGGCTGAACGCGGCGCTGCATCATGCGGCCGAACAGGGGTTTGACGCGGTGCTGACCACCGGGTGCGACATGCCGGTCTATCCGGTGGCACTGGCCGAAGCGCTGGTCGGCGATTGTGCGGCGGTGCTCAAGGGTCAGCAACTGGCGGGCTTCTGGCCTGCATCCCTCGCAGTCGGGATGGACGCACATCTGGCAGAGGACAACAACCGGTCCATATATGGTTGGCTGGACCGGATCGGCGCCCGCATTGTCGATCGGACGGATATTGTGCTGCCCAATATCAACCGGCAGGAAGATCTGAACAGGTTGGGCAATGTCTGAGCTTGTCGATGCCCCTCACCTTCCTTCCAACTAAGGCAGAGGCATCGACAAGCTCAAGGAGAAGACATGGAGGCAGGGCCTCAGACCTGAAGGGCGACGCTCGCGGCGACATCCACAGGCATGGCCGTGCCCGCCACGGCTTCACCAATCAAAAGCAGGGTCGGGTCTTCATCGCTGATGGTCGCCACCAGAAAGGCGAGCGCGGAAAGCTTGCCCCGGATGAGGCGTTCGGTGGGCAGCGAGACGTTGACCGCAACCATCACCGGCGTTTCCGGATCGCGGCCAGCAGCGATAAGCTGCCGGCTGATCTCTCCGGCGGCGGCGCGGCCCATATAGATGCCAAGCGTGCCGCCGGGGCGCGCGAGCGCTTCCCAGTCCAGCTTGAGCGGCTCGCCTGCCTTCAGATGCGCCGTCACCAGCGTCAGCCCGCGCGCGACGCCGCGCAGGGTGAGCGAGGCGCTGCCGCTCGCAGCAGCAGCACTGGCGGTGGTGATGCCCGGACAGATGCGAAAACGGACGCCGTCCGCGGCCAGATGCTCCATCTCCTCGGCGGAGCGGCCAAAGATCGATGGATCGCCGCCCTTGAGGCGCACGACACGCTTTCCAGCCTTCGCGGCGGCGAGCAGCAGATCGTTGATGCTTTCCTGCGCCTTGCTATGGCGGCCAGAACGCTTGCCGACGCTGATGCGTTCAACGCTAGCAGGGATGAGATCAAGGACGCCGGGACCGACGAGCGCGTCATAAAAGACGACATCTGCCGCGGCGATCAGCTTTTCGGCCTTGCGGGTGAGAAGGTCGGGATCGCCGGGGCCAGCGCCCACCAGCCAGACCTCACCGGGGGCAATCAGTTCATTCTGCTGCATGGAGGGCCTCCTGCGGGATTTGGGCAAGGATGTTGGCGAGTGCGGGCCGGCAGGAGCCGCAATTGGTTCCTGCGCCGATCGCCTTGCCGATGGCGGGCACATCGACCAGGCTCTGCTCGCGAATGGCGGTCATGATCTGGTTGAGGCCGATATCGAAGCAGACGCAGATCGTCGCGCCCTTGTCCGGCTGGCTGCCCGGCCCGCGCGCCGCGAGCACCGAACCGCCCACGCCGTCGGCCTCCAGTTGCCGGATCAGCCAGTCGCGCGAGGGCAGCAAGCCGGTACGCGTCACGAACAGCACGCCGCACAGCTTGCCCTCGCTGATGGTCGCGATCCGGCGGGTGCCGCGCGATGCGTCCATCGCCTCGACCCGGTCGCCGTTGGGCAGGAAAGCCTCCAGCCGCGCCGGATCGCCATTGCCCGCCACCTCGTAAAGGGCGCCACCGGGCACGCTGATCTTCGTCGCCCACAGGCAGGGCAGCTTCACCGGCTCCGATCCGCGCAGGATCAGAAAACCCTTCCATTCGGTCGCGACCTTCTCGACGCTGGCCGGGGTCGATTTGAAGCCCGGCTGGCCCGAATGAGGATCGACGAGGGGCCGGGGCAGCAGGCCGGTGCGGCCGCCGCTCGACATCTGGTCGGTCCAGTGGATCGGCGTGAAGATTTCGCCCGGGCGCTGGCCATCGCTGATCGCGACGCGGAAGATGCTGTTGCCCTGCGCGGTCTGGACGCGCGCCAGATCGCGATCGACGATGCCCAGTTCGTCGGCGTCGCGCGGATGGATTTCCACCAGCGGCTCCTCGCGGTGACGCGCCAGCTTGGGCGAGAGGCCAGTGCGGCTCATCGTGTGCCACTGGTCGCGATAGCGCCCGGTGTTGAGCGTCATTGGCCACTGCTTCAGTGGCTCCTGAATATCCATCTGCTTCGTCAGGACGAACCGCGCCTTGCCGTCGGGCGTCGAAAAATGCCCATCCGAAAACGGCCTTTCTTCACCCCAGCGAAACGGCTCCATCGCCTCGTAGGCATCGTTGCCGATGGTCGCATAGCTGCGCAAGTTAAGCACACGCTGGCCGTCATTCTGATAGGCGGTCAGGCGCGCATGCTCGCGCCAGATGTCCGCGGGCCGGTCATAGGCGAAGGCGTTGCGCCAACCCATGCGGCGGGCAACTTCGGTGACGATCCACCAGTCGGGCCTGGCCTCGCCGGGCAAGTCCAGGAAGGGACGCTGGCGGCTGATGGTCCGGTCCGAATTGGTGACGGTGCCGTCCTTCTCCCCCCAGCCAGCAGCGGGCAGGCGCACATCGGCATGAACGCTGGTGTCGGTGTCGGCCATGATGTCGGACACGGCGAGGAAGGGCACGCTCTCCAGCGCCTCGCGCACACTATTGGCATCGGGCAGCGAGACGGCGGGGTTGGTCGCCATCACCCAGAGCGCCTTGACCCGGCCTTCATTGATCGCGCGGAAGAGATCGACGGCTTTCAGGCCCGGCTTGGTCGCCATGCGCGGCGCAGCCCAGAAGCGGCCTACCCGCTCCACATTTTCGGGCGCGAAGTCCATGTGGCTGGCCAGCGTCGAGGCAAGCCCGCCGACTTCGCGGCCACCCATGGCGTTGGGCTGGCCGGTGATCGAGAATGGCGCGGCTCCCGGCTTGCCGATGCGGCCGGTGGCGAGATGGACGTTGATGATTGCGTTCACCTGATCGGTGCCGCGGATCGACTGGTTGATGCCCTGGCTGAACATGGTGACGGTGCGCGGGGTCGCGGCGAACAGCTTGAAGAACTGTTCCAGCAGCGCAGGCGCGATGTCGCAGGTCTTGGCGGTGGTCCAAAGGTCGTGATGCTCACGGATATGCTCCCAAAAACCTTCGGGTGCATTGACATGATCAGCGATGTAGGCGGGATCGGTGACGCCCTCCTGGTCGCACCAGGCAAGCAGGCCGTTCATCAGCGCGACGTCGGTGCCGGGCTTTACGGCCAGATGCAGGTCCGCGCCTTCGCAGGTTTCGGTGCGGCGCGGGTCGATGACCACCAGCTTGGTCCCACGCGCGGCGCGCGCTGCCTGGATGCGCTGATAGACTATCGGGTGGCACCAGGCGGTGTTGGAGCCGACCAGCACGATGAGATCCGCTTCGTCCAGATCGTCATAGGTGGCGGGCACAACATCCTCGCCAAAGGCGCGATTGTGGCCTGCAACGGCGCTCGACATGCAAAGGCGGCTGTTGGTGTCGATGTTCGATGTGCCAATGAAGCCCTTCATCAGCTTGTTGGCGACATAATAGTCTTCGGTCATCAGTTGGCCGGAGACATAAAAGGCAACGCTGTCGGGACCGTAGCGATCCACAGTCTCGCGGAACTTCTTCGCTACCAGATCCAGCGCCTTGTCCCAGCTGGCGCGCTTGTTGCCGATCATCGGATGCAGCAGGCGGCCTTCCAGCCCAACTGTCTCGCCCAGATGCGTGCCCTTGGAACAGAGGCGGCCAGCATTGGCCGGGTGCGCCTCATCGCCCTTGATCATAACCGACCGGGGCCCGGTCGGCGTGGCCGAAATGCCGCAACCGACGCCGCAATAGGCACAGGTGGTGCGGATGGCCTGGTCCATGCTCTTACCTCTTCTTCCCGAGGAACAAGAATTGGGTGGAGGCGCCTGCCGCAAGGGATGGCCAGCATGGCGCCCCCACCCGGGTCCCCGCCGTTGTGGCTGGGGACCGGAAGCTCACGCAGCCGCTTTCAGCGCCGTGGGGCGGGCGATCAGGATGCGACCGCCCTCCTCTTTCACGGCGATGGTCGGCGTGCAGCCTTCGTCCGCGCCCTGCGCCTCGCCCGTTTTGAGGGCGATGTTCCAGTTATGCAGCGGACAGGCGACGCTGTGGCCATGGACGATGCCCTGGCTCAGCGGTCCCTTCTTGTGCGGACATTCATTGACCAGCGCAAAGACGGTGTCGTCGCTGGTGCGGAATACGGCGATTTCCTTCTCCCCGGCAATCTGCACCGTGCGGGCGCCGCGCTGGGGAATGTCGGCCAGCGTTCCGATGTCGATCCAGTCGGTCATGTCGTTCACTCCGCAGCGATGGCGATGGGTTCAAGATGCTGATGCAGTTCAGCATGCTGGCCCGCGGCGCGTTCAGCCCAGGGGTCGTCCTGGCTGAAGCTCTGCGAATAAAGGAAGCGAGCGCGCAGCGCTTCGCGGCCTGCGTCGTCTTCCACGATCCGCTGCTTGATATACTCGACGCCGACACGCTCGATCCAGGGCGCCGTCCGCTCCAGATAACGCGCTTCCTCGCGGTAGAGCTGGGTGAAGGCGGCGCAATAGTCCATCGCCTCCTGCTCGGTCGCGACCTTGCACAGCAGGTCGGTGGCGCGGACATGGATGCCGCCATTGCCGCCGACATGCAGCTCATAGCCGCTGTCCACGCAGACCACCCCGAAATCCTTGATCGTGGCTTCCGCGCAATTGCGGGGGCAGCCCGACACCGCGATCTTGAACTTGTGGGGCATCCACGACCCCCAGGTCATCCGTTCGATCTTGACGCCAAGGCCGGTCGAGTCCTGTGTGCCGAAGCGGCACCATTCGGACCCGACGCAGGTCTTCACCGTGCGCAGCGACTTACCATAAGCATGGCCCGATACCATGCCCGCGGCATTCAGGTCGGCCCAGACGGCGGGCAGGTCTTCCTTCTTGATGCCGAAAATGTCGAGACGCTGGCCGCCGGTGACCTTCACCATGGGCGCATCATATTTCTCGACCACATCGGCGATCGCGCGCAATTCACGCGGGTTGGTCAGGCCACCCCACATGCGCGGGACGACGGAATAGGTGCCGTCTTTCTGGATATTGGCATGCATGCGCTCGTTGACGAAGCGGCTCTGCTGGTCGTCGACATATTCGCCGGGCAGCGCGCAAAGCAGGTAATAGTTGAGCGCCGGGCGGCAGGACGAGCAGCCATCGGGCGTCGACCAGTGCAGCTTCTGCATCACTTCCGGGATCGAGCGCATATTCTGCGCCACGATCTCGCGGCGGACATCGTCATGGCCAAAGCTGGTGCACTTGCACATAGTCTTGGGACCAGACTGAACGTCATCGCCCAGCACCACCGCCAGCAGATTTTCGACAAGGCCGGTGCAGCTGCCGCAGCTGGCCGAAGCCTTGCAAGTGCCGCGCACCGCATCAAGGCTGCATGCGCCCTTTTCGATGCAAGCGACGACCTGGCCCTTGCTGACGCCGTTGCAGCCGCAGATCTCGGCATCATCCGAGAGCGCCGCAACGGCCGCCTTAGGGTCCAGCGCGCCTCCTCCAGAGGCGAAAGCCTGGCCGAAGATCAGCAAGTCGCGGATTTCGCCGACGTCCTCGCCACGCTTGAGCAGGTCGAAATACCAGCCGCCGTCCGCCGTGTCGCCGTACAGGACCGCGCCGATGACCTTGTCTTCCTTGACCACGACACGCTTGTACACACCGCGCGAGGCGTCGCGCAGGACGATGTCCTCACAACCTTCGCCGCCCGAAAAGTCACCGGCGGAAAAGACATCCAGACCCGCCACCTTGAGCTTGGTCGAGGTAACCGAACCCCTGTAGCCCGTATGCTGGTCGGTCAGGCCATCGGCCAGGCTGCGGCACATGTCCCACAGAGGGGCAACGAGACCGTAGACATTGCCGTCATGCTCGACGCACTCACCGACCGCCAGGACATCGGGGTCGCTCGTGACCATATGGTCATCGACCTTGATGCCGCGATTGACTTCCAGACCGGCTTCTCGGGCCAGCGCCGTCGATGGGCGGATGCCCACTGCCATGACGACCAGGCTCGCCGGAATTTCCGTCCCGTCCTTCAGGCGGACACCCTCGACCCTGCCGTCACCATAGATGGCTTCGGTGTTGGCGCCGGTCAAAATGGTCTGGCCGCGTGCTTCGAGCGCGCTCTTGAGCAGCCATCCCGCCGCTTCATCCAGCTGACGCTCCATCAGCGTGTCCATCAGGTGGATGACCGTGACCTTCATACCGCGCAGGGTCAGGCCATGCGCGGCTTCCAGGCCAAGCAGGCCGCCGCCGATCACTACCGCCCGTCCCTGCTCCCCATCTGGGCCGCCGCCATTCGCGGCCTCCAACATGGTATCGACATCCTTCATGTCGCGGAAGCTGATGACGCCGGGCAGGTCCTTGCCCGGCACCGGAATGATGAACGGATCGGAACCCGTCGCGATCAGCAGCTTGTCATAGCCAACGGTGCGACCAGACTGGCTCGTGACCGTCTTGGCGACGCGGTCGATACCCGTCACCGGATCACCCGCGATCAGCTCGATATTATTGTCCGAATACCATTCGCGGCTGTTGATGACGATGTCGTCAAAGCTCTTTTCCCCGGCCAGAACCGGCGAAAGCATGATGCGGTTATAATTCACATAAGGCTCTGCGCCGAAGATGGTGACGCGATAGCGCCCCGCATCCCGCGCCAGCAGTTCCTCGATCGCGCGGCAACCGGCCATGCCGTTGCCAACAACCACCAGATGTTCACGAACATCTTCCGACGGTACGAAGATCTCTTCTTCGTTGGCCGTTGCCGGTCCGGCGTTGCTCTGAAAATCCATCCCTTGACTCCAGAATAAAAAAAGGCCGCCATCCGGACTCTTGGGTTTTGAACCCAAAAGTCTGGATGGCGGCCTTGCCATCATTCACGCTTCCCGCGGTCCGTCCATGGACCAGGTCAGCTATGTAGGTGGAGGACAACCTTGTCCTTCGCACTGCAGCATAAATGAAAGGCGGGGTGGGTCAAGCGATTCGTGGAAAGTTTTTCGTCTTTCCGATACGATTTGCTCGCCCCTCTACGCACGGAAACCGTACGAAATTAAGGGCGGCGGCTCCTCTTTCGAGTGCCGCCGCCTCCCCTCCTGTCAACCTTTTCAGATGCGGGCAGCGCTGCTCCAGGTCGCGCGCCAGCGGGCACGGACCAGCGAGATGCCGAGGAAAGCAGCCACCGACAGGCCCGCGAAGATCAGGAAGCCGGGCGCGAAGCTGCCGGTGAACTGCTTTGCGATGCCCAGCGACGAGGCGAGGTAGAAGCCGCCAATGCCGCCAGCCATGCCGACCAGCCCGGTCATGACACCAATCTCTTCCTGGAAGCGCTGGGGCACGAGCTGGAACACCGCACCGTTACCAGCGCCCAGCGCCAGCATCGCGGCGACGAAGAAGGCAAGCGCCGATACTAGCGTCGGCGCATAGGCCACAGCGGCCAAGGCCAGCGCAGCGGCAACATAGACCATCATCAACGCTTTGACGCCGCCGATCTTGTCCGCCAGCGCACCGCCCATCGGACGAATCAGCGACCCGGCGAACACGCACCCAGCCGTGCAGTAGCCCGCAACGATCGGGGTCAGGCCGAACTGGTCAGTGAAGTAGATGGGCAGCGACGCCGCAAGGCCGACGAAACCGCCGAACGTCACTGAATAAAAGCCCATCAACCACCAGGCGTCAGCGGTCTTGAGCGGCCGAAAATAGTCGACCAGCTTCTTGGGGGCGGGCGCGTTAGGCGCGTTCTTCGCCATGAACATATAAGCGATGAAGACGATGGTGAGCGGAATGCAGGCCAGACCCAGCACTGAGTTCCAACCGAAAAACTTGGCCAGAACCGGGGCGAAAAGTGACGCAAGCACCGTGCCCGAATTGCCCATGCCTGCCAGACCCATGGCCTTGCCCTGATGTTCGGGCGGATACCAGCGGCTCGCGAGCGGCAAGGCAATGGCGAAGCTGGCGCCCGCAAAGCCCAGAATGACGCCCAGCGCCAGCGTGCCGCCAAAGCTGTTCACGCCCATAAGCCACGCCATGAACAAGCCGACGATGACGATCACCTGGCTGATCGCGCCCGCCTGCTTACAGCCGATCCAATCGACCAGCAGGCCGTTGACGACGCGAAGCAAAGCGCCCGCCAGCGTCGGGACAGCGACCATCAGCCCCTTTTCCGCAGGGGTCAGCCCCAACGTCAGCGAAATGGACGGAGCGAGGGGGCCAAGCAGCACCCACACCATGAAAGCGAGGTCGAAATACAGGAATGCGGCGATCAGAGTGGGCGTATGGCCCGCTTTCCAGAAGCTGGTCTGGCCGACTTCCCCTTCGCCGCCTTTCTCGCGGTCCCAATAAGCAGTTGCCATGATGACGTCCCTCAATCTTGTGAAATGGACACAAAAAAAGCCGCTCTCCGGAGGCCCGTTATTGACGGGGTCCGGCCAGCGGCTTTGCTGCAAAATCTGTCTGAGGAGAGCGCGATCCCATCCTTGGGCGTGCTCATCCATGTACGCGCATCGTCGCGCGACCTTTTCCTTATCTAATGATTCGCGTTATGTTGCAAGGCACAATTTTCGCGCTTGCCGGCCGCATTGAGCAATCGGCCAAGCCTTAGAAACTCGCGAGAAAATCATCGAACCGTTCGGGGTCGAACACGCGGCCGTCAAAAAACCGGTCCGGCCCAAGCGTAAGCTCGCCGCGTTTGGATCCCACGGCCAGCGGCTGGCCCACGGCACCTTCCACCTTCATGCTGGCGCCTGGAATCGGCACATTGCTCTCGGCCAGCGCGCGGCGGAAAATGTCGGGGCGGAAAACCGATGCGGCCTTGGCGGCATTTTCGGGCGTGTGCTCGACCATTTTCCAGCGGACCAGCTGAGAATAGAGCCAGAGTGCCTGACTGCGCCAGGGGAATGGCGTGGCCTCCCGCGAAAAGAGCATGAAGTCCGGCATATCGAGCGGTGGCATGCCGGTTCGAGCGACGATGCGGCCCGATAATGCACGTGCAATAAGGTCTGCGGGCTGATCGACGAAATGGGGTTGGGACAGGAGGTGCGCCAGCGCCTCGTGATTTTCCCGCTCGTCGCACCAGGCGGCGGCGCGCACCAACGCGCGGATCAGGGCATCGACCGCCTGCGGATTTTCTTCCAGCCATGGCGTGCGGAACGCCAGCACCTTTTCGACGCCGCGCCGCCAGATGCGTTCGCCGATCGCCACAGCTTCGGCAAGGTCAGCATCGACTGCCGCGCTGCCCCATGGCTCTCCTGCGATAAAGCCGTCAATTTCCCCCGCCCGCATCGCCTCGACCGTCAGGGACGGCGGCACGACGCGCAACAGCACATCGCGATCAGGATCAACGCCCGCGCTCGCCAGCCAGTAGCGCAGCATGATGGCGTGACTGGAAAAGCGATGGACGACCCCGATCACCGGCTTGCGCTTCCAAAGGCCGATGGCCGTCGCGAAATCATGCGCGGTGCCCAGCGGATCGTCGAGCCGGGCTGCGATATCCGGCTCAAGCGCCTGCGCGAACTCCCGCGCCATCACCAGCATATTGCCGTTGACGTTGAGCTTGTAGGGCGCGGCGAGGGGCGCGGGCTGCTGGCTCAAACCCAGCGTCACCGCGATGGCGAGCGGGGCGAGCATGTGCGCGCCCTGCACCTGACCGAAGATCAACCGGTCGCGCAAGGTGGCCCAGCTGACCGTTCGGACGAGGTCGAGGGCAATCCCCTCTTCCTCCGCAAAGCCCTTTTCCCGCGCCACCGCCAGCACGGCGGAATCGGTCAGCGGCAGATAGGCGATACGCAGCGATGTCGTCACAGGCCACCTCCCAACAAATCGCTGGCTGTTATCAGTGCCTGAGCAACATCCACTATCTTCTTCCCCTGATTCATCGCGCTCGACCGCAACAATGCGTAAGCATCCGGTTCCGTCAGGCCGCGCTGGCTCATCAGGATGGATTTTGCGCGGTCGATGATCTTGCGGTCGGACAGCGCGGTGCGCGCATCATCAAGCTCGCTCTGGAGACGCGCAAAGGCGTTGAACCGCCGTACTGCCAGTTCCAGCACCGGCTTCACCCGCTCCTTGCGCAGGCCATCGACCACATAAGCGGACACGCCCGCGTCGATCGCCGCCCCGATCATCGCTTCGTCGGATTGATCGACAAACATAGCGATCGGACGCGCCAGCGCACGGCTGACCGACAGCATTTCCTCCAGCGTGTCGCGGCTGGGGCTACCCAGGTCCATCAGCACGACGTCGGGCGCCATGCGTTCGAGCCGCGCGACGAAGCCGCCACGCGGGGGAACGATATGGATATCGTCATAGCCTGCCTCGCGCAGTCCATCTTCCAGAACCGTCGCACGCAGGCCGCTGTCATCGATGATGACGATTCGCATTGGACCCAGCCCTTTTGGCCCTTCAGTGACCTTGATGCTGCGCCGCGTCAATCGGGCGCCGACGGCCCGGTTGTCAGCAACCAGCCCCTCCTATATCGCAGCGCTCGGACTCAAGAAGGATCGTCACCATGGACATGCAGCTGATCGCACAGCCCCAACGCTCTGCTTTCAGGAAGTTTTTTGTCCATGCCTGCCATCATTCTCTCTCATCTCAGCCGGTCTGCGCCTGACGGAACAGCCGTCCTTTCGGACCTCGATTTTCGTTTCACATCCGAGCGGATCGGCCTTGTCGGGCGCAACGGCGTCGGCAAATCGACGCTGCTTGCACTCATCGCTGGTCGGCTGAAAGCGGGCGGCGGAAATATCCAGACCGGCGGCACCGTGGCAGAGCTGCGCCAGACGGTGCAGGTCAGGCCCGGCGATACAATCGCTGACCTTTTCTGCGTCCGACACGCCATTGCGCTTCTTGCCAAGGCCGAAAGCGGTTTGGCGGACATGGACGAGCTGGCAGCATGCGACTGGAGGCTGCCCACCCGGATCGAAGAAGCCCTTGCCGAGGTCGGCTTGACCGCTACCCCGGAAACGCGTCTCGACCAGTTGTCGGGGGGGCAGCGGACCCGGGCGGCGCTCGCCGGCTCGGTCTTTGCCCAGCCCGACTTCCTGCTGTTTGACGAACCCACCAACAATCTGGACGCAGAGGGCTGCACGGCGCTCATGGCGCTGCTCAGGCGCTGGCGCGCGGGCGCCATCGTCGTCAGTCATGACCGCACCCTGCTTGAGGAGATGGACGCGATCGCGGAGCTGACCAGCCTGGGGATCAGCCGCCACGGCGGCAACTATTCTTCATGGCAGGCGCGCAAGGCCATCGAACTCGCCGCTGCCGAGCAGGATCTTGCCCATGCCGAACGGCAAATGAGAGAAATCGCCAAGCGGACCCAGGTTGCCGCCGAACGCAAGCAGCGGCGCGATGCGGCCGGGGCACGCAAGGGAGCAAAGGGCGACATGCCGCGCATCCTGATCGGCATGCGAAAGGATCGCGCGGAGGGTTCAGGCGGCGAAGCGGCTCGTCTTGCCGAACGCCTCCGCCGCGACGCGGTGCAGGCGGCGGAGGCCGCGCGCGAACGGATCGAACTTGTCGAAAGCCTGACCGTCGCATTGCCACCCACCGGCGTGCTGCCGGGCCGACGCATCGTGACGCTCGACAAGGTCACGGCAGGTCATGCCACGGATAATCCGGTGTTGCGCGACCTGTCACTCACCATCACCGGACCCGAGCGGGTCGCCATTACCGGCCCCAACGGCGCTGGCAAATCGACGCTGCTGCATGTCATGGCGGGCACGCTGCTCCCGCTCGCCGGTCGTGTTGATCGGGTCGCTGCCTGCGCCTTGCTCGATCAGCGCGTGGACCTGCTCGATCCACGCGCCAGCATGGCCGACAATTTCGCGCGGCTGCATCCGCAGGCCAGCCATAATGAGGTGCGAGCGGCGCTGGCCCGTTTTCGGTTTCGCGCGGACCTTGCATTACAACGGGCCGGGCATCTGAGCGGCGGACAATTGTTGCGCGCCGGCCTCGCCTGCGTACTCGGGGGCGCTACGGCGCCGCCCCTGTTGATGTTGGATGAGCCGACCAACCATCTCGATCTCGATAGTATCGCGGCGATCGAGCAGGGACTGCTGGGCTATGACGGCGCGCTGATTGTCGTCAGCCATGACCACGCCTTCCTGCGCGCCATCGGCATCGACCGCGAGTTCGCCTTGGCTAATGCGCCGCAGACATGTCCACCTGACCGACCGGCTTAGGGGCGAGCCAGACCAGAGCCCCGGCGAGGAATAGTACCATCGCCGCTATCAGGAAGACATTGTTCATCGACATCACGGTCGCCTGCTGATCAACCAGATTGGCGAGCATCTCAGGTGTTTGGGCCGCGTGAATCCCTGCCTTTTCCAGCACGGATCCCGCGCCCGGATCAAGCGTGGACACAATGTCATTGCGCGCCACGCGCTGACCGTTGCCCCAGCCTGTCAAAACGAGCGAGGTGGCGATGGCGACGGCCATCGTGCGCAGAAAATTCTGCATCCCTGCTGCCGAGGCGGTCTCTTCCGGCGGTACGGAACCCAGCGTCAACGTGGTCAGCGGGATCATGAAGAAGGGCATGGCAAATCCCTGCACGACCTGGGGCAGGGACAGCGTCCAGAAATCGGCAGTCGTGGCCCATTCCGAACGCCACAATGTGACGAAGCCCATCCAGAAGACCGCTCCCGAGATCATGATTCGCACGTCGATCTTCCCGACTGCGCGTCCCGCGAAAGGCGCGGCAATGATCGCGGTCATGGCGGTGAAGGCGGTGACGAAACCGGCTGAATAGGCGGTGTAGCCCATGGATAACTGAAGCCATTGCGGAATGATGACGATACCCGCGAAATAGGCGCCGAAGCATAGGGAAAGCGTCACCACCCCGGACGTGAAGCCAATGTGGCGGAACACCCGCAAATCAACGATCGGATGCTCCTCCGTCAATTCCCATATGATGAACACGAGGAAGCCGATGCCGGCCATTATGGCAAGCGCCACGATCATCGGGTCGCCGAACCAGTCGCGATCACGCCCGGTGTCGAGCATCATCTGAAGACAGGCGATCCAGAAGACCAGCAGCCCCAGCCCGATATAATCGATGGGCAGCTTTTGCCGTTCAGTTTCCACCGGACGCAGCAGCGCCATCGCCGCGAACACGCAGACGACGGCGATCGGCAGGTTGATGAAGAATATCCAGTGCCAGCTCCAATTGTCACTGATATAACCACCAATAATCGGCCCGAACGCCGGACCTGCCAGCGTCGTCATGGCCCAAAGCGCCATCACCTTGGCCCGCTGTTCGGGCGGAAAGATGCGCATCAGCAGGGTCTGCGACATCGGCATCAGCGGCCCTCCGCACAGCCCCTGCCCAATGCGGCAGACGACGATCATACCGAGCGTCATTGACAGGCCGCACAGCAGCGAAAATATGCCAAAGCCGATCATGCCACCGATAAAGAGGCGCACCGTGCCGAATCGCTGGGCAAGCCAGCCGGTCAGCGGCACGCAGATCGCTTCCGCGACCGCATAAGAGGTAATGATCCACGTACCCTGGTCAGGCGTTATGCCGAGATTCCCGGCAATATGCGGAACTGACACATTGGCGATGGTCAGGTCCAGCACGACCATGAAATTGCTCAACGCCAGAACGACGGCGGCCAGCGTCCGCTGCCGAGGGGTCAGATTGAAGCTCTCGGTTGCGTGTTTCACCGCAAGACGCCTCAGTCGGCCGAGAGGTCGATTTCGACCTCGGTCGACAGCCCGACGCGAAGCGGATGTGCGGCCAATTCCTTGGGGTCAAGCGCGATGCGTACCGGCAGTCGCTGGACGACCTTGATCCAGTTGCCGGTCGCATTCTGCGCCGGGATCAGCGCCAGGGACGATCCGGTGCCGCCAGAAAAACCGACGACCTTGCCATGATAGACCACATCCCCACCGTAAATGTCCGCCACGACCCTCGCGGGCATGCCGATGCGCACCTGGCGCAACTGGCGTTCCTTGAAGTTCGCATCGACATAGACCTGGCTCAACGGCACGATGCTCATGATCGGGTTACCTTGCGCGACGCGCTGACCGACCTGCACCTGACGGCGTGTCACGACCCCGTCGATCGGCGCCCGGATGACGGTTCGCTCAAGATCGAGCTGGGCATTTTTCAGCTTCGCCTTGGCTGTCAGCACGGCAGGGTCGGTTTCCTCCGTCGATCCACGCACCAGCGCGTTATTGGCGGCAAGCTGCCCTTCGGCCGCGCCGCGCGTCGCCTGCGCCATCGCCACGCCGGCCTTCGCCTGCTCCAGCCCCGCCCGCGCGGCGGCGAACGCCTTGCGTGCGCTGGTCACCTCGTCACCCGAAACCGCCCCTTCGGGCGCCAGCGCCTCGCGCCGCTGCAGGTCGATGCGCGCCTTGTCGAAATCGGCCTGGGCCACCGCCAGCTGGGCGCTGGCTTGGTTGATATCCGCGGCTCTGGCCTGCACCTGCGCGGCAAGCGACGTACTGGTGGCGGCGGTCTGACGGAAACGGCGGCGTGCTTCGGCAAGGTCCGCTTCCGCCTGCGCCAGGGCGATGCGCGCATTGGTCGGGTCCAATCGCACCAATATGTCGCCGCGCTTCACCGCCTGCGTGTCCGTCACCCGCACTTCGATCGCCTGCGCCGAAATCAGCGGCGTGACCTGGGCGATCTCCGCATTCACATAGGCATTGTCGGTCCCGACATGATTACGGCCGACAAGCAGATACCAAATGGCATAGACCGCCCCGATGATGAGCACGGCAAGGCCGAGGCGGACCAGCCATTTCTTGCGCTGTGTCATCATCCGCTCCTTCCGGTCCGCAACGCCGGTATCGGCTGTGAATTCGGGGACTGCATCAGCCATTGGGAAAGTCCTTGGACGAAGCGCCGCTGTCGGCAAAGCCGCCGCCCAGCGCGCGAATGAGGGCGATGTCCAGCGTAAAGGCGCTGGCTTCCAGCTCCGCGACGGACTGGCGGGCCGCGAGCAACTGGTCCTCGACGTTCAGGACGTCGAGATAGGTCGAGAGGCCGCCTTGATACCGCTTCTGTGCGATCGAATAGGCTTCCTCCGACGCGGTCTGGGCGGCACGCGCTTCTGTCAGCCGCTGATAGAGAATGCGGCGGCCGGTGACGGCGTCGGCGACTTCCTGATACGCGCCGAGCACTGTCTTGTCATAATTGGCGACCGCCTCGTCAAACACCGCCCGCGCCCCGCGATAACGACCGCTAAGCTCCCCGCCGTGAAAGATCGGCAGGCTGATTGCGGGGCCGACCGTGCCAAACAGCGAATCCTTGCTGAACAGCGTATCGAGGAAGGAGCGCGCACCGGTAGCCGAAGGATCCGTGAACGAGCTGTTATAGCCAAGCGATTGGACGCCAACGAGCGCGTTCAGGCGGACGGCCGGAAAGAAATCGGCGCGCGCAGCCTTGATCCGCTTGGCTGCGGCTTCGGTCCGGGCCAACGCAGCGGCAATGTCGGGGCGCCGCGCCACCAGGTTGGTGGTGACGTCGGCAGGCAAGCCGAGGGGAGCGGGATCGCCAAGACGCGGCTGCGCGATGGCCAGCCCGCGATCAGGCCCGGCCCCGATCAGCGCGGCGATCTGGTGGCGTCGAATGGCGATGGATTGATCGATACCGGCAAGCGCCGCGCGAGCGGAGGCGACCGTGGCGTCGGCCTGCCGCACGCTGCCGCGCGTTTCCAGGCCGTTGCGCTGACGCTGCGCCACCAGCTTCTGGCTCGCGCTTCGGATGTCGAGCGCCCGCTCCTGAATGGCCCTTTGGTCGAACAGTCGTGCCAGATCGGCATAGGCATCCGCAACCCCGGTGGTGAGCACCAGCCGCGCCCGCTGCGCGTCGATGCGCGCGGCTTCGGCTTCAGAGGTGGCGGCGGCCAGGGCGGCGCGGTTCCTGCCCCACAGATCAAGATCGAAATTCAGGTCGAGCGTGGCCTGCCCCGTGCCCAGCCATCCCTTCGGCACGAAATCCTTGGGAAAGCCCATATTATAGCTTTGCTTGGTCGCAGCCGCCGATCCATTGGCGTCGAGCGAGGGCAGGAGCGGCGCGCCAGCCTGCTGCGCGGCGGCCGAAGCCTGGCGGAAGCGGGCAGCCGCCGCAGCCATGTCCGGCGAGGCGGCGAGTCCTTCCTCCATCAGGCGGTCTAGTTGAGCATCGCCATAGACTTTCCACCAACCCTCGGCCGGCCAAAGGCCGTCGCCCTGCCCCAGGCTCTGGGACGCGGCGATTGTTTGCGCCGTGCGAGGCTCCGGCGCAGACCCAAGGTCAGGTATCGACGCGCAAGCCGCCAGGGCCAACATCGCGGCGGCAGAGCCGCCAATGCGCAGGGAATGAATAAAGCGACTCAAGGACATATAAAACCGTACCGAATGGTATGAAAACCGGCATTGCGCCTGCTGCAACGCCTTGTCAACAAGAATATCGTACTATATGGTACGCTTTGATGACAGATCAAATCGATATGCCCGAATTGTCGCGGCGCGAGGCGAAAAGGCGTGATCGCCGCGACGCAATCATCCGCGTTGCGCGCAGGTCGTTTCTGGAAACCGGCTATGCGGCGACGACCATGTCCTCGATCGCCGCAGAGCTGGGGGGGTCAAAGGGGACGTTGTGGAGCTATTTCCCCAGCAAGGAGGAGCTGTTCGCCGCAGTGTTGCGCAATGCGACGGAAACCTACCATGCCGACCTGCTCCAGCTTCTTGACGCGCGCGGCGAGATAGCGCCGACACTCCTTCGCTTCGGCCATGACCTGCTGCGCAAGGTTACCTCACCCGAAGCCATCGGGCTGCACCGGCTTGTAGCGGCAGAGGCAAGCAGGTTCCCGGAAGTGGGCGCGATCTTCTTCGAACTGGCGCCCCTGCATACGCGCAATCTGCTCGCTCGCTTTCTGCAGGGCGGCATGCAACGCGGCGAGTTGCGCCCCGCCGATCCGCAATTGGCGGCCCGAATGCTCATCGTCCTGACCCTGTCCGGCTGTCATCAACAAATGATCTGGGGCAATATGGCCCCGCCCAAGCCTGAACAGATCGAGGCGGATGTCGCATTCGCCGTGGATTGCTTCCTGCGCACCTATGCACCCGAAGGGGGGAAGCCTGCGCCGTCAAGCGCGCATTAACCATTTATTTGCGGGACTATCCTAGATCAAGGCGTGCCAGGAGATGCGCGCCATGCAGTTTTTCAACGCCAATGCCCTTCAACGCAAAGATGACGGCGACAGGATCGAGAGCGCACGACCGGCGCGACGCCGTCGCCTGCTGCTGGTCGACGAGAATGAAACCGCGCGCGCTGTCATCGCCCGCCGCCTTTCACACCTGCATTATGATGTCGCGCTGGCGGAAAACGGTTTTGTGGCGCTCAACCGCCTTCTCTCCCGACCGGTCGATATCATCCTTATCGATATGGGCCTGACGATCCTGCCAGGCATTGCCACGATGAAGAAGATCCGCGCGGCAGGGCTTGCAGGCCGGGCCAGCTTCGTGATGATTACCGGCAGGCAGGACAGCGTAAGCGCAATCGAAGCGCTTGAGGCGGGTGCCGACGATCATGTCGCAAAGCCGTTCGACTTCGATGTGCTGGACGCGCGGCTGCGCTATCTTTGCCAGCGGGCAGACGAAATTGGCGCGCTGACCCGGCACAATGCCGAACTGGACGCCCGCATTGCCCGACGCGCCCTCGAACTGGGCGAAACACGCGACGCGCTTGAGCTATTGCAAGCGGACAGGGCGCGACTGGTCTCGTCGATCCAGGCCCTGAATGATGAGATCGCCCGGTTAAACGCCGCTCGCAACTGAAGTCAGCGCAGCCAGTGCGTCGCTGCGAACCACCCGGCGATCCCTGCCGCCATGACGCCACAGACGCCCACCACCCCCCAAAATGCCCAGGCTTCATGGGCGAATGGAATGCCATCGACATTCATGCCGAGCAGGCCGGTCAGGAAGGTCAGCGGCAGGAACACAAGCGCCACGACGGAAATTATCAGCGCCTGCCGGTTCATCTGTTCAGCGCGCAGGTCGGTTAATTCCTCATGCGCCAGCGCCGACCGTTCGCGCACCGCCTCCAATTCCTCGGCCATGCGGGCGCAGCGATCCGCCGCCTCCTGAAGATGCAGACGGTCATCGGGCTGAAGCCATGGCGCGTCGGCTGCCGACAGCCGTTCGAGCGCCTGCCGCTGGGGCGAAATGAAGCGGCGGTAGCTGATCGCCGTCGCGCGGATTTTAGATGCTTCCCGCCGCACTTCGGCCGTGCCGCTGTCGCTGAGCGAGCTTTCAATCTCGTCCAGCGTGTCGCCGAGCTCGGCGACTTCCGGGTCGAGCGCTTCGGTGATCTCCTGGGCGAAAGCGACGATCAGGTCGCCGGGATCCTGAATCGCCCCGGCCAGCATTTTTTGCACTACTGGGTCGATCGCCGCGAGCCGCCGGTAGCTCACCGAAATGATGCGCGCATGCTCCGCCCACAAGCGGATGGAAACCAGCGGATCGCCCTCTGCATCCTCCTCCGCCCCCAGCCCTCGCAGGTTGACCAGCGCGCCATGCGCCATCAAAGTGCAGCGCGGGCGCGTTTCCTGTGCCAGCAGCGCGGACAGCGCCGCTCCCGGCAGATTATCGCAGCGCGACACGATGGCTCGCGCATCTTCCCGCCAGCCGTCGGCGTGGATCCAGCTGAATGCCGCGTGATCGGCCTCCGCGCAAAAGGCATCGAGTGAAATCTCCCGTGCCTGACCGCGATCGCTGACGAGAACCCGGCTCATTCCGGCATCTCCAGCCAAAGCGAAAGCCCCTCGCCCGGATCGACAGGCGGCGCGTCCGCAGGCAAGCGCACCGCATCGGCGCGCGCGCGGTCGAGAATGACGGAGGGCACATCGACGGCGTGATAAACGCGATCCGCCTCACCCAGCAGGCGCGCGGCACGCAGCGTCAGATCATCGGGATCACCGGACAGCAATGGGATGTGGACAAGGCGGGACGCAGCCGCATCGTCCTGCCCCGTCAGCCACAACGGCACCGCATCGGCGGCGTCATCGCGAAAGAGGTCCATCAGTCCGCCCGACGCCAGTCCCGCGTCAATCGCCCGGCGGCGCGCGCCTGCATCGGGCCAGCGGGCTCTAATGGCGGCGCGCGCATCGTGCAGCGCGCTGGCCAATGCGCCCAGCTTCTGCGGCAATATTGCCTCGATCCTCTGCCGCAGCGCCTTGGCCAAGCCTGCCGACGCTCCACCAGTACCGATAGCGATCAGCACCGGGTCGCGGTCTATGATCGCGGGCAAGGTGAAATCACAAAGGCTGGGGCGGTCGGTCGCATTTACCAGCACGCCCCGCGCCTTCAGCCGGGCGACCGTCGCCTCATCGCCGTCGGCGACGATCGCGAGCGCCGCGTCGCCATCCTCTCCGACAATGCAGGCCCCTGCCCGCTCCAGCAGCCGCCGCTTCGCCTCCGCCGCCTCCCCGGTTCCCGTCAGGATAACCGGCCTGCCCTTCAATATCAGGAAGACGGGCAGGCTCTGCATCAGTCGCGGACCCAATCGGGAATGCTGTCCCCCTCGATCAGTGCTTCGATGGGCGGGCGGGCGCGGACCACGGCCCATTTGTCGCCCGACACCAGCACCTCGGGCGTCAGGGGACGGCTGTTGTAAGTGCCCGCCATGGTCGCGCCGTAAGCGCCCGCAGTCATGAAGGCGACCAGATCCCCCGCCTGCACCACATCCATGTCGCGGTGCATCGCGAATGTGTCGCCCGTTTCGCATACTGGACCAACCACATTGGCGGTCTCCCGCCTGCCAACCGGATCGACCGCGCGAATGTCATGCCATGCATCATAAAGGCTGGGCCGCATCAGGTCGTTCATCGCGGCGTCGACAATGACGAAGGGCGCCTGCGCACCCTGCTTCACCCGCACCACGCGCGACAGCAGCGCGCCCGCATTGCCGACGATGACACGGCCCGGTTCGAACATCAGGCGGACATTCCAACCCTTCGTGATCCGCGTCACCATCTCGCCATAGACGGCGGGCAGCGGCGGGATCGGCAGCGAAGGATCATAAGGCACGCCCAGACCACCACCCAGGTCGGCGGTGCGGATGCTGTGGCCCGCCGCACGCAACTGCTCGATCAGCGCGCCAACCTTGGTAAAAGCGGCTTCCAGAGGTGTGAGGTCGGTCAGCTGGCTGCCGATATGGACGGCCACACCCTGCACATCCAGCCCCGGCAGGTCGCGCGCCGCAGCATAGCTTTCCAGCGCACGATCATAGGGAATGCCGAACTTGTTTTCGGACTTTCCCGTCGAAATCTTCGCGTGGGTTCCCGCGTCGACATCGGGATTGATGCGATAGGCGACCGGAGCCTTCTTTCCCATGGACATAGCCACTTCGGACAGCATGTCCGCCTCAGGCTCGCTCTCCAGATTGAACTGGAAAATGCCATGTTCCAGCGCCAGGCGCATTTCCTCGGCCGTCTTGCCGACCCCGGAAAAGACGATGCGGCTGGCCGGAATGCCCGCCGCGATGGCGCGCAACAGCTCGCCGCCCGACACCACATCCGCGCCGAGGCCAAGTTTCGCCAGCGTCGCCAGCACAGCGCCATTGGGATTGGCCTTGACCGCAAAGGCGATCAGCGGATCGTCCAACTGCGCCAGAGCATCGCGAAACACGTTGACGTGGCGGGTCAGCGTCGCGGTCGAATAGATATAGACAGGCGTACCGACCGCCTGCGCGATCTCCGCCATCGGCACCTGCTCCACATGCATGGCGCCGTTCACATAGTCGAAATGGTCCAAGGGCTGTATGTCCTAGCGGGTCTTATTGAGGCTGGCGTTCGGGCGGCAGGTCGAACGGATCATCCCGACGCTCCTGTGACTGGGTGAGCAGTTCGACATTACGCTCCGGCCGCGCCTGGGTGGAGGGGGTCATCAACTGCTGCGCGGTCGGCGCGGCGGCCGCCCCTACGGGCACCGCCGGTATTTTCTGGCCCTCGACCGGCTTCAATGGCTGTCTGCCGCCGCAGGATGCCAGGGCAAGCGCCAACGCGCCCAGCGCCAGTCCACGACCAAGCGTGATCCTCATGCCTTCTCCTCCCGCGCCTGCGCGATCCGCGCCCGCACCTGATCGGGCGCGGTGCCGCCATGGCTCTTGCGGCTGGCGACCGAAGCATCGACCGTCAGCACCGCATAGATGCGCTCATCGATGCGTGGGTCAATGGCCTTGAGCGTCTCGATCGGCAGGTCCGCGAGCGGTGTGCCCGCGCTTTCCGCCGCCGCGACCGCGCGCCCGGTGATATGATGCGCCTCGCGGAACGGAATATCCCCCTCGCGCACCAGCCAGTCGGCCAGGTCCGTCGCCGTCGCAAAGCCGCTTTCCGCCAGCGCCCGCATGCGATCGGTGCGGAAGGTAACCGTCTCGATCATCCCGGTCATTGCGGCGATCGACAGGCCGATCAGGTCGTGCGCCTCGAATACCGGCGGCTTGTCGTCCTGCATGTCCTTTGAATAGGCGAGCGGCAGGCCCTTCATCGTCACGCACAGCGCCGTCATGCAGCCCATGATCCGCCCCGCATGGCCGCGCACCAGTTCAGCGGCATCGGGATTGCGCTTCTGCGGCATGATCGAGCTGCCGGTCGAATAAGCGTCGGACAGCTTGACGAAGCCGAAGGGCTGACTTGCCCAGATGATGAACTCCTCCGCCAGCCGTGACAGATGTAGAGCCAGCTGCGTCCCGGCCATCAGATAGTCGAGCGCGAAGTCACGGTCGGACACGCTGTCGAGGCTGTTGTCGGTCGGCTTGGCAAAGCCCAGCGCCGCCGCTGTCGCATGCCGGTCGATCGGGAAGCCCGTGCCGGCCAGCGCCGCCGCGCCCAGCGGGCATTCGTTCAGCCGGTCGCGCGCATCGGCAAAACGGCTGCGATCCCGGCGGATCATCTCATGATAGGCCATCAGATGATGGCCCAGTGTCACCGGCTGCGCGGATTGAAGATGCGTAAAGCCGGGCATGACCGCATCTGCATGCTCCTCCGCCCGCGCAAGCAGCGCCTGCTGCAACAGGTTGAGCCCCGCCTGCACCTCGTCTATCGCGTCGCGCACCCAAAGGCGAAAGTCGGTCGCCACCTGGTCGTTGCGCGAACGCGCCGTATGCAACCGTCCCGCCGCCGGACCGATCAATTCGGCCAGCCGTGACTCCGTGACCATGTGGATGTCTTCCAGGTCCAGGTTCACCGGCACGCCATTGGCTTCATATTCCGCGGCGATCCGGTTCAGCCCTTCGGTGATCGCCTGCGCATCCTCACCCTCGACGATACCCTGCTTCGCCAGCATCGCGACATGCGCCTTTGATCCGGCGATGTCCTGCTTCCACAATCGCTTGTCGAACGGGATAGAGGCATTTATCTCGCGCATGACCGAAGCCGGGCCGGCTGCAAAGCGCCCGCCCCACATGCTGTTGGAGCCATCCTCCGTGCGAACTTCCTTGCCCTGCGTAATGACACTGCTCCTGCTGGCTGGCCTCGGCGCGTGCGATAGGCAATCACCGGCTCCGGGGCAAGGTCAAGCAAATAGCAACGGGGAGGCTCCGGTCGTCAGTGGCGAGGCCCGCGGCCCTGTGGCGAGCGGCAAGGAAGGAGCTTTCAGCTACACGATCGACCGGTCGAAAGCGGGAACGCCCGCCCCCGATTTCACCTTCACCGGGGAAGACGGCGCGGATGCCACGCTCAACGACTTTGCGGGCAAGCCGATGCTGGTCAATCTCTGGGCGACATGGTGCGCGCCCTGCGTTGCGGAAATGCCAACACTGGATGCCGTCGCGAAAAACTATGGTGCAAAGCGGCTCGCCGTCCTCACCATCTCGCAGGACAGCCAGGGGGAAAGCGTGGTGAAGGCGTTTTTCCAGAAGCATGAGCTGCCCAATCTCAAGGGCTGGATCGACCCCGAAAACCAGTTCGGCTTTCATTACGCCACCGGCATGCTGCCAACGACCGTCCTCTACGACACGCAGGGAAAGGAAATCGCCCGCGTGGTTGGCGCTCTGGACTGGAACAGCAAGGAAGGTCGTGACCTGATCGAAGCCGCACTGGCATCGTAAAGCGCCCGTCCGTTGCCGGGCAAGTGGTGGCGGCTTTGAAATAAGACTGACTATACGAACGACAAAGCCAAACCCGCCATCGTGTCTGATTGCAAACTGAGCATAGCGATTGCACGTTTCTCAATCACGCTATTGTGCACTGCAATAGCGGCTTAAGGCGGCCCCTTCGTCTCTCCCACTGCACGAAAAACGTAAAAGCAGGGGGCAAGAGATGAAACGACTATCCGCTTTAAGACTTTCTCTCATTCTCGCATCTTCCTGGTCCGCGGCCGCGATTGCGCAGGAAGCAGCCCAGGAACCGCAAGCCGATGACGGTGGGGCGATCATCGTCACAGGCACGCGCGCAATCGGCATGCAAGCCGCCGAGAGCGCCGCGCCCATTCAGGTGTTGAGCGAAGAAGCCATCAGCCATGTCGGCCAGCCCAACCTCAATCAAGTTCTGACGCAGATCGTCCCTAGCTTCACGGCTCAGACGCAGGGCACCGACCTTTCCAGCTTCTCGCTGTCCGCTCGGCTGCGCGGCCTCAGTCCCAATCACACGCTCGTGCTGGTGAACGGCAAGCGGCGTCACGGCAACGGCATTCTTCAGGTCATATCGGGCGCTTTCCAGGGGTCGGCCGCGCCCAGCATCGACCTCATTCCACCCGATTCGGTCGCACGCGTCGAAGTGTTTCAGGAAGGCGCCGCGGCAGTTTACGGCACCGATGCGATCGCAGGCGTCATCAACTTCATCCTCAAGGATGAAGATGAAGGTGGCAGCTTCAAGATCACCGGGGGCCAGCATTATGACAGCGAAGGCGAACTTTTCTCCGTCTCCGGCAACATGGGCTTCAAGCTGGGCGAAGACGGCTTCATCAATCTGACCTTGTTCCACCGGCGGCAAGACTACACCACGGTTGGCACCGGTCAGGTTCAGATCACCCAGGCCGACGGCACGCTCCAACCCAACACGCCTGCGCAATGGTCGAACCTTGCGGGCGACGCCCTGTCCGGCATCAACGGCGGCCAGCCGCGCACGAAGCTGACGCTGGGCTTCTACAATATGGGCTATGACTTCGGCGGCGTCGAACTCTACAGCTTCGGCGACTATGCCCGCCGGGAAGGCTGGGCGAATCAGGGTTATCGCCACCCCAAGCGCATCTGCTACGAAACCGGCAACCTGGGCGGCAGCATCACCCCGGCCGCCTATGATCCCAGCATCTGCTACAGCGACACCGGCGTCTGGGGCATGGTCCCCCTGCAGCATGTGGTCGAGGACGAATATAGCTTCACCATCGGGGCAAGGGGCGAATTCGGCGGCGGCTGGAACTATGACATCAGCGGCACTTACGGCGCACAGAAAGACAGCATCTATACCGAACGGTCGGCTCACCGCGAACTCTGGCAGGAAAGCTATGCCGCTGGCGGGCCAGCCACCGCCATCACCCCCAGCAGCGCCTATGACGGCGGTTTCAAGCTGGCCCAGACGACCATCACCACCGACATCCGCAAGGAATTCGAAGTCGGCCTGGCCAGCCCGCTGACGCTGGCGTTCGGCGGCGAATACCGGAAGGACGAATATGAAATCCTTCAGGGCGATGCCGTTTCGACCTACAAGACCGGCGTACAGTCCTTCCCCGGCTACAAGGCGACCGACGCTGGCGATTTCCAGCGTAGCTCCAAGGCCGTATACGCCAACCTGATCACCGAACCGGTCGATGGCTGGAGCGTCGATCTTGCCGGGCGCTATGAAGATTATACCGACTTCGGCGATACGGCGATCTGGAAGGCCACGACCCGCTACGACTTTTCCGACGCGATCGCGGTCCGAGGCACCGTCAGCACAGGCTTCCGCGCGCCGACCCTTGCCGAACAGAAATATTCGACCATCAACGTCGGCCCGACCAGCGCCGTCGCCCAGCTGCCCGCCGGTACGCCTGCCGCCGCGCTGCTTGGCTTTGAAAATCTGAAGCCTGAAAAGTCGAAGAATTTCTCCGCCGGTATCGTCCTACGTCCGGTGCCGAAACTGGCCATCACGGTCGATGGCTATCTCATCAAGATCAAGGACCGCATTACCGGGACTGCGGCGCGCAACGCGGTGCTGAACGGCGTTATCCAGCCGGGCGCCGCCGATATCCTCAACGCCCTCAACGCAGCGGGCATCGTCCTCGACAGCGCCCTCCTGACCAGCGGCACGATCGGCGTGTCGAGCTTCACCAACGGCATCGACACCCGCACCTGGGGCATCGATTTCTCCGCCAGCTATCCGGTGGCGCTCGACTTCGGTACGCTCAACCTCTCGCTGACCGCCAACTACAACAAGACCAAGATCACCGACAACAAGGTCGGCTATCCGATCTTCAACGCGGCATCGGAAAGCAATATCGAACGGTCGAACCCCGACTACAAGATCGTTGCGAACGCCCTGTTCAAGAGCGGCAAGTTCACGCTGAACCTGCGCGAAACCTTCTACGGCAAGACCAGCGTACTGGTTCGTCCTGCCTTCACGTCACGAGACGGAAATGGCGCAATCATCATACCTGATGGCGGCTTCCTGATCGCCGATGGCGCAGGTGGCGCGGACCAGCTCTACTTCAACGGCGTGGTCAAGGCGGCTGCGATCACCGACCTGGAACTGGGCTACGACTTCACCGACTTCGTCAAATTTTCGGTCGGTGCAAACAATCTGTTCAGCAAGCGGCCTGAAGTGCCCAAGACAATCGATGGCGTAACCGTCCCGGTCGGCGTGTCTCCTTATCAGAACGGCTCGGGCGCCTATAACAGCTATTATGGACACGGGCCCTACGGCACGTCGGGCGGCTACTATTACGCTCGACTGGACTTCAAGTTCTAGAAAACTCCTGCGGGTCGCGAAGGAAGGCCGGTTCCGGAAACGGAGCCGGCTTTTTCCGTCCTACCCCAACACCGTCACCCCAGCGAAAGCTGGGGTCTCGTGGCTCCAGCGCAGCCCGCACTAACGAGATCCCAGCTTTCGCTGGGATGACGAAGCTTTAGAGCGCCCGCGCCTCGCGGACGACCAGCACGGGCACGCCATCGCGCACCGGATAGGCAAGTCCCGCCGCCTCGGATATCAATTCACTTCGCTGCGCATCCCACCGCAGCGGCGTTCGCGTCACCGGGCAAACCAGCTTCGCAAGCAGATAGGGATCAAGCGTGGCGCTCATTGCATGGTGGTCCCGCCATCGCGCTCCATGCGGCCGATAATCTGCATCAGCTGAATGATCCTTTCGGAACGCTCGCCCAAACTATCGGCTTCCAGCAACGTCTGCTTCGCCGCCGGGTCGAAAGGCGCAATCTGGGCGATGCCGTTGACCAGCGACATGTCGTCCAGCCGCGACACCGCCGTCCAATCGACGACATAGCCCAACGCCTCGGCAAAGCGCCTCGATTCCTGTTCCAGCGCGGCGCGCTCGACGGCGTGCAGCACCTCATCCTCGGGGGCCTGCTCCACATCGGCCTCGATCTGGCGGAATGCGGTGGCGACATCCAGTTCCCGGATCACGCGAAAGCGCGCCAGCCCTTTCAGGATGATGTTGAAACGCCCGTCGTCCAGCGCCTCGATCTGGCTGATATGGCCCAGGCAACCGACATCGAACAGCGCAGGCTTCGGCCCATCCTCACGCGGCTGGATCATGCCGATGCGACGGTCCCGCGCCATCGCATCGTGGATGAGCGCCCGGTAACGCGGCTCGAATATATGCAGCGGCAATTCCATGCCGGGCAGCAGCAGCGCGCCCGACAGCGGGAAGATGGAGACGCGGGCGACGTTCACCTTCGCGCCGTCAGGCAAAGAGGATCTGCGACAATTTCCGGCGCTGCGCCGCCACCCAGGGGTCCTCCAGGCCGGTCGCTTCGAACAGCTTCACCAGCTGCGCCCGCGCCGCGCCCTCATTCCACTCCCGGTCCCGGCGGACGATTTCCAGCAGCTCGTCTGCCGCGCGGTCGCGGTCGCCATTGGCCATCAGCCCGCCGGCAAGTTCAAACCGCGCCTCATGATCGTCCGGGTTCGCGGCGACCTTCGCCTCGATTCCCGACAGGTCGCTCACCGGCTTCGCATCCCGCGCCAAAGCGATGGCTGCGCGCGCGCGATCAACGGCCTGATCCTTCGCCACATCGGCAGGCAGCACGGCCAGCACGGCCTCCGCCTCGTCCAGCCGCGCCAGAGCAACCAGGGCGCGGGCATGGCCCGATGCGACCTCCGCATTGTCGGGGACCATCGCGCCGACCTGCTCGAACACCGACAGCGCCCGTTCATGATCACCGGCGACCAGCAATTCCTCACCCATCTCGATCAGGGGCGCGATTTCCTGAAGCTGCGCCTTCTCATCCGATTCGATCGGCAACTGCGCCAGCAACTGGTCAAGGAACTGCTTGAGCTGGCCTTCGGTCCGCGCCTGGCTCAGGTCGGCGACCGGCTGTCCCTGGAACACGGCATAGACGGTCGGGATCGACTGGACGCGAAACTGTGCGGCGATGAACTTGTTCTCATCGACGTTGATCTTGACCAGCTTGACGCCCTTGGACTCATATTCCGCGCAGACCTTCTCGATCACGGGGGTCAACTGCTTGCAGGGGCCGCACCATTCGGCCCAGAAATCGACGATGATCAGGCTGGTGCGCGACGGATCCACCACATCGCGGCGGAAAGCTTCCACCGCCGCCTTGTCGCCGTCACTCAGTCCAAGGGTCGCCACTGTCCTAGTCTCCTGCCTCGATGCGGTTGGGTGCCGCTTCCATACAGCGACTTATGTGGGGCGTCACCCTGTCCGCACAAGATCAGCAGGTCAGAAGGTATAGCCGATGCCGACCGCGCCCACCCACTGGTTCTTCGACCCGGTAATGCTCACCACCGGCGAGTCCGCATAGTCGCCCAGCATCCGCGAATAGCCGCCCAGAGCGAACAGCGCCCAACCCTTGCGCAGGTCGCCCGACAGCGACAGCCCACCGGTCAGGTTTACGCCGATCCGCTTGAAACCAGCCTTGTCGCCCGCCTCGGCATATGCCGGAAGCCCGGACGCCAGCGCTCCTGCGTCATCCACGTCAAAATAATAGCGGCCATATTTCTTGCCGACATAATCCGCTGACACGCCAAGACCCACGAAGGTGCGGGTCGACAGAGGCGCGAAATATTCGATCGCCGGGGTCACGACATAGCTTTCATGCGCGCCCGCCACATCCTTGGTCACTGCGACGCGGGCGGACAGATTGTCATAGTCGCTGGTCAGAACCCCGGTCTTGCCGATACCGACAAAGCCGCCCACTTCCACCGCGACGTCCCGCTTGCCGAGCGCGCGGACGGCGTCGTCCTTGATGCTCTTGCGGCTGGAACGGTCGAAACGCACGCCCACAACTGGCCCCAGCTGGAAATCTATGCCGTCACCGGTGTTGGGAATAGCATCGACATAAAGATTTGGTCCCCGCGTCCAGAAGGCGAAGTCGCTGACCTTACCGCGCAGCTGAGGAACGGGGATAACGCGATAATCGTCCGACCCTTCATAGCTTGGGATGACAGCCGCACCCACGCCCACCGTCAGGACGTTGCTGTCCTCAACCTGAGCCAAAGCAGGATGAGCGCCGCCCATTGCAACGAAAGCAAGGCCCGCGACGAGAATTTGGCGATGATTCATAGATCCCCTGTTCCGCGAATATGGTCAGCAGACTGAATGTTTCGCTGCCATTTACGGTTCCACCGATAGTCAATTACAGGAAATATTTGATCTTTATTTCCTGCCGCACCCCTGATCCCGCCACCTGGAATTGTGCCGAGCGAAAGCTGGGGGCGCCGAAGCGGATGGCGGGATTGCGCGAAAACCCGACGCCCTCGCGCGGAATGCCCGCAAATGTGTCGAGCTTTCCGTTGCCATTCTCATCATGGATGATCGCGATGGCATAATCGCCGGGCATCACTTCCCCCAACGGGATCATTGCGGTCCCGGCAGCTACGCTCAGATGCCGTTTGTCGGGATCATGGCTGCAATCGGGGAAATAGGCGGGCGAACGGGTGATGCAGACGAGCAGCTTGCCTTTGTCCGATCGTAAATTCTGCACGCTCATGCTCAATGGCTGCGGCTCACTGACGGGCGCAGCGCCGGGCGGCACAGCCATCATACCGCCCAGAAACAACAACCCCATTCTCATGCACACGTCTTTCCAAAGTCGCCCAACCCCCGGTCGGTGCCGCACAGCCGGTCCCATACACGGAAATACAGCCCGTAATTGCAGCTATATAGCTCATGATGCCGCTGATGATGGCTGGCGGTGATCAACCAGCGTCCAGCTCGCCCCTGGACCAGCCAGCGCGGAAACATCTCCCACCCCATATGGTTGGACACGCCCATGACTGTCATGATCACCAGCACCCCGCCCAGCGCCGCGACATGAATCGGAATAATGAAAACAAGCGCCGGGATCACGATGGCGCCGGTCAACGCTTCCCAGGGGTGAAAGCTCATCGCGGCCCAGGCTGTCGGCGGGCGGCTCGCATGATGGACGGCATGGGCGACGCGAAACAAACGGGGCCGGTGCATCCAGCGATGCGTCCAATAGAACCAGCTGTCATGCGCGACCAGATAGAGCAACACCGACACCGGCAGATACCAGATCGGGAAAGCATGAATGTCGGTGTATATCCGCGTCCAGCCATGCGCTTGCCACCCCCAGGCGACGACGCCTGCCGGGATGCCGTAGATCAGCGCCGACGCCATGGACCATCCGATCTCGCGCCGTATCTGCGGGCCAAGATGCGTGTAAAGCCCCGGCTGCCGCACATGCGTCGCCAGCGCGAATCCGCCGCTGGTCAGCAGATAGCGCACGCCGACGATGAAGCTCATGGCAAGGGCGGAAAGGATAAGCGCGGAAGCCATCGTAGCGGACTATAGGGAGCGCGGGTCGCCCCGTCACCCCGGTCGCATCAGGTACGCGGACGCGCCTGGCGATAACTGCCCAGCATCCGCACCCACTTGGTGTGAAACTCCAGTTCAGCGAGCGCGCGGTCAACCGCCGGATCGCCCGGCATGCCCTCTATGTCGCAGAAAAACTCGGTCGCGGCGAAGCTCGCCCCGCGCTGATAGCTTTCCAGCTTCGTCATATTGACGCCGTTGGTCGCAAAGCCCCCCATCGCCTTGTAAAGCGCGGCAGGGACATTTTTCACCTCGAACAGGAAAGTCGTCATCACCGGGCCTGCTCCGGGTTCCGGCATCTTGGGCTCCCGCGACAGCACCAGGAAGCGCGTCATATTGTCGTCGCTATCCTCGATATTCTCCGCGACCAGCTTCAGGCCATAAAGATCCGCGGCCAGATAGGGCGCGACCGCCCCTTCCCCTGACTTCTTCGATTCCGCCACCAGCGCTGCGGCGCCCGCCGTGTCGGCATAGGCGACCGGCTGGATGCCGCGTTCGCGCAGGTAATGGCGGCACTGGCCCAGCGCCTGCGGATGGCTGATCGCACTTTTGACCGGTGCGTCGTCGATCGCCATCAGGCAATGGCGGATGCGCAGAAAATATTCGTCGATGATGTGCAGCCCCGATTCGGGCAGCAGGAAATGCATGTCGGCTACGCGGCCGTGCAGGCTGTTTTCGATCGGGATGATCGCCCGGGCCGCCTGGCCATTGCGCACCGCATCAATCGCATCTTCAAAGGCGAAACAGGGCAACGGCACGCAATCAGGCGCATAGCCCAGCGCCGCAAGGTGCGAATTGGCGCCGGGCGCACCCTGATAGGCTATGGCGCGCGCAGGATCAGCCGCAGCCTTGGCGGCCAGGTCGGCGACGATGACGCGGGCAGGGGCAGGATAGTTTTCCATGGGCTGGAGCGCGCTTAGGCACTCGTTCGCACGCGCGCAAGCATGCGCAAGACAGTAGCCCAGCAAAAGCGGGCCATAATGCGTTCAACCATGCTTGCGCGTTCGCTCTTGCGCCATTATGGCAGCGCGCTAATGGGGGGCGCGGACACCAAGCCGCCAGAACAGAAATTCAAGGGAATCCAAGCGAAATGGCCGATCGTTTCAACACAGTTGCAGGCTGGGCGTTGTTTGCGGGGATCGTTGCGCTGGGTGGCGGTATCGTCAGCTCCAAATATTTCCACTCCGAACGGCCCGAGAAAATGGGCTATGCGATTGAGGGCGTGGAAGCGGAGGGCGAAGGCGCCGCTGCCGGCCCGGGTCTCAACACCCTGCTCGCCAGCGCGGACGTCGCGGCCGGTGAAAAGGTGTTCGCCAAGTGCGCCGCGTGCCACACCGTGAACCAGGGCGGCGCAAACGGCATCGGCCCCAATCTCTTCGGCACCGTGGGCGAAGCCATCGGCCAGGGCCGGGGCGGTTTTGCCTTCTCGGACGCACTCAAGAGCAAGGGCGGCGCCTGGACCTTCGAGAATCTCGACCATTGGCTGACGAGCCCGCGCGAATTTGCCCCCGGCACGAAGATGACCTTCGCGGGCCTTGGCAACCCGGCTGACCGCGCCAACCTCATCGCCTGGCTGAACACGCAGGGTTCGAACCTGCCCCTGCCCGCTGCGGATGCCGCCCCTGCCGAAGCCAGCGCGACACCAGCCGAAGCAGCCGCAAACGCCACCAACGCTGCTGAAAGCGTCGAAGGTGCGGCTCCGGCCAACGCCGCCCCGGCAGGCGGTCCGGCCGCCCCGACCACCGGCAAGTAAGGCGGGGCCAACCACCCGTTAATGAAGTTTGACGGGCGCGGCAGCGATTGCCGCGCCCGTTGTTTTATGGGCCGGGCAGATCGGGCTGCCCACGAATACCTACCGACTTCTACATCCCCGCTAGCAGGAACCCTTCGGGATCACAGCAGACCGGCTGCCCACAACGTCATGCCCGCGAAAGCTGGCATCTGCTCTCCCGGTCGCGCCCTGCCGCCTGACATGGCAGCCTTTTCTAGCATGAAGAAAGGTAGGCTGGTCGAACCAGCGGTCCTTACCGCGCCGCCACCAGCAGCTTGTCGATCTTGCGGCCATCCATATCGACGATCTCGAATCGCCATCCCTGATAGTCCGCAAAATCCCCCACCTCCGGCAGGCGCTTCAACAACCAGAGTGCGTGGCCAGCGACGGTCGCATAGTCCCGGTCCTCCGGCAGATCGATGCCGATCCTGTCGGCCAGCAGATCGACGGGCATCTGGCCCGACACCAGCAAGCTGCCGTCCTCGCGTTCGACGACATCCGGTTCGTCATGACCGTCACGATCCGATGCGAAATGCCCTGCAATGGCCGACAGCAGATCGGCAGGCGTCGCGATCCCTTCGAAATGACCATATTCATCATGGACCATCACCATGGGCACGTCGGCGCGGCGCAGCACTTCCAGCGCGTCCATGGCGTCGACCTGATCGGGCACCACCTCCACCCGGCGCATCAACGCGCCAAGGTCGAGCCTCTCGCCACGGAAAAGAGCGGTCATGATGTCGCGCGCCTGGACGACGCCGATAATGTCCTCAACCGTGCCGCGCCCTACCGGCAGCCGGGTGTGGGGCGTTTCGAGCAATCGGGCGCGGATCGTTTCATCATCCGCGCCGATGTCGATCCAGTCGACGTCCATGCGCGGCGTCATCACCTCGCGCACCGGGCGGTCGGCCAGCCGCACCACGCCGGAAATGATGGCCCGCTCGCTTTCCTCGATCACGCCCGACCTGCTGGCCTCCGCGACGATCAGGTGCAGCTCTTCGGCCGTCACATGGCTTTCGGATTCGCGTTTCAGCCCCAGCACACGAAAGATGATCGCGCTCGACCCGTCCAGCACCCAGACGATAGGGGCGGTGATCTTCGACAGCCACAGCATCGGAGCGGCCACCACTGCAGCGATGGGTTCCGGCGCGCGCAGTGCGAACTGCTTGGGCACCAGTTCGCCAACTATCAGCGAGGCGTAGGTGGTAAGGCCGATCACCAGCGCAAAGCCAAGATTGGCCGCAGCGCTGGGTGACAGGCCCAACCATTCCAGGCGCTCGCCCACCGGTCCGCCCAGACTCGCGCCCGAATAGGCGCCCGCGACGATGCCAATCAACGTGATACCGATCTGAACGGTCGAAAGAAACTTGCCCGGATCGCTTCCCAGCATCAGCGCCGTCCGAGCGCCGCGCCGTCCCGCCTTCTCCATCGCCTGCAATCGCGGACGGCGGGCGGACACGATCGCCAGTTCCGACATCGCAAAGACGCCGTTCAGCGCCACCAGCGCCAAAATGATGACGAGGTCTGCCCAGGGGAAGGGCGTCGGAGCGTGCGGGGGGATCATGGCCATGGTGGTCAACTACGCCCTATAACCCCGTTGCTTGCAATTTCACAACCATCCCCTCACCTCGCGTTCAGTTCGCTTGTGGAACAAATGCCCTTGCCGACGATTTGGTGAAGCATCCGAAGCTTTCGGGCACGATAAAAAGGGAATTGATTCTATGCGGATTTCTCATCGCATCATGGGGGCGGCGGGTTTGGCCGCGATGCTGGCGACAACAGCCTGCACGACTGATCCCAACACCGGGCAGCGGCAGATTTCGAAGGCCGCCATCGGCGGCATAGGCGGCGCGCTGGGCGGCTATCTGCTGGGCGACCTGGTCGGCGGCCGGCGCGACCGGACGGAAAAGATCCTGGGTGCGGGCATCGGCGCGGTCGCGGGCGCTGGCATCGGCGCCTATATGGACGCACAGGAACGCAAGCTGCGGGAAGAAACCGCCGGCAGCGGCGTCGATGTGATTCGCGACGGCGACAATCTGTTGCTGCGTATGCCGTCCGGCATCACTTTCACCACCGACAGCGCGACCGTGCAGCCGCAATTCCGTCCGACGCTGGACGACGTCGCCTCCGTCCTCTCCCAATATCCCAAAACCTATATCGACGTGTACGGCCATACCGACAGCGACGGTTCGGACGCCTATAACCAGACCCTGTCGGAACGCCGCGCCCAGTCGGTGGCGGATTACCTGACCACCCATGGCGTCCAGTCGGCGCGCATGGCGACCCGTGGCTTCGGCGAAACCCAGCCAATCGCCTCGAACGAAACGGCTGAGGGCAAGGCAAGCAACCGCCGCGTCGAAATCAAGATCGCGCCGGTGACGGAAAGCGACCTGCGCAGCTGACCCGCTCAAGCGGGGTTGGCAAGGCCTCGCGTCATTTGGCAAGGCCTCGCGTCATAATGCCAAGCGCCGCCCGTTCCAGCACTGGATCGGGCGGCAATCGGCCATCCAGCGCCAGCGTCGCGAGCCCATGGACCAACCCCCAGCAGGCAAGCGCTCCCGCATCCGCATCCGCCGGACATAGCTGTTCGACTCGTCGGGCCATCAAACGGTAGGCCCCTCGGCACTCGTCATGGGGCAGGGCCAGCCCGGCATTATCCGCGAACATCAGTTGGAACAGGGCGGGATGCGTCCGGGCAAAGCCGATATAGGCCAGCCCCTGCGCCGTCAGCGCCTCAGCGGGATCGTGAACCGCGTCAGCCTCCCTCGCCACCGCTTCCATCAACCCAAAACCGCGCAGGGCGACCGCCGCCAACAGCGCAGCCTTGTCCTCAAAATGGCGATACGGGGCCATGGCCGACACCCCCGCCGCCCGCGCCACCGCCCGCAGGCTGACGTCAGCGCCGCCCTCTTCCACCAATGCAAGCGCGCGATCAACCAGACGATCATGAAGCGAAGGACTATCTGCCGAAACCATGTTTACACTGTAATCCATGAGAGTTATGTTTACAGCATAAACAGGAAGGAGCGATTCGATGCAATCCCGCCAGTCCGTCGATCTGTCCGCTTATACGGACCTTATCGTCATCATGCTGGGCTTTCGCGTCTCCACCCTGCGGGGGGTCGCGTCGCTATTCGGCATCGGCAAAGGCCTGCGCGCCATTGCGGCTAGCCCGCCCGAAGGATTGCTGGCGCACGAACAGTGTCTTTTCGCGCTTAACCATGTCGGCATCCGCCAATATTGGCGCGACCTCGAAAGCCTGGAGCGATTCACACGCTCCGCGCCACATGCGGGTTGGTGGCGCGACTTTGCCAAACTCAGCAATGGCGCGGGTTTCTGGCACGAAACCTATGCGCGCAACGGCGCGATGGAGGCGCTCTACGCCAACATGCCCGCGCCCATGGGCTTTAGCCGCTTCGCCCCGCCGCTCGATCCAGTCGGCCCGTTCCTGACGGCGCGCGCCCGAATGGGGCGCAAGGCCGCCTAGAAACTGGCTTTCAGCCCGTCGATCACGAACTGCGCCGCCAGCGCCGCCAGCAGTACGCCGAGCAGGCGGGTAATCACCGCCTCGATCTTGCTGCCCAGCCGCGCCATGATCGGCCCCGCCGCCAGCAGCGAACCCAGCATCAGCGCCAGCGTCACCACCACCGCCGCGACGACGACCAGTCGCTCGCTGATCCCTTCGGCCTGCGACATCAGCAGCATCACGGTGGCGATGGATCCTGGCCCCGCGATCATCGGCATCGCCATGGGAAAGACCGACACATCCTCCACTTCCGGCGTTTCGGCGATCTTGTGCGCCCGGTCCTCGCGCCGCTGGGTGCGCTTTTCGAACACCATGTCCATGGCGATGATGAAAAGCATGATGCCCCCCGCGATTCGGAAACTGTCGAGCGCGATGCCGAGCACGCCCAGCAACTGCTTCCCCCACAGCGCAAATACCAACAAAATGGCGGCCGCGATCCCCACCGCCCGGACCGCCATGGCGCGCCGCTGCGCATGGGTCGCGCCCGTCGTCAGGCTGGCATAGATGGGCGCGCATCCCGGCGGGTCTATGACCACGAACAGCGTGACGAAGGCGGAGATGAACAGCTCGATCATGCGCCCGGCGCGGCCACCCTGTCGTCGATCACCGTTTCATAATCGCCACCATTCCAGACGCGCACGGTGACGCGGCGACTACCGTCGTCAGCGACATCCGCGCTCCAGGTCAGGCTTTCGTCGGACGGCGGAGCGGACGGCTTCGCGCTACCCTCCGGCCCACGCTCGCGCCGTTTGCATGTCGCGACCTTGCCCACCAGAAATTCCGGCGCTTTGCGCGGCTCCGCCAGCCTGTCGCCATGGTCGAGGATCCACTTCCACGCGCCTTTCTTGTCGCGCCGCCAGATCGTGGTGAAATAGCCAACCGATCCGTCCGACCGTTGCCAGTTGCCCGTGCTCGCGGCAAGATTGCCGTCGCAGGAAACATGAACGACCGATGGCGTCCAGCTCACCGGCTTGGGCGGATCATCCCGTCCTTTCAGCCACTGTTTCGCCAGCACCCGCTGCGGCATGAACATCACGGCGTCATCGGCGGCGGTCTGGCGAAGGGCGGTCCATTGCCCCTTGTCCCTCGCCAGCCGGTTGAAGGCGATCTCGGCGGCAAATACGGAGCTGGGGTCAGGCTGGTAACGCATCGGGGGTCGCGCGGCCACCAGCCCCACCAGGCTGGCCGCGAGCAGCAGCGCCCCCGCTGTCCTCACAGCCCCTCCGGCTTCGCCAGCCCCGCACGCGCATGGGCGGCGACCAGCGTATTGCGCAGCAGCACCGCGATGGTCATCGGCCCCACACCGCCCGGCACCGGAGTGATCGCCCGGACATGGGCCAGCGCTTCGGCGGTGGCGACATCGCCCACGATGCGGCTTTTGCCATCTTCGGTATCGGTGACGCGGTTGATACCGACATCGATCACGGTCGCGCCGGGCCTGATCCATTCGCCCTTCACCATTTCGGGGCGTCCTACCGCCGCCACCACGATATCGGCGCGATGCACGACCGACGCCAGATCGCGCGTCCGGCTGTGCGCGATGGTGACGGTGCAATTTTCAGCAAGCAGCAGCTGCGCCATCGGCTTGCCAACGATGTTGGAGCGGCCCACGACCACCGCCTCCATGCCCGACAGGTCGCCCAGTTCGTCCTTCAGCAGCATGATGCAGCCCAGCGGCGTACAGGGCACCAGCGCCTCCTGCCCCGTGGCGAGCCGCCCGGAATTGACGACATGGAACCCGTCCACATCCTTGGCCGGGTCGATCGCGCCGATCACCGCCGACTCGTCGATATGGCAGGGCAGCGGCAACTGGACCAATATGCCGTCCACGCGGTCATCGGCGTTCAATTCCTCGACCAGGTCGAGCAATTCCTCTTCACCGATACTCGCGGGCAGTTTGAACTCCAGGCTTTCCATGCCTGCCTCGACCGTCATCTTGCCCTTGTTGCGGACATAGACGGAACTGGCAGGGTCCTCGCCCACCAGCACAACCGCCAGACCGGGCTTGCGCCCCGTGCTTTTGACGAAGGCGGCGACGCCGTCCGCCACCTTGCCCCGCAGCGTTGCGGCATAAGCCTTGCCGTCGATGATCTTGCCGATGGTCATGCTGCCTCAACCCGTTCCCTGATGATGGTGGACAGGCGCTCCAGCGCCAACGCTTCACCCCCGCCCTTGATCCGCAGCCGCTTTAGCCGGTTGCTGTCCCCCGATTCCAGCGAAATCGCGCTCCGCGGCCAATCCAGCCCCTTGGCCAGCAGCACGATCAGCGCCGCGTTCGCCCTGCCCTTTTCGGGCACCGCGCGGACGCGAGCGCGCAACCAGTCCTCGCCCTTCTCGTCCGTCCAGCACCCGCCCCACTCATCGCGCGCGGCACCGGGTGTCAGGCGAATGCTGACCAGCAGGTCGTTTCCGTCTTGCTTCCAGACGCTCACACCAATCCGAAGATCGGCGGCAATATGGCCTGGCGGATGATAAGGATCGCCAGCAGAACAACCATCGGCGAAAGGTCCAGGGCGCCCAGATCCGGCATGACGCGGCGGATCGGGTTATAGATGGGCGCGGTCATCCGGTCGAGCGCGACCATGACCGTGCGGACCACGTCGCTGGAGGTGTTGATGACATTAAAGGCAATCAGCCAGCTCATGATCGCCTGGATAATGATGATCCACCACAGCACATCGAGCAGGATGACGATGATCTGATAAAGCGCGTAGGCCATGTGGTCTCCAAATTGACTGCGGATGCTCTAGCCGAGGCAGACGCCGCGCTACAAGCGGGCAGCCGGGTTAATCCACGAAATACAAAGGCTCATCCACCAACAGGCAACTTACCGGCGCACTAAAGTGCCCGCACCGCGTCTTGTGAAGATTTCCAGCAGCATCGCATGGGGCACGCGGCCGTCCAGGATGACGGCGGCGTCCACGCCGCCCTCGACCGCCTTCACGCAGGTTTCCAGCTTGGGAATCATGCCGCCGCTGATCGTGCCATCCTCCTGCAACACCCTGATCGCCGCCGGATCGAGGTCGGTCAGCAACTGGCCCTGCTTGTCCAGCACGCCCGGAACGTCGGTCAGCAGGAAGAATCGCGACGCCTGAAGTTCCGACGCAATCGCGCCCGCCATCGTGTCGGCGTTGACATTGTAGGTGTGGCCGTCCGCGCCGATCCCTACAGGAGCGACAACGGGGATGATGCCGCTTTGCGTCAGCGTGTCGAGGATGCTGCGGTCAACCTTCACCGGATCGCCGACAAAGCCCAGATCAACATTGCGCTCGATCCCGGAATTGGGATCGGCCTGCCGCTTGCCCAGCACCTTTTCGCACAGGACCAGACCGCCATCCTTGCCGGAAATGCCCACGGCCCGGCCACCCGCGCCAGCGATCCAGCCGACGATTTCCTTGTTGATCGAACCCGCCAGGACCATTTCGGCGATCTGCGCGGTTTCCTTGTCGGTCACGCGCAGCCCGCCAATAAACTGCGATTCGACGCCCAGCTTCTGCAGCATCGCGCCGATCTGCGGACCGCCGCCGTGAACGACGACGACATTGATGCCGACCGCTTTCATCAACACGACGTCCTCGGCGAAATCGCGCGCCGCTTCGGGATCGCCCATGGCGTGGCCGCCATATTTCACGACAAATGTCTGCCCCGCATAACGCTGCATATAGGGCAACGCCTCGACAAGGGTTTCGGCCTTCGCGAGGAGCGCGGGATCGGGGGCGTGCTTGCTGTTCATGCGCGCGCGCAATAGGGCCATATGCGTGCGGGGGCAAGTTTTGGGCTGTGCTGGTTTCGCGCAGGGGATGAAGGGAATCGAACGCCGTCCCTCCGTTCGCCCTGAGCTTGTCGCAGGGCTGTTCGTTACAACAACAGGAATGGGTTTCGACAGGCTCAGCCCGAACGGTTCGGGAAGCTATTTACTCCTCCGCATCCTCTGCGCCTCTGCGTAAGCAAAAACCGGTCAAGCCTCGCCCTCACCAGGCCATCCGGTACTTGACCCCCATGGCTTGCGCCAGATTGCGCTGCCGCCGCTCGACCGCTTCGCCGAACAGGTCGGCATCCACGCCCCGCAGCCGCAATTCCAGCGTGTCGCCCGCCATTTCCAGCTTCGATCCCAGCAACGGCCCCTCGACCCCGCCCGACAATCGCTGGCCCAGCCGGATCGCCAAGCCCCACAGGGTCGCCCGTTTCAGCGCCGCTGGAGAAGCAAGACCGTCGATAGCAGTGGCGATACCCGCCCCTCCGCCGAAATTGCTGTGCAACGCCTGCGCCAGCATGGCGCGTTCGGGCGCGGTGATGCCCACCCAATTGCTGTGCAGCGCAATCTCCACGCCGCGTTCGGCGCGAAAATCCGGATTGGCGCGCCATCCCACATCGGCCAACAGGCATGCCGCCCGGCGGATGCGGCGGCGGGCCGGATCGTCATCCTGGAACACAGGGGCGATCCAGCGGTCGATCATGTCGCCATGACCGGCAAAGCGGCCCTGCGCTTCCCCTTCCGCCTCTGCCGCGACCAGCAGCGGGTCGTGCGCGCGGATATCGGGGGGCAGATCCTCGAACAACAATCCTTCGCGCAGGCCATAGGCGGACACGATCAGGTCGCGCGACTTCAATTGCCGCACGATAACCGACAGCAGCGCAGCCGCATCCGGCAGCGTCGGCACGCGCGATCCGGTCATGGCCGGAATATCCTTCAACCGCGCGCGACCGACATGCGACACGATCCGCGTCAACTGCTCGGCGCGCGACGCCGGCATCGCATATTGATGGACGACCGGCAGCGGAAAGTTGGTGAGCTGCATGTCGAATCGGGCCAGCGCGCGCCACGATCCGCCCACCAGATAGAATGGCAGTTCCGGCTCCACGATCCAGCCTGCCTTGGCCAGCATCTTCTTGACCTGCCGCTCCAGCACGCCCGGCCCCTTCGCCCGGATCTGCGGCAGGCGCAGCACCCCCAGCGGCAGCGAAATCGTCTCATGCACCGCGCCATCGCGGATTCGCGCCAGCTCCAGGCTGCCTCCGCCCAAGTCACCCACGATCCCGTCGGCGCCCGGAATACCCGACAGCACGCCATAGGCCGCGGCGATCGCCTCCTGCGCGCCCGAAAGCAGCTCGACATTCAGCCCTATCGCCTTGGCGCGGCGCAGAAACTCATCGCCATTGGCGGCATCGCGCACCGCCGCCGTGGCGACGCAGCGCACCTCCCGCACGTCCATTTCGCGGCACAGGTGCGCAAAGCGGCCGACCGCGCGCAGCCCGCGCTCCATCGCCTCCGGTTCGATCTGCCCCGTCTTGCCCAGCGACGCGCCCAGCCCCGCCATCACCTTTTCGTTGAAGAGGATGAAGGGGATGCGGCGCGGGCCATCATAAACGACCAGGCGGACGCTGTTGGACCCGATGTCGATGATAGCCGTACGCGCCTTGGCATGTTCAGGCGATGTCGCCATCGTCCCGGCGATGGCGCGCACCTGGCTGAGCATGGAGTTCATGCGGCGCTCAGGCCCGACCGCGCAGGCGCAATGTCGGGACGGCTTCGCTGTCCAGCGCCGCGCCCCGGCCCGACAGCGACGGGTTGGTCATGAAATAGCGGTGCAGGTTGAACGGCCTTCCAGCTGAATCCACGCGGGCATAATGACCCTCGCTGTCCAACTCCCAACTCTGTTCCGTATCGATCAGATTGGCCACCATCACCTGGTCCAGAATCTGGTCGTGCACGGTCGGGTTTTCCACAGGGGCAAGGAATTCGACGCGGCGGTCGAAGTTGCGGGGCATCCAGTCGGCCGAGCTGATGAACACCTTCGCGCCATTGTTGGGCAACGCCTTGCCGTTGCCGAACACAGTGATGCGGCTATGTTCCAGGAAGCGGCCGACGACCGACTTGACCCGGATATTTTCCGACATGCCCGGTACGCCCGGACGCAGGCAGCATATGCCACGCACGATCAAGTCGATCTGAACGCCAGCATTGCTGGCGGCGTAGAGCTTTTCGATGATCGCGGGATCGACCAGCGAATTCATCTTGGCCCAGATGGTGCCGGGCCGCCCCGCGCGGACATGGTCGATTTCCGCATCGATCAGCGCGCAAAGATGGTTGCGCAGGTCGCGGGGGCTCATGACCAGCTTTTCAAGGCGCTCCGGCTCGACATAGCCAGTGATGTAATTGAACAGCGCGGCGGCATCGCGGCTATAGGCCGGGTCCGCTGTAAAGAAGCTGAGGTCGGTATAGATACGCGCCGTCACCGGGTGGTAATTGCCGGTGCCGAAATGGCAGTAGCTGCGGAACGCTTCGCCCTCGCGCCGCACGATCATCGACACCTTGGCGTGGGTCTTCCAGTCGATGAAGCCATAGACCACCTGCACGCCCGCACGCTCCAGCGCGTCGGCCCACATCAGATTCTGCTCCTCGTCGAACCGCGCCTTCAGCTCGACCACGGCCGTCACCGACTTGCCCGCCTCCGCCGCGTCGATCAGCGCGCGGATGATCGCCGACTGTTTGCCCGCGCGATACAGCGTCTGCTTGATCGCCACGACATCTGGGTCGGAAGCCGCTTGTTTCAGGAACGAAACGACGACGTCAAAGGCTTCATAGGGGTGATGGACAACGATGTCCTTCGCCCGGATCGCCGCAAAGCAATCCCCGCCATATTCGCGGATTCGTTCCGGGAATCGCGGCGCATAGGGTTCGAATTTCAGGTCTGGGCGATCTTCGTCCACGACGCCTGACAGGTCGCCGATGCCGACAAACCCCTCGACCTCCGCAATCATCGCTTCATGCCCCTGCAGCATGTCCTGCAACATTTCCTCGACCGGCTCGGGGATGCGCTCCTCAATCTCCAGCCGGATCACGCGCCCCCGGCGGCGGCGTTTGATGGCGCTGCGGAAATAGCGGACCAGATCCTCCGCCTCTTCCTCAATCTCGATGTCGCTGTCGCGGATGATGCGGAACACGCCGCTGTTGCGCACCCGATAGCCAGGAAAAAGATCAGCCGAAAAGCGCCGGATCACCGCCTCCAGCGCCATGTAGCGGGCCGGTTCGCCCGGCATCCGGACGAAGCGGGCAAGCGAGGACGGGATCATCACCAGTTCGCGGATAGGCTGCTTGTCCGACAGCCGCTCCAGGTCGAAGACGATCGACAGGCCCTGATTGGGTATGAAAGGAAAAGGATGCGCCGGATCGAGCGCCTGGGGCGTGAGTATCGGAAATACCTGCGTCAGGAAATGCTCGCGCAGCCATGTCTCGCTTCCTGGATCGATCGGGCTGCCAGGGCCGATCACCTCGATCCCCACCTGCGTCAATTCGCCATGCAGCGCGCCCCACACCTTCTGCTGTGCCGCCATCAACCGCGTCGTTTCATCGGCAATCGCGGCCAGCTGCTGCCCCGGCGTCAGCCCGTCGGCGGAGCGCATGTCGACATCCTGCAACTGCTGCCCCTTGAGCCCGGCCACGCGCACGCTGAAGAATTCATCAAGGTTCGCGCCGGAAATCGACAGGAAGCGCAGCCGTTCGAGCAACGGATGCGCGCGGTTCATCGCCTCCTCCAACACCCGCTGGTTGAACGCCAGCCAGGACAGCTCCCGATTGAAATAGCGGTCGCTGGGCAGGGTCAGGCTGGCGGAGGGGTCGGCTTCGGCCACGTCTCTCTCACGTTGATCAGGGCTGCGGATCATCCGGCACTATAGGCAAGTATCCAGCGTCTTGCAGGGTCTCTTTCGCCATAGCGACAGAAATCTTACGCGCCGATGACAGGGCGGCCTCATTAAGCAACCGCGTGACCTGCGCGATCACCGTATAGCTGCGCTCGATCCGGCGGAGCAACCAGTCGGGCAAATCCGCCGCATAATGCGCGCCCATCGCCCCCAACGCCCGTTCGATCAAGGCGCGGGCAAGGGGTTCGTCAGGCTCCGCGATGACGACATGAGGCGCCGCTGCCAGCCGCGAACGAAGGTCAGGCAAGGCGACATCCCAGCGGGTCGGGGCATCCCGGCCGATCAGCAGCAGCGGTCGTCGGCTTGTCTGCGCATCGTTCCACGCGTTGAACAGCAGCCGGTCATCCTGCCCCTCCGCATCGTCGATCACCCGGCCGCCACTCATGGCGGCAAAGCGCCGCCCCAGCATGGATCGACCAGACAAGGCAGGCCCGCTCAACACGCTCGTCGCCAGCGGCCAGTCGCGCCAGCCTTCCAGATGCCGGACGGCGACGCTGTTGGCGTCGCTGACCAGGAAATCGCCGTCCGCCCCCTGCCCTGGCCATTCGAACGGCAGGCTGATCTGGCTCATTGCGGCGGCGCTGCTCCCGCAGGGGACGCCCCGCCACGCCGGATGCGAAGGGCGTTGCCGGATCCCGACACGGTAAAGCCGCGCGCCTGCAGCGCAGCGCGCAGAGCGTCGGCCGTGCCGTCAAAGCTGACCTGCATCACCGATGTGCCGCCCAGCGCCAGGCTGCTGGTCGCCGCCGAACGGACGCCCAGAATTGACCGCACCGCCGCTTCGCCCTGCGTCACAGATCCAACGTCAGGCGTGTCGAATTGGATCGAGAAACTGGCGGTGGCAGCAGTCGTCGTCGGCCCGTCCAGCACTTCCACGGGCAGGTCGGTCCCATTTTCGATCGCCAGGGCATCCGGGTCGATGGGTTCCTCGATGATGAGCGACGGGTCAGGCCGCAAGCGACCATCGTTGAGTGCGGTGGTATAGAGTTGGTCGATCCGGCGCGTGGCTTCGTCCAACATCTGCGGGATCGCGCTTTCAGCCGAAGCACGCAGCGAAAAGCTGCCGATAAGATGATCGTCGGGTCCGTAGCGCGCCGTGAAGGTTCCGGTGACGGGACCGCCCGGCCATTGCCGTTCCAGCCGGGCGATGGGCACCACCACATCGGCCGCGCCATATTGATCGAGCAGCACGCGCCACCACAGGCGCCCGCGCCGTCCGACCTGTCCGGCATTGAGGAGTATCGGGTCCGCGATCGACCCGCTGACCCGCACATAATCAATGGCGCTCTCGCCGGTACGAAACCGCGCCCACGCCTTTTGCCACTCATTGATCCGTTCATAGGACACGGCGGACCCGCCGTCCCACATCACCGGGATGACGAGCAACGGCGGCGAGCGCATGACATTGCCCGACACGCCCAGCAACTGGCCCGTGCGCGCCCGGTCGAAGAGGATGCCCAGCGTCGCGACATAACGGGTCGGACCGATCTGTTCATATTCGATTTCCACGCCGGAAATCATCGCCTCCAGCTGCGAATCGGACAGGTTGGGCACGCCCGCATTGCCGTGGGTGCGCGTCCACAGCATCCGCCAACCCTGCCGCTGCGCCAGCCGCCATCCGGCCAGCCGCGCGCTGCTGGCGTCCTTGCCCAGCACATCGACCTTGATGCCGCTCACTTGATAATCGCCGCCGCTGGCGATCGGCGGCACGCCGCGTTCGCCTTCCATCTGTGCGAACAGCGCCGCTGCGGCGAGTCCGAACGCGATCGCGCCGATAATCTGGGCCGGTCGCGACAACAGGCGAAGCAGCCGCAAGGGCCGGAAATTCAGGCGGGACAAGGCTGGCGACAGGCTCACGCGCGCCCTTTTGGCGAGATTTGCCCGATCTGCCAAGCGGCAACCCATTTCCCGTTCCGTTTTCCGCCTCATTGCTTTAGGGCGCTGGCCCATGAGCGACACCGAATCCTACAGCTACGCCAAGGCTGGCGTCGATATCGCCGCGGGCAATGCGCTGGTCCGCGCCATCGCCCCGCTCGCCAAGGCCACCCGCCGTCCCGGCGCCGACGCTGAGCTAGGCGGCTTTGGCGGCTTTTTCGACCTGAAAGCGGCTGGCTATGACGATCCGCTGCTGGTCGCGGCCAATGACGGCGTGGGCACCAAGCTGAAGCTCGCGATCGATCATGACCGGCATGATGGCGTTGGCATCGATCTGGTCGCCATGTGCGCCAACGACCTGATCGTGCAGGGCGCGGAACCGCTTTTCTTCCTCGACTATTACGCCACCGGCAAGCTGGAGAGCGGCGTCGCCGAGCGCGTGATCGCAGGCATTGCCGAGGGCTGCCGCCAGGCGGGCTGCGCCCTGATCGGCGGCGAAACGGCCGAGATGCCGGGCATGTATGCCGCAGGCGACTATGACCTTGCCGGTTTCTGCGTGGGCGCCGTAGAACGGTCGCAGGCGCTGACCGGTAACCGCGTGAAGGCTGGCGACGTCCTGCTGGGCCTCACCTCCTCGGGCGTGCATTCCAACGGCTTCTCACTGGTCCGCCGCCTTGCCGCAGACAAGGGCTGGAAGCTTGATCGTCCGGCGATTTTCGACAATGAAGTGCTGCTGATCGACGCGCTGATGGCGCCGACGCGCATCTATGTGAAGGCGCTGTTGCCGCTCGTCCGCGATGGCAAGATCAACGCGCTTGCCCACATTACGGGCGGCGGCCTGCTGGAAAATATCCCGCGCGTCCTGCCCGATGGCTGCCATGCCATTGTCGATGCCGATGGCTGGGAACAGCCACGGCTGATGGCCTTCCTCCAGGCCCAGGGCCATATCGAGCCGGAAGAAATGGCGCGCACCTTCAACTGCGGCGTCGGCATGGTGCTGGCGGTCGATGCAGACGCAGCGGATGCGGTTGCGGCCGAACTGGAAGCGGCAGGCGAAACCGTGGTTCGCGTCGGAATCGTGGAAGCGGGCGAGAAGGGCTGCACCGTCAGGGGAAGCCAGGAAACCTGGAGCGCAAAGGCCGACTGGACCGCGACGCATCTGGGTTAAATGCGGGTTAAGGTTAGTAGAAAAAGCTGGGTTTCGACAGGCTCAGCCGGAACGGGGACTATATGGCGAAGGCAAAGGTCGGCGTTCTGATTTCCGGGCGCGGGTCCAACATGGCGGCGCTCCTCTATGCCGCCAAGCATCCGTCCTGCCCCTATAAGATCGTGCTGGTCGCCGCCAATGACCCGGAAGCCGCTGGCCTCACGCTGGCGCAGGCCGAAGGCGTCCCCACCTTCGCGCAAAGCCACAAGGGCCTCAAGCGCGCCGAATTCGACCGGATCATCGACGCACAACTGCGCAAGGCGGGCGTGGAATATGTGGCGCTCGCCGGTTACATGCGCCTGCTTTCGCCTGAATTTGTCACTGGCTGGGAAAACCGGATGCTGAACATCCACCCCAGCCTGCTCCCGAAATATAAGGGCCTCGATACCCATCAAAAGGCGCTGGACGCGGGCGACAGCCATGCGGGCTGCTCTGTCCATGTCGTGACCAGCGAACTGGATGACGGCCCGGTGCTGGCCCAAACGGAAGTCGCCATCCTGCCCGGCGACAGCGCCGAAACGCTGGCCGCCCGCATCCTGATCGCCGAGCATCAGCTTTACTCGCGCACCCTTGCCGACTTCGTGACGCGCGATCGGCAGCCCGGCTGGCTGCTGGACAAGGTACGGGAACATGCCCTCGCCCTGCCTCAGGCGGCCGAGGTCATGTCTCATGGCATGCCCTGCTTCGGCATAGAAAAGGGCAAGAAATTCGCCTATTTCCGCCAGGATCATCATGGCGACGGCGTCATTGCCCTGCTCGTCAAGACAACCGCGCCGGAAGAACAGGCGATGCTGATCGACAGCGACCCCGCGCGCTATTTCCGCCCCGCCTATTTCGGCGACGGCTGGGTCGGCATCCGCCTCGACCTGGGCGATACGGACTGGGACCAGATCGAGGACAGGCTGCACAAAAGCTGGCGCGAAGTGGCGCCCCGGAAGCTGCTTGGCCTCATGGACATTGCCGACGACTTCTAGCGCGCACGCCCTTCCCTTTCGGCCGTGCCCTCCCCACAATAGGCAGCCATGACCGACGCTATCCCCCCCGCCATCGAAATCAGCCACCTCACCAAGGTTTATGCGGGCGGCAAGCGCGCACTGGACGACATCAGCCTTTCGATCCCGCGCGGCCAGATATACGGCCTGCTCGGCCCCAATGGCGCGGGCAAGTCCACGACGATCAACATTCTCGCAGGGCTGGTGAACAAGACCAGCGGGTCGGCAAGGATCTGGGGCTTCGACATCGACCAGAACCCCCGCAATGCCAAGAATTCGATCGGCATCGTGCCGCAGGAAATCGTCTTCGATCCCTTTTTCACACCCTTTGAAACACTGGAAAACCAGGCGGGCTACTATGGCGTGCCCAAGGAACGGCGGCGCTCGATGGAATTGCTGCGCGCCGTCCATCTGGAGGACAAGGCCCACGCCTATGCCCGCACCCTGTCCGGCGGCATGAAGCGGCGGCTGCTGGTGGCAAAGGCCATGGTGCACAGCCCGCCGATCCTGGTGCTGGACGAGCCGACCGCGGGCGTCGATGTGCAGCTTCGCCAGCAGCTTTGGGAATATGTGCGCGAACTCAACACGCTCGGCGTGACGATCGTGCTGACGACGCACTATCTTGAGGAAGCCGAGGAGCTGTGCGACCGGATCGGCATCATCAACCATGGCCGCGTCATCGCTGACAAACCAACGCGCGAACTGATCGCGATGGCGCAGGAAAAGGTGGTGCAGGTCACCGTTGACCGCGACATCGCCACGACGCCGGACGCGCCCTGTTTCGAGAAGGTGGAGCTTTCCGACCCGCGCACCTTGACGATCACCTATATGAAGGACCGCGCCAATGCAGGCCAGGTGCTGAACGCCGTTCAGGCGAGCGGCCTGTCCATCGTTGACGTCATCACGCGCGACCCCGATCTGGAGGATGTGTTCCTCAGCCTGACAACGGCGGCTTAGTGACGGAAGATTCGCATGTTCCCCCTCCCGCTAGCGGGAGGGGCTAGGGGGTGGGCTGGCACAACCTTTCCAACCCCGCAACACAGTCCGCGCAAAGCAACTAAGAAACAACGCACCAACACCCGAACGGCTATTGTGGCAACACCTCCGCGCCCGCAAACTCGGCCATAAGTTCAGCCGCCAGATGCCCATCGGCCCTTACTTCGCCGACTTCCTCTGCCGGGAATTGAACCTCATCATCGAAATAGACGGAGCGAGCCACGACCACGGCGTTGATTATGATGCCCGCCGAGAAGATTACTGTCGCTCCCTAGGCTATCAAATCTTGCGCTTTCGCAATGTGGATGTGATGGAAAATCTTGAAGGCGTGGTGTCTCACATTGAAGCGACGCTTGCGCTGGCCCACCCCCAGCCCCTCCCGTCAACGGGAGGGGAGTAAGGTTCCGAATGCCTACCACCACTCACGATGTCGTCATCATCGGCTCCGGCGCAGCCGGTCTCACTGCCGCGATCAACCTGGCGCAGGACCGCAAGGTGGTGGTGCTGGCAAAGGCCGCGCTCGACAGCGGCTCGACCAACTGGGCGCAGGGCGGCATTGCCGCGGTGCTCGACGGGGGCGACAGTTTCGAAGCGCATATCGAAGATACGATGGTCGCGGGCGCGGGCCTCAACAATCGTGAAACGGTGGAGTTCGTCGTTTCCGAAGCCCCGGCCGCGATCGAACGACTGGCTCAGCTTGGCGTGCCCTTCAACGGCGGCGACGAATTTGGCGAACGCTGGCACCTGACGCGCGAAGGGGGCCACAGCCACCGCCGCATCGTCCATGTCGATGACGCCACCGGCCATGCGGTTCAGGTCGCGCTGCTCAAGGCCGCGCGCGCCAATCCCAACATCACCTTGCTGGAGGATCTGGTCGCCATCGACCTCATCACCAGCCGCCATGGCGAACACTATTCGGGCGACGGCCATGTCTGGGGCGTCTACGCCTTCAACAAGAAAACCAAGCATGTCGACGCTCTGCTGGGCAAGGCGACGATCCTCTGCACCGGCGGCGCGGGGCGCACCTATCTCTTCTCAACAGCGCCGCGCGGGGCGACCGGCGATGGCATTGCCATGGCCTGGCGCGCGGGTTGCCGTGTTTCCAACATGGAAATGAACCAGTTCCACCCCACCTGCCTCTACAATCTGGAGGTCAAGAATTTCCTGATCACCGAAGCCGTGCGCGGCGAGGGCGGCCATCTGAAACTCCCCCCCGGCGTACCCGGCGGCGGCCAGCGCTTCATGGACCGCTTCGACCCGCGCGGCGAACTGGCCCCGCGCGATGTCGTCGCCCGCGCGATCGACCATGAAATCAAGCGGCTCGGCCTCGACTATGTCCATCTCGACATCAGCCACAAGCCGCCCGAATTTGTGCGCCAGCATTTCCCGACCATCTACACGCGGCTGCTGGACCTGGACATCGACATCACCAAAGAACCGATCCCGGTCGTCCCGGCCCAGCATTATACCTGCGGCGGCGTGGTGATCGACCTCGACGGCCGCACCGACCTGCCCGGCCTCTATGCCGCAGGGGAAGTCACTGAAAGCGGGCTGCATGGCGCAAACCGCCTGGCCTCCAACTCGCTGCTCGAATGCCTCGTCTTCGGCGAAGCGGCCGCCCGGCACATCCGTTCCAACTGGGACAGCCTGCCCCCGCCGCCGCCGGTTCTTCCGTGGGACGAAAGCCGCGTCACCAATTCCGACGAAGAGGTCATCGTCCAGCATAACTGGAAGGAAATTCGCCGCTTCATGTGGGATTATGTCGGTATCGTCCGCACCACCAAGCGGTTGGAGCGGGCGCAGCACCGCATCGACCTGCTTTCCAAGGAAGTGGATGAATATTACGGCCATTTCCGGGTGACCGCGGACCTCATCGAACTGCGCAACCTGCTGGAAGTCGCGCGACTGGTCGTCCGCTCAGCGCTCAAGCGGAAGGAAAGCCGGGGGCTGCACTATACGCTCGATTATCCCGACATGCTGCCCGTGGCCGTGGACACCGTGCTGGCGCCCTGATCAGACCCGCAGGAAATCCTTGAGCATGCCCGCAAAGCGTGTCGGCTGGTCGGCCATCACGACATGCCCGCTGGGACCGATCGGCAGCAGCCTCACTCCCTTCTTGGCGGCGTAGGCGGCGCGGAAATTGCGGCTGATCGCGGTCGCCTGCGCGGGGTCGGACCCCACCGCATAGACCACATCCATCGGCGCATCGATGCGCGCAAGTTGCGGCCCAAGGTCGATATTCGCCAGATCCCGAAGCGCGTTGGCAATGACGTCCGGGTCACTCCCCTTCGCGCCCGGCGCCTGCGCCAATATCTGCCCCAGATAGGCGCGCCCCGCCCTGGTCCCGGTGAAATATTGGCTGATCTGGTCGGCCAGATAGCCCATGCCCTGCGCCGTGCCGCCGACCATCGCCGCGCCTTCGGGCAGCATGTCGACAACCATCAGCCGCCCGGCCAGCCCCTTCAATCCCACCATCATGGCCAGCGTGCCGCCCATTGAATGACCGACGATGGCAGGACGCCGCAGTCCCGCCGCGCCGATATAGCGCGCGATCTCGTCAGCAAGCGGCTGCACCAGCGGCCCGGCCGCATTGGCGTTTGCCGCCAGCCCGCCAAACCCCCGCACATGGATCAGATGCCAGCGATGGCCCGGCACGGCCGCCATCGCACCGTTCCAGATGCCCGGCCCGCTCCCCAGCCCCGGAATCAACAGCACGTCGCGCCCCGTCCCCCGAACCGTCACCGCGATCCGCCGCGAGGTGAAGGGCGCAGCCATCGCCGGACCGCCCAGCATCAACCCGCCTGCCAACGCCGCTCCGCTCAGCAGCAGCGTCCGCCTATCCAGAAATTCGCCAGTCATTGCACCCTCATAGGCGTACCGCCTTAACCTTGACTGAGCGCAAGCAGTACGCCGTTCATGCTCCTTACATCGCAAATGTGGAATCATTCGTCGCATGAAACTTGCCAGCCAGAAGGTCCGCGCCACGAAGAGGAAGGGTGGGAGAGCGGGGACGCAAATGAGTGATGGAAATAACGGGCGCGGGTTGCGCCCTGATGGCGGTACTGCCCGCCTTGTCTTGTTGATCGCGGCGCTTTCGGCTTGTGTCAGCGCGCCGGGGGAACCGCAGGCTCGCGCCCCACAGCGCGTGCAACCGACGACATCGACCTTCCCGATCAAGCCGGTCGCCAATCCGCCCAAGCCCTATCAGGCGCTCGCCGTCGATCAGCGCGAAACGCCGCCGCCCGCCTTGGTCAGCGTGGTCCGCAACCTCGGCCAAAGCTTCAATGGAAAGGTTGGCATCGCGGTCCGCCGCATTGGCAGCGACTGGACCGTCGCCTGGAACGGCAACCTTCTCTTCCCGCAGCAGAGCGTGTCGAAGCTCTGGGTGTCGATGGCCGTCCTCGATGCGGTCGATCGCGGCAAGTTGCGCCTTTCCGACACGACCACGATCACCCGCAAGGATCTCACCCTTTTCCATCAGCCGTCCGCGGGACTCGTCGGCAGCACGGGATGGACCACCAGCTATTCCGACCTCATGCGCCGCGCCATGATGAACAGCGACAATACGGCGAACGACACGCTCTTGCGCTCTGTCGGCGGGCCGGAGGCTGTGCGCTCCTATCTCGCCCGCCGCTTTATAAAGGATGTCCGCTTCGGCCCCGGCGAACGGCTGCTGCAGGCGACCGCGGCGGGCCTGGAATGGCGGCAGGATTATTCGATAGGCCGCAATTTCTACGCGGCCCGCTCCCGGCTGCCCATCGAAGCGCGCAAAAGGGCGCTCGACAATTATCTCGCCAGCCCGCCAGATGGAGCGGCCCCTTCCGCTATCGTGCATGCGCTGGCGAAGCTCAAGGAAGGCGACATGCTCTCCCCCGCATCGTCCCGGTTACTGATGTCGATCATGAGCGAGGCCAAAACCGGGCCGCAACGGATCAAGGGCGGCGTGCCGGCGGGATGGCGCTATATGCACAAGACGGGCACCGGCCAGGTATTGGGCGCGCGCTCGACCGGCTATAATGATGTCGGCATCATGACCGCGCCTGACGGCACCAGCTATGCCGTGGCGGTCATGATCGGCAGCACGACCGAACCCATACCGGCGCGTTGGGAACTGATGCAGGCAGTGGCCAGGGCTGTCGCCGCCAATCACGAAAAGCGGTAGCCAGACGCGCAGGACGGCGGTTCCTCCGCCGTCCCTCAGTCCAGATTGGGCCGCAACCAGCGCTCCGCCGTTTCCACATCGACGCCGCGACGCCGGGCATAATCCTCCAGCTGGTCGCGCCCGACCCGCGCAACGCCGAAATATTCCGCCTGCGGATGACCGAAGTAAAAGCCGCTGACCGCCGCCGTCGGTAGCATGGCAAAGCTTTCCGTCAGCGTGATTCCCGTCGCATGATGCGCGTCGAGCATGTCGAACAATAGCGGCTTCAGGCTGTGCTCCGGGCAGGCCGGATAGCCCGGCGCCGGGCGAATGCCGCGATACTGCTCCCTGATCAGCGCCTCGTTGGTCAGCTGCTCCCCTTCCGCATAGCCCCACAGCGCCGTACGCACATAATGGTGCAGCCGCTCGGCAAAGGCTTCCGCCAGTCGGTCCGCCAGCGCCTTCAGCAGGATGTCCGAATAATCGTCGATCGCCGCCTTGAACCGCGCCAGGTGCGGCTCGATGCCATGGATCGAGACGGCAAAGCCGCCCATCCAGTCGCCGTCGGGGCTGATGAAGTCCGCCAGGCACATGTTCGCCCGCCCTTCGCGCTTCTGGATCTGCTGGCGCAGCATGGGCAGGGTAACGTGCTTCTCATCCTCGACATGGACGATGATGTCATCGCCCTCGCGACGGCAGGGCCACAGACCCACCACGCCCCGCGCGGTCAGCCACTTTTCGTCGATAAGGCGGTCGAGCATCGCCTGCGCGTCGTTGAACAGGCTGGTCGCGCTCTCGCCCACCACCTTGTCTTCGAGAATCGCCGGATAGTTGCCCGCCAACTCCCACGCCCGGAAGAATGGCGTCCAGTCGATATAGTCGCGCAGATCCTTCAGATCCCAGTCCGGGAAGCGATGCACGCCGGGCAGGCGCGGCTTGCCGGGCTTCAGGCTCTCGTCGATCTCGAAAGCGTTGGCGCGGGCATCCTCGATGCTGACCAGCGCGCTCTGCCCCTTGTTGGCGCGGGCAACGCGGACATGCTCATAATCGTCCTTGGTCTTGCGGACGAAGTCATCCTTCTGCGTCTCCGACACCAGCGCCGTGGCAACGCCCACCGCCCGGCTTGCGTCCAGCACATGCACCACCGGCCCCTCGAACGCCGGGTCGATGCGCAGCGCGGTGTGAACCCTGGATGTCGTCGCGCCGCCGATCAGCAGCGGCATGGTCATGCCCGCCCGCTGCATTTCCTGCGCCACCGTCACCATCTCGTCCAGCGAAGGGGTGATGAGGCCGGACAGGCCGATCATGTCGGCGTCATTCTCGTTCGCGGCCCTGATGATGTCCTGCCACGGCACCATGACGCCCATGTCGACCACGTCGAAGCCGTTGCACTGGAGCACGACGCCGACGATATTCTTGCCGATATCATGGACGTCGCCCTTGACCGTCGCCATGATGATCTTGCCCTTGCCCTTGGCGCCCGGTTCCTTCGACGCTTCGATAAAGGGCAGCAGGTGCGCGACCGCCTTCTTCATGACGCGCGCGGATTTCACCACCTGCGGCAGGAACATCTTGCCCGCGCCGAACAGGTCGCCAACAACGTTCATGCCGTCCATCAGCGGGCCTTCGATCACCTCGATCGGCTTGACCGCCGAAAGGCGCGCTTCCTCGGTATCCTCAACCACATACATGTCGATGCCCTTGACCAGCGCATGCTCCAGCCGCTTGGCGACCGGCCATCCGCGCCATTCCTGCGCCGCCTTTTCGGACGCCGCATCCTTGCCCTTGTAGCTTTCGGCCAGCGCGACCAGCCGGTCCCCCGCTTCGGGATCGCTGTTCAACAGCACATCCTCGCACGCCTTGCGCAGCGCCGGGTCGATCGCGTCATAAACGTCCAACTGCCCCGCATTGACGATCGCCATGTCCAGCCCCGCCGGAATGGCGTGGTAGAGGAACACCGAATGCATCGCCCGCCGCACCGGCTCATTGCCGCGGAAGGAGAAGGAGAAGTTGGACAGCCCGCCCGAAATATGGACATGTGGGCAGCGCTTCTTGATCTCGCGGCACGCCTCGATGAAATCGACGCCGTAGTTGTTATGCTCCTCGATCCCCGTCGCCACGGCGAAGATATTGGGGTCGAAAATGATATCCTCCGGCGGAAAACCGATGGTCATCAGCAGCTTGTAGGCGCGCTCGCAAATCTCGACCTTGCGCTCTTTCGTGTCGGCCTGGCCCGTCTCGTCAAAGGCCATGATGACCGCCGCCGCGCCATAGGCCATGCATTTGCGCGCATGGCCCAGAAAGGCCTCCTCGCCCTCCTTCATGCTGATCGAATTGACGATCGGCTTGCCGGAAACGCATTTCAACCCGGCCTCGATCACTTCCCATTTGGAACTGTCGATCATGACCGGCACGCGGCTGATGTCGGGCTCCGAAGTCATGAGCTTGAGGAAGGTCGTCATAGCCTCGACCGCGTCGAGCAGCCCTTCGTCCATATTCACATCGACGATCTGCGCGCCGTTCTCCACCTGATCGCGGGCGATGTCGATGGCTGCGGCATAGTCGCCCGCCATGATCAGCTTCTTGAACTTGGCCGAACCGGTGACGTTGGTGCGTTCACCGATATTGACGAAGGTGGCAGTAGATTGCGTGGTCATGTCTTTGCCTTCCCCCTCTCCCCTTGGGGAGAGGGCCGGGGAGAGGGGGAGACGCGCCACCCCTCGATTATCATCCTCAAGAGGAAGCGCGCTGCCCCCTCTCCCAACCCTCTCCCCAAGGGGAGAGGGCTAAAACTTACGCCGCGATATGCATGGGCTCCAGCCCCGCAAGCCGCGTCACGACCGGCAGTTCCGGCACAACCCGAGGCTTGTGTCCCGCCAGCGCCTTCGCCACCGCGCCGATATGCGCGGGCGTCGTGCCGCAACAGCCGCCGACCATGTTGACCAGCCCCTCATCCACCCACTGACGGATCAGCGAAGCGGTCGTCTCCGGCAACTCGTCATATTGCCCCAGCTCATTGGGCAACCCGGCATTGGGATAGGCCAAAATCAGCGTATCGGCATTCTTCGCCAGTTCGCTCAAATAAGGCCGCAGCAAGTCCGCCCCGAACGCGCAATTCACCCCGATGGTCAGCGGCTTCAAATGCCGCAGCGAATACCAGAAGGCGTTGATCGTATGCCCCGACAGGTTGCGCCCCGACATGTCGGTAATCGTGAAGCTCAACATCAGCGGAACCGGCCGCCCCGCCGCCGCCTCGGCCTCCCGCGCCGCCATGCCCGCCGCCTTGGCGTTCAGCGTATCGAAACAGGTTTCGACCAGCAGGAAATCCACCCCGCCCTCGATCAGCGCGTCGCACTGTTCACGATAGTCCGCCTTCAGCGTATCGAAATCGACCTCGCGATAGGCAGGGTCGTTCACATCGGGCGATATCGACAGCGTCTTGTTCGTGGGGCCAATCGACCCCGCCACGAAGCGCGGTCGCCCGTCCTTCGCCGTCGCCGCTTCACACGCCCGCCGGGCGATCTTGGCAGCGGCAATATTGATATCCCGCACCAGATGCTCGCAACCATAATCGGCCATGGCGATCTTGGTGGACGAGAAGGTGTTGGTCTCGATCATGTCCGCGCCGGCGTCGAGATAGGCGGTATGGATACCCTCGACGATGTCCGGCCGCGTCAGGCACAGCAGGTCGTTATTGCCCTTCTGGTCCTTGGGCAGGTCCAGATTCCCGCGATAATCCGCCTCGGTCAGCCCATGTTTCTGGATCGACGTGCCGTAGCCGCCGTCGAAAATCATGATCTTTTCCGCCGCAACGGCGCGGAAGCGTTCCTCGGCGGTCATGCCGTCTTCTCCAATGTGGCGGGTCGCAGTCCAAGCAGATGGCAGATCGCATAGCTCAGTTCCGCCCGGTTGAGCGTATAGAAATGAAAGTCGCGTACCCCGCCCGCATAGAGCTTGCGGCACAGTTCAGCCGCCAGCGTCGCGGACACCAGTTGCCGCGCGGCGGGCAGGTCGTCCAGCCCCTCGAACAGCTTGCCCATCCATCCCGGTACGTTCGTATTGCACATGGCCGACATGCGCTGGACCGCGGCGAAATTGCTGACCGGCATGATGCCCGGAATGATTTCCGCATTGATTCCGGCTGCGGCGACGGTGTCGCGAAAGCGGAAAAAGGTGTCCGGCTCAAAGAAGAACTGCGTGATCGCCCGGCTGGCCCCCGCGTCCAGCTTGCGCTTCAGATTATCGATGTCGCTCTGCGCATTCAGCGCATCGGGGTGGGTTTCGGGATAGGCGGCCACGGAAATCTCGAACGGGTGACGCTTGCGCAGTCCCTCGACCAGTTCGGCCGCGCCCTTATACCCTTCAGGATGCGGCTGAAACTTCGTGCCCGCTTCGGGCGGATCGCCGCGCAACGCGACGATGTGCCGCACGCCCGCTTCCCAATAGGCGTCCACGACCTCGTCAATCTCGGCCTTGCTCGCCGCCACGCAGGTTAGATGCGCCGCCGCCGCCAGCGGTGTTTCACGGGCGATGCGCGCGACCGTATTATGCGTGCGCTCGCGCGTCGATCCGCCCGCACCATAGGTTACCGACACGAATTTCGGCGCCAGCGGCGTCAGCGTTTCAATCGCCGACCACAGCTGCTCCTCCATCTTCTCCGTCTTTGGCGGGAAGAATTCGAAGCTGACATGAATATCGCCTGCCAGATCGGCATAGAGCGGCGCTTGCCAGGCCCGCCGGTCCTCTTCGATGGAAGGGAAGGAAAGTGTCATGCGGAAAGTCGTCCTTCATGTCGCAGGATGCGCGCGCCTGCGCGGCGTCCCAGCCATAATACTACCGTCAATTCCTGGCCGGGCAGCACCTCTACCCGCTCCAGTTCCAGGCCCGCCTGCGCGAACCAGCTTTCGATCTGCTCGTCGGAAAAGCCCAGCCGCGCATGCTGATCGCGCAGCCGCAACTCTTCCCGTTCATGCGCCGCGAAGTCCGCGATGAGAACCCGCCCCCCCGTCGCCGTGACGCGCGCAGCCTCTGCGATCACCGTCTCGGGCGCCCGCGCATAATGCAGGACCTGATGCAACACCACCGTGTCGATGCTCCCCGGCTCCAGCGGGAGGGCACCGAAATCGCCCAGCACCAGGCCGTATTTCCCGCCCGCATCCTCGGGCAGCTTGGCCCGTGCCAGCCGCAGCATGTCGGGGCTGCGATCCAGCGCCGTCACCTGATCCGCGACAGGCCCGAATAGTTCGATCATCCTGCCCGTACCCGTGCCGATATCCAGCAGGTGCCCGATTGCCTCGGCCCCCAGCAGCGCCGTCATCGCCGCCTCTACATCGACGTCGGGAACATGAAGCGATCGGATCGCGTCCCATTCCTCGGCATGTTCGGCAAAATAGCTTTCCGCCGCGCGCGACCGGTCCGCCCGTACCGCCGCCAGCCGGGCAAGGTCCGCCTTCTGCCACAACTCCTCGCTCTCGGATGGGACCAGTTCATCAAACAGCTTCAGAAAGGGCACGGTCGCCGCGCCCTGGCCCAACCGCAGAAAAACCCAATTGCCTTCCTTGCGCCGCTCGACCAGACCGGCTTCGGCGAGGATGCGAACATGGCGGGACACGCGCGGCTGGCTCTGCCCCACGACCTGCGCGATTTCGCCGACCGCCAACTCCATCGCGCGCAAAAGATAGATGATGCGCAGCCGCGTCGGATCGCTCAAGGCCCTGAAGATGTCGAGTGCGGCGCTCATGGCCTATGCATATAAAGAAATCTTTATATACGTCAATGGCGATGCCCCGGCTTGCGCCATCTGCCTGCACCAAAGCCCGTAAATTGGCGAGTCGCATGAATGGGATTGCCATGCGTAGCCCAATTCATTACGAATCGGCCCCGCAGGCGCAAAGGGGGGTGAACTTTTCTCCGAGAGTGGTCTGCACTGTTTTTATCTCTGAGAGGGGTTTGCCCATGTCCAAGTCGATTGCTCTTTCGCTCGTTTTCGCCGCGTCGCTCGGCCTCGCTGCTTGCTCGGGCAATGCCGACAATGCCGCCAATGTTGCCGACAACGCTGCCGACAACGCTGTGAACGCTGCCGACAACGCCATGATGGCCGCTGAAAACGCCGCCATGAGCGCTGAGAACGCTGCTGAAAACGCCAGCAACGCTGCCGGCAACGCCGTTTCGAACGCGATGTAATTTCCCTTTCGGGATATTATGGAAACAGGGCCGCGCCGGCGACGGAGCGGCCCTTTTTTATGGCTTCGAGGCGAGCGACGGCCGCTGCTGCCCATCATGCCGCCCGACGCCGGGCCGCCATGAAAAAAGGGCCACCCGATCGGGCAGCCCTTCTTCTTCACATTACCGTAAGCCCGATCAGCAATTGCGATCGATCGCCCGGCCGGCCAGTGCGCCCACGCCAGCGCCGACAATCGCGCCCGTGGTGCCGTCGCCGCGTCCATAACGGCCGCTGCCCTTGCCGATCTCGTTGCCGAGCAAGCCGCCCGCGATCGCACCGATGATGGTGCCGCCCGTGCCATTGTCGCGGCAGCGATAGCCGCCCCGGTAGCCACGATAATAGTTGTTCCGGTAATAGCGGTCGCCGCGATAGCCGCGATAATAATCGCCCCGGTAACCACGATGACCGCGGTCGCCGCGATAATAATCGCCGCGCTCATAACGGCCCCAGCCATCGCGCGCCTGGGCCGGAGCCGCAGTAACCGCGAAAGATGCAGCGCCCATTGCCAGCGCCGCCCCCATATTGATCAGAAACTTGGTTTTCATGGCGTTGCTCCTCAAAATCTTGCCATCGATCCGGGTGCTTTCATCAAGGCTGCACCATCGATTGCACCCTTCTTGCCTGATTCGCATTGAGCCGAGCCTGAATGGCCGTGTCAGCCACCATTCAGCAAAAACCGTCCCGCGTCCACGCGCTTGCCATAGCCTGCTCCCTCCTCCGGCCAAGCGCCTGTCCAGGCAAAAAGCGGCCCATGTCCCGTCCCCGGACGGGCTGGTCGGGCAAGGCCATTGGTAAGCAGGCGTGATTTGCCTATGGCGAGGCGATGCGCCGAATTTTGATCGTCCTGCTTCTTGCGATCCTGCTGCTGCCAGCGCCGCACAAGAACAAGCCCGAACTGTTCGGCCCAGGTCCGCTGCTGGTGACGGCACGGGCGCTACCCTTGAACGCATCGGACCCGACTGTCCGCAGTGTCGGGATGCTCGACTATCTTGACGGCTGGCAGCTTGGCAGCCCCCATCGCGGCTTTGGCGGCATCTCCTCCCTTCTGGTGCAGGGCGAAGGCCAGGTACTTGCGCTAAGCGACTCCGGCACGCTGATGGGCTTTACGCCTCATCCGGGTCGAAACAGCCGTCGCCCCTTCATCGCCCCCCTACCCGTCCGACGCCAGGATGCGTCCCAGCCATGGTGGGCGTGGGATTCAGAGGCGATAGCCCACGACCCGGCCACGGATCGCTACTGGGTGGGATTTGAAATGCTCCAGCGCATCTGCCGCTATGCACCCGGCTTCTCGCGCGTGGAGGCCTGCCGCACCTGGCCGGAGATCGAGGCATGGCCGGAAACCGGGTCCATCGAATCCATGGCGCGCCTGCCAGATGGCCGTTTTCTCGTCATCGCGGAGATGGGAATGCGCGGGGACGGCAGCCATGACACGCTGTTGTTTGATGGAGACCCGGCGGACAACGCCACGCCATCGCCCCTGCATCTGCGCTATGTGCCACCCAGGGGCTATAGACCCACCGACGTCGTTGCGCTGGATGATCGCCGCCTGCTGGTGCTCAATCGCCGCGTTACGCTACAGAAGCTGTTCACCGCCACCCTCGCCATCATTGAACTGCCCGCCACGCCCAGGCCCGAGGACCGCCTGTGGGCGCAACCCATCGCCAGGCTCGCGCCCCCGCTGCTAGCCGACAATTTCGAAGGGATCGCGGTCACCCGCGAAGGCGGACGGACGATCGTCTGGATCGTCTCTGACGACAATCACGAATTTTTTCAGCGCACCCTGCTGCTGAAATTCGCGCTCCGCTCCCGCTGACCATCAGCGCGAAGCCACCACGCAAAAAAGCGGCCCGTTGCCAGGCCGCTTCTTAAGCCGAAACGAATCGAAGCAATCAGGCGGCGACGGCAGCCTGCTTCTTCACGATGTCGCGCTTCAGGCGGCGAGCCTTCAGCGACAGCTTCTCGTTGCTGGTCTTGAGCAGCCAGTTGTCGAGGCCGCCATTATGTTCGACGGAACGCAGGCCGTGCGTCGATACGCGCAGCTTCACGGTCGTTTCCAGCGTCTCGGAAATGAGCGACACGTTCTGCAGGTTGGGCAGGAACACGCGCTTGGTCTTGTTATTGGCGTGGGAAACATTGTGACCCACCTGGCGGCCCTTGCCGGTCAACTCGCAAATGCGCGACATAGTCAATCAACCTTGTAGTTCATGTTCGTTCGGAAAGCGGCGCCACTAACCGGATTCCCGGTCCCCGTCAAGCCGCCCTGCCCCAGGATCGGATCGCTTTCGCAACCCTTTTCAACCCTGGGACGTTTGTTGCCCATAGACGATAGGAGAGCGCAATGCGACTCATTGGCGGCTTGTTACTGATTGTGCTGCTGGTTCTGGCCGGGGGTATCGCCACCGGCTTCATCGACCTGCAGAAAACCCAGGAGGGCAGCCTGCCGAAAATCGCGGTGGAAGGCGGCCAATTGCCCAAATTCCAGGCGGATGTGGCCAAGGTCGAGGTCGGCACGCGCAACGAAACGGTGGAAGTGCCGACGGTAGACGTCGAAAAACCCTGATCATTCCGCAGGCGACCAGCATGCTGTAAAGGCGGTCTCGATGAGTCCGCCCTTCCCCCTACCCGCCCCCATGCGTCGCGCGCTTGATCTGGCCAACGCGGCGGAGAGCGCGGGCGAAATCCCCATTGGCGCGGTCGTGACCCGCGACGGGCAAATCATTGGCGAAGGCGAAAACCGCAACCGGCGCGACAATGATCCCACGGCCCACGCGGAAATCGTCGCCCTGCGCGCGGCAGCCGCCCAACTGGGCGATTTCCGCCTCACCGGCTGCGACCTTTGGGTGACGCTGGAACCTTGCCCCATGTGCGCCGGGGCCATTTCCCACGCCCGCATTGCCCGCCTCTTTTACGGCGCGTCCGATCCAAAGGGCGGCGCGATAGAACAAGGCCCGCGTCTCTTCGCCCAGCCCCAATGCCTGCACCGGCCCGAAGTCTATGGCGGAATAGGCGAAACAGAGGCCTCAGCGCTGCTGAGGGACTTTTTCGCCGCCCGGCGCTGAATAGTCGATCCGATAGAGCGTGTAAGGCAGGGCAAAGCCGCTCTTGAGCGAGACCGGGTGCAGCCAGCCCGGCCTCCCCCCCCGCATCAGTCCGGCATAAAAGCCGCGCGGGCTACGCGCCTGATAAACGGTGCCTTCGGGGAAACCGGGGCAGATCAGCAGGTAAGTGGCATGGTGGCGCGCCGCGATCGGTCGGAAGGCATCCGGCGATCCGTCAAAGGCATGGTGCAGGTCCAGGATCACCTTGCCATTGCGATGATAGGGGCCAGCCAGCGCGCTGTGATGTGTAGTGGCGATGATGCGCGGCCCCAGATCGACCATGGTGAAGATGGTGGCAGGCGGAAGCTGGTTCAGCACCTCCAGCGCGGGCAACGACCGGCAACGGCCATTGGCCTTGTTGATCGCCTGGCGCCGGGCTTTGCGCCCCGGCTGCTCGGCCTTGGGCCTTTCACCGGATATGGCCGCCCAAAGCTGGTTCATCTGCGGATAAAGCGGCGTCGCAAAGGCCGCCGTTGCAATCAGCGCGATTCCACAGACGCCCAGCAGCCGAACCAATGGTCGCCCGAAGATGACCGCCCGGATCACCCGATGCGCGGCCCATGCCGCCGCCGGTATCGCCATCAACTGCGCCGCCGGACCCGCGCGCAGCTGCCAGAAAAGCAATGCGGTGGAAAAGAGCATCATCAGCCCAACCGTCGCCCACGCCCACAGCCGGTCGCTGTCCCGGCGCGATTCCCACAGCGCCCAGATCAGGCCGAACAGACCCGCCACCGGGATCGCCATCAGCGGCACGACCAGGCTGCGCGCCTGCACGGTGATGGGCTTGGCCTCGCGGATGTTGGAAAGCCAGAGCCGCTCCAGTTCAGGCGAGATCTGATAGGCGCCGGTCAGGCATTGCGGCCAGTTGAGCCATGCGAAAGCCGCGACCGCTGCGCCAACGATCACGCCAGCAGCCAGCCGCGCGGGCCAGCTGCGCAGCGGCAGCATCGCCAGCAATGTCATGCCCGCGCCTACCGCGCCAAAAATCGCGACCCAGATAGGCGAGATGGCATCGCATACCATCTGGCGATTGGCGTAGCTTGCAAAGAGCAGAAAGAGAATGGAAACCGATCCGGCAAGGCTCAGCGCATAGGGCAGCATCCGTCGTCCAGCGCCCTCCTTGAACACCCACCGCAGCGCGATCAGCGCCCCCCCGGCCGCCAGATAGACGATCATTTCCATGCCGATGGCGATCGACAGCGCGCTGCTAACCCCGGCGATCACCCCGCCACGCAGCCAGTTGCGGTCGATCAGCCCCGCCAGCATCGTCACGACCAGCGCCAATTGCCAGCCATGATGGTCGATGCGCATCGGCACGAACATGCTGATGCCCATCTGCGCGGCGAAGGGAGCAAGCGCGGCCAATATCCAGCCATTGCCCCCGGCCAGCCGCCGCGCGATGAAGCCGAGCGCCAGCATCAGCGGCAATAGCGGGATCATCGGCGCAATCGCGCAGGCGAGCCGGTCGGCAAGCCCTTGCTCCACGAACGCGCGGAAAAACAGCATCAGGGCAGCGAGCGGCAGATCGACCAGCCGTGACCAGTGAATATTGAACCCTGCGGGCGGGTCCAGCCGATATTGCCGCAGGTCGTACCAGCCCTGCCCCGCCAGCCAATCCTTCACCTGCACGAAACGGATATTATCGTCCGTATCGTTGAGCGTCAGCCAATGGACCGAAGGCCAGCGCGAATAGAGCAGCCACGCCACGGCCGCGACCCACATCAGGAAGGTCAGCCATTTCCAGTGCCGCTCCGCCCAGGCGGACAGGCAGGTCAGGACGCGCAGGATGGTGCCGCGCAGGGCAAGGCTGCTTTGCAAGTTCATGGCGGGTGGATTAGAGGCTCCGCATCAAATCGCAACGGGGCCTTCATGAAATTGCTGTCACGCATGCCGCCGGAAAGACAGGCCCTGTTCTGGCAAGTCGTGCGCTACGGCATCAGCGGCCTGTTCATCACAGCCTGTCAGGCAACGGTCTACTGGACGCTCGCCGCGCTGGCCGGATGGCATCCGCAGATCGCCAACGTCATCGGCTATCTTGCCGCCGTCATGATCGGCTATGTCACGCACAGCGCCTTCACCTTCCGCGGCCAGAGCAATGGTGGCAATCACGCCGCGCGGGGCGTGAAGTTCGTCGTCGTCTCGCTGCTTAGCTATGCGCTGAACGCCCTATGGGTATTCCTGTGCGTCACCCATATGCGATGGCCGGAATGGTCGCCCATCCCGGCCATGATTTTCGTGACCCCGGCGGTGATGTTCGGCCTCAACCGCCAATGGGTTTTCCGTTGAAACTCAATGCACGAACCGGGCGACCACATCCCTGTATGAACGGCTGACCTTCACCTGCGCGCCGGACTCCAGCACCAGGAAACATTCCCCATTGGTATGCGGCTTCACCTGCCGCACCTGGCTCAGATTGACGATCGTCGACCGATGCACCCGCTGGAAATTCCTGGGATCCAATCTTTTCTCTAAATCCTTCATGGTTTCGCGCAAAATCAGCGAATTATCGGCGGTATAAATGCACATATAATCGCCGGCCGCGTCGATCCGCTCGATCGAATCGACATCTACACGGAAAATCTGGCCCCGATCCTTGATGTTGATGAGCTTTTCGAAGCGATTGGAAGACGGAGCATCCTCGTCGCCGCCAGCGTTGAACTCGTTCATCGCATCCGGCGCGACCTCGGCCAGCACCTCGCGCAGCTTTTCGGCTTCCTGCACCTGCTTCTTCTCGGACAGGCGCTGCCGCACACGGTCAAGCGCATCGGCAAGCCGCCCTTCATCGACCGGCTTCATCAGATAATCGACCGCCTGCGCTTCAAAGGCGCGAATAGCGTGATCGCTATAGGCGGTGCAGAAAATGAACAGCGGCGGTTCGACTTCCATCAATCCCTGAACGACCGAAAATCCGTCGAATCCAGGCATTTGGATGTCAAGGAACACAAGGTCGGGTTTATGCGTCTTGATGGCGCGAATGGCTTCGCGGCCGTTCGAGCAAGTCTCTACGATTTCGACATCCTCATGCGCTTCCAGACGCAGCTTGAGGCCTTGGATAGCCAGGCTTTCGTCGTCGACGAGGATTGTTCTTATGGTCATGCGGCCACTTTCGATGGTTCATCCAGATTAAGCGGCATTTCGATCTGGACCGAAAAGCCGCTTGGCGTGGAACGCGTTTCTAAGCTCTGTCGTTCCCCGAACGCTTGAATCAGGCGATCGCGGATGTTTGCCAGGCCAACGCCCGTCCCTTCGCTCACAGGAGTGTTCGGACGCATGAACCCCTCGTTCAATCCCGGACCGGTATCCGATACGATGACCCGGACGTTTTCACCGGCAGGCTGCGCCGTAATGGATATTTCCGCCCCTTCTTCCTTCGGGGTGACCGCATATTTGATCGCGTTTTCGACCAGCGGCTGGAGAAGCAGCGAAGGCAGCCGCGACTGGGCCACTGCAGGGTCAATGTTGAAGACGGGCCGCAACCTGTCCTCGAACCGCATCTTCTCGATCTCTAGATAGAGCTTCAACGTCTCCACCTCCTGTTCGATCGTGACCTGCGCGGTGGGCTCGTTGATAAGCGTATAGCGCAGGAATGAGGACAGGCGCGAGAGCATCGCATTTGCCCGGTCCGTCTGCTTCAATAGCACAAGTGTCGATATGCTGTTGAGCGTATTGAACAGAAAATGGGGATTGAGCTGATAGCGCAGCATCGCAAGTTGCGCGCTGGAAGCCTGATTTTCAAGGCGCAGCAGCTGATCTGCCTGTTCCTCTACCGTCAGGTAGAAGTTGATGGCGTAATAGAGCGCCGACCAAGCCCCCAGCAGGGTGATGCTGAGATAGAAGGCGCCTAGGAACAATTGGAGCCCGGCCGTATCGCTACCGCGATTCTGTGTAGAAAAGACCCAGGCATCAATGAACGCGACCAGCCCCGCCGCCACGACTACGGTCACGATCGAGGCGCCCCAGGTGACGATGGGGCGCTGCTTCTGCAAAAACCGGAAGATCACCGCGATCAGCAACGTGACCGAATAGCCCGTCACGGTGGAGATCATCACCGGGATCAGGCTGGAGAGCGGCTGGCCATTGGCGATGGTCGATGAGCCCCGCAACAGGAAAGCGCCCGCCCATCCCGCCGATTGCAGGTTCCAGAAGGCGCGGTTCTTGTCAGCGAAGAAGGGCTGAGGCTGGATGCGATGCACAGACATTGGTGCCAGCCTAGAACATCCGGCAAAAAAGTGGGAACCGCTTTTTTATGAAGGGATCAGCGGCTCAATAGAATGGGCAGGTCTTCGACTGCACTCCGTCGCCGCGTCACGCGGCTGCGGCCGGTTCCTCATCCATTGGAGTGATCTCGTCAGGGCAGAGCCATACCAGGTCGCTCAGTTCAAGCGGCCGCCCATCATGCGCCTGGATTGTCATCTTCCGGATCGGCTGGCCATCACGCCGGTCCGCCAGCACCTGACAGGACACCGGACCACAGCCCCACTTTTCCCCCCATTGCCGCAATGCGATCATCACGGGAGCGAGTTCGCGGCCCTTTTCGGTGAGGCGATATTCGATCTTGCGCCGGTCGCACTGCATCGGTTGACGCAGCATGATGCCATTTTCCACCAGACGCGCCAGGCGATTGGCCAGGATGTTGCGGGCTATGCCAAGGCTCGACTGAAATTCCTCAAAATGCCGGATGCCGGACAAGGCGCCCCGCAAGATGAGAAATGACCAGCGTTCGCCCATAGCTTCCAGCGCGCTTGGGAGCGCGCATTGTTCCAGATCCTGCGCCAGAATGTGCTTCATCGTCCTGCCTAGATAGCTCAAAGCCACAGCCGTTGCAAAAGCGCAGCCATTTTACGCAAGATGGGATTTTTTTGTTGCGCAGCAAGATGCTTCCCGGACAATCGGGTTTACGATGCTGCGTCAATATGAACTAGTTGAGCGAGTGAAGCGCTACGATCCGGATGCGGACGAGGCGATGATCAACCGCGCCTACGTCTTTTCCGTCCAGAAACACGGGTCCCAGAAACGCGCCAGCGGCGACCCCTATTTCAGTCATCCCATTGAGGTCGCTGGCATTCTCACCGATTTCAGCCTGGACGATCAGACCATCGTTACGGCGCTGCTGCACGATACGATCGAAGACACGCTTGTCACCTATGAGGAGATTGAGAATGCGTTCGGCAAGGATGTCGCGCGCATGGTCGATGGCGTCACCAAGCTGTCCAAGATCGAAGCGATGTCAGAAAATGAGCGGGCGGCGGAGAATCTCCGCAAGTTCCTGCTCGCCATGTCGGACGATATCCGCGTGCTGCTGGTCAAGCTCGCCGACCGCCTCCACAACATGCGTACGCTGCATTTCATCAAGAATGAGACCAAGCGCCGCCGCATCGCCCGTGAGACGATGGACATATATGCGCCGCTCGCCGAGCGGATCGGCATGTACGACTTCATGCGCGAAATGCAGCTCCTCTCCTTCCGCGAGCTGGAGCCGGAAGCCTATGACAGCATCACCAAGCGACTGGAGCAGCTGAAGGAAGGCGGCCATGACAAGGTCGACCGGATCGGCGCCGAATTGCAGCTGCTGTTGGGCAGCAACGACCTGTCCGTCACCGTATCCGGCCGGGAAAAGCATCCCTATTCCATCTGGAAGAAGATGCAGGAGCGGCACATCAGCTTCGAACAGCTGACGGATGTGATGGCTTTCCGTGTTATCACCGAAACGGCCGAGGATTGCTACCGGGCGCTGGGCGTCATCCACCAGACCTACAAGATGGTCCCCGGACGGTTCAAAGATTATATCTCCACCCCCAAGCGCAACGGCTACCGCTCGCTCCACACGACGGTGATCCATCAGGACAATGCCCGCATCGAGGTACAGATCCGCAGCCGCGACATGCATCATGACGCGGAACTGGGGCTGGCGGCGCACTGGGCATACAAGCAGAAGGGCGATGCGGGCGACCATCATGCAGCATGGCTGCGCGACCTGGTCGAGATTCTGGAACAGAGCCAGGACGCCGACGAGCTGCTCGAACATACCCGCATGGCGATGTATCAGGACCGCATCTTCGCCTTTTCCCCCAAAGGCGAGTTGCACCAGCTGCCCAAGGGATCGACCCCGGTCGATTTCGCCTATGCCGTCCACACGTCGCTGGGCAACCAGACGGTCGGTGCAAAGGTCAATGGCCGGGTCGTTCCCCTGCGCACGCCGCTGGAAAATGGCGATCAGGTCGAGATCCTGAAATCGGAAGGCCAGGAACCGCAACCGGGCTGGCTGACCTTCGCCGTCACGGGCAAGGCGCGGGCGGCCATCCGCCGCTTCATCCGGCAGAAGCAGCGCGGCGAGGAAATCGCGCTCGGTGAAAAGCTGTATGACGAAATCATCGGCCGCCTTTCCCCGGAACTGGCCAGTGAATTGGGAGAGAAGGCCCTCAAGGCCGCGCTCAAGCGCCTGAAGCTCGAAGATCGCGGCGCGCTGATGATCGCCATCGCTACCCATCGCCTGCGCGATTCAGAGGTCATGGAAGCTCTTGTGCCCGGGTCGACGAGCGCGGAAGGCATGGAAGAAGCGCATCCGCGCCAGCATGCGCCAGTGTCAATCCGCGGCCTGACGCCGGGCATCGCTTATCATCTGGGTGACTGTTGCCACCCCGTACCGGGCGATCGGATCGTTGGTGTACGGCGCACCGGTGAACCGATCGAAGTGCATACGATCGACTGTCGCTCGCTTGAAGCTGGCCAGGATGACGACTGGATCGATCTGGCCTGGGACAGCAGGTCGAAGGGCGGGACCGCGCGTCTTCAGGTGATCGTGAAGAACCAGCCAGGCGCGCTGGCGGCGGTGGCCAATGTCTTCGGCGCGACCAAGGCGAATATCCTCAATCTGCAACTGGTGAACCGCGAAGGTCCGTTTCATACGGACATCATCGACCTCGAGGTCGCCGACGCCCAGCATCTGAACCGCATTCTGTCAGCCCTCCGCGCGCTGGATGCGGTAGCGCAGGCGGATCGGGTGTAGAACCGCGAAGGGTGGTTTGCGGGACCGGCCGCTTACTCATTCCCCGCCCGCTTGCGGGAGGGGGGATGAGGTCCGCAATTGATCGTTAAGAACCATCGTCCGCAAAAAACGTTCGATTTCCAAGCTCTCCATCCGTCATCCCGGCCTTGAGCCGGGATCCCGCTCCCTTGAGCTAGTAGAACAAGCAGGCTCCGGGGCAAGCCCGGGCTGACAAGACGGGCATGTGACTAAGCGGCCGGGAAACCGCCCCTGCTCTGTCAACTGTAACCGCCACGCCACGCCCTGCGCAAAAAACATCCTATTCTCCATCCGGTCGCCACTTTTCCCTGTCCTACATCCCCCTGACCTGCCTACCCCACGCCGGTCTTTGAAATGTCGAACCGCTTCTCACAATGCTTACGCGCGCCTGCGCACGCGCGCGCATATGGTGTGAACTTTGCCGAAAAACCGCGCTTTTCCGCGACCCACCGGTCCCAACATTCAGATTCCGCGTGACAGGGCTCCTACAAATCTGTAGGGGCGCCCGCAGCGGACCTGCGGCAGCAATGTCGACGGTCTTCCGTCCGAGACAGTCGGTGAAGGGAATCTGCCCTTCTTAATTTCCGGCCTAGACGGGGAAAAGTTCTTTACCGGCCGGGCCTTTTGCCCTGTCCGGGTCTGCCTGTTTTCCCATGAGGATGCGGGCCAGTCGATCTCTCCCCTTCGGACATTTGCCCTGCGATTCGTCGCGGGTTTTTGCCGTTCATCGGGTCGTCCGATGGACATGAAGTGGAGAATGGCATGGATCGTAATCAGAAAGCTGAGGTCGTTTCCGCGCTGAACGCAGAACTGGCAGAAGTTGGCGTGGTCGTCGTGACCCGCAACCTCGGCATGACCGTCGCTCAGTCGACTGTCCTGCGCCAGAAGATGCGCGAAGCCGGTGCGTCCTACAAGGTTACGAAGAACCGCCTCGCCCGCATCGCCCTTGATGGCACTGACTATACCGGCCTCAGCGAACTGCTGACCGGCCCAGTCGGCCTTGCCACCTCGGCCGATCCGGTCGCAGCCGCCAAGGTTGCGGTCGATTTCGCCAAGACCAACGACAAGCTTGAGATCGTTGGTGGCGCGATGGGTGAAGTGCTGCTGGACGCGGAGGGCGTCAAGGCGCTCGCCTCGATGCCGTCGCTGGATGAACTGCGTGCGAAGATCGTTGGGCTGCTCGTTGCGCCCGCGACCAAGCTCGCGACCGTCACCCAGGCACCGGCTGCGCAGCTCGCGCGGGTCTTCAACGCCTATGCGGAGAAGGACGCGGCCTGATTGGCCCGGCCTTTTTCCGAAATCACGTTTTCAACTCTTGATTTAGGGGCACATGCCCCACCCAGAAGGGAATATTAACATGGCAGACATCAACGCACTGGTCGATCAGCTCTCGGCCCTGACCGTCCTCGAAGCCGCTGAACTCTCGAAGGCTCTGGAAGAAAAGTGGGGCGTTTCGGCCGCCGCTGCCGTCGCCGTCGCTGGCCCGGCCGCTGCCGCTGCCGCTCCGGCCGCTGAAGAGCAGTCGGAATTCGACGTGATCCTCACCGGCGACGGTGGCAAGAAGATCAACGTCATCAAGGAAGTCCGCGCCATCACCGGTCTGGGCCTGACCGAAGCCAAGGCGCTCGTCGAAGGCGCGCCCAAGGCTGTCAAGGAAGCCGTCAGCAAGGACGAAGCCGAGAAGCTCAAGAAGCAGCTTGAAGAAGCCGGCGCGACCGTCGAGCTCAAGTAATCGGCCCGGCTCCGCCTCGTGCGGAGCTGACCGATCCAGCACAGCTGGAATGGGGCGGTATCTTCGGATGCCGCCCTTTTTCTGCGCATCCGTCGCGTCAGCCCAAGCCGCTCGCTCCATTCTCCGGGAAACGACCGCATCGCCCGGGGCTCGGCGACTACATCCCTGCCGATGGGCATCTCTCAGATCGAACGCTCCCGCTTACTCGTCCGCCTCAAAGTGGATCCGGGTTCAGGTAAAGATAGCGGTCGTCAAACTCCGCCACGGCTTTCAACCCTTCTAGGTCGAGTATCTCCACCTCTCCCCGCCGATAGGCAAGCAGGCGCTGGTCGCGCAACATGCGCAATGTGCGATTGACGTGAACCGCCGTCATTCCCAGGCTATCGGCCAGCTGAGCCTGACTCATCCCCAGGTTAAAACGCCCATTAGCCTTGCCCACCACGCCCAGCCGGACATGGAGTTCGCACAACAGCGCGGCCAATCGCTCCACCGCCGATCTCTGCCCTAAGGACAATTCCCATTCGCGGTTCATGGATGCGTCCAGATTGGTGCTGAACCAATAGAGCCGGCCCAGGCGGGGCCATCGTTCAATCAACTGACGGATATGTTCGTGGGGAACGAGGCTGATCTTGCAGTCGGTCAGCGCCATTACTTCATGTTCAAGGCGCTTCAGCGTGAACCCGTGAATATCGACGAAGTCACCCGCAACATGGATTTGCGTGATCTGCCTTTTTCCGTCTGCCAAATCCTTCATACGGCACATCATGCCATCGAGCAGCAGGGTGCTTGCTTCCAACCGTTCGCCTTCATGCACTACGGTGGTGTTGCGCTCGACATGTCGCCCAGGGGGAACAATAGCGCGGATCGCCTGCTCTTCCTCATCGGAAACCGGGTGCCGGAACCTAAGCTTGGCGAGATGCGCCTCTATCATCGGTGCCTCCTGGGTCGAGCCGGAGACACACAGCCTCGCTGAAAGTAACTCGTCCAAACTGTATACCGGTCTCGCTCCTGATGTCGATCCAACCCGTAAGATCGACGACGCCCATCATTACTTCCTCGCTCAGGATCGAGCGAATGCTGCGAATGGCGAAGGTGCGGGGATCGTCGTGGTCGGCCATTTCGCGCCCCTCCTCGTCCGCGGTGAAGCCGGTGCCGTTATGGAGGTCAAAATGAAGGCGGCGCATGGCGGGAAGAACGCCGCCCCCTGGCAGAAGTTTCACGGTTGACCGAGAGGCGCGGGATACATCTCAGCCGTTGACGGTCCATGTTCAGCGGAGCGCGAGCAGCATCGGGCGATCCTCTTTCGCTTGCGCCAATGTCTGCGCCCGGTGCTCGGCACGCAGGCTGGTCAACATGACTTCTCGCTCCGCCGCATCATTGGCGACGATGACCCATGCTTCGAACTTGGCATTTGGCCGGACATCCTTCGGCAACGGGTAGAGTGAACCCATGGTACGGATCGCGCGCATCGATATGCGATTGACGTTCCTTGACACGGACGAACCGGCCAAGGCGATATTCTCCGGCCTACCCTCCTCTCCCAGCCTGAACTGGACGCGGGCATAGCCGGTCGAAGCACTTTCCCGGTAGAGAGACGTCGCCTGACGGATGCTCCGTGAAAGCCTTGAAGCTGCCCGGTCCGTCCATTCATCATGACTTATTGCGTCTTTATCCGACGCGACGACGGTCAGTTGACCCGCTCCTTGGCGCGCGACTGCAGCCACGGGCAATATCAAGCAGGCGCAAAGCGCCGCTAACACAGGCTTGGCATGCATAAAGGCCTCCTCTGTCTGTTTTTCGATTTTCACTGAGAGCCGCTGCGGCGGCATCGAGCCGGCCGAGAGCAGCGATGCCTATATATGACAAAGAGAAGTCAGATGGTAATAAATATACCGTAGCAATGTCATCGACATACCACTATTTCATCAATGCCTAATTTCTCGAGTAAACATACCCAATTCAAGAATTCTCGGCTTGACCTGAGGACCCGCCTCTAAGTTACGGGAGCGGCTACATTTTTGGAAGATCTTCGTTGAACGCTGGACCGAATCGGTGAGAATCTTTCCTGGCCTCAACGGGTGATCGCCAGTCCTACGGCTTCCGCGACCTTGATCCCATCGATCGCTGCTGACAAAATACCCCCGGCATATCCCGCCCCTTCCCCCGCCGGATAAAGCCCCACGACGTTTAAGCTCTGAAAATCCTTGCCGCGCGTAATCCGGATCGGAGAGGATGTTCGGGTTTCCACTCCCGTCATGACGGCATCTGGATGATCGTAATTGGCGATCTGACGCCCGAACGCTGGCAGCGCTTCGTGAAAAGCCTCGATCACGAAGGGAGGCAAGCAGCGCGACAGGTCCGTCATTGTAACACCGGGTTTGTAGGAGGGAACGACCTCCCCCAATTCGGTTGAAGCACGCCCGGCCAGGAAATCGCCTACTTTCTGCGCGGGCGCCCAGTAGGAAGCTCCTCCTGCGATGAAGGCTTCGCTTTCCCATCGCCGCTGAAGGTCTATGCCCGCCAACGGCCCGTCGGGATAATCCCGCTGCGGCTCGATGCCGACGACCAGGCCAGAGTTGGCGTTAAACTCGGCGCGGCTATACTGGCTCATGCCGTTGGTGACGACCCGGCCTTCTTCCGACGTGGCGGCGACCACGCGGCCGCCGGGACACATGCAGAAACTGTAGACCGTGCGACCATTCTCGCAATGGTGCGCCAGGCTGTAGGCGGCCGCGCCCAGCCCCGGATGCCCTGCGCATTTGCCGAAACGCGCGCGGTCGATCCAGCTCTGAGGATGCTCGATCCGCACGCCGATCGAAAAGGGCTTGGCTTCGATATGCACGCCCCGTCTGTGCAGCATCTCAAAGGTTGGCCGCGCGCTGTGCCCGACCGCCAGCACGACATGATCCGTCTCGATGAAACTGCCATCAGACAAATGGAGGCCGCGCAGACGCTGCGCCCCATCGCCCTGCCGTTCCAGTTCCAATTCCTCAACTTTGTGCTGCCAGCGATATTCGCCCCCTAGCGCTTCGATCTGGCGGCGCAGGCTTTCGACCATGGTGACCAGCCGAAAGGTGCCAATGTGCGGATGTGCCTCGGTCAATATGTCATCGGGAGCGCCGGCCGCGACAAACTCCTCCAGCACCTTGCGGCCCAAAAAACGCGGGTCCTTCACCCGGCAATAGAGTTTGCCGTCGGAAAAGGTGCCCGCGCCGCCCTCTCCGAACTGCACATTGCTTTCGGGATCGAGTTCCCCCCGGCGCCACAGGCCCCATGTGTCTTTCGTCCGCTCCCTCACCACCTTTCCGCGATCAAGGATGATGGGGCGGAATCCCATCTGGGCGAGGATGAGGCCCGCAAAAAGCCCGCACGGCCCCGCACCCACCACGACCGGACGCTTGCCCGACCAATGCTGCGGCGCTTGCGTGACGAAGCGATAGTCGGTGTCAGGGCGCGGCCGCACATCATGGTCGCCCGCAAGGCGCTCCAGCACAGCCTGCTCATCAGTCAGTTCGACATCGACAGTATAGACAAGCTGAATGGCGTTCTTTCGACGCGCGTCATTGCCCCGCCGGAAGACGACATGGCGGATCAGTTCCGCAGCCTCGATGCCCAGCCTTTCGCAGATGGCGGCGGGCATTGCCTCGGCCGGGTGGTCGAGAGGGAGTTTCAGGCCAGTTAGACGCAACATGGCGCCGCCTCTACCCCTATTCCCCGCCCCGCTCCACCCCCTCAAGAGGATATGCCGCCGCCTTTCAGAGACGCCCCCCTCAGAAACTGGCGCGCAGCCCTCCATAGATGGCGCGCCGTTCGGTGGGATAGAAAACCGCCTGACCGCTGTAGTTCACCACAGCCCCGATGTCGCCGACCGCTCGTCTCTTCGTCAGATTGCGCGCATCGAGGAACAGGGTCACACCCGGTTGCAGTTGCGCCTGCGCACCAAGGTTGATCGTCGCATAGCCGTTCGCCCGCTTGTTATTCCGGTAATCGACCCACGCGCCCTGTGGCACCCATTCAACGGCGGGCGAAATGCGCATCTGCTCAGTCCCCAGCCGGATTTCCCCACGATACATATGACGCGGGATCACCGGCAGCCGATTGTCGCCGAACTGCGCATCGCTCCGAAAGCGGAAGTCATTATACTGATACACCTGCCGCAGCACCGCCCAAGGCGCGAGCGTCAGGTCCAGCCCCGCTTCGATGCCCTGATGGCGCGTGTGACCGGCATTGAAGGTGGCGGCCGGAATCACCCCTGCCTGCACATTATATTGCAGCAGCTCTCCCTTGATGTCCGCGCGGTAAAGGCTGACGTCCCACCGCGCTATGCCCCGGTTCCCACGCGTACCAATCTCCGCCGTCCACGCCCTCTGCGGTTCCAGCGGCGTGAAACCAGGCAGCGTCACGCCACCGGGGCCAATCACGGGCTGTCCCAGCTCGATAAAGCCGGGCAGCTCCACCGACCGGCTGTAGTTCGCATAAAATTGCATGGCTTGGGACGGTTCGAACAGCAGACCGAATTTCGGTGCGAAGCTATCGAACTTCGCTTCGCCGCTGCGCGCCGGGGCAAGGCGATTATCCAACTGTCGCTCGCCATGGGTGTAGATGCCACCTGCTATCAGCCATAGCCCCCGGAGCGGTGCAACCCGCGCCTCGCCATAGCTGTTGATCGTCCTGGCGCGCGCCTTCTGGAACGAGGTAAGCGCTCCCGCCTTGCCGTCGATATTGACGAACTGCCGGAAATCGCCTCGACCAAAGCGAGCCTGGCTGCCCAGCGTCAGCATAACAGGGAGCCCGCCGACCTCGCCTGCCAGGTCGAGGCTGGCGAAAAGACCGCGATCTTCCGACTTCTGGTCCACCACCTGATAGATCGGGTGGTCAAGAGACTTGCTGTTATAATAGATGCCAAAGGACAGCTGGCCGCGTTCCAGCTGCACGGTGGTGCGGTTCTGCAACCGCATCGAATCGATGTCGCGCGCCTGATCGCCGACGGAATTGCCCTTGGCGGGGTTGTTCAGCGCATCGACCTCGGTGAGAGCGCCGGACAATTCCTGCCGAATAGACTGAACGCTTGCGTAGAAGCGCGTCTCCACGCGGTCGCTGATCCTGATGCCGACATTGCCGTTGAAGCGCAGCGCCTTGCGTCGCCCATGGTCGCGGTCGCCATCGGACCGGTCGGCGGTGATCGCCGCCCACGCATCCCCCCGATCATCGGCATAGCCATAGGCGGCCTTGGCGCGCTGCGTGTCGAAGGAGCCGCCGTCGATCCGAAGCTCAGCACCCGGAGCAGTTCTCCCCGTGGGCGTCACGGCGTTGATCGTGCCGCCCAATGTCGATCCGCCCAGGCGCAACGCATTGCCGCCGCGATAAACCTCCAGATGCTGGAAAACCTGTGGGTCCAACTCCTGGAAATCGCCGTTATCGTCGGCCATGTTGATCGGGATGCCATCCTGCAACAGGGTCAGGCCGCGCATGTGGAAACCGCGTGACAGGCCAGAGCCTCGTATGGAGATACGCACTTCCTGACCAAAGCGTGGCTGCGTGTAGACCCCGGCCGAAAAGCTCAGCGCATCGCGAAGAGACACGGCCAGCTTGTCGTCAAACTCCTGTGCAGAAACTACATTCGCCCCCCCTGCGGTGCCGTGGACGCGCTCGGCAGCGGCGTCGATGACCTGGTTGGCGGTGACAATGATGCCGCTCTGTTCTGCCGCTTCATCGGCCAGGGCGGGAACGGACAGGAACGAGCAGGCAAGGGCGCACAGCGAAACGCCGCGCGCAACCAGAATAGCAGACATGACAAACCTCAAGAAAACGGGCGCGCGCACGAACGCGCAGGAAAACCGATCTTCAGGAAGCTACAGGCGGCCCGGATGAAGGCGGCGGAGGCGCAGCCAGACGCGCGATCAACCCGGTCTTGAGGGCAAAGGCGATAGGCCCGGACGCAAGCTGCCACGCTGGCAGCGGCAGGTCGGCCAGCACCAACGGCGGGACTACGGGTTGGACGGACGCGGCGAAGGCGCAATGTTGCTGAACCTGCGCGCCATCATCCTGACGATGGGGCGCCTGATCGCGATCGACGATCATGTTGATAGCGCCCTGCCCCGTGCAGAGCGTCACCACCACGCCGCGCTCTGTGCGTACCGGCATGAAGCCGGACGGGGCGATCAGCTGGATGGCAAGGACAAGCAGAGCCAGCGCGGCGAGCAGGCCACGTGCGCTTTCCGACTGTCTAATTGCCCCCAACATGATGCGGACCGCTTAGCGATGGGGGGAGGTGATGTCATCAGGGCATATTGTCCGGGATTTGTGAATTAATGAATGAAATAGCGAAATGAAACGGTTCTGGCGGGTGGCAGGATCATACTTGACGTTAACGTAAACGTCTCCTAGCTAGGGGCCATGGACCAGCGCAGCAGCATTGCGGGCATCGAATTGCCCGATCATGAGGAACGGCAGAGCTACAGCATCACCGACCTGTCCGAAGAGTTCGGCGTGACCGCGCGCGCGCTTCGCTTCTATGAGGATGAAGGGCTGATCGCGCCTGAACGCCACGGCCTGGCGCGCATCTATTCGCGCCGCGACCGCGCACGCCTCGCCTGGATCCTGCGGGGCAAGAGGGTGGGTTTCAGCCTGGCCGACATCCGCGAGATGATAGACCTGTACGACGCGGACGAGGAACATGAGGAGCAGCGGCGCGTCACTGTTGCCAAATGCCGGGCGCGGATCGAACTGCTCACCCGGCAGAAGGCCGATATCGACGCCGCGATCGCCGAACTGTCCGACTTCATAGCGGCGATCGACAAGTCCTGAACCCCGACGCCCGACAGAAAAGATAAGCCCGGAGAGAAGATCATGCCCAGCTACACCGCCCCGCTTCGCGAAACCCGTTTCGTGCTGGATCATGTCGTGGGTCTCGATCGCTACACCAATCTGCCCGGTTTCGAAAATGCGACGCCCGATCTGCTGGAGGCGATCCTGACCGAAGGCGGGAAAATAGCGCAGGAAGTGCTTTTCCCCCTGAATGCGGTGGGCGACAAGGAAGGCTGCATCCGTCATCCCGACGGCAGCGTGACGACGCCGCCCGGTTTCAAGCAGGCATTCGATACCTATGTGGAGGGCGGCTGGACGACGCTGCATGCGCCGGTCGAATATGGCGGACAGGGCCTGCCCAACGTCGTCGCATCGGCCGTGGGTGAATATGTGCTGTCGGCCAATCACAGCTTTGAAATGTATCATGGCCTGACCAGCGGCGCGGTTTCCGCCCTGCTGGCCAAGGGCAGCGACGCGCTGAAGCAGAAATATATTCCCAACATGGTGTCGGGCAAATGGACCGGCACGATGAACCTGACCGAACCGCATGCGGGCACCGACCTTGGCCTTATCAAGACCAAGGCCGTGCCGCAGGATGAAGGCAGCTATGCGATCACAGGCACGAAGATCTTCATTTCGTCGGGCGAGCAGGACCTGACCGAAAATATCATCCACCTGGTCCTAGCCAAGACCCCGGACGCGCCGGAAGGCAGCAAGGGCATCTCGCTGTTCGTGGTGCCCAAGGTGCTGGTGAACGAAGACGGGTCGCTGGGCGAACGCAACGCCGTGTCCTGCGGGTCGCTTGAGCACAAGATGGGCATTCACGGCAACGCCACATGCGTCATGAATTATGACGGGGCGACCGGATGGATCGTGGGTGAGGAGAATAAGGGCCTTGCCGCCATGTTCATCATGATGAACGCCGCGCGCATGTGGGTCGGCATGCAGGGGCTGGGCCAGGCCGAGCTGGCGTTCCAGAACGCGGTCCATTACGCACGCGAGCGGCGGCAGGGCCGCGCGTTGACCGGCCCCAAGGACAAAGAGGAAAAGGCGGACACGCTGTTCGTCCATCCCGATGTTCGCCGGATGCTAATGGAAGCCAAGGCGCTGACCGAAGGGCTACGCGCGCTGATGCTATGGGGTGCGTTGCAGGTCGATCTGGCCCAGCATGCCGCGGCCGAGGAAGAAAGGCAGACCGCCGATGACATGGCGCAACTGCTGACCCCGGTCCTGAAAGGCTATGGCACCGACAAGGGTTTCGACGTCGCGGTCATGTGCCAGCAGGTCTTTGGCGGCCATGGATACATATGGGAAAATGGCGCCGAACAATATGTGCGCGACGCCCGCATCGCCCAGATCTACGAAGGCACGAACGGCATTCAGGCGATGGACCTGGTCGGCCGCAAGCTGGCGATGCATGGCGGCCGTGCGCTGCAAGCCTTCCTGAAGATGGTCGCCACCGAAGTCGCGGAAGCCAAGGGCAATGAAAAGCTCACACCCTTCGCCGAGGCGCTGGAGAAGGCGAGCGGGCAATTGCAGGCGGCGACCATGTGGCTGATGCAGAACGCCATGCAGAATCCCGACAATGCGGGCGCGGGCGCGGTGCATTACATGCACATATTGGGCATCGTCGCCACTGGCCTGATGTGGTTGCGCATGGCGAAGGCGGCGGCGAGCCTGCTTGAGGCGGGCGAAGGCGATGCGCGCTATCTGGAGACGAAGCTCGTCACCGCGCGCTTCTTTGCCGAGCGCATCATGCCCGACGCGGGCGCGCTGCGCCGCAAGATCGAGAGCGGGGCGGAAAGCCTGATGGCGATCGACCCGGACATGTTCCTGGCTGCCTGAGCCTCAAGGACACACGCGCGACGCCAAAACGGCAGTCGTCCGGCCCGGCTTTCGCACCGAGCAATGGCCCACACGAAAACAGGCGGCGCTCCGGTGAGCGCCGCCTGTCTGTAATCCATCAGCGATGGCTGCGAGGAATCAATACTCGGTGCGCACGTCGCGGCGCTCGGCGATACGAGCGCGCTTGCCGGTGCGGCCACGCAGATAATAGAGCTTTGCACGACGCACGACGCCACGGCGGACGACCGTGATCGAATCGATGTTCGGCGAATAGAGCGGGAATACGCGTTCCACGCCTTCACCGAACGAAATCTTGCGCACGGTGAAGTTGCTGCCCATGCCCTTGTTGGAGCGGGCGATGCAGACGCCTTCATAATTCTGGACGCGGCTGCGTTCGCCTTCGACCACCTTCACGCCGACGCGCAGCGTATCACCGGGGCGGAATTCGGGGATATCCTTGGCGAGGGCCGCAATGTTTTCGGCCTCGATCTGCTGGATCAAGTTCATTACTCAAGTCCTACTTTTCGCGTTGCGCACCAGAGGGCGGCTGGTCCCGAACGCCGACATGACGTTCCCAAAGGTCCGGCCGCCTTAGCCGTGTATCTTCCTCCGCCCTTTGTTTCCGCCAGGCGGCGATTTTCGCATGATCCCCCGATCGCAACACTTCAGGGATCGTGCGCCCTTCCCACAGAGCGGGCCGGGTATAGTGCGGATATTCCAGAAGGCCGCTTTCGAAGCTTTCTTCATCCCCACTTGAAGCCGCGCCCATTACTCCGGGAAGCAAGCGAATGCAAGCATCCAGCAGCATCAGCGCGCCCATCTCTCCACCGGAAAGGATGATGTCGCCCATGCTGATCTGCTCGATCGGGCGGGCATCGAAAATACGCTCGTCAAATCCCTCGAACCGGCCGCACAGGATGGTGGCCCCCGGCCCCGCCGCCAGTGCGCGGACGCGGGACTGCGTGATGGGCGCGCCGCGCGGCGTCATGGCGATGACGGGCAGGTTCGGCCCCTTTTCCAGCGCATGGTCGATGGCGAGGCCCAGAATGTCCGGGCGCAGCACCATGCCCGCGCCACCCCCTGCTGGCGTGTCATCGACGGTGCGATGCCTGTCGGTTGCAAAGTCGCGGATGTGGATGGGATCGCAGGCCCACTTCCCCTCGGCCAGCGCCCGACCGGCGAGCGATGTGCCCAGCGGCCCTGGAAACATCTCAGGATAGAGCGTCAGGATTTGAGCGCGGAAGCTCATCCCCTGCCCGCCTTCAGCCGCGCGCCCGTCATGCCAAGCAGCAGCGCCGCCACCCCGCTGATAGCCAGCGCAGCACCGATCATGCCGAGCAGATCGGCAAAGGGGCGATCAGGGTGCGTCAAGGCTGGCAACAGGAACAACGCCGGGACGGGCAGGACCAGAGTGGCCGCCACAGCGATCTTCAATGCGCGCGACCATGCCATCAGGAACAGCCGCCAGCCCAAAGCGGCCATCAGCAGCAGATAGAGCACGGCAAGGAGCGTGGACATGGGCGCGACCGGCCGTCAGACCACGAAGGCGGCGTCGATGACGGCGTGCGTCTCGTCGATCGTCACGGCATGCATGGGGGCCATGAAACGCTTGGCCTTTTGCCCGTCAACGGGTGGCCGTTCGACTTCGATGATGTCGCCAGCGCCGAAATTCTCGACCGCGACAAGGGTGCCCAGTGCTTCGCCATCGCTGGAGGAACAGGGCAAGCCGATGAGGTCGGCATGATAATATTCGCCCTCCTCCAGCGGAGGCAAAGCGGATCGCGGCACCGTCAATTCGGTCCCGCGCAGGGCTTCGGCAGCGCTGCGATCGCCGATCCCGTCGAAACGCGCGACAGCCCCGTTGGGACCGGCGCGCACCGACTTCAGCGTCAGCACCTTACCCGCCGCCTCGAAGCTCTTGTAGGATTTGAGCGTTTCCGCCCCTTCCCCAAAGAGCTTCAGGCGAACTTCGCCCGCCACTCCATGAGCGCCGATGATCACGGCCAGAGTGACGGGCTTGTCGGTCAAAGGATTCAGCCTTCGGCCTGTTCTTCAGCCGGAGCGGCGTCTTCGGCAGGCGCAGCAGCTTCCTCGGCGGGCGCAGCTTCTTCGGCAGCCGGAGCAGCGGCGGCTTCGGCAGCGGCGGCCTTGGCGGCTTCAGCGGCTTCGGCAGCTTCAGCGGCCTTGGTGGCGCGGTCTTCCGCGCGGTCCTTGGCCTTCTGGCCCGGCTCAGCCTTGTTCGGGTTGTTGCGGGCGGCGCGTTCCTTCACGCCCGCGGCGTCGAGGAAGCGGGCAACGCGGTCGGTCGGCTGGGCACCGGCGGCGACCCAGTGCTTTGCGCGCTCAACGTCCAGAACGACGCGCTTTTCATCGCCCTTGGGCAGGACGGGGTTGTAGCTGCCGATGCGCTCGATGAACTTGCCGTCACGCGGCGCGCGGCTGTCGGCCACGACGATGCGATAATAGGGACGCTTCTTGGAACCACCGCGCGAAAGACGAATGGACGTTGCCATGGAATTTTGACCTTTCTACTGTAATCTACTTAGCTTCAATTCGTCATCCCAGCGGAAGCTGGGATCTTGTGCCTGAGATCCCAGCCTTCGCTGGGATGACGGGCTATTTCTTCATGAAATTCTGAAATCCGGGGGGCAGGTTGGGCATGTTGCCGCCCAGCCCCGGCAGGCCCTGCGGAGGCGCGCCGCCCCCGCCCAGCATGCCGTCCAGCCCGCCGCCGGTGAACATCTTGGCCAGCCCTTTCAGGCCGCCCATCTTGCGGATCTTCTTCATCGCCGTTTCCATCTCCTGATGCATTTTCAGGAGCTTGTTGACTTCCTGCACGGTGCGGCCGGAACCCTTGGCGATGCGGATCTTGCGCTTGGCGTTGATGAGCGCGGGCTTTTCGCGCTCCTTGGGCGTCATCGACCCGATCATCGCGTCCAGATGCACCAGCGTCTTGTCGTTCGCGCCGCTGTTGGCCATCGCCGCCTGCGCCTTTTTCAGGCCCGGCAACATGCCCGCCAGCGCGCCAAGGCCGCCCATGCGGCGCATCTGGTTCAGCTGGCTGCGCAGGTCGTTCATGTCGAACTGACCCTTCGCCATTTTCTTGGCGAGTTTGTCGGCTTCCTCCGCGTCGATCGTCTCGGCGGCGCGTTCGACCAGCGACACGACGTCGCCCATGCCAAGAATGCGCTGCGCCACGCGGGCGGGATGAAACTGCTCGATCGCGTCCAGCTTTTCGCCGGTGCCCGCGAACTTGATCGGGCGGCCAGTCACCGCGCGCATCGACAGCGCCGCGCCGCCGCGCGCATCGCCGTCCATGCGGGTCAGCACCACGCCGGTCAGCGGCACCTGAGCGGTGAAGCTGCTCGCCACGTTCACCGCGTCCTGGCCGGTCAGCGAATCGACGACGAGCAGGATTTCAGCCGGATCGGAAACGTCGGCGACCGCCTTCATCTCGTCCATCAGCGCCTGATCGACATGCAGGCGGCCCGCGGTGTCGAGCATGACGACGTCGAAGCCCTGGAGCTTCGCGGCCTGCAACGCGCGCCTGGCGATCTCGACCGGCTGCTGGCCCGGCACGATCGGCAGCGTCGCCACATCGGCCTGGGTGCCCAGCACCGCCAACTGCTCCTGCGCGGCGGGACGCTGGACGTCGAGCGACGCCATCAGCACCTTCTTGCGCTCTTTTTCCTTGAGGCGCTTGGCGATCTTGGCGGTGGAGGTGGTCTTGCCAGACCCCTGCAGGCCGACCATCATGATGACGGCGGGCGGGGAGACGTCGATCATCAGGTCGGACGTTTCCGACCCCAGCGTTTCGGTGAGCGTGTCGCTGACGATCTTGACGACCATCTGGCCGGGCGTGACCGACCGCAGCACATCGCTGCCGACCGCGCGCTCCGTTGCCTGCTCGACGAACTGGCGCACGACGGGAAGGGCGACGTCTGCTTCAAGCAGCGCGATTCGCACCTCGCGCATCGCGGCGCGGACATCGTCCTCCGTAAGCGCACCGCGCCCACGCAGTTTGTCGAATACCCCACTCAGACGATCGCTTAGCGAATCGAACATTATCACCTCATTTGGGCCGGAAAGACCCGGAAATACTGCCTATCCCGCCAAACGACAAAATCGCCGGCGGGCGAAAACTCGCCGGCCAGCGTCCATCCGGTGCCCCTGTCGAGCGCCATGGATTTGCCAGGATTCAGACGGCGGACCGTCCGATTGCAGGGCGCCTTTAGCGCAAGGAGGACCGGGATGCAACGGGAACAGGCGGCTGTCGGCGCGCCAGACGGCTGACCATTGACGAATTGGTCACCACTATTCGCTATTGGGCGGCGCCATCAAACAAAGGGCAGGATGCTTTTGACTACTTTATCGGACTTTTGGGCGGTAGATATCAACGAAGCCCCCACGCCGCTGTCGCGCTTTGCCGGACAAGTCGTACTGGTGGTGAACACAGCCAGCAAATGCATCTTCACCTCGCAGTATGACGGCCTGCAGCAGCTTTATGCAGATTATGGAAATGCGGGTTTTGTCGTGCTGGGCTTCCCATGCAACCAGTTCTTCAAGCAGGAGCCAGGCGCCGCCGCGGATATCCAGGCCATGTGCACCAACGAATATCGGGTCAGCTTTCCGATGTTCCAGAAGATCGACGTCAATGGACCGCAAGCGCATCCCCTCTATATGTGGTTGAAGGCGGCTGCGCCCGGCATCATGGGCAGCAATGCAGTGAAATGGAACTTCACCAAGTTCCTGATCGATCGGTCGGGCAAGCCCGTCGTGCGTTACGCCCCCACAATGGCTCCTGCCAATATCGCCCCGACCATCGAGCGCCTGCTCAAACGGTAGCCTGGCCCGCGAAAGCAGGCATACAGGCTGGCCTTTTGCCCGCATAATCCCTACATGCGCGCCCTTATGGGCCGTTTTTCCAAAATGCACGGATTGGGCAATGACTTTGTCGTGATCGACGCGCGGGATGGCGATGTCGCGATGACGCAGGCGCGCGCGCAGGCGATTGCCGACCGCCATGCCGGGATCGGGTGCGACCAGTTGATCCTGATCGGCCGGTCGGATCGCGCCGATGTGTCGATGCGCATCTTCAACAGCGACGGCGGCGAAGTGGAAGCCTGCGGCAATGCCACGCGCTGCGTGCCCCTGTTCGTCGGGCGCGACGTGCTGATCGAGACGAAGGCGGGCCTGCTGGACGCAAAAGGCGTGGATGGCGGCGCGAGCGTCGACATGGGCGCGCCCCGGCTGGAATGGGACGCCATCCCCCTCGCCTACGCCATGGATACGCTGGCCATGCCGGTGAGCTGGGAGGATCTGCCCGCACCCGCCGCAGTCAATGTCGGCAACCCGCATGTCATCTTCTTCTGCGACGACCTGGATGCAGTGGATATCGAGCGGTTGGGGCCGATGATCGAGACCGATCCGCTTTTCCCGGCGCGGGTGAATGTGAATTTCGCGCAGGTCGTCGGTGACAATCAAATCCGCCTGATCGTGTGGGAACGCGGCGCTGGCCTGACGCGCGCCTGCGGCACAGGCGCTTGCGCGACCGCTGTGGCCGCCGTGCGGCGCAAGCTGGTGAGCGGTCCCACCCGCGTCACCCTGCCCGGCGGCGATCTGGTGATCGACTGGACGCCGGGGGGCCATATCCTGATGACCGGGCCTGCCACCCATGTCTTTGATGGCGAGGCTGACTGGGCCCGCTTTTGACGATGAGTGGCCCGCAGATCATCACCCTGGGCTGCCGCCTCAACATCGCGGAAAGCGAGGCGATCCGCGAGATGGCGGGCGATCAGGATGACCTGATCGTCGTCAACAGTTGCGCGGTCACGGCAGAGGCGGTGCGGCAGACGCGCCAGGCGATCAGGCGGGCGCGGCGCGAGCGACCCGACGCGCGAATCATGGTGACGGGTTGCGCGGCGCAGACCGAGCCGGAGACCTTCGCGGCGATGGCGGAGGTCGACGCGGTGATCGGCAACCGGGAGAAGATGGAAGCCCGTCACTATTCGTCGTCGCGGCGGACGGCGGGATCTGCCGCCATGGGGTGCGGGGTGGGGAATGAGACCCCAGCTTTCGCTGGGGTGACGGATGACGTTGCCGGGGTGGCGGATTATGGCGCGGCCGGAGTGGCGAACGGCCTTGAGGTGACGGACAAGGTCCGCGTGTCCGATATCATGGCGGTGCGCGAAACCGCGCCGCACATGGCGAGCGCCTTTGCCGAACATGCCCGCGCCTTTCTGGAGGTGCAGAATGGGTGCGACCATCGCTGCACCTTCTGCATCATCCCCTATGGCCGGGGAAACAGCCGATCCGTCCCGGCAGGCGCGGTGATCGAGAAGGCCCGCGAGCTGGTCGATGCGGGCTATCGGGAAATCGTGCTGACCGGCGTGGATGTCACGAGCTACGGTCCCGACCTGCCCGGCGCGCCGTCGCTCGGCCTGCTGATCGAGCGGCTGATGAAGGCCGTGCCGGACCTGCCGCGCCTGCGCCTTTCCTCCCTCGACAGCGTCGAGATAGACGAACGGCTGTTCGACCTGCTGGCGCACGAGCCGCGCATGATGCCGCATCTGCACCTGTCGCTACAGGCTGGCGATGACATGATCCTCAAGCGCATGAAGCGCCGCCATGGCAGGGCCGACGCCATCGGCATCGTCGAAAGGCTGAAAGCTGCGCGGCCGGCGATCAGCATCGGCGCGGACATTATCGCCGGGTTCCCGACCGAAGATGAGACGATGTTCGAAAACAGCCTGAAGCTGGTCGAGCAGTGCGACATCGTCCACGGCCATATCTTCCCCTATTCGCCGCGTCAGGGCACGCCCGCCGCGCGCATGCCGCAGGTCGATCGCGCCATCATCAAATCCCGCGCCGCCCGCCTGCGCGCAGCGTGCGAGGCGCAGCGGCAGAACTGGCTCCGGGGCCTGATCGGATCATCGCAGTCGGTGCTGGTCGAGCGTAACGCGACGACCGGCCATGCCGAAAATTTCGCCCCGGTTCGCTTCGCCGCGCCGCAATCCCCCTCCTCCATCATCCGCGCGCGCATCACGGCGCTTGAGAATGGCGTCCTGATCGCGCAAGAGGCGGCTGATGACTGAACCCGGCAACAGCTGGCGCGACCGCCTGTTCGGCGGACTGAAGCGCACATCCGACAAGCTCGGCGAGAATCTGACCGGCCTTTTCTCCAAGGCCGCGCTCGACGACCAGACATTGGACGAGATCGAGGAGGCGCTGATCGTCAGCGACCTTGGCCCCGCCATGGCCGCCCGCGTGCGCGACCGCCTGTCCGAAGGTCGCTACAATCGCGAACTGACCGAGGAATATCTGCGCGAGATCATCGCGGAGGAAATCGAGAAGGTGCTGGCCCCGGTGGCCCGGCCGCTGGAAATCGAAGCCTTTCCGCGTCCGCAGGTCATACTGGTCATCGGCGTCAACGGTTCGGGCAAGACCACCACCATCGCCAAGCTCGCCAACCTGCTGCTGGAGCAGGATTATGGCGTGATGCTGGCGGCGGGCGACACGTTCCGCGCGGCGGCGATCGGGCAGCTGAAGGTCTGGGCCGAGCGGCTGGGCATCCCCATCGTCGCGGGCAAGGAAGGCGGCGACGCGGCGGGCATCGTGTTCGACGCGGTCAAGCAGGCGACGGAAACGGGCATCGACGTGCTGATCGTCGATACGGCGGGGCGGCTTCAGAACAAGACCGAGTTGATGGACGAGCTGGCGAAGATCCGCCGCGTGCTTGGCCGGTTGAACCCGGCGGCCCCGCATGACGTTGTTCTGGTGCTGGATGCCACCACGGGACAGAATGCGTTGAGCCAGATCGAGGTTTTCAAGGAAGTCGCGCAGGTGACGGGGCTGGTCATGACCAAGCTGGACGGCACGGCGCGCGGCGGCGTTCTGGTCGCGGCGGCGGAGAAATACCGCCTGCCCATCCATGCCATCGGCGTGGGCGAGAAGATCGAGGATTTGCGGCCCTTCGACGCTCGCGACATGGCGCGGGCGATCGCGGGGACGGCCTATGCGCGCTGAATCCATTTTCGTCGCCCCGATGGAAACCGGGGCCTTGTGCCTGTCTGGCACTGTCCTGCCGCACGAGATTCCGGTTCGCGCCGGGATGACGGAGTAAATTCATATGGCCGACACCAAGCCCGCCCATGGCGGCAATCTCAGCCTCGCGCTCGATTTCGGCCCGCTGCTGGTCTTTTTCCTGACCTACAAGGGCGTCGGCTGGATATGGGGCGGCGGCAATCCGATCACCGCCATGTCGATCGGCACCGCCGCCTTCATGGCCGCGATCATCATCGCCGTCATCATTTCCAAGGTAAAGCTGGGCCGCGTGTCGCCGATGCTGTGGCTTTCGGCGATGCTGATCCTGTTTTTCGGCGGCCTTACCATCTATTTCCACGACCAGCGGTTCATTCAGATCAAGCCGACGATCATCTACAGCTTCTTCGCGCTGATGCTGTTTGGCGGGCTGATGCGCGGCAAGGCGCTGCTCAAATATCTGTTGCAGGCGGCCTATGACGGACTGAGCGACGAAGGCTGGCGCAAGCTGTCGCGCAACTGGGCCATATTCTTCGTCGGCATGGCCATCGCCAATGAGGCTATGCGCCGGTCGATGAGCTTCGACGCGTGGCTGGCGATCAAGGTGTGGGGCGTGACGGTCGTGTCGGTCGTCTTTGCCGCCGCGAACATTCCCATGCTGATGCGGCACGGGCTTGCGCTGGGCAACAAGCTCGACAGCGAGGAAATCGGCGAAACGACCCCGCCGCAGGGCTAGGCGGGCGAAGCTGGGACGCGCCCGACCCCGCCCGCATGCGAAGTTCAGCCGCCGTTGAAGTTGATCATGCAATACAGCATCGGCAGCGAGAGCAGCGTGTTGGTGCGCGAAAAGATCATCGCGGTGGTCGCAGCCTTTGCCTTTGCCGCGTCTTCGGCGGGCACGATCCCCAGCGCCTTCTTCTGGTTCGGCCAGATGATGAACCAGACGTTGAAGGCCATGATCAGGGCCAGCCACATGCCAATGCCGATCAGCACGAAGCCGGGCGTCAAGGTCAGCGATTCCACCAGATAAGCGCTGCGCCATGCGATGATGACGCCGGTCAGCACCGTCAACGCCGCGCCCCAGCGAAAGAAGAAAAGAGCGGACGGCGCGATGAATTTCGACACGCCCGGCTTCAGTTCCGCCGGCACTTTGGGCATCGTCGGGATCTGGACGAAGTTGAAATAATAAAGCAGGCCGATCCAGGTGACGCCAAAGAACAGGTGCAGCCAGCGAAGGATCGCCTGTTCCGGGATCGTGTTGGCGGGAACCGCGAAAATTACCACCAGTGACAGCACCAGCCCCGCGGCCAGCACAAGATGCAGATTACCGAAGAATTTTGCCATTGATCCTACCCCCATGTCCGGCGACCGCTTGCGGGTTGCCTGACCGATGATGCTAGGTCATCATTTCGCACCTGTCACATGGATATTTCCGTGCGTTTAAAAGAAAATATCGTGTTTTCTGCGGTGCAATAAGACTGCTAGGGGCAGGGAGCCTTCCGGCCGCACCCTCGTTATGCGGCCATCCATCCAAGAACCCGAGGAGTTCCGACATGGCCTTTGTTCTGCCTGACCTTCCCTATGCCAAGGACGCCTTTGGCGACATTCTTTCCGCCGAAACCTTCGACTATCATCATGGCAAGCACCACAATGCCTATGTGACGAAGGCCAATGAACTGGTCGCCGCCGATCCCGCCTTGCAGGGCAAGTCGCTGGTCGAACTGATCAAGACCAGCAAGGGCGGGCTGTTCAACCAGGTTGGCCAGATCTGGAACCACACATTCTACTGGCTGTCGCTCTCACCCGAAAAGAAGCAGCCGAGCGGCACGCTGCTCAACCTCATCAATGAGGGCTTCGGCTCTGTCGATGGGTTGATCGAAAAGCTGAAGGCCGAGGCCGTGGGGCACTTCGCCAGCGGCTGGGCCGCGCTGATCCTGAAGGACGGCAAGCTGGAAGTGACCAGCTATCATGACGCCGATACCCCCGTCGCGCATGGCCATACGCCGCTGATGATCCTCGATGTGTGGGAACATGCCTATTATATCGACTATCGCAACCTGCGCCCCAGCTATGCCGACCGGGTGCTCAAGGAAGCGATCGACTGGGATTTCGTCGCGCAGAATCTGGACGGCGAAGGCGTGAGCCGCGCCGACCAGCCGGGCTGATCCGTGCCGCCGCCCGCCGCCGCAAATGTGCGGCGGGCGGCATCGCTGAAAAAATTCTGCCTCTTTCCCAACGGTTTCTTAACGCGTTTGGCGGACAAGGCTTCCTAAAAAGAGGAAGCGTCGCATGAACATCGAGCTGTTGCAAAGCCAGCATCACGCGCTTCACGCGTTGGCGGAAAAGCTCCTCCTGGCCGTTGCCGATGATGGCAATCCCCAGCCGCTAGGCACCTTGCGCTGGCAGTTTGCCCGCGAACTGATGGCGCACCTCGCCCTGGAAGATCACATCTTCTACCCCTCCATGAAGCGGCGACCTGATGATCCACTGCGCGAAACAGCGGCGCAGTTGCAGGTCGAGGTGGCGCCGCTGGCCCAATTATTTTCCCAATATATGGCGCAGTGGAACGACGACCGGATCGCGCGCGACTGGCGCAGTTTCTGTCGCGAAACCCGCGACATGATCGAAGCGATCATGCGTCGCATCGACAAGGAAAACCGGCTGCTCAAGGCCCTGTCGACCGAGGCGGCGCTGAAAGCGCCCCAGATCAGGCGGGCGGGCTGACGCCACTGTCCGCCGGGGCGAGGCCCAGCATCGCGGCCAGTTCGGCCAGATCAGCGTGCCGCTTGACCAGCAGCCAGTCCCGCGACTGCGCACCGTTGACGACCGTCACCGCCCCTTTGGGACAGACGCCCAGGCAGTTGACCTCGATGATGCCTGCGGCTGCCTTGCGCCCCTTTTTCAGGGAAAGATGCTTGCGCAGAGCCTTGGCCAGCCGCTCGTCACCATCGGGACCAAAGCCCCCGTCGAGCTTTTTTGAGCATTTGCGGCAGACCAGCACGGCATGGTGCCAGTTGGAGCGGACATGATCCTTCAATCGGCCGCCTCGCGCGGCTTCCAACTGCGTCGTTCCTCCGCCGAGCGCAGGACTTCGTAAGCGGCCTGGATCGTGTGGAAACGCACTGCGGCATCGGCATCACCCGGCTTGACGTCCGGGTGATTTTCCTTGGCCAGACGGCGCCAGCTTTTCTTCACCGCTTCAAAATCGGCGTCGTCCTCAAGCTCCAGCGCCTTGAGCGCGTGCAGTTCGTCGCGCGATCGACTGCCGTCGCCCGGCCCGCCCCATCCATGATAGGCGCTGCTTTGAAACCCGTTCGCATCGCGACGTTCATCCCGCTCGCGCTGTTCCCGCTCTTCCTTGTCCAGGCCCTGAAAATAGTCCCAGTTGCGGTTATATTCGGCCGCATGATCGGTGCAGAAATACCAGCGCTCAGGGCTGTTGGGCGATTTTGGCGCAGGGCAGCCGCCGGGTTTGTCGCAACCGTGCCGGTCGCACAGGCGCACCTGCTGCGCCTCTCGCGAAGCGCCGTAGCTGCGCCAGCGCGGAAAACCCCAGTCATTTGATCGGCTGCTTCTTGCCATGGTTCCAAATTAGGCAGGCCGCAGGCGGAACGCCACCCCGGCGGTTGATTTTTCAGCTTACGCAAAGCGTTGAAAGCCGGTTGCTGGCCCTTTCCATCGTCACATGGAAAGGCGGAATCTTCATTGCCAGAGGGCCTGTAAGCCGGGTTCTGTCCTCCCCTGACGGAGAGTGGCGACCATTCCTCTAGGGGACGGATTGCTCCGGCCCTCAAGCAACCAACCCGGGCGGTCTCAGCCGAAATCAGCCTAGCAGTCGAGCTGCGCGCCGCCCCTATTCGGTCTTGCTCCCGGTGGGGTTTACCGTGCCGCCTTCCGTTGCCGGAGACGCGGTGCGCTCTTACCGCACCCTTTCAATTTCGCTGGGCCTAAGCCTTAGCGACCTGCTTTCTGTTGCACTGTCCCTTGGATCACTCCAGCCGGCCGTTAGCCGGCACCGTCATTTCGTGGAGCCCGGACTTTCCTCGCCGTGGAAGTTACCCGCCACGCCGCGGCCGCCCGGCCCTCTGGCGTCACGCGCTATACACAGGGTTGCCGCCTTAGTCATCCCCCCTCGGCTTGGGCAGCAGCAGGGCGAGCAGGATCGCGCGGCATTCCCCGTCAATGATCCCGTCGATCAGTTCGGGGCGGAAACGGCGTTGGAAGGCGACGACCGCCGCCTCCGGCTCCGTAATGTCATAGCCGAAACGCTCCAGCGCGAGCATGAAGCCCCCGTCGCTCCAATGCGGGTCCATGAGATTGCGGGTCGGGCGCGGCAGGGCAAGCCGCAACCTGGCCAGTTGCCACCAGGGGAAAAGCTCGCCCGGATCCTGCTTGCGCGCTGGCGCCACGTCGCTGTGGCCCACGATATTGCCGCGGGTGATGCCGTGGCGCTGCACGATGTCGTGCATCAGCGGGACAAGCGATCCGATCTGCGCGTCCGGGAAGGGTCGATAGCCCCATTCATGGCCGGGGTTGACGATCTCTATCCCGATGCTCGCCGAATTGACGTCGTTGATGCCGCGCCAGTGCGACCGGCCCGCATGCCAGGCCCGCTTGCCTTCATCGACCATGCGGACGATCTCGCCCGTCTCGGTCACGACATAATGGGCAGACACCTTGGATTCGCCGCTGGCCAGCCAGTTTATCGCGCTCGGCGCGTCCGGCATGCCGGTATAGTGCAGCACCAGCATGGATATGGGCAGCTTGCGGTCGTCGAAATTGGGCGACGGCGTGTCGATCATCGGCATATCGGTCATCGGAAAAGCAATCACCACCACATATATTCGTCGCGCCACGGCAGGGCGCACAGCCGCAGGGCGGACAATGGCCGAGAGCGCCCAGCCGATCAAGCGCGAGCGCGTTTCATGTGGGCTATGCGATGAACAGATGCGCCGCGATGGGCGGCGTCAGACTGCGCGGCGAAGAGGCGTGACCGCGATCCGGCTACCCTGGGGGCGACGCGCATAGGCGCCGCGAAATTCCTGATGGGGGATGAAATCGTCGCTATGGCCGATCACCGTCTCGCCCGCCCCCAGCAGCAGCACCGATCGTTCGCTGCTGTGGCGGGTGAGCAAGTGGAACACCTGCTGCCGCCGCTCCTGCGTGAAATAGAGCAGCACATTGCGGCAGAGCAGCAGGTCATATTCGCCCGACGGCGCCTTGGCGTCGAACAGGTTGTCCGTGCGAAAATCAATCATCCGACGCAATTCGGGACTGGCGCGCCAATTATCGCCCACCGGCTCGAACCATTTGATGAGGTCGCCGACCGCCAGGCCGCGCTGAACGTCCATCTGCGAAAAGATGCCGTTGCGCGCCTGCTCTATGGCTGCGCCTGAAATATCCGTCGCCAGTATCTCTATGCGCCACCCGCGCCAGCGCGCCATGTCGTTGCGCAACTGAAGGGCGAGCGAAAAGGCTTCCTGGCCGGTCGAACAACCCGCGCTCCAGATCCGCAGGACCCGGTCCCGCCGATCCGCATGAAAGGCGGGCAGGATGCTGCGGTGGATCATGTCGAAAATCTGGAGATCACGGAAAAAGCTGCTTTCATTGTTGAGCAGCGCATTGACTACTTCATTCTCAAGCGCCGGATCGCGATTGCCCAGCAGCCCGGCGGCCAGTTCGTCCATGTCGGCCATGCCGCGACTGCGCATGACCGGCTTCAGCGCGGTTTCCATGCGCCAGGCGCGGTTTTCGGACAGAATCTGTCCCGTACGCGCCTCCAGCAGGGCGGAAAAGATACGAGCCGAGCCGCGCGAGGATGAATCGGTCGAAAGGGTCAATGTGTCAAACCTCTGCTCTTTCCGCGTCTCGCGACGAAATCCATGATGGCATAGGGGTCCAGCAGCGCGCAGCTCAGCCCCGCCGTCGCTACCGATCCGGGCATGCCCCATACGACGCTGCTCGCTTCATTCTGGGCGACGATCCAGCCGCCCGCGGCGACGATGTCGCGTCCGCCCACGGTGCCGTCGCGCCCCATGCCGGTAAGCACGACTCCCGCCGCACCTGGCCCATAGGCTTCCGCCATGCTGGCGAACATCGGATCGACGCCGGGCAGATTGCCCGCGGCCGTACGCTGAGGGCTCAAGACGACCATTACGCGATCACAAAGACCGCGACGCACCTGAAGATTGGCGTCGCCCGGCGCGACATAGACCGTATCGGGCTTCAGAATCTCTCCCTGTTCGGCGACCTTCACCCGCAGGCTGGTCATCCGCGCAAGCTGCTGAACGAAATAGGATGTGAAGCTGACCGGCAGATGCTGCGTGAGCAGGATCGGCACGCCGAGCGGCGCGGACATGCCGGCAAACAGCTGGCTGAGCGCGTGGATGCCCCCGGTCGATGCCCCGATACCCAGGCAGGCGAGCGGCGCATTCGCCTGCGCCGCAGCCATCTGAAGGGGCTGCGCGTCGCCCTGGGTAGCGGTATTGCCGCCGAACAGGCGGGACAGGCGTTCGATCAGCGATTGGGGAAACGTCTCACCAAAGCTGCCGCTGCCGGGTTTGGCAAGAATGTCGCTTGCGCCAAGCGCCAGCGCCTCGATCGCCGCCGCGCTGCCTTCCTGGCAATTGCCCGAAAGGATGACCACCTTCCCACGCGGATTGGCACGCAGGAAGGCTGGCAGAGCCGACAGCCCGCTCTGCCCCGGCAGTTCGATGTCCAGCAGAACCAGATCGACATCATTCCCGGCGAGAAAGCCCAACGCCTGTTCGGCGCTGCTGGTCTTGTGAACCACGGAAAAGGCGGGATCGCCGTTCAATATCCGTTCGATGACCGTCCGCACAACGACCGAATCATCGACAACCATCGTGCGGACCGGTGGTCTGCTGTGGCTGGCCATGATCGGCATGACGGCGGTCATCTGGGGACTTTCGAACGAAAATGGGAAACGAAGAGCGAGAATGGAGAAAAACAGGCGCTAAATGACGCCGACGATCGCCAGCTTGCTTTCAAGCGTCTCGCGATCGAAAGGCTTCATGACATATTCGTCGGCCCCTGCTTCCACCGCCGCCTTGATGTGACCGATGCCATTTTCCGTGGTGCAGAAAATGATCTTGGGCCGGGCCGTGACTTTCGCCGTGGCAAGCGCCTGAAGAAATTCCATGCCGCTCATGACCGGCATGTTCCAGTCCAGCAGCACGACATCGGGCGCCGAAGCCTCACATTGGGTCAGCGCATCCTGTCCATCGACCGCTTCGGTCACCGTCAGGTCCAGCGACTCCAATATGTGCCGCGCAACTTTGCGGATAACCTTGGAATCATCGACTACCAGGCAGTTTTTCATGAAGCGTCCCTTTGATTTTTCTTCCTGCGAAGAAGAGATTAGCCGCCAAAGCCGAGTAATTCGTAAACGGCCCGGAAATTTATGCCGCTTGCGCGAGGAAACCGGATTCGATGAAGCTGGCGAGCGATACGAGAAGGTGCGGCTGGCCGTCCTGTTCGACGATTGCCCGCGCATAGGGCGACCATGCACGGTCGAGCTGGCCGCGCAGGGGCAGCTCGCCTTCAGGCACCTGGCAGATGTCGTGGACCGCATCGACCATCAGGCCATAGCTGTGCCCGCTGATGTCGGCGATGATCGCCAGGCCGCATTGGGCCGATGGCGTGGGCGTGCCGCGTATCAAGGCGGGCACGTCGATGATCGTGAGGACGCGGCTGCGCAGTGCCGACAGCCCCGCCACATGGGCGGGCATGCCCGGCACAGGCGAAATATCGGCGAGTTTCACCACCGCCTCCACCTCTTGCGCAGCAACGGCGACGCGGGTGCCGGCCAGGGTCGCCAGAAGATAAAGCTGCTCCATCGACTGTCTCCTTAACGCCGCGCGCCAGCGATGGCGGCCATCAGCGCATCCTGATCATAACGGTAAATGCTGCTGTCCTGCGGCCCCGTGGGCCGTGGCGAGGCGCGCAACTGCACGACGCGGCAACCCAATATCTCCGCCGCCTGAGACGAATCGCCGTCCGAACACAGCACGATGTCGGCCGGATCGACCGCCTCATCCTGCGGCAGCCCCAGAATGACCTCGTGCCCGGCCTGCCGGAGCAGCGGCGCCAATATCTCGCGCGTCCACCCATCCTGACTGTCCGCCAGCACGCAGCGTCCGCGCGTCCGCTCCACAAGCGGGCCGTCGGGCAAGGCGGCGAACAGGGCGAAGGGATTGATGACTTCCAGATGTTCGCCGTCGATCACCGCAACGCCGCTCAGCAAGCCGTGCATCGCGACCATGTCGGGCACGGCGGGCATCTCCACGATATCGAGCACCGCTGCCACCGGATAGCAGGCTTCCCGCGTGCCATCGCGCAGGCGCAGCGCCGATACATGGTCCGCTGCAAAGGCGTGAACGCCGTTGACGACAGGCACCAGCCTGCCATCGAGACGCACGAAGGCGCGCGCGCCCGACCGGCCGAACAGCGTCACATCGACATCCTCGACCCGCTCGACCAGCGACAGCTTGATCAGCCGCTTTTCACCCGACAGTTCTTCAAAGCGGAGCGCGGAGACCATCTCCGTCCGCGCTGCACGCACATCCTCTTCTTCCGCCTGACGGTCGGCCCGGTCGTCGGCAATGTTCGGCAGGCAGGCGGCATTCGCCAACCCCGCCGCATCCAGCAGCAGCATCGGCTTGCCATTGTCCGGCAGCGTCATGCCGGCATAGACGCCCGTGGCCATCACCAGCGGCGAAGCGGGCCGGATAACCAGTTCCTCATGATTATCGACGGCGGCAACGCCCAGCGCGAAGGGAACGCCGGTCGCGGAACGCACGACCATGATCGCGCGGGGGCCAGCCTGCGCCAGCTTCTGCATCCCCAGAACATCTTCCAGATCTATCATGGAATGCCGCACGGACCGGATCGTCGCGATCTTGGCACCGCCGACTTCGGCGACGTGCAGCGTTTCATTATTATCGTGCAATATTTCCACGACAGCCGCGCGCGGTATCGCGAAATGAAGCCCACCCGAACGGATGATGAGGCCAGGAATGATCGTCAGCGTCAGGGGCACGCGCAGGATGATGCGCAACCCGCGGCCAAATTCGCTATGAAGTGCGATCACGCCGCCGATTCGTTCGACATTGGCGCGCACCACGTCCATTCCGACGCCACGGCCCGAAATCGCGGTGACTGCCTGCGCGGTCGAAAGGCCCGCATGGAAAATAAGGTCCAGCTTTTCGGCCTCGCTCATCTTCACCGCCGCGTCGCGCGACAGCCTGCCCCCGCCCACCGCCTTTTCCACAAGCCGAGCCGTGTCGATACCACGGCCATCGTCGCTGATCTCGATGACGATCTGGTTGCCCGACTGCCGGGCCTGCAACCTCAGCGTGCCCGCTTCCGGCTTGCCCAGCGCACGGCGCTCCTCGGGCGTTTCGATGCCATGGTCGATGCTGTTGCGCACGATATGGGTGAGCGGATCGACCACCATCTCCACCATTTCGCGGTCCATCTCGACGTCGCCGCCCTCAAGGACCAGGTCGATCTTCTTGCCCAGTTCGCGGCCAAGATCCCGGACCATGCGGGGGATGGCGGTGAACAGGCGATCGACACGCTGCATACGGGTTTTGGAGATGGCGTCGCGCATGTCGGCCACACAGGTCGACAGCCGTTCGAACGCGCTTTCCAGTTCCGGGTCGCCCGACCGCTCCCGCAACTTGCGCGACAGTTCGTTGCGGGCCAGCACCATGTCGGACACGCCATTCATCAACTGGTCGATCAGCGACAGCGGCAGGCGAATGGTGCGGGGCACGGCCTGCGCGCCGCCCTGCCGCGTGGTTTCCACCGCAGGGGCCGCCGCCTCGGGCGCTGCGCCTTGCACCGGCTGCGTCAGGGCGCCGATCAGATAATCGTCATTTTCGTCCGGCAGCGCCGCACCGATCGCCACCGCTTCAGCCAGTTCGGCGATGCGGTCCATGATGCCCAGCACGGCGCTGACGGTGCCGGGATCGGCAGTGCGATTGCCATTGCGGATTTCCGACAGCACATCCTCAGCCGCGTGGCTCAATCGCTCGAAGCGCGGCAGGTTCAGGAAGCCGCAGCTACCCTTGACCGTGTGGAAGAAGCGGAAAATGGCGTCCAGCCGGTCGCGATCGCCGGGGTCCGCTTCCCACGCGACGACCTCGCTTGCCAAGGCTTCCAGCGTTTCCTGCGTTTCAGCTATGAATTCCTGAAGTAACTCGTCCATTCCCTTGGCCTTCACGGATGCGCGCGTCGGCACCATGGGGAGAGCGTGGTTAAAGGCCCGTTAAAGACGTTGCCCCGGCAGCAAAAAGGGCGCCGCGACCTTTATCGCGACGCCCTTTTGCTTGTTATGCGAAGGCTTAGTTGACCTTGTCTTCAACGGCGTCACCGGCCGCCTCGCCCGCTTCGCGGGTCGCGTCAGCCTTGTTTTCAAGGGCGTCGGCGGCATTTTCAGCAGCCTCTTCGGCGTTGCCGGACAGGTTATCGGCCATCTCTTCCATATTATCGGCCTGGTTGTCGATGGCGTCCGCCTGATTCTCGTATGCGTTCTCGACCTGGTTTTCCTGCTTGGAATCGCATGCAGCAAGCGCGATCAAGCTGGCCAGGCCAAGAACTGAGACGATGGTTTTCACGGCGTTTTCTCCTGTTGCGCCCCCCAGGGGCTGACGTCATTCGGCAAGAGGCCCGGCAGCACAGTGCACCCGGAACTCTGACCGCGATCAACTGGTCGCACGGCAGATGGTTCCCATCGCAGGACTCCTTTCGTCGCAGAAACGACTTATTTTTTCAGATTGTCCCGAATTTCCCGCAGCAACAATATGTCTTCCGGCGTGGCTGCGGGCGCGGTTTCGCCGGGTTTCGGCATCAGCCTGTTCACCGCCTTCACCAGCAGGAAGATGATGAACGCCAGGATCAGGAAATTGACGAGCACGGTCAGGAACTCGCCCCATCCCAGCATGGCGACGCCAGCAGCCTTCAAATCGGCATAGCTGCCGGGATCGCCCTTGAACTCAGGCGGAATATCGCCGAGCCGGATGAAGTAGCTGGAAAAGTCGGCACCCCCGAACAGGAAGCCTATCAACGGCATGATGAGATCATCGGTCACCGACTTGGTGATGGTGGCAAAGGCCCCGCCGATGATGACACCCACCGCCAGGTCGATGACATTACCGCGATTTATGAATGTCTTGAATTCGGAAATCAGCCCCATTTACGAACCCCTTGTCGTGATTGCATGTTTAACAGGATGAGCCGTTGCGCCCGCATCCACAACCACCTATTTCCGTCCTCGTAACAAGACGAGGATGTTCCATGACGATCCTGCGCCGTTTTTCCCCTGCGTTTCTCTTGCCCTTGCTGTCGGCGTTCGCGCTGTCCGCCTGCGGCATCAACAGCGTTCCGGCGGCCGAGGAAGAGGCCAAGGCGAAATGGGCCGATGTCCAGGCCCAATATCAGCGCCGCGCCAACCTGGTCGGCAATCTGGTCGCAACCGTCAAGGCGGCCGGCAAGCAGGAGCAGGACACGTTGATCGGCGTGACCGAGGCCCGCGCGAAGGCGACCTCCATCCAGGTCAGCGCCGACGACCTGTCGGACCCGGCCAAGGTGCAGCAGTTCCAGCAGGCCCAGGCGCAACTGGGTCAGGGGCTGGGCCGGTTGCTCGCTTCGGTGGAGGCCTATCCAGACCTGAAGGCAAACCAGAATTTCCTCGACCTCCAGTCGCAACTGGAAGGAACGGAGAACCGCATCGCCGTATCCATCCGGGACTATAATGAAGCGGTTCGCGCCTATAATACGCTCATTCGCACCTTCCCTGACGCGATCGGCGCCAAGATCATCCATGGCGCAAAACCGATGACGCCGTTCCAGGCGACTACTCCGGGAGCCGATGAAGCGCCCAAGGTCGATTTCGGCAACTGAAGCGCGCATGATCCGCCGCCTGATCCTGATCCTTGCACTGCTGGTGTGGATACCGGCGGCGCAAGGGCAGACATTTCCCAAGCTGACGGGGCGGGTGGTGGATGACGCCGCGCTGCTTTCACCCGCGCAGGAACAGGCGCTGACGGAACGGCTGGCGGCATTGGAAAAGGAAAGCGGCCGACAAGTGGTGGTCGCCACGCTGCCCAGCCTGCAGGACTATGACATATCCGATTATGGCTACCGCCTGCTCCGTGCATGGGGCGTCGGCGACAAGGAGCGCAATGACGGCGCGCTGCTGATCGTCGCGCCCAGGGAGCGCAAGGTACGCATCGAGGTGGGCTATGGGCTGGAGGGCATATTGACCGACGCCCTGTCGTCCCAGATCATCCGCAATTCCATCACGCCGCGCTTCAAGGCGGGCGACATGGCGGGTGGCATTGAGGCCGGGACCAATGCTCTCATAACCCTTCTCAGCCTGCCACCCGATGAGGCACGGGCACAGGCGCTGGCGGCGGAAAAGGCACAGCAAGGCAACCGGGGCAGCGGCAGCCCCCTCATCCTGATCTTCTGGATCGCTATTGCGGCCTTCATCATCGTGCCGACGATCTTCGGGCGGCGCGGCGGCAGGCGTTATCGCGGCGGCGCGGGGCCGATCGTCATCTGGGGCCCGGGCGTCGGCGGATCTGGCTGGGGATCGGGCGACAGCTGGGGCGGCGGTGGCGGCGGTTGGGGAGGCGGTGGCTTTTCCGGCGGCGGCGGCAGTGGCGGCGGCGGCGGCGCGTCGGGGGGATGGTGATGCGTCTTCGTTTGAGCCAGGCCGACCATGATCTGGTCACCCATGCGGTGGCCCAGGCGGAACAGGAAACCGATGGCGAGATCGTGACGATCGTCGCCCGGCGATCCGACGCCTATCATGACGCCGGACTGCATTGGGCCATCGGCGCGGTATTCGTGGCGCTTTCCATCGCGGCCGCATTCCCCGCGCATTTCCGGGCACTCTGCTCCTGGCTGCTGCTCAGTTGGGAGCATGAGGTTGAAGACTGGAAACTGCTGACGGTCCTGCTGGGACTGCTCCTCGTGACATTCCTGGCCGTGCGCTACATCCTTGCCTGGATGCCGCTGCGGCTTGCGCTCACGCCCCGGACGACCAAGGCGCGGCGGGTGCGGCGACGGGCGATGACCCTGTTCCGTGCGGTGGCACTGGGCCGGACCAAGGCGCAGACGGGCGTCCTCATCTATCTTTCCCTTGATGAGCACCGCGCCGAAATCATCGCGGACGCGGCGATCAATCAGAAAGTGACCCCGGACGTCTGGGGCGATGCGATGGCGGCGATGATCGATGCCGTGCGCGACGGCCGCACTGGCGATGGCATGGCGGAAGCCGTCCGGCAGGTGGGCGCCGTGCTGGCCCGCCATTTCCCGCGCAGCGCCGACAATCCCAATGAATTGCCAGACAGGCTGATCGAATTATGAGCGAACAGGACATGGCCGCCGCAGAGGAAATCATGTGGTCGGGCCGTTTCATCACTGCCAAGCGACGCGGCAGGTGGGAATATGTCGGACGCGCACGTGGCATCCACGCCGCCGTCATATTGGCGATCGACGAGGACGCGGACGGCACGCGCCATGTCCTGCTGGTCGATCAGTTCCGCGTGCCGCTGGGCCGCCGTTGCATCGAACTGCCCGCTGGCCTTGTCGGCGATGATGAGGAAGGCGAGGAATCCGCCCTGGCCGCAACGCGCGAGTTGGAGGAGGAAACGGGATATCGCGCGGGGCGGATGGAAGCGGCGGGCGATTTCTACAGTTCGCCCGGCATGGTGTCGGAAAGCTTCTGCCTGTTCCGCGCCCACGACCTGCGCAAGACCGGCGAAGGCGGCGGCGTGGATGGTGAGGATATTCGCGTCCACCGCGTGCCCCTCGCCAACATCACCAGCCAGATCGCCGCCTGGCGCGCCGAGGGTTTTGCGATCGACGTAAAGCTGCTGCTGCTATTGGGCGCTGAAATAGCGCGTTAGGCGGCTTAGGGCACCCTGTACCAGTTCGCCACCCGATCCAGCGCCAGGGTCAGCACGAGTTTGCCCGCCCGGCTGGGCCAGCCGAGCGCGCGTTCCGCCGCGACCAGCCCTTCGCCCGCGCAGGCGACGCGCCATAATATGTCGCTCAGCCCCGGTCCTGCCGCAGCGATGGCGGCGTGGAAGCGTTCGCGGGCCGACATCTGAGCCACCGTCGGGTCGGGCGCACCTGTCCCGCCCCTTCGGCTGCCGCTGGCGGGCGCGGCATCCCATCGCATCGTGACGCGAGGACCAAGTCCCGCCCTTTCCCAGTCCGCGCGCAGCAGTTCGCCCGCGCGATATTGGCGTTCGCTCAAATGCCCGCGAGCGTGAAGCCAGGAGATCGGCGATTCGCCGATATTGATGGCCACTGTCTGGACATGTCCGGCCGGGTCCTCGATCTTCTGCTCCACGCACTGATTCCGCATCTGGCCCTCCTGATAGACGAATGACAGGAATCGCCTTGCCATGACGAACCATTTGTAGGAAAGTCGAAAAACCAAATAGGTAAAATCTGGAACAGGCATGATTACCCGCATCAGAGAGGTTCGCAAGGCAAAGGGGCTGACGCTGGAGCAGGTCGCTGCCCTTTGCCAGCCGCCGACCACGGCGCAGACGATCGGCAGGCTGGAAACGGGCACGCGAACCGTATCGGTCAACTGGCTGAACCGCATAGCCCAGGCGCTGGGCGTGGGATCATCCGAACTGGTGGCGCTGCCGGGGCAAAGCATCGTGCCGGTCGCCGCGCTTCTAGGCCCGGAAGGCGCGCGAGCGCCGACCCGCAGCCTGTCCTTTCCGCCGCCCGTGCCTGCCGACGCCATGATCGGCGTGCAGGTGTCGGCGAGCATCGGCGATTATCGCAGCGGCGACGAAATCTGGTGCCGCCGGATCGGCCCCGATGAATTTGCCAGCGCGCTCAACCGCGACATCCTGTTGCCGCGACAGGCCGGGCGCTTCCTGTTCGGCAGGCTGATCGGCCGCGAAGGCGACAGGCTGCACATCCTGCCGCTGGGCAGCGGCAGCCGCCAGCAGGTGATCAGCGACCCACCCTGGGGCGCAGTCGCAGTGCAGTTGGTGAGACAATTATAGCCAAGGCGATGCTTCAGCCCTAACTCTCAATTAACCGCGATGCCATAAGGGAGACGGCATGACGCTGAATGTCCTTACGCTATCGACGCTCTTCCCGGACATGAGCCGGCCCAATTTCGGGGTGTTCGTCGAGCGCCAAGCCCGCGAGCTAGCCAGCCGCCCGGATGTGACGGTGACGGTCGTAGCGCCGCTGGGCGTCCCCATCTGGCCGATCGGGCTTTCCGATCACTATGCCGCCCTCCGCGCCCTGCCGCGCAAGGAAAGATGGCAGGACCTGACCGTCTATCGCCCGCTTTTTTCCACCATTCCCAAGATCGGCGCGCGCATCAACGTGCGGAACATGACGCGGGCCATATTGCCGCTGATCCAGCATCTGCACGAACAGCAGCCCTTCGACGTCATCGACGCCAGCTTCTTCTTTCCCGATGGCCCGGTCGCGCAGCGCCTGTCGCGCGCGCTCGGTATCCCCTATTCGGTCAAGGCGCGCGGCGCGGACATCCATTATTGGGGCAGGCGCAGGGACACGCGCGGCCTGGTCAAGCGAGCCGGGGACGGCGCGTCCGGCCTGCTGGCGGTATCCAGCGCGATGCGCCGGTCGATGATCAAGATGGGCATGGATGCCGAAAAAATCCGCGTCCATTATACCGGGGTCGATCTGGACCGCTTCGAGATCGCCGATCGCGCCGCGGCCAAGGAAGCGTTGGGATTTGAAGGGCCGGTGATCCTCTGCGTCGGTGCGCTTATCCCTCGCAAGGGCCAGGAACTGCTGGTGCAGGCGCTTCCCCGCCTGCCGGGCGTCACGCTGCTGTTCGCGGGACAGGGGCAATATCGCCGCGCGCTGGAAAAACAGGCGGAGGAACTGGGCGTCGATCGGCGCATAGGCTTTCTGGGATCCGTTCCGCATGACCGGCTGCCACGTATCTACGCCGCCGCCGATGTCATGGCCCTCCCCTCCTCGTCCGAAGGGCTGGCCAATGCCTGGGTCGAATCGCTCGCCTGCGGCACGCCGATCGTCATTACGGATGTGGGCGGAGCGCGCGAACTGCTCGACCGGCCGGAAGCGGGCCATATCGTCGATCGGGATCCGGATGCCATCGCGACGGCCATCGGCGACCTTCTGACGCACCCGCCCGAACGGGAAGCGGTGCGCGACACGGCGCTGCGTTTCACCTGGGAAGCGAATGGCGACCTGCTGCTCCACCACCTGAAGGGCATCGCGCGGGGCGGCTAGATAAGCAGCCGGGCCTTGCCATCGGGGTTAAGGAAATGCCCGCCGTCAAACGGCAACTCGCCCCAGCGCCATGGCGTCAGTTCATCATAGGCCGGGTTGGAGATCGGCGCATGACGGCGCAGGTTCAGCAGCCTTTCGCCCTCATTCCGATAAGCGGTCAGCCGCGCATGCTCACGATAGATTTCGGCGGGCCGCTCATAGTGAAAGGCGTCATGCCATCCCATCGACCGCGCGACCTGGGTCAGGCTCCACCAGTCCGGCCTTGCCTCACCAGGCAGGGGGAAAAGGCGGCGTTGACGGCTGATCAGCCGGTCGGCGCCCGTTACGGTGCCATCCTTTTCGATCCAGACGGGCGAAGGCAGAGCCAGCAGGCCCTCCGGCGGCAGGCCCGGTTCAAGCCAGGGCGTGGACAGGATGACAAAGGGCAGCTTGCCCAGCGTCGCGCGCAGCGGATTGCCAAGGGGCGGCAGACCGCCCAGCAGCCAGAGCAGCTTTATCTGCCCATCCCCGATCGCTCCAGCCAGCGCCGCGCCAGTCAGGCCGGGCTGCTCCGCCATCCGCTGCGCGCCCCAGAAGCGCGCGGCCTGGGCGATTGAGTGGGTGGAAAAGTCCCGATGCGCGGCGAGTTGCCCGCTGTCGCACCCCACTTCGCGCTCGCCCATCGCATTGGGCGCGCGGGCGATGCCGATCGGCGCGGCGCCGGGGGTTCCGATCCAGCCCATCGCCAGATACAGGTTCAGGATCGCCTGGGGCAGGCGCTGGTCATGCTCCTCCCCCGCAGCCGGGCCGTATAGCGTCACTACGCGCCGCGTTGAGGCGAACAGATCGTAGAAGGCGCGGACGTCGGCAGGGGCCAGTCCGCAGCGGCGGCCCACCGACCAGAGATCATGATCGGGCCGCAAGCGGGTCCAGAAATCCTCCGATACGGACACATGGCGCGACAGAAAATCGACCGCCAGCAGACCGCTGTCATGGCCGTGCAGCAGCAGGCCGGACAGCATGGCGGCGGCGCTGCCCGGCACGATGGACAGGTGCAAATCCGCCGCAACTTCCGGCGCATCCTGCCCATCGGTCAAGAGGATGAGCCTGGCGTCCCCATGCTCGCGCGCCATCCGAATGCGATCAACCAGCACCGGATGCCGCAGCAGCGTAGAAGCGCCCACGGCGAGGATCAGGTCGGCCCGGTCCACATCCTCATAGCTTCCGGGCACGACATCTTCGCCCAGCCCAGCGCGATAGGCGGCCTCCATGCCACCATCCTGCCAGCTGGGGCCGTCAATATGGGCAGAGCCGACGAAGCCCTTCATCAGCTTGTTGGCGACATAATAGTCTTCGGTCAGCAGATTGCCTGCGACATGCATCGCGACGCTGTCGGGGCCATGCCTGGCCAGTACATCCTTCAGGCGCCGGACCGCATGGCCGATCGCGCGCTGCCAGCCGATGCGCTGGCCATCCAGCATCGGGTGAAGCAGCCGTCCATCGAGGGACGACATCGCGGCGAGCGCATCGCTTTGCGGGCACAGCAGCCCGCCATTGGCCGGATGCACCGGATCGCCTTCGAAGGACAGGCTGCGCCCTTCGTCCGTCACGGCGCGCACGCCACAACCGACCGCGCACTGACCGCAAAGCGTTCGGACGATAGCCATCAGCCTGCGTCAGCCGGGCCGGGTCATTTCTGGCACGCGACGATCGCGGCGACGACGGACAGCGTTTCCTGCGGATCACGCACGCGCACGGTGTCCAGGCCAATCTGCTTGGCAGGATAGTCATTGCCGCCGGGAAAGATCGCGTCGCCGATGAACATCATGGCGTCCAGCGCGATGCGGCTCGCGTCGCGCAGTTTCTTGAGGCCATAGCCCTTGTCCACCCCTTCCCGCGTGATGTCGATCGACGTCGCGCCGCCCATGTTGATCGACAGGCCGGGCAGGCGTTCACGCAGGTCGGCCTGGATGATGCGGCGCTTGGCGAAGTCCGGGTCCCATCCTTCCTTCGCATGGACCGGCGCCTGCTGTCCCAATGCGGAAAAGGTGATCTGGCTGCCGCGATCCTCGATCCGATCGCCCCAGGTTTCCTGTGGAACGAAGCCGGTCGCTTCGAGCGATTCGTCAAAGGCGGTGAGAATCTTCTGCTTTTGCGCGTCGTCGAACAGTTCGGCATAGACCGGCGACCATGCGCCGTTCCGATGCGTGTAGAGCTTCGTGCCCGTGGTCGGCATCAGCCATAGCCGCGCCAGATCCGCGCGGGCCGGAAGGCGGCTGGCGACCTGCTTGTCGAACTGCGGCCAGTCGCCGCCCGAAATCACCGCGACATGGGCAACCGTCAGCAGATCGGCGAGCGCATCGCCCATTTCCTGCTCAAGAGGCTGCTTGCTTTCCGCCAGCGTTCCGTCGAGATCGAAGGCGATCAACTCTTTCATGGGGGCAAGCTCCTGGAATCCTTGTCGGCCGCAGCTACCATCAATTGGCGGATCGGCAAATCCATAGGCCCAAGGAAATGACGCAGCGCATGTTCGATGAGATAGGGAGCGACTGGACGCTGCTGGGCCGCGGGAAAAGCTCCGAAGTGTTCAGGATCGGCGGGGGAGAGGTCATCAAGATTTTCCACGCCGCCGTGTCCGAAGAGATGATAGCGCGGGAAATGGCCGCGGCAGGAATGGCGGCATCGCTGCGCCTGCCGACCGCCGCGCCGCGTATCCGCGTCACTGTCGGGCAGAAGCCAGCGCTGATCTACCCGGAGGTCAGCGGCGTGTCGGTTGCAGCGGCGATCCGCAGGAAACCGCTGTCGGCGGCCAGCCTGCTGCGCGGCATGGCCAGCCTTCTCCACGCCGTCCATCGCCAGCCCGTGTCAGGATTGCGGAGCGTGAAATCGGTGCTGCGGACCGATATCGACTATGGCCCGGCCCCCGATGCCATCAAGCGGGCGGCGATCGAATATCTGCATCGCCTGCCCGACGCCGGCCAGCTGCTGCATGGCGATTTTCATATCGACAATATTCTCGTCAGCAACGGCGATCTGGTCATCCTGGATTGGGCGAAGGCCGCGACGGGAGCCCCTGCCGCCGATGCGGTGCGTAGCGAGATGCTGATGCGCTTTGGCGAGGGACCTGCCGATCCGATCACTACGCTATGGCGCGATTGGGCGGCGCGCTATCTGGGCAGAGCCTATCGCCGGGAAAGCGGTGTCGGAGAGGATGAGTTGCGCCTGTGGCGGCCCGTGGTCGCGCTCGCCTGGATGAGGGCGCGGCCGCCAGTCCGCGCCGCCGCCTTTCACCGCTATCTGAATAAGGCGCTGCGCAGCGCCGGGCTGCCAACGATCAGCTGACGCTGGCCAGATTGCCGCGCCTGACACGCGCCTGCCACGCCCCTTCCGCAGACGGCGGCTCCGCGCAAAGACGCTGCACCGCATTGCTCACCAGCATCGCAAGGCCCTGATCGCTGAGCAGCCCGCCGCGTATCAGGCAGCGGTCGATCAGCACCCGGCGGAAAGCGGCATAGAGCGCCTGGTCGGGAGCGCCAGGATTGATCCAGAATTCGTCCAACGTGCCCTTGTAGACGACGCCCGGCACCTTGTAGACCGCATGGCCCAGCACCAGCACCGGCTTGCCCTTGTTGAGCGCCAGTGTGCCCACTGTGCTGTTCACCGTGACAACGCCGAGTGACCGCCCCACCACCTGGGCAATGTCCATATCAGCCAGATAATAGACGCGGTCTTCCACGCCATAGCGAGCGGCAAGGCGGCGGGTCAGCCGCTCCCAAGCGACCAGCCCCGAATCGAGCGGATGCCGCTTCACGAGCAGGGATGTGCCCTCCGGCGCATAGCGGGCGAAGCTCTTGATCACGAAGCGCAGCGCAGCGCGCATATTGCCGAAGGGCGAGTGGACGCGGATCTGGTAATCGGAATCGAGTTGCAGCGGCAGGGTGAAGAAAGCCTTGTCCTTCACCTTCTCCCACTCGATGTGCGAGGCGCGCACGTCGCTCTTGCGCAGCATCAGTTTTTTCAACCATCCGGCAGCCTCCAGCAGGAAGCTGTGCGGCCGGTGCGTGCGGTAGAAGGGAAAGATCGGCCACATCATCGCCGACGCCAGCCCGTTGCGCGTGGTGTTGACCGCACGTTGCCGGAAGGTCGATGGAACCTGCGGTTCCCGTCCGCCTTCCGGCGGCAGGTCGCGCGCCTGATCCAGATACCATTGCGGGTCGAGCGGGAGGGTGGAGTTGCCGTTCACGCCATCCTTCTGCAACGTCATGAAGTCCGGGCGGATATAGCCTTCCTCCAGCACATGGACGCGCAGGCCCCGCAACCGCGCCATCTTGTGCGCAGACGCATGATAGGGGCGGCAGTCGCCATAGAGGATCAGGTCGGTGACGCCATGCTGGACGATGAAATCGTCGAAGAAGAGCGGCCAGTTGCGGAAGGAGCCGCGATAGTCCGTCGCTTCCCCCGGCCAATCGACCTTGTCGCCGCCATTGATGTTGATCCGCAGCGCTGCATGCCCCCGCATCCGCAGCGCGTCGGCCAGCATCGCAAAAAACGGTCCGTGTGGGCCCTGCAGGAAAAGGAAGGTCTTGGTCTGGCTGTCAGCCATGAAGATACTCGGCGGACAATGTCATAAATCTTTGTATTTTCCCCTGTAGCGTCCGTAGCCGGATGAGCCATGAAATAGGTGACGTCGATCCGCTGCCCAAGCGTTCCACCATGATTTCGGGGCCGCAGGGCAACCGGGTTACCGGGTCCAGATAGCGAGGATAGAGAATCAAGGCGGCGGCGACAAGCTGGTCGATGGTCAACGTGCGCCCGCGCCGTTCATTCGGCTGGGCCAGGTCACGCGTCAGGCCCCAGCCCGCATAGAATGGCATGCCATGCACCGTCACCGGCCGGTCGCGCAGCAGCGCCTCGAACCCGGTGAGGGACGACAGCACATGCACCTCGTCCACCGTCTGAACCAGCGTCATCAGTGGCGCGCCGGTATCCAGGACGTCGGCATGCCGATGCACCATCGCATCGCTCAGGTGTCCGCGCCGCAGCCCCGCCTGCACATCGGGATGAGGGCGGTAGATGATGTGAGCGTCGGGTTCGGCCCGCCGCACCCGTTGCAACAGGTCCAGGTTGCCCGCGACCCCCGCCCCGCCCAGCTGGACCGACAGGTCGTCCTCCACCTGCCCGACGACCAGTACCGTCCGCCGCGTGGTCGGAAGGTCGAGCATCCGGCCCGCTTCCTGACCATATTTGGTGACGCCCGAAGCCCGGATCGCCAAGCGCAGGCGGCGGGCGCGCTCGACCAGCGCGGGCCGAAAATCATGGGTCGCGAGCAGGCTTTCCAGATCGCTTGGCCGTGACGCATCATAATAGATGCCCTGCCGGTCGATCACCACGGACCCCGGCGGCGTCAGTGCAGCGCCCAGCCCCTTGGAACGCAGGAAGCCGTCTTCGACGTGGGCGATCGGCACGGCCTTCGCGCGGGCTTCTTCCAGCAGACTGGCAGGAACGCGCGAGGGCCAGACCGCCAGCGATCCCCCTGCCCGCCTTGCCCGTCGCAATCCCGCCGGAGGAGACAGGAAGGGGGGCGAACGCACCCCATCCCACAGGAACCGCCGCATCGCCTCCCGCTTCCAGAGGGCCATGCCGCTGGCGGCGGCGATGTCGCGATTGCCGTCCAGATGCCTGCGCCAGTCGGCAAGCTGCCGCACCGCATCCTCGGCGGTGGCGACCGCACCGCTGAAACAGTCGCGATAGGCTGCCGCCGCGATCGCCTGCTTTGCCGAATGGCGTAGCCGTTCGGGCGCAATCACGGTGCCGTCAGGGCCATGCACCGGCACGCCCAGCAGGCCGGCAATAATCGCCAGCTCGTCCTCGGCAGGGGCGTGGACCGATTGCGCCTGCGCCACCAGGCTCCACGGATCTACGGGTCTGGAACGCTCGCGCACGGGAAGGATCGCGATTTCCGCAGGGCCCAGCCCCTGACCATCGAACGGGCAGCCCGCACGTGCGACGAGCTTCACGCCCTCCCGCCGATAGCCCCAGAATGTTCCGCCAACGCGAGCCTGCGCGATCTGATCGAGCAGGCTGTCGGGCACCGCCGACGCATCATGAACGGCATCGCCGACGGCGCTGACCGCCGCAACGGTCCGCGCGATCCCAGGGAAGGGCGGCGAACGCAGGAAAGGTCGCGCCTTCATTCTATGAAGGCCGCATCGCGCGCAGCGGAAAAGCAAGTATGCACAGGGATTTCATGATCGCCCCCCGGAACGACGTCAAGCGAAGGCCGAAGCCGTCACCTCGTCCAGCAGCCGCGCGATGACGTCGAAATAGTCCGACCAGCGCGGCGCGCGCCAGGCGCCGATGCGCGCCATCTGGGCGGCACGCTCCGGTGAATCCGGCTGGCGATAGGCGTCGATCATCCGCATCCATCCAAGGCCATCGAGAGGATCGAGATAGTCCGGCGCCTCTCCGCCCACTTCCCGATGCGCGATGATATCACTGCAGATCACGGGGACGCCGACCGACAGCGCTTCGATCACCGGGATGCCGAAGCCTTCCTCGAAAGACGGCATCAACATCGCCCGCGCCCCGGCAATCAGCGCATGCATTTCGGTGTCCGGCACGCTGCCCGCTTCGATCACATGGCCGCGCAATATTTCCGCGCGTTCCAGCATGTCGACGACATTCTCATTTTCCCAGCCGCGCCGCCCGATCAGCACCAGCACTGGCGCGTCATCCCCCAGCCGCTCCACCAGCCGCCGCCAGACGTTCAGCAACAGCAGGTGATTTTTACGCGGCTCGATGGTCGAGATATAGACGAAATAGGGCCGCGTCGGCACGGCATGGCTTTCGCCACCAAAAAGGTCTGGGGGATCGGCGCCGAAATGGGCGACACAAAGCTGCCTGCCCTCCAGCCCGCTCGTCATGTGCGGGGCGAGCGCGTCGATGGTCGCCTGGCTGTTGCCGATGATGCCGTGCGCGAAGCGATCGATCGTCCGCACCCGGCGGAGATGTTCCTGCGCGCCCTGCGGCCGGGCGAATTCCGGGTGGGTGAGCGGTATGACATCATGCACCAGCGTCACGAAACGCGCGCCTTCCGCCCGCAGGATCGCGCCGACCTGATCGGGATCGTCAAGATGATGGGGCGACACCTGTAAATAGACGCGCGGCCGGGTGGCAGGCGGCACGGGGCGCGGGCGCAGCGCGATCAGGTGCTTGATGACGACCGCCCTGCTCGCCGCCTCATCACTGGCAGTGCTGTTACGCCACCGCGCGGCGGTGAAGGCCAGGAACTGACGCACGGCAGCCTCGTTCAGCCGGCCATAATAGCCCCCCGCCGGATGCACGGCGGCAAAGGCGAGCCTGTCCGGCATGCGCTCCAGCAATTCGCGCGCATAGACATATTCGACCCGGTCGATGCCGGTTGGCGCAGCGTGGAAACTGCGCGACAGCAGGCGCGAGATGTCGAGGATCACCTCCGCCTCTCCCCCTGCGGCGGAGAAATATTGGCGCGCGGGCTTGGACCGTAGCGCCAGCCGGGCGCCCGGCGCCTTAAACGGCTTCAGCGCCATGTCAGCGCCCTCTCACCCGCAAAAGACCGGTCATGGAACAGGGCCGCAGCTTAGAACTGGGCACGAATCTCTTCCGCCAGCGCTTCCAGATCGGCTGCATCGGCGAAATTGCCCTGTGCATGAGCGGAAAAGCCGGTCGGCCCGCCCACCCATCGCGGCACGATATGGAAGTGCAGGTGATAGACGGTCTGCCCGGCCGGTGCGCCGTTGAACTGCGCGACATGGATGCCGTCAGGATTAAGCGCCTTGCGCGTCGCGACGGCAACCTTCTTCACCGTGGCCATGACCTGCGCCAGCGCCTCATCCTCTATCTCCAGGATGTTGCGCGCCTTGGACCATTTGGAAATGACCAGGCTATGCCCCTTCGACTGCGGCTGGATGTCGAGGAAGGCATATGTATGCTCATCCTCATATAATTTGGTCGAAGGAATTTTCCCTTGCAGGATCAGGGCGAAGACATTGGCTTCGTCATAGGTGCCGTCCAGGCTCATGCCACCATTCCTCAGCTCAGATAATGAGCCGTGGTCTTAGCGGCGACTTCCTCCGCCGTCACGCCCGGTGCGAGTTCGACCAGCTTGAACGGGCTGTCATGATCGGGACGCTGGAACACGCAAAGGTCGGTGACGATCATATCGACCACATTCTTGCCCGTCAGCGGCAGGGTGCAGGCCGGGATGAACTTGGGATCGCCGTTCTTGGAGGTATGTTCCATGACGACGATGATCTTCTTGACGCCCGCGACCAGATCCATCGCGCCGCCCATGCCCTTGATCATCTTGCCGGGAATCATCCAGTTGGCGATGTCGCCATTTTCCCCGACTTCCATCGCGCCCAGCACGGTGAGGTCGATATGCCCGCCGCGAATCATGGCGAAACTGTCTGCGCTGGAGAAATAGACCGTGCTGGGCAGCTCGCTGATCGTCTGCTTGCCCGCATTGATGAGGTCGGCATCCTCCTCACCCTCATAGGGGAAGGGACCGATGCCGAGCATGCCGTTTTCCGATTGCAGCGTCACTTCCACGCCCGCCGGGATATGGTTTGCGACAAGTGTCGGAATGCCGATGCCCAAATTCACGTAGAAGCCGTCCTTCAGCTCCTTCGCCGCCCGCGCGGCCATCTCGTCACGGGTCCAGCCTTTGGTTTCCTGAGCCATCACGCGGTCTCCCTCTGGCGCACGGTGCGGAATTCGATTTTCTTGTCATAGGGCGCGCCGATAATCATGCGCTTCACATAGATGCCGGGCAAATGGATGCTGTCGGGGTCAAGGCTCCCGACCGGCACCACTTCCTCAACCTCGGCGACGCAGATTCTGGCGGCGGTTGCCATCGGCGCATTGAAATTGCGCGCGGTCTTGCGGAAGATGAGGTTGCCGCTTTCGTCGGCCTTCCAGCCCTTGATGATGGCGACGTCGGCGAAGATGCCGCGTTCCAGGATATAATCCTGCCCGTCGAAATTCTTCACTTCCTTGCCCTCGGCCACCGCCGTGCCGACACCGGTCTTGGTGTAGAAGCCCGGAATACCCGCGCCGCCTGCACGGCAACGCTCCGCCAACGTGCCCTGGGGGCAAAATTCGACTTCCAGCTCGCCTGAAAGATATTGCCGCTCGAATTCCTTGTTCTCGCCGACATAGGAAGAGATCATCTTCTTCACCTGTCGCGTGCGCAGCAGCTTGCCCAGCCCCTCGCCGTCGATGCCGGCATTGTTGGAGGCGATCGTCAGATCCTTGACACCGCTGTCGCGGATCGCGTCGATCAAACGCTCCGGGATGCCGCACAGGCCAAAACCGCCTGCGCACAGATGCATGCCCTCGAAGAGAAGGCCCTCCAACGCACTCGCAGCATCGGGGTATAGTTTCTTCACCATCGCCAGCCTCCTCCTGAACTTTATCGAGCGCCATAAGAGGTAGTGGCCGGACGGTCAATTTGCTGCGATGGCGAAATTTGCGCCCGGCCTGTGATCAGATCAGTCCGGCGAGCGGACTGGACGGATCGGCATAGAGCCGCTTGCCCATCCGGCCCGCGCGGTAGGCCATGCGCCCTGCCTCCACCCCCGCCTTCATGGCGGCCGCCATCAGCACCGGGTCTTTCGCTTCGGCTATCGCCGTGTTCATCAGCACGCCGGTACAGCCAAGCTCCATCGCCTCGGCCGCTTCCGACGCGGTGCCGACGCCCGCATCGACCAGAACCGGCAGCTTGGTGCCTTCAACGATCAGCCGGATGGTCACGCGGTTCTGGATGCCCAGGCCCGATCCAATGGGCGCGCCCAGCGGCATGATCGCCACCGCGCCCGCATCCTCCAGCCGTTTCGCGGCGATCGGATCATCGACGCAATAGACCATCGGCTTGAAGCCTTCCTTGGCGAGAATATCTGTCGCGCGCAGCGTTTCCACCATGTCGGGATAGAGCGTCCGCGCCTCGCCCAACACCTCCAGCTTGACCAGATCCCAACCGCCCGCCTCGCGCGCCAGGCGTAGCGTGCGGATCGCCTCCTCGCCGGTGTAGCAGCCCGCGGTGTTGGGCAGGTAGGTGATCTTCTTCGGGTCGATGAAGTCGGTCAGCATCGGCGCATTGGGGTCCGACACATTGACGCGCCGCACCGCGACGGTGACGATTTCCGCCCCCGAAGCCGCGACCGCCGCCGCATTCTGTTCAAAATTCTTGTATTTCCCCGTGCCGACAATCAGGCGCGACCGGAAGGTCTTGCCCGCCACGGTCCAGTTGTCGCCCTCGACAGCCGACACATCGCCACCGCCGACGAAATGCACGATTTCCAGTTCGTCGCCATCCTCCACCAGCACCTGCGTCAGGGTGGAACGGGGCACGACTTCAAGGTTCCGCTCGACCGCCACCTTTTCAGGCACGAACCCCAGTTCGCTCGCCAGTTCGGCCAGCGTGAGGCCCGCGCGCACCCGGCGATGCTCGCCGTTGATGTGGATGGATAGGGTTCCGTCGACGTGCAATGCTTTGTTCCCGGCAAAGAAGGTGTCTCGACTTGGCGCGACACGAAAGGCTAAAGGTCAGGGCGCATATAGGGGCGGCAGTGCCCCACTCGCAACCATAAGGGGGACTGCCATGGCCGACGCGCGCAAAATCTATGTGTTGAACGGCCCGAACCTCAACATGCTGGGCACGCGGGAGCCGGAAATCTACGGCTATGATACGCTGGACGATATTGCCGAACGGATGGAGGATGCGGCGACCCGCGCCCATGTCGAGGTCGATTTCCGCCAGTCCAACCATGAAGGCCATCTGATCGACTGGCTGCAGGAGGCGCATGCAGAGGGCGCCCATGCCGTCATCATCAATCCGGGCGGCCTGACGCACACATCGGTCGCGCTGCATGACGCGATCAAGGGCATCAGCGTGCCCGTCATCGAAGTCCATCTGTCCAACCCGCACATGCGCGAGCCATTCCGTCATAAAAGCTATGTCGGCATGGCGGCGAAGGGAACCGTGGCGGGCTTTGGCGCAATGTCCTACATGCTGGCGCTCGAAGCGGCGCTGGAATTGTAGGCGCCCGGTCATTTTGGCGCTCAAAAGTTGCGCTTGGCCCCAAATACGCATAGGCGCGGGCAGCAGTAACGATATTCACCGTCCAGGGACTTCAAATGAACGACAAGCAGGAAAAGGGCGCAATGCAGGTGGATGTGCAGTTGGTGCGGGATCTCGCCGCGTTGCTCGACGACACCAACCTGACGGAAATCGAGGTGGAGGACGGCGATCGCAAGATCCGCGTCGCGCGCAAGGCCGGCGGCGGTGGCGGCGCTCCCGCCTATATGCATGCCCCGGCCCCGATGGCCGCGCCCGCAGCGCCCGCGCCTGCCGCCGCCTCGGCTGAACCGGCGCTGCCTTCGGGCAATGCCGTGCGTTCGCCGATCGTCGGCACCGCCTATCTGGCTGCCGAGCCGGGCGCGGCGCCCTTCGTCAGCGTCGGTTCGACCGTGAAGCAGGGCGAAACGCTGGTCATCGTCGAAGCGATGAAGGTAATGAACGCCATTCCGGCTCCCGCATCGGGCACGGTCAAGGCGGTGCTGGTCGAAAATGGCCAGCCGGTCGAATATGACCAGCCGCTGATCGTCATCGAATAAGGCCGCGTAACTCCATGGCCATCGAAAAGCTGCTGATCGCCAACCGGGGCGAAATCGCGCTCCGCATCCATCGCGCCTGCCACGAAATGGGCATCAAGACGGTCGCGGTCCATTCCACCGCCGACGCCGACGCCATGCATGTGCGGCTCGCCGACGAGGCGATCTGCATCGGCCCGCCCGCGGCCAAGGACAGCTATCTGAACGTCGCGGCGATCATTTCGGCCGCGGAAATCTCCGGCGCGGATGCGATCCATCCGGGCTATGGCTTCCTGTCGGAAAATGCGCAGTTCGCGGAAATCGTGGAGGCGCATAACATCGCCTTCGTCGGTCCCAAGCCCGAACATATCCGCATCATGGGCGACAAGGTCGAGGCAAAGCGGACCGCAGGCGCACTGGGCCTGCCGCTGGTCCCCGGATCGGATGGCGCGCTTTCCAGCTTCGATGAGGCGAGGGAGGTCGCGACGAAGATCGGCTATCCCGTCCTGATCAAGGCAGCTTCGGGCGGCGGCGGGCGCGGCATGAAGGTCGTGCCTTCCGAAGACCAGCTTGAAACGCTGATGAAGCAGGCGGGTTCGGAAGCAAAGGCCGCCTTTGGCGACGATACCGTCTATATGGAAAAATATCTGGGCAACCCCCGGCATATTGAATTCCAGGTGTTCGGCGACGGCAAGGGCAACGCCATCCATCTGGGCGAGCGCGACTGTTCGCTCCAGCGCCGCCACCAGAAGGTGCTGGAGGAAGCGCCCTCACCCGTCCTTTCCACCGCCGAGCGGAACCAGATGGGCGAAGTGGTGCGCAAGGCGATGGCCGACATGGCCTATCGCGGCGCGGGCACGATCGAGTTCCTGTGGGAAAATGGCGAATTCTACTTCATCGAGATGAACACCCGCCTGCAGGTGGAGCATCCGGTAACCGAAATGATCACCGGCATCGACCTGGTCCGTGAACAGATCCGCATTGCCGAGGGCAAGCCGCTGTCGGTCGAGCAGCAGGATATCGAGTTTCAGGGCCACGCCATCGAATGCCGCATCAACGCCGAAGATCCCCGGACCTTCGCGCCGTCGCCCGGCACCGTCACCAGCTATCATGTCCCCGGCGGCATGCATGTCCGCGTCGATAGTGGCCTGTATCAGGGCTATAAGGTGCCACCCTATTACGACAGCATGATCGGCAAGCTGATCGTCTATGGCCGAACGCGCGAAGGGGCGATCATGCGATTGCGCCGCGCGCTGGAGGAATATGTGATCGAAGGCATGAAGACCACGATCCCCCTGCACCAGAAGCTGCTCCGAGACCCGGAGTTCCTGAATGGCGACTACACGATCAAGTGGCTGGAGGAATGGCTGGCCCGCGACGAATAAGCGGGCCGGAATTTTCAGATTTGTTCAATGGGGGGAACGGGAATGCAAAAGGGAAAGATTGTTTTCACGGGCCACTTCCTTGAATATTTCATCATGTCGCTCGGCCTGCTCCTGCTGTGCGTGGTGACGCTTGGGCTGGCGCTCCCCTATTACGCCTACTGGAATTTCAAATATTTCTTCTCGAACATGGAAGTCGAGCTGTATCAGTCCGGCAATCCGATCGAGCACAGCAGGTAACAGGGCATGAAGGCGACCATCTGGCACAACCCCCGCTGTTCCAAGTCACGGGCCGCGCTGGCGATTCTGCAGGAAACGCCGGAGGTTGTTGTCGAGGTCGTCGAATATCTCAAGACCCCGCCCGCTCGCGCCGAAATCGCAGCGGTGCTGAAGAAGGCGGGCGTCCGCCCCTCGCAAGCGCTCCGCAAGGGCGAAGCGGTGGTGAAGGAAATCGGCCTAGACGTCACGGATGACGAGGCGATCCTTGACGCCATGGCGCTGCACCCGATCCTGATCGAGCGGGCCATCGTCATTACCGAAAAAGGCGCGGTCATCGCCCGGCCGCCCGAACGGGCAAGCGAAGTGCTTTAAGGATAAGCCAAGGCTCGGCAGGGCAAGTCTTGGTCGCCTTCTCTACCGCACTCGCCAGCGATAATCTTCCTCCCTCACCTCGGTAACAGCATATCCTTCGGGATCGCGAGCAGGACGAAACCGATAACGCTCCCTGATGATGCGGCAGGTCATGGCATCAACCTCCGCATAGCCGCTGCCTTCAATAATCTCGCATTTGTCGACACGGCCTGACGGACCTATGGCATATCGGACGCCAATTTTCAGGCGGCCGACCCCGCGCAGCCAGTCGGGGAAATCGGAATTTCGAAAACGCCCGTCGGTCTGCCTGGCGCGCGAAAATTCGCCGCCATCACCGGTTCCGCTTCCCTCACCGGCGCCATCGCCTCGCCCTGATCCGCTGCCGCGTCCCTCGTCGCCTGCGCCGATCCCGTTGGCCGCCTCCGTGGACGCCGCAGGAGCAGGCAATGTTGGCGCAGGGAGGGAGACGACAGGCGGAGGCGCGACAATTGCGCTCTCCTCAATTATCGGCTTTGGCCGCACCTGCGGTGCAGGCGTGGAGCCGCCAGCGGGTTTGATTTCCCGTGGCTTTTCGATTTTCGGGGGTTCTGGCTCAGAATCGACCGGCGGCGCGAGATTCAGCAGAGTCAGTGGCGCATCATCCGTTATCGCCCGCCATAATGGGCCAACGCGCAGCCCCGAAATCAGGGCATAGCCGATCAGAAAATTGACGACGAGCGCAGCGATCGCCGGAGCGACCTTGCCAGACCCCGGCCACCGCTGCGCCCAGATATTCTTCATTTTGTTGATGTCCGTGCATCCTGCACGGCGCGATGCCGATTAACGGTAAACGCGGCGGCCGTTGCGATCGATATAATATTCGCGGCCGCGACGGTCGCGCTGCCACCGGCGGTCGCCGTCCGAAGTCGCGACGCCCACGGCCGCACCGCCTGCAGCGCCGATCGCTGCGCCTTCGGCAACGCCAAGGCCAGGAACCAATGCGCCTGCTACAGCGCCACCCACCGCGCCGATCCCGGCACCGCGCAGGCCGTCACGCGTCGTTTCGCGCGCGCAGCCGCCGACGCTGGCCGCGGCCGCCAAACCTGTAACCAGCAAAATCATTTTCTTCATGGCTCGTCTCCATATTGGTGAGCTAAGAACGAGGGAGACGGCGATAAGTTCGATTACATCGTTGCGCGCCCAGCGCTTTTCGATGCGTCCCTCGCCTGTCGAGGCAAGGCGGACGGGCCAACAACCGCACTGGAGCGCCCCGGGATAACCCGCTATCCCCTGCGCCATGTCCCAGAATCACCTCTATCTTGTCGATGGCAGCGGCTATATCTTCCGCGCCTATCACCAGCTTCCACCGCTCACCAACAAGCATGGCCAGCCGGTCGGCGCGGTTTATGGCTATACCACCATGCTGTGGAAGCTGGCCGAGGAACTGGGCAAGGCGGAAGGGCCCACCCACCTCGCCGTGGTACTGGACAAGGGCAGCCACACCTTCCGCAACGACATGTACGACCAGTATAAGGCGAACCGTCCGCCCGCGCCCGAAGACCTGGTCCCGCAATTCCCGATGATCCGCGACGCGACCCGCGCTTTTTCGCTGCCCTGCATCGAGGAAGCGGGTTTCGAAGCCGACGACATCATCGCCAGCTATACCAAGGCCGCCGTCGCGGCGGGATGGCACGTGACCATCGTCAGTTCCGACAAGGACCTGATGCAGCTGATCCAGCCCGGCGTCGACATGTACGACACGATGAAGAATGAGCGGCGCGGCGCGGACTATGTGATGACCAAGTTCGGCGTTCAGCCGGAGCAGTTGGGCGACGTCCTGGCGCTGATGGGCGACAGCGTCGATAATGTCCCCGGCATCCCTGGCATCGGCCCCAAGACCGCCGCCAAGCTGATCAGCGAATATGGCAGCCTGGAAGCGGCGCTGGAAGCTGCCCCTTCGATGAAGAAGTCGAAGATGCAGGAAAACCTGATCGCCCATGCCGACATGGCCCGCCTGTCGCGCAGGCTGGTGGCGCTGCACGACGGCATGGACCTGCCAGAGCCGCTGGAGGATTTGACGCTCAAGGGCATCCCGCCCGAGCCGCTCCAGAACTTCCTGGAACATCATGGCTTCAAGTCGCTCCTTACCCGCCTTGGCGCGCCCGCCGCTGCGGTTGCGGTAGCGACCGCCGCGCTCGCCGTTACGGAATCGACACCGCCCGGCGCGCCGGTTCTCGAAGAAGAACCGCCAATCGACCGCAGCCTTTACGAGACAGTGGTGAGCGAAGAAGCGCTCGACCGCTGGATCGCCGCCGCGCATGCCGAGGGCTTCGTCGCCGTCGATACCGAAACCGACATGCTCGATTGCGTGTCCTGCGCGCTGGTCGGCATCAGCATGGCCGTCGGCCCCAACGCGGCCTGCTACATCCCGGTCGGTCATGGCGGAAAGGACATGTTCGCGGAAAAGCCCGACCAACTGCCCAAAGACCTGGTCCTCGCGAAGTTGAAGCCGCTGCTGGAGGACGACAGCGTCCTCAAGATCGGCCAGAATCTGAAATATGACCTGACGGTCATGCGCCGCCACGGCATCGAGATCGCACCCTATGACGATACCATCGTCATGAGCTTCGATCTGGACGCAGGACAAAGCCTTGCGGGCCACGGCATGGACGAAGCGGCCCGCACCCACCTCAACCATGTCTGCATCAGCTTCAAGGATGTCTGCGGCAGCGGCAAGAACCAGATCAGCTTTGCCGAAGTCCCGCTGGACAAGGCGACCGAATATGCCGCCGAAGATGCGGACGTCACGCTGCGGCTGTGGAAGATTTTCAAGAACCGGATCGCCAATGAAGGGGCCAGCCGCGTCTATGAACTGGTCGATCGCCCGCTCGTTTCAGTGATCGCGCGGATGGAGCATGAAGGGATCAAGGTCGATCGCGAGCAGCTATCCCGCCTCTCCGGGGAGTTCACCACCGAAATCGCCAAGCTGGAAGGCGAGATCCACGAGATCGCGGGCCAGCCCTTCGCCATCGGATCGACGCAGCAGCTGGGCGCGATCCTGTTCGACAAGATGGGGTACAAGGGGGGCAAGAAGGGCAAATCCGGCGCTTATTCCACCGACGTCACCATCCTTGAGCAATTGAAGGCGCAGGGTGCGGAGATAGCGGGCAAGATCCTTGACTGGCGGCAGCTATCGAAGCTCAAATCCACCTATACCGACGCGCTTCAGGCGCAGATCAACCGGGACAGCAGCCGCGTGCATACCAGCTATTCGCTGTCCGGCGCGCAGACCGGCCGCCTGTCCTCGACCGATCCCAATCTCCAGAACATCCCGATCCGCACCGAAGTCGGCCGCCAGATCCGCCACGCCTTCGTCGCCGAGCCGGGCAACGTGATATTGGCCGCGGACTATAGCCAGATCGAACTGCGCCTTGCCGCCCACATCGCCGATGTGCCCGCGCTTCGGGACGCATTTCTTGCTGGCGAGGACATTCACGCCGCCACCGCCCAGCAATTGTTCGGAGAGGTCAATCGCGACACGCGCGGGCGGGCCAAGACCATCAACTTCGCGATCCTCTACGGCATATCCCGCTGGGGCCTTGCCGGGCGGCTGGAGATCAGCGCCGACGAAGCGCAGGACATGATCAGCCGCTATTATGAACGCTTCCCCGGCATCAGCCTCTATATCACCGAGACGCTCGAAAAGGCGCGGGCGCGGGGCTATACCGAGACGCTGTTCGGCCGAAAAACATGGTTCCCGCGCATCAAGGCGCCCATCCAGCATGAGCGGCAGGGCGCCGAACGGGCCGCCATCAACGCGCCGATTCAGGGCACGAGCGCCGACATCATCAAGCGAGCGATGGTTCGCATGGGGCCTGCCCTTGCTGCCGAAGGGCTGAACGATGTGAAGATGCTGCTGCAGGTCCATGACGAATTGGTTTTCGAGCTGCCCGAGGGCCATGTCGAACAGGCAAGCGCCGTCATCCGCCGGGTCATGGAAACGGCGGCCGAACCGATCGTGAAGCTGAGCGTGCCGCTGGGCGTTGAAATCGGGCATGGCCCAAGCTGGGGGGCAGCGCATTAGCGCCTGTTCCGTCATCCCAGCGAAAGCTGGGATCCCAGGCAACAGGACACGGCATAGCCTCGGGAGATCCCAGCTTTCGCTGGGATGACGAGACTCTTAGTTCCTCGCGTAGCGGTCCTCATAGCGGACAATGTCATCCTCGCCCACATAGGAGCCGGTCTGCACCTCGATGAACACCATCGGGATGCGTCCGGGATTTTCCATCCGGTGCACCGCGCCCACGGGGACATAAACGGACTGGTTCTCGGACAGCAGTTGAACCTCTTCACCCACCGTCACCTTCGCGGTGCCTTCGACGACGATCCAATGTTCCGACCGGTGGAAATGGCTTTGCAGGCTGAGCGACGCGCCCGGAAGCACCGTGATGCGCTTCACCTGAAAACGCGGACCCACGACCAGGCTTTCATACCAGCCCCATGGCCGGTGATCCTTTGGGAAAGCCTCGGCCTGCGGCGCGCCCTTGCGCTGCAAGGCTTCCACGACCAGCTTCACATCCTGCGTGCGTGATTTGTCCGCGATCAGCACCGCGTCGTTCATGGCGACCGCCACGATGTTGTTCAGGCCCAGCCCGACAATCTCCAGCCCGTCGCTTTCGGACCGCAGCAGCGTGTCGCGACAGTCAATCGCCGTCGCCGCCCCGGCCAGAGCCACCCCCTGCTCGTCCGGCTGCGAATGGCTCCATACCGCGTCCCAGCCGCCCAGGTCCGACCAGTCCGAATCATAGGGGACGACCGACAGATTGTCTGCCCGCTCCATGATCGCATAGTCGATCGCGACATTCTCGGCCTGGCTCCACGGCTCCGCCGCCAGCCTCAGGAACCCCAGATCGCTCTCCGCCTGCTCCACCGCCGACCGCACCGACGCCAATATGCCGGGCGCATGCTTTTCAAATGCGGCGACCAGATCCTTAGCAGCGAACAGGAAAATACCGGCATTCCACAGAAAATTGCCCGTCGCCAGCATCTCTTCGGCGCGCGCGATATTGGGCTTTTCGACAAAGCTCGCCAGCTTCATCGGCTGACCCGAGCCATCGGGCTTCGACGCCGCCTCCAAATAGCCATAGCCCGTTTCCGGCCGGGTCGGGCGAATGCCGAACGTCACCAGATCGCCCCGCTGGGCCGCCGCCAGCCCCTTGCCCACCGCTGCATGAAACGCATCCACATCCGGCACGACATGGTCGGACGGGGCGACCAGCATGACCGCGTCCGGCTCCTTCGCGATCAGATGCAGCGCCGCCGCCAATATGGCGGGCGCGGTATTGCGGCCCTCCGGCTCGATCAGGATGGCCGCTGGGTCGATATTCTCCAGCGCCAGTTGTTCTGCGATGATGAAGCGGAACAGAGAGTTGGTCAGCACCAGGGGGCGAGAGAAGGCGAACTGTTCATTCTCCCCGGACAACCTGCGCGCGGCGGAACGGAACAGCGTCGTTTCGCCCAGCAGCGGCACGAACTGCTTGGGATAGGATTTGCGCGACAGCGGCCACAGCCGCGTGCCCGATCCTCCCGCCAGAATGACCGGGGTGATGTGGAATGTGTCGGCGCTGGAAATCGTCATGGTCCTGTTCACGCAAAAGAAGCTGATGAACCTCTAGCCCCCGATTGCGCGCGCCTCCAACCAAAAAAGGACGGCGCGATGGCCGTCCTCTGCGTTAGTCGAACAGCTCCTCCAGGAAGCTCTTCTTCCGTTTCTTCTGATAATATCGGCCATCATCGCGGTAATCACGGTCCGGCCGATAATTTTGCTGTGGCGCTACGCTGGGCGCCGCGCCCTGCCCGGATCGTTCGATGATCTTGTCCAGTTCACCGCGATCGAGCCACACGCCCCGGCATTGCGGGCAATAATCAATCTCCACCCCTTGCCGGTCCGTCATGGCAAGTCCGACATGACAGACCGGGCAGAGCATGGCCGACACGGCCTCGGCAGTCCGCATCATTATTCCCTTTCGCCCGTCAGGCTGAGCAGCATCTGGAAGAGGTTCACGAAGTTCAGGTACAGCGACAGCGCCCCCATCACCTGCATCTTCGCCGCGACCTCGTGCCCCGCATAGTGGAAATATTCCGACTTGATGCGCTGCGTGTCCCAGGCGGTCAGGCCGGTGAAGACGACGATGCCGATGATCGAGATCACCATCTGCATGGCCGACGAGCCGATGAAGATGTTGATGAGGCTCGCGACCAATATGCCGATCAGGCCCATGATCAGGAACGAACCCATCTTCGACAGGTCACGCCCGGTCGTGTAGCCCCACAGCGCCATCGCCAGGAACATGATCGACGCCGAGAAGAAGGCCTGCGCGATGCTGCCCCCGGTGAAGACCAGGAAGATGCTGGCCAACGACACGCCCATCACCGCCGAAAAGGCGTAGAAGGCCATGCGGGCGCCAGCCGTCGTCATCTTTTCGATGCGAAAGCTGAAGAAGAACACGAAAGCCAGTGGCGCGAAGATCGCGACCCACTTCAGCGGCGTACCGAAGATCGCGGCGGCCAGTACGGGCGTATTGCCGATGAAGGCGGCGACCAGGCCAGTGATGACCAGACCGATACCCATGTTACGGAAGACGCCCAGCATGTGACTGCGCAGGCCGGCGTCATATTGCGCCGCCTGCGTCGTCCCATAATTCGGTGTACGAACGGGATTGTTCACGGCGTTGAAACTCCATCCTTCAAAATAATTACGTGGATCGAGTGGCCCGGCGCGGTCTTCGTGAGGCTATGAGAGGGGGCGCATAGCCCACGAACCTGCACCGAGCGCACTCGATGCGGTCCGACATCACGTCCAGCTTCCCAAAGGAAGCCATCCGCCAGAGGGGCCCGGCCCGCACGAGCAATATCGGTAGTGATACGCCCAAGCGCAAGGGATCGGCCAATCGGCAACAATTTTTTACAAAAGTGGCGAAAGGGTGTCTTGTTGGTCCTTGCCGTCATCCCAGCGAAAGCTGGGATCGCAGGCGATAACGTGTGACCTCGGCGAGACCCCAGCGTCCGCTGGGGCGACGATAAAGTCTTTTCCGCTTGCTCCTCCAACCACGCCCCCACCAGTTGACGCCCGCAGCGAACCGCCGCATGGCTTGCCCCATGAGCGACCAGTTCACCCCCGCCGAACAGCATGCCGACGCGCCCCTTCGGCTTTTCAACAGCCTGACCCGCATGGTCGAACCCTTCGCCCCGATCGAAGCGAACCATGCCCGCGTCTACAGCTGCGGTCCCACCGTCTATAACTACGCCCATCTTGGCAACCTGCGCGCCTATGTCTTCACCGACACGCTGCGCCGCACGCTGCTGTGGAAGGGGCTGGACGTCACCCACATCATCAACATCACCGATGTCGGCCACCTGACCAGCGACGCCGACGCTGGCGACGACAAGATGGAGGCCGCCGCCCGCGCGCAGGCGAAGAGCATATGGGACATAGCGGCGCACTATACCGACGCCTTCAAGCGCAATATCGCCGATCTCAACATCATGGCGCCCAGCGAATGGACCGTCGCCACCGACTATGTCCCGCAGATGATTGAGTTCGCAAAGAAGATCGCGCCTGCTCATTGCTATGAACTCGATACCGGCCTCTATTTCGACAGCAGCACGGTTCCTGATTATGGCGCGCTGGCCGGTGGGCGGGACGACGCAGCCCATGCCCGTATCGATCCGGTCGCGGGTAAGCGCAACCCTTCCGACTTTGCCATCTGGCGCAAATCCCCGCCGGGTGAGCAGCGGCAGATGGAATGGGACTCGCCCTGGGGCAAGGGCGCGCCCGGCTGGCACCTTGAATGCTCGGTGATGAGCGAGGCGCGGCTCGGCCACCCGTTTGACATCCATACCGGCGGCATCGACCATCGCGAAATCCACCACCCCAACGAAATCGCGCAGAATCAGGCTTATTGCGGCTGCAATGACGCGCAGCCCGGCTTTACGGGCGCGAAATGGTGGATGCACAACAACTTCCTGGTCGATCGCCAGGGCAAGATGAGCAAGTCGAAGGGCGGCTTCACCACGCTTTTCTCGCTGATCGACGCGGGGGTGCATCCGCTTGCCTACCGGCTGCTGTGCCTGGGCGCCCATTACCGCAGCGAATTGGAGTTCAGCGCCGACGGCGTCGCTGCCGCGCTTACCCGGTTGAAGCGCCTCGTCATGGGCATCGAAAATCTCAAGAGCCGCGCGGAGGGCGTCACCTGGCAGTCGCCGCGCCTCGATTATCTGCGTGCCAATCTCCACCCCAAGCTCGCGCCGCTGCTCGAACAGTTCGACGCCGCGCTGAGCGACGATCTCATGACCCCTCGCGCGCTTCCGCTGCTTGAGGAGGCGATCGCGCTCAAGAAGGTGCCAGTCGATGAAAAGCTGTGCCTGCTCGCAGCCTTCGACCAGGCGCTCGGACTTAACCTGCTGACGCTCAGCCGCGCCGACCTGCGGCTTCAGCCCAAGGATGTGCAGATTTCGACCCAGGAGGTCGAAGCCGCGCTCGACCGCCGCCAGGCCGCGCGGGCCGAAAAGGACTTCGCCCTGTCCGACGAAATCAGGGACGGCCTGATCGCGCGCGGAATCGAAGTGATGGATGGCGATCCCCTTCGCTGGGAATGGCGCCTTAATCTAGGGTAAAATCGCCATTTACCAAACTGTTACGGTGATGGCATAATCAGCCCGGTGGTGCTGATGTTGCGCCAGCCGGGCTGGACAGAAGGCCGAGAACGGCGCACCTTCCGACCATGAAATTGCACATTCTGGCGATCATGACCGCGTTCGCCGCGGCAGCCCCTGCCCCGGCTGAAACCGCGCAGGTATTCATGTTCGAAACCGGGACCACCCTGCTCGCCAAATGCCGCAACAAGGCGCCGGAATATGCGCTGGCCTGCACCGCTTACATTGTCGGGGCCGTGGATGGCATAAAGAAGGACGTATTCATCGGCCGCGCCCAGCCCAATTGCTGGCCCAACCAGTTGCAAGCAGACGAAGTGCGGCGGATCGTCATCACCTATCTGGAACGCTATCGCGACCAGCGTAGCGCCCCGGCGTCGGTGCTGGTCAGCGTCGCGCTCAACGCGCGTTACCCTTGCGAGAAGTAACACGGGCCGAAGTGTAGACTTGCGCGGCCCCTGCTAACCCTCCGCGCCCTGGCGCGAAAACGCCTTCCACAGCTATAAACTTGCGTTAGCCCCTTCATCATCGTAGGTGCGCCCCCTATTTTTGCATTTTTGGGAGACTCACTGTGACGGCGAAGTGGACGCCGGAAAGCTGGCGGGAGCATAAGGGCATTCAGATGCCCTTTTATCGTGACGCGGAGGCGCTTGCCGCCGTGGAGGGCCAGCTCAGCCAGTTTCCCCCGCTCGTCTTTGCGGGCGAAGCGCGCAACCTGAAAGCGGAACTTGCCAAGGTAACCAATGGCGAGGCGTTTCTGCTGCAGGGCGGCGATTGCGCCGAAAGCTTCGCCGAGTTCCACCCGAACAACATCCGCGACACGTTCCGCGTGCTTTTGCAGATGGCTGTGGTGCTGACTTTCGCGTCCAAGCTGCCGGTCGTGAAGGTCGGCCGCATGGCGGGCCAGTTCGCCAAGCCGCGCTCGGCCGATACCGAAACGATCGGCGGGGTGGAATTGCCCAGCTATCGCGGCGACAATGTCAACGACATCGGTTTCACCCCGGAATCGCGCGAGCCTGACCCTGAGCGGATGGTGCGCGCCTATAATCAGTCGGCTGCGACGCTCAACCTGCTGCGCGCTTTTTCGACCGGCGGCTATGCGAGCCTTGACCGCGTGCATGGCTGGATGCTCGATTTCATGGGCCGCAGCCCCTTGGCCGCGAAGTTCGATGCCGTCGCCGATCAGATCGGGCAGGCGCTCGACTTCATGCGCGCCTGCGGCCTGTCGCCTGAAACGGTGCCGCAACTGGGTGGAACCAGCTTCTACACCAGCCATGAAGCGCTGCTGCTCCCCTATGAGCAGGCGCTGACACGGCAGGATTCGCTGACCGGCGACTGGTACGATACATCCGCGCACATGCTCTGGATCGGTGATCGCACGCGGTTCGAAGGATCGGCGCATGTCGAATATCTGCGCGGCATCGGCAACCCGATCGGCATGAAGTGCGGTCCCAGCCTTGAGCCGGACGCCCTCCTCCGCCTGCTTGACGTGCTGAACCCGACCCGTGAGGCCGGGCGCATCACGCTCATCACCCGCTATGGCCATGACAAGATCGAGGCGGGCCTGCCCAAGCTGGTCCGTGCCGTGATGCGCGAAGGCCATCCGGTGGTCTGGTCCTGCGACCCGATGCACGGCAACGTCATCAAGGCGGCCAACGGCTACAAGACGCGGCCGTTCGACCGCATCCTGGCCGAGGTCCGCGGCTTCTTCGCCGTTCATCGCGCGGAAGGCAGCTTCGGCGGCGGCATCCATGCCGAAATGACCGGCCAGAATGTGACCGAATGCACCGGTGGCGCGATCGCCATCACCGACGAGGGGCTGGCCGACCGCTACCACACGCATTGTGACCCGCGCCTCAACGCCGCACAGAGCCTGGAACTGGCGTTCCTGCTGGCGGAAATGCTGAACGAGGAACTGAAGGAACGCCGGGCCGCGGCCTGATCCCTTTGCAGTCGAGAAAAACAGTCCCGCCGCGACGATTGTTCGCGGCGGGATTTTTTTACGGCATGACCATGCGCACAATCCCGCGCGTTGAGCGGAATATGTCGCTCTCCACACGTTATCATCCGGTTCCATCCAGCACATAATTACTGGCGTTGAAGGGACCATCATGACCGAAGCAGTGGCGATCGAAACGCATAGTTTTCGGGATTTGCGCGCCTTTGCGCGCGCCGCCACGATAGCGGCAGATGGCCATGGCGACCCGTTTCTTGCCAGCCGCGCCGCCCTTGACCTGCCCCAGGGGCCAGTTTCGGTCTATCTGATCGCCCTGCCCCAGGGGCGCGGCCGGGTCCAGAACCTGCCGGACGATGAATTCCTCATCTTGATCGACGGAGCGCTGACACTGGAGACCAGCGACAGCACGACCCAGATTGCGCCACACCAGAGCGTTGTCGTGACCAAAGGCACCGGCTTCGCATGGTCCTCACGCGAGGGCGCGCGCCTGATCGCGATGCGCCGCAACGGCAGCCCCGATGCTGAGCCGGCCATCATCCCCATCGATGAGAGCGCGCCTCTAGAACCTTCAGGCGCGCCGCTTGCCGAATTGCTGGTCGGCCCCACCCCCAATTGCCGCAATTTTACCGACTATCGGTCGGGCGATGGGGAATTTGTCTGCGGCACGTGGGATTCGACACCCTATCACCGCCTGCCCATGCCGTACCGCCACTATGAACTGATGCACCTGCTGGAAGGCAGCGTCACCTTCGTCGATGGTGCTGGCCGTGAGGGCAGCTTTGCCAGGGGCGACATCTTCCTGGTCGAGCAGGGCGCACATTGCAGCTGGGAAAGCCGGGAACATGTGAAAAAGGTCTACGCCATCTATCGCCCCATTTGACAGGGCTGCGCGGCCCTGCCTCCCCCTTCCGCCGCGCGGCCCGTCACATGGGCGTAACAATGTCATGATTGGGCGCTTGCTTTCGCGGTGCAGCAATATAGCCTCCGCTCATGGCAAAGGAACCGCAGTTGGCGACCATCGCCGTCTACAGCCTCAAGGGGGGTGTTGGCAAAACCACCTTCGCGATCAATCTCGCCTGGGCGTCGGCCAACATTTCGAAAAGGCGCACGCTGCTGTGGGATCTTGATCCACAGGCGGCGTCCAGCTGGCTGCTGTCGACCGATGCTGAAAGCCGCGACGCCGCGCAGGCAATCTTCAGCAAGGATGTCGATGTCCGCAAGCTGATCCAGCCTTCGACGGTGGCGGGTCTCGATCTGATCGCCGCCGACACATCGCTGCGCAGCCTCGACCACCTGTTCCGCGAGATGGACAAGAAGAAGCGGCTGGCCAAGCTGATCGAAAGCCTTGGCAAAGAATATGACCGCATCATCCTGGACTGTCCCCCCGGTTTGACTGAAACCAGCGAGCAGGTGCTGCGCGCCGCGGACATGATCGTGATCCCGGTCATCCCCTCGCCCCTCGCCCAGCGCGCCATGGGGGAAGTCGCCCGCTATCTGGTGCAGCGCGGCGGCACGCATCCGCCGATCATGCCCGTATATTCCATGGTCGATCGCCGCCGTGCGCTCCATCGCGCCGCGATCGAGGCCCAGCCCGGCTGGCCCGCCATCCCCATGGCGAGTGCCGTTGAACAGATGGCCGTACGCCGCAAGCCATTGGGCGCCTTCGCCGCCAATTCGCCGTCCGCCCAGGCCTTCGCCAGCATGTGGACAGGCATCGAACGGCAATTACAGACGCGCTAGGCCCGAGCGCGCAGTTGATCCGCCGGAAATAGCGCAGCCGCCTCCGCCGCAGGCATCGGGCGGCCGAAATAATAGCCCTGAATCTTTCGGCAGCCCAATTCCCGAACCATGGCCAGTTCGGCCTCCGTTTCGACGCCTTCGGCTGTCGTCGCCATCCCCAGGCTGTCGGCCAGCGTCACCACGGCGCGGATGATGGCCAGGCTCTCCGCCTTTTTCTGGGACGCGCCGACCACGAAGCTGCGGTCGATCTTGATCGTGTTGAAGCGCGTGCGGCTGAGATAGCCCAGCGACGAATAGCCGGTGCCGAAATCGTCGAGCGAGAGATGGATGCCAAGCGTCAGAAGCTGATCCAATATCTTGATGGCGCCCGTGTCCGCATTGACGAACACGCTTTCCGTCACTTCCAGCTCCAGCCGCTGCGCCTCCAGTCCGCTCTGCGCGAGGGCGGACACTACCGCCGCGACGAAACTGGGATGCGCCAGCTGTTCGGCCGACACATTGACGGCGACGCGCACATGGGCGGGCCAGCGCACCGCTTCCGCGCAGGCCGTGCGCAACACCCACTCGCCGATTGGCCCGATCAAGCGGGCGTCCTCCGCCACCGGGACGAATTTCGCAGGCGAAACCGGGCCGAGTTCGGGGTGCGTCCAGCGCAACAACGCCTCAAATCCAAGGATCTCGCTGGACGCGGCGTCGACTACCGGCTGGTAGACGACATGCAACTGGTTCCCGTCCAGTGCTTCACGCAGCGCCAGTTCCAGCCGCCGCCTTTCCTCCGCCTGGGCGTGAAGCTGCGGTTCATAGGCACAGTGAATGCCGCCGCCCTCCCCCTTGGCGCGGTAGAGCGCCAGGTCGGCGCTGCGGATCAGCGCTTCGGAATCGCCGCCGTCGGTGGACGAGACCGCCGATCCCACCGATGCGCCGATATAGAGCATGTGCGCATCGACCTGGTAAGGCACGGACAGTCCGCCGATAATGGCGCCCGCGAGCCGCGATACGGCATGCTCGTCGAACAGCCGGGGGATCACCACGGCAAATTCGTCACCGCCGATCCGCCCGCAAAATTCCGGTCCCGTGCAGATGTGCCGCAGCCGCCGCGCGACCTGGCTCAAAAGTTTGTCGCCAATCTGGTGGCCAAGCGTGTCGTTGACTGCCTTGAACCTGTCGAGGTCGATCATCAGGAACGCGCAACCGGGCGAGCGCTGGCGAGTCTCCGCCATCGCACGATCCAGCACATCGCGTAAATGCGTGCGATTGGGCAAGCCAGTCAGGGAATCGAAGCTGGCCAGCTGCGCGATCCTGTCGGCGGACTCGCGCTGGGACGTGATATCGGACCCGACGCCGCGGAAGCCGAGGAAGCGTCCATCATCGCCATGACGCGGCGAAGCGGACAGTTCCCACCAACGCATTTCTCCCTTCACCTCGACCGAGACGGCCAGGTTGCTGAAACTTTCGCGGCGTTTCAACTGGTCCGCCAGGCTATGCAACCCCGCATGGAAATCGCCGGTTTCCCAAGCCTCGCCCGCCAGTGCCTGCACCAGCAGCATGCCTTCAAGATGCGCAGGCTCCCGCCCCAGGCTCTCGGCAAGGCGCACCGACACGCCGTTCAGACGCCGGGTGGCGTCCGTCTGCCACAGCCAGTCGGAACCGCCATCCTCATACTCGCGCAGCAACAGGCTCACCACCTCGCTCTTTTCCTCCAGCTGCACGCTGGCGCTATGTTCGCGGGCGAAGATCCGCGCGTAGAAGAAGCAGCCGACCAGCAGCAGCAGCGCATATCCGGTCGCGAGCAGCAGCAAAGGAAACTGGCCCGTTTCGTCGAACAATGCAGGCAGCGCCAACATGCATGGCAACAGGAAACATGTGGTGGACAGTGGCGTCGCGATATAGCTGATCGCGCCACACACCATGACACAGCTGAAAAGCGTCCAGATCGCCACGACCTGCGACGGATCGCCATGCAACGACAGCAGCTGGATGCACCCCGCCCACAAGAGCCCTTCGCACAAAGCCAGCACGCCATGCCTGTGCAGGTCCCGTGCAGCAGCCTGGTGCCGCGCCCGGCCCTTGCGCCGCGCCGCCGAAAGGAAATTGACGCTGGTCAGGATGACGAAAGCGGCGCTCCATGGCGCCAATATCATGGCGGACAGCTGGCTGCCGAAAACCCGCCACAGGAAAGCAATCCCGAACAGGTTCATCGCCAGCCGCAACGGCGCGACGTTATCGGCGGAACGCAGCTGCGCGCTCATCACGATCAGGCCCGCGCTTACGTGCGACGCGGGAAAGCCCATCATCGCACGTAGCGGCACGCGCACCTGTTGCGCTGATTCATTGGCGGGACTGGCTTTTTGGCTTTCCACGCGCCCGTTCTATCAACGAGCGGTTAGCAATCCGTAACAATCCAGCGATGGCGCCGCGTCAGGCGGCGATGTCGTAGGGCCGGATTTCGCCGGTCAGGTAGAGATTGCGCGCCTTCGACCGGCTCAACTTGCCGGAGCTGGTGCGCGGCAGGGTGCGCGGGGGCACCAGTTCCACGACGCAGTTCATGCCCGTGATCGCCCGGACCCGTTCACGGATCTGGTCGCGCAGGCGCGTGCGCTCATCATTGTCGGAGGTCCGGCAATGCACCAGCACGGCGGGGGCTTCCTCGCCACCGGGCGTGGTGATCGCGAAGGCGGCGATGTCACCCTGCTTGAAGCCGGGCAGCTGCTCCACCGCCCATTCGATATCCTGCGGCCAGTGATTCTTGCCGTTGATGATGATCATGTCCTTGGCGCGGCCGACAATATAGAGATAGCCGTCGCTCAGATAACCCATGTCCCCCGTGTCCAGCCAGCCGTCGGCCATGCAGGCGTCGGTCGCTTCCTGGTCACGGAAATAACCGACCATGAGGCTGGGACCAGTGGTCCACACCTTGCCGATCTGCCGCTCGTTCAGCTTCGCTCCATCCTCGTCGCGAATTTCGACGATCATGTCGCGCGCGGGTTTGCCGCAGTTGACGATGGAGCGGAAGCGCTGCGGACGCCCCTCGGTCGCGTCGCCGCCGGACAGGTCGGTTTCCTCGACCAACTCGACGATGATGCCTTCGCCCGGCGGCATGATCGTGACGGCCAGCGTCGCTTCCGCCAGGCCATAGCTGGGCAGGAACGCCCTGGGGCTGAAACCCGCGTCGGCAAAGGCATCGACGAAGCTCTGCATCACATCCGGCCGGATCATGTCCGCGCCATTGCCGGCCAGCCGCCAGCGCGACAGGTCGAACCGGTCCTGCGCCTTGGTCTGGCTCGACATGCGGCGGGCGCAAATGTCATAGCCAAAGGTCGGCGAATAGCTGATCGACGTGCCTTCATTGCGGCTGATGAGGTCAAGCCACGCCAGCGGGCGACGCGCAAAATCCTCGGTCTTCATGTAATCGGTCGATACCTGGTTGGCGACGACCGACAGGAAGCAGCCGACCAGACCCATGTCATGATACCAGGGCAGCCAGCTGATGCAGCGATCGCTGTCCTGCAATTCCATGCCATGGCTGTGCGCGGCGAGATTGCTCAGCAGCGCATGGTGCGTGACGGCCACGCCATGCGGAAAACGGGTCGAACCGCTGCTATATTGCAGATAGGCGATTTCATGCGGCTGCGCCTGTGGCAAGTCCGCAGGGATGACATCGCGCGCGATGAAATCCTCGAACGCGATGCTTTCGACATTCTTCTGACGGCCAGACTCTCCGGCCATCTCCTCCAGTTCCTTGGGGAACAGGAACAGCATCGGGTCGCAACTCGACAGCTGGACATTCAGCTGGTCGATATAGCTTTCCTTGCCGCCGAAGCTGGTCGGCAGCGGCAGCGGCACGGGCCATGCGCCAGCATAAATGATACCGAAGAAAAGCTGCGCGAAGTCGGGACCGGTCTCGGCCACTAGCGCAACGCGATCTTCCGGCTTCACCCCATGAGCGATCAGCCGATGAGCGCAGGCGACCGCGTCGTCCCGCAATTCGGAAAAAGGATAGGGCCGCGCCAGATTGCCACGCGCGTCGTGGAAATTCAGGCCGCGCTGCCCCTGCGCCGCATAGTCGAGCGCTTCGCCCAGCGTTCCGAAATCGGAAAATCGCCGCGGAAGGACGTCATTGGTCGGCGTAGGTGCGATCATGCTTTGCGAACCCGTCATATTGGTGTCACCCAATGTCAATCTTGTCATCCGGGCGGCCCGCTATCATCTTTGCAGCACGGATGCACCGGATAGTTGCATTCCAGTGTCGCCTTCTACATCACAAGGCGCGGTAAAATTCCGGCCCCACTGTGGCATAATCAAGGCGGCAGTTGCATAAACGGTAGCCATGAAGGCGCTCATATGACCGGCAAACGGCCCCGTCCTCCGCTTGATAGCGACAGTATGCGCGATATGGCCTTGCGCTATGTCAGCCGCTTTGCGACCAGCAGGGCGAAGCTGCTGACCTATCTCAACCGCAAGTTGCAGGAACGCGGATGGGCGGGCGAAGGCGCGCCGCAGCCGGACGTCCTCGTCGAGCGGCTGGCCGAACTGCGCTATGTCGATGACCGCAGCTTCGCCGTGATGAAGAGCGCTTCCTTGACCCGGCGGGGCTATGGCGCCCGCCGCGTGACCGACACCCTGCGCGCAGACGGCATCGCCGAAGCTGATCGCGAAGAAGCGGACGCCAATACGCAGGGCGAGGCCTGGGCAGCCGCAGAACGCTTCGCCCGCCGCAAGCGCCTCGGCCCTTATGCGCAGGCGAGGCCTGATCCCAGGCAGCGCGAAAAATGGATCGCAGCCTTCCTGCGCGCTGGCCACAGCTATGCCATGGCGCGCCGCTGGACCGACGCTGTCCCCGGCGAGCCGCCGGAGCCGCAGGAATAAGGGGGTTAACGCGAAGCTGCGCGAACAGAAACTGTGGCGTCCGCCCCTGCCGATAGGCTAACCCATCGGCATGCGGATCATCCCCACCCTGCTCCTCGCCCTTCTCGCCGCCTGCTCCCAGACAGCGCCCACATCCGAAAAGGCCCCCGCGGCCGCGACGCAGCAGAGTGCCCTTCTCCCGCTCATGATACAGGGCGCGAAGGGCACTCATCGCTTCGCTGTTGAAACAGCCCTCACCGCAAAGGAGCAGGCACAAGGCCTCATGTTCCGCAAGTCGCTGGATGCCGACGGGGGCATGCTGTTCCCGATGAATCCGCCGCGCATCGCCAGTTTCTGGATGAAGAATACGGTCATCCCGCTGGACATGCTGTTCATCCGCACCGATGGCAGCATCGCCTTTATCGCCGCCAACACCGAACCCTATTCCCGCGAACCTGTGTCGGCAGGCGTTCCCGTTGCCGCCGTCCTTGAACTGCGCGGCGGGCGGGCGGCGGAGCTTGGCATAGCGGAGGGGGATCGCGTCTCCTGGGGCCGGTGCGCCGACCCGGCGGAAAAGAGCCATCCGGGCGTCGATTTCTGCCCGGCGCAGGCGCGCTGACGCCATATCCGCCTTGCCAATCCCTTGCCTCGGGCTTAAGCGCAAGCCCCATGGGAATCCTGGCCAATATCTTCACCTGGTGGAATGGCGCGACCATCGGCACCGCACTCTACACCTCTCGCAAAGGCAAGAAGGTGGGCGAAGACCATCAGGGCAATATCTATTATGAAGGCGGCACGGACGTCCACGGCCACGCCCGCCGCTGGGTGATCTACAACGGCGGGAACGACGCCAGCCGCGTGCCGTCCGAATGGCATGGCTGGCTGCATCACACAATTGATGGGACGCCGGAAAGCTTCCTGCCTCCTGCGCGCATATGGGAACGCGACTATACCCCGAATGCGACGGGCACGGCCAATGCCTACCGCCCTTCGGGTGCGCTGGAAAAGGGCGGCCAGCGCCAGCGCGCGACCGGGGACTATGAAGCGTGGAGTCCCGACGCATCATGATTCGGCGTCGGGCGGGGACGGTCCTGCCGATCCTGCGCCTTGGGTCGATACTTGGTTCCCTGTCGATGCTGGCTGGGTGCAGCGACGATATCCCGACCGCCAATCAGACTGGCCCGGTGAAGATACAGGGCGAGAAGATCCGCAACGGCGGGTCATCCGGGCTGCCCGGCACGCCCATGGAGGAGCGTGTGGCCGTCATCGGCCTCCTCAACAAGCGCAACGGCATCACCACCGACCTCACCATGAAGCCGGGCGACGCCCTGCGCGCGGGTGATGCGATCGTTCGCCTGCAAGCGTGTGAGACCAGCGCGCCTTGGGAAAATGTCCAGGAAACCGGGGCCTTCGTGCAGCTGGATGTCCGCAGCACCGCCGACAATAAATGGCGGCGCAACTTTTCCGGCTGGCTGTTCAAGGAACGGCCCGATCGCAATGTGGTGCAGCACCCGATCTATGACGTCTGGGTCAAGAGTTGCACGATGGCTTGGCCCGAAAGCGGACCCGACACGGTGAAACTGGGCGGCAAGGGCGAACGTCCCGTCGGCGCATCACCGGCCAGCGGCGCGAATGCCAATTCCGCCCAGGAACCGGAGCCGTCCGCGAGCACGGACCTTCCCGCGCCCAGCGACACGCCGCCCAGCGCTCCTTCCAACAATCCCAGATAATCGCGCTGGCTGATCTCGATCGCGCCCAATGACCGCAGATGTTCGGTCATGAACTGGCAATCGAGCAGGGTGAAACCGGCAAAGAGCATCCGGGCCGTCAGCCAGGCGATGGCGACCTTTGACGCGTCGGTCCGCCGCGACACCATGCTCTCGCCGAAAAAGGCCTGGCCCAGCGCCACGCCGTAAAGCCCGCCCACCAGTTCCTCGCCGTCCCAGACCTCAACCGAATGGGCAAAGCCGATCTCGTGCAGGTGACGATAGGTCTGCTCGATCTCTCGATTGATCCATGTCGATGGCCGGTCTTCCGCCGCCTGCGCGCACAGCGAGACGATGCCGCCAAAGTCGCGATTGGCCGTCACCCGGAACCGCTCCCGCCGGATCGTCCGGGCCAGCGAATGGGACAGGTGAAAACCATGCAGCGGCATGATCGCCCGCCGCTTCGGCTCGATCCAGTAGACCTCGTCGGCATCCCGATCGTCGGACATGGGAAACACGCCGATGGCATAGGCCTGCAACAGGACCAGAGGGTCGATCGTCATCAGGTGAAGGCTTAGCGGGCAGCGCGCCGGGGCGCTAGGGCCACTTTGCGATTGGGCGCCGTTGGCATGGCAGAAGGGGTGGCGGACGGATCGGCAGTTTACTCATTCCCCGCCCGCTGGCGGGAGGGGCAGCGAGACTTGATGAGCGGAGCGAATTTAGTCGCAGCGGGGTGGGCCGTCGCAACCTTGTGCAGGCCCACCCCCTAACCCCCTCCCGCTGGCGGGAGGGGGAATAAGGTCGGCGCAGCCAGCGCGTGGATAGACCAACTGATTACCCACGGCACGCCGCCCAATGCAAAAGGCCGGGAAGCGCCCTCGCCCCCGGCCTTCACATGATCCACAAAACGGGAGCGTCATTCGCCCCACAATTCCTTCAGCTTGCTGAAAAAGCCGTTCGATTGCGGGCATTCTTCGCCGGTTTCCGTGTCACGGAATGCTTCGAGCAATTCGCGCTGCTTTGCGCTGAGCCGGGTCGGCGTTTCCACTTCGACCTGGATGACCAGATCACCCTGACCCCGGCCGTTCAGCACCGGCATGCCTGCGCCGCGCTGGCGGATCTGCTTGCCTGACTGGATGCCGCTGGGGATCCTGATCTCGTGCCGCTGGCCATCAAGGCCCGGCACTTCGATGCAGCCGCCGAGCGCCGCCGTGGTGAAGCTGACCGGCGCACGGCAGAAAAGCGTCGTGCCATCGCGTTCGAACAGCGAATGCCGCTTCACATGCAGGAAGATGTAGAGGTCGCCCGCTGGCGCGCCACGCGCGCCTGCCTCGCCTTCGCCCGACAGGCGGATGCGCGTGCCGTCATCGACGCCGGCGGGAATATTGACTGACAGCGTCTTGGGCTTGTCCACCCGCCCTTCGCCGCGACAGGTGCGGCAAGGGGCTTCGATCACTCGGCCCGCGCCATGACAGCTGGGGCAGGTGCGCTCGACCACGAAAAATCCCTGCTGCGCCCGCACCTGGCCATGGCCGCCGCAGGTGCCGCAATTCTTGACCCCGGTGCCCGGCTGCGCGCCCGATCCGTCACAGCTTTCGCAGGCGGCGGATACTTCGATCTCTATCTCGGTCTGCTTGCCATGATAGGCTTCGTCGAGCGTGATCTCCATGTCGTAGCGCAGGTCAGCGCCGCGCCGCTGCGCCTGACGGCCACCACCGCCAAAGCCGCTCTGGCCGAAGATCGTCTCGAAAATATCGCCCAGGTCGGAAAAGCCGCCCGCGCCGCGTCCGTTGAATCCGCCACCGCCGCCGCCATTTTGCGCGTTGGTGTAGGCGGCATGGCCAAAACGGTCATAGGCCGCGCGCTTCTGCGGGTCTTTCAGACACTCATAGGCTTCGGACACCGCCTTGAACCTGGCCTCGCCGTCGCTGCATCCCCCGGTCTTGTCCGGGTGATATTTCATCGCCAGCTTGCGATAGGCGCTCTTGATCGTCGTGGCGTCAGCCGTGCGCTCTACCTCGAGCAGTGCGTAATAATCCAGTTCAGTACTCATTGGGGCCCCCGCCCGCTCTGCCCGTCACCCCAGCAAAGACCGGGACCTCTCTCGTCCACAGGCATCAGATCACGAGAAGGAGAGAGATTCCAGCCTACACCGGAATGACGGGTATTCAGCATCAGGTTCAAGCCTTGTTGTCGTCCACTTCCGAAAATTCGGCATCGACGACATCATCATCCGCCTTGGGTGCTTCGGCCCCGGGCGACGCGGCACCGGCCTGTTCCTTTTCATAGATGGCCTGGCCCAGCTTCATCGCCACCTGGGCAAGCTCCTGCGCCTTGGCCTTCATCGCTTCGACGTCGCCACCTTCAACAGCCGACTTTGTCGCTGCGATCGCGGTTTCGATCTCGGACTTGAGGCCCGCGTCCACCTTGTCGCCATGCTCTTCAAGCTGCTTCTCGGTGGTGTGGACCAGGCTTTCGGCGTTGTTCTTTGCCTCGGCCGATTCGCGCTTCTTCTTGTCCTCCTCGGCAAAACGCTCGGCGTCCTTCACCATCTGTTCGATGTCGGAGTCCGAAAGGCCGCCCGACGCCTGGATGCGAATCTGCTGTTCCTTGCCGGTGCCCTTGTCCTTGGCATGGACGTTGACCAGGCCGTTGGCGTCGATGTCGAAAGTGACTTCGATCTGCGGCACGCCGCGCGGTGCGGGCGGGATACCGACCAGATCGAACTGGCCGAGCAGCTTGTTGTCCGCCGCCATTTCACGCTCGCCCTGGAAGACGCGGATCGTCACCGCCTGCTGATTGTCGTCAGCGGTCGAATAGACCTGGCTCTTCTTGGCGGGAATGGTCGTGTTGCGATCGATCATGCGCGTGAACACGCCGCCCAGCGTCTCGATGCCGAGGCTCAGCGGGGTCACGTCGAGCAGCAGCACATCCTTGACGTCGCCTTGCAACACGCCCGCCTGGATCGCCGCACCCATGGCGACGACTTCGTCGGGGTTGACCCCAGTGTGCGGTTCCTTGCCGAAAAATTCCTTCACGGCCTCGCGCACCTTGGGCATGCGGGTCATGCCGCCGACCAGGACGACTTCGCTGATCTCGCTGGCGGAGATGCCAGCGTCGGCCAGCGCCTTCTTGCACGGATCCATAGTGCGCTTGATCAGGTCGGTCACCAGCCGCTCCAGATCGGCGCGGGTGATGTTCTTCACCAGATGCTTGGGACCATTCTGGTCAGCGGTGATGAAGGGCAGATTGACTTCGGTCGACTGTGCCGACGACAGTTCGATCTTCGCCTTTTCGGCCGCTTCCTTCAGACGCTGGAGCGCCAGCTTGTCCTTGGTGAGGTCGATGCCCTCATCCTTCTTGAAGCCCTCGGCGAGATATTCGACCAGCTTGGCGTCGAAATCCTCGCCGCCAAGGAAGGTGTCGCCGTTGGTCGACTTCACTTCGAACACGCCGTCGCCGATCTCCAGGATGGAAATGTCGAAGGTGCCGCCGCCAAGGTCATAGACCGCGATGGTCTTGCCATCCTGCTTGTCGAGGCCATAGGCGAGCGCGGCAGCCGTCGGCTCGTTGATGATGCGCAGCACTTCCAGGCCCGCAATCTGTCCCGCGTCCTTGGTCGCCTGACGCTGGGCGTCGTTGAAGTAGGCGGGGACGGTGATGACCGCCTGCGTGACCGTTTCGCCCAGATAGCTCTCGGCGGTTTCCTTCATCTTTTGCAGGATGAAGGCGGAAATCTGCGAAGGCGAATAATCCTTGCCGCCCGCATTGACCCACGCGTCGCCATTGCCACCCTTCACGATCGAATAAGGGACCAGTTCCATGTCCTTCTTCGTCGTCGGGTCGTCGAAACGGCGACCGATCAGGCGCTTTACCGCAAAAACGGTGTTGTCCGGATTGGTGACGGCCTGACGCTTGGCAGGCTGGCCGATCAGGCGTTCGCCATCCTTGGTGAAGGCGACGATCGACGGCGTCGTGCGCGCGCCTTCCGCATTCTCGATCACCTTGGGCTTGCCGCCATCCATTACAGCAACGCAGCTGTTGGTGGTGCCAAGGTCAATGCCGATTACTTTTCCCATCTCGTCCTCTTTGAACCCCAATTCATTCAGCGGTTGACGGCCCAATACCTCACGAAAGCGCCAAGGCAAGGCCGGTTTGCGCATGGGATATAGGCGCGATCTTTCTTGGCACAAGAAGTGGCTGCGATTAGCGTGGCGACCGACCGGAAACGAGACAGTCACGAAAGCTTGATCATGCGCGCATCCCTATCCTTAATCGCACTGGCCGCCCCGCTCGCGCTGGCCGCCTGCGGCGATCCTGCCCCGACCTATATCGATCAGGCGTGGGTACGCCTCAGCCCCAACAAGGACACGCCCTCGGCTGGCTATTTCGTAGCGCATGGCGGGGATGCCGCGACTCAGTTGCGCGGCGTGCTGACCGACTATGCGCTCAGGGTCGAGATGCATGAGAGCATGAACCATGACGGCATGATGATGATGCAGAAGATCGATTCGGTGGACATCCCCGCCAAGGGCAAGGTCGCCTTCGCGCCGGGCGGCAAGCATCTGATGATCTGGGGCGTCAATGACACGGCGATCAGCCGGGGCAAGATGACCTTCACCTTCCTGCTTGCCAATGGCGACCGGTTGCTGGTGGACGCCGCCATCCAGAAACCCGGCGCGCCCGCGCCCGCGCCCAAGGAAGAGCCGAAGCCGCATTGACGAGCCGCGCGCTAACCTCTGCGGAGATTGCACTCGCCCGGTCGATTTTCGGCGATGCCATCGCCTATGGTCGCGTGCGGGCGCACAACCGCAAATGGTGGCCGCTCCAGCCGAGCCGTGTGACCATGGCGCCCGACGGCGACCTGTGGTTCCATCCGGCAAGCGGCATGTTCTGCGCCGACTTTTGCGAACAGCCGCTGCACCTTCAGGGTCATTTCATCCATGAGATGACCCATGTGTGGCAGGCGCAAAGGGGCGGCAAATGGTATCTGCCGCTGATGCGGCACCCTTTCTGCCGCTATGGTTATGAGATCGTGCCGGGGCGTCCTTTCCACCGTTACGGGCTGGAACAGCAGGCAGAGATCGTTCGCCACGCCTTTCTGATGCGCAGGGGCGCCGCGGTCGAAGGCAAGCCGCCACTGGACGTTTATGAAGCGCTGCTGCCGTTCGCCGCTGGCTGCTGAATGTCCGGCGGCCATGCCCGAAGATTTCTCTGCGAATTTACGCTAATGTGCGGCGATGCGCATCCTTGCCCCCATCCTGCCGCTGGTCGCGTTCCTCACCACGCCCGCGCTGGCTGACGTCCAACCGGCGGAGCGCCCCGGCCATTATTATCTGCGCGGCGTCATGGAGACGGGGTCGGAACTGCTGCTCCACCCGGACGGACGCTTCCAATGGTATCTCGTCTATGGGGCGCTGGACCTGTTCGCCGAGGGGCGCTGGCAGGAGAAGGACGGAGTGGTGCTGTTGACCTCTGAAAAGACGAAGGATGTGCCGGAACCGGGATTTGAAACGCTGACGCTGACCGTCAAGGATGACACGCTGATCCCGCCCGATGGCCGAGGGGCCTATGTTCAGCCATCCGGCAAGAAAGACTGAAAAAGCGCGCCATCAGCGCACCGCCGCCTCCAGCAGGCGGATGCTGCCCGCATCGGCATTGATTTCCGCACGCACGCCCAAAGGCAGGCTGAACTGGTTCGCCACATGACCGATGGCCGCGCCCTGGAATGCGGGGACGCCCAGGGGTGCAAGATGCTGCTGCAACACCTCCGACAGGGTGAAGCCACCATAGGAAGCATCGACCGCGTTGCATCTGGCGCACTGGCCAAACACCACGCCAGCCACCTTGCCCAGCACACCCGCCAGCGACAGCTGCGTCAGCATCCGGTCGATGCGGTAGGGCGCTTCGCCCACATCCTCAAGGAACAGGATCGCGCCGCTGAAATCCGGCAGCCAGGGCGTGCCCATCAGCGCCGCCAGCACCGTCAGGTTACCGCCCAGCAAGCGCCCGCTCGCCTGCCCGCCGCGAAAGGTGCGGATGCGGCCGCCCAGAGGCACGAGCCGATCTTCCTGTGCTTGCGGATTGACCAGCGTGGGCATTGCGCCGTCGAAGGCGACAGCGCGAAAGGCGTCCCAGCTGAACTGGGTCCAGCTGCTCGCCGCATTGGGACCGTGGATGGTGGCAAAGCCCGCCCGCGCGGCAAAGGCCAGATGCAGGGCGGTGACGTCGCTGAACCCGACCAGCAGCTTGGGATGGGCGCGGATGGTGGCGAAATCCAGATAGGGCAGGATGCGCGCGCTTCCCCATCCGCCGCGCACGGCGAACACCGCCCGCACATCCGGGTCGGCGAACATGGCATTGACGTCCGCCCCGCGATCAGCGTCCTTGCCCGCCAGATAACCATATCGCTCCATCAGATGCCTTGCGGGCTTTGGCTTAAGCCCCATGGCGGCGACGGTCTCCATGACCAACGCAAGGTCGAACGCGTCGTCAGTAAAGCCCGCCGGTTCGATCAGCCCTACCGTGTCTCCCGGACGCAGCCGGGGCGGCTTGGTCACGAGCGGCGGCGGGGCCTTGGCCGCGAGCAGCGCGCCGCCCATGCCCGCCAGCATCATGCGCCTGTCCAATCCTGCGGACCCGCTCAAAAGGCGCTCCCGTCCTTGCGATGATAGGCACCCCCGGACCATCGAAGGTCGATGTCCGGGTAATGCGCGTCGCCGGTCGGCACGCGTCCGAAAGCCAGGAACGCGCAATCATTTTCGCTTTCATTGACCAGATGATGGCCATTGGGCTCGCCCTTGGGAAAGGCGGCCATGTCGCCTGCGCGCATGGAAATGCGGCCTTCATCCTCCACCAGCACGGCCTCGCCGCTCAACAGGACGACAAATTCATCCTCATCCTCATGCCAGTGCCGCTGCGAGGATGCAGCGCCCGGTTTCAGCACGACATGGCTGACGCCAAAATCCGCAAGCCCGCTGTGACGGCCCAGCCTTCGCACCCAGCGCCCGCCCACGGCTGCGGCGAATGGGGGCGGGTAGCCGGTGCTGTTACTCTGCTCGATGGCTTCAAGGTCGATCTTGGGCATGGATCCTTGTCCTCCGTCTGGCAAAGGCGCTCGGCTTTCGCTAACGCAGCGCCATGAGCATGACCAGCACCAATGCCGACGTAGTGGACATCGCAAGCAGGCTGATCGCCTGCCCTTCGGTCACGCCGGCGCGGGGCGAGGTCTTCGCCGTTCTGGAGGCGATGCTGGCTCCGCTTGGATTCACCGTCGATCGCTTTGTCGTGGGGGAAGCACCCGACGGGCCGGTCGAAAATCTGCTGGCCTGGCGGACGACGGGCGCGGGCCCGCATTTCGCCTTTGCCGGGCATCTGGACGTGGTGCCACCGGGCAATGGCTGGACAAGCGACCCTTTCACGCCGGAACTGCGGGGCGACCTGCTCTATGGCCGGGGCGCGGTCGACATGAAGGGTTCGATCGCCGCCTTCGTCGCGGCGCTTGGTGGCATTTCGGAAGATTTACCGGGCACGATCAGCCTCATCATCACCGGCGATGAAGAAGGCCCGGCGGTCTATGGCACGCTGGCGCTGATGGATCGGATGGCGGCCCATGGCCTGCGCCCGGACCTTTGCCTGGTGGGTGAGCCGACATCGTCGCAAAGGTTGGGCGACGTCATCAAGATCGGCCGACGCGGGTCGGTCAACATGTGGATCAGGGTTGACGGCGCGCAAGGCCATGTCGCCTATCCGCATCTGGCCGACAATCCGATCCCCCGCCTCGTCCGCATCCTTGCCGCCATCGACGCGCTTGTGCTCGACCAGGGCAACGACTGGTTCCAGCCGAGCAATATCGAAATCACCGACCTCGACGTCGGCAACCCCGCGACCAACGTGATCCCGGCGGCAGCGAATGCGCGCATCTCCATACGTTTCAACGACCTGCATAGCGGAGCGGAGCTGATCGAGCGGATCAGCGCGATCGCAGCGGCGGAAGGCGGCATTGTGACGGCGAAGATCAGCGGCGAGCCTTTCCTGACCGAGCCGGGCGCCCTGTCCGATCTGGTCGCCGGGGCGATCCGCGAAGTAACCGGGGTGGAAGCTGAACTGTCCACCACTGGCGGAACATCCGATGCCCGTTTCCTTTCACGCCTTTGCGCCGTGGTGGAATTCGGCCTCAATAATGCGACGATGCACAAGCTGGATGAAGCGGTTGCCGTCCAGGATCTTCAGGAACTGACGCGCATATATGCGCTCGTGGTTCGCCGCGCGCTGGGCGGCTGAAGATCAGACGGTACGCCGCTGGTCCTGCCGGGGCGTAGCGAACCGCGCCAGATAATCCTCTTCGCCGGTCGGCCGGGCGAAGTGATAGCCCTGGAACAGCGTGCAGCCGATGACGCGCAGCATGTCCATCTGCGCTTCCGATTCGACGCCTTCCACCACCACTTCCATGCCCAGCCCCTGGATCAGGCCCACAACGGCGCTGCAGATGGTCCGCGCTTCGGCTGAAATGGCGATGTCGCGCACCAGGCTGCGGTCGATCTTGACCCGATCGATCGGCAACTCCTTCAGGCGCGAGAGATTGGAATAGCCGGTCCCGAAATCGTCGATGGCGATCCGCACCCCTTCCTTACGCAGCGCACGGAGTTGCCCCAGGACGCGAACGTCCATTTCCATCGCCAGCGATTCGGAAATTTCCAGCTCCAGCATGTGCGGGGGCGTCTGATACGATGCCATGGCGTGCCGCAGCCGCAGGAAGAAATCCGCCTGCGACAATTCGCGTGACGAGATGTTGACGGCAATGCGCTGCCCGATGTCCGCCTTCGCCCAGCGCGCGGCGGTTTCGCACACGCGGCTCATCACCCAGTCGCCAAGCGCGACGATCGCGCCGCTTTCCTCCGCTACAGGCACGAAGAAACCGGGCATGACCAGATCACGCTCAGGATGCGCCCAGCGGATCAGGGCTTCGGCGGTGACCACCCGGCCACTGATCGCCTCTACCTGTGGCTGGAACTCCAGGATGAATTCATCGCGTTGCAGGGCGAGCAACAGGTCGCGCTCCAGCTCTGCGCGGTCGGCGGCCTCCAACGCCAACTCGGCGGTGAACATCTCCGCACGGTTACGGCCCTGATGCTTGGCATGATACATGGCGATGTCGGCAGATCGCAGCAGGGCGGACAGCGTGTCGCCATGGTCGGGATAACAGGCGATGCCGACCGAAGCGCCCAATTCGACATGCTGGCTGCCAAGGTCGAAACGTTCGCTGAGGGCGAACTGGATTGCGCGGGCGATACGACTCGCCGCTTCCCGTCCGGGCAGGTCGGGGAAGAACATCGTGAATTCATCACCCGCCAGACGGCCCAGCACGGCATCGCTCAGGCCCGCGCTGACCTGCGCCATCACCACTTCGCGCAGACGGCCCGCGACGCGCGCCAACAACTGATCGCCTGCGGCATGGCCCAGCGTGTCGTTGACGCCCTTGAAGCCATCGAGATCAATAAAGAACAGCGCGGCGGCGCGCTCGTCCGTCCGCTCGGCCAGCAGCCTTTCGACCTGACGACAAAAGCTGGTTCGGTTGGCAAGGCCGGTCACCTGGTCGAACAGCGCCAGCGCCTGCACATGATCCAGATTGGTGCGCACCTGGCTGAACAGGCTGGTCATCGCCACGGACAGGTCGGGAAGTTCGGCGGCGATCTGAGTGGAGACAGGCGATTGCAGGTCGCCATGCGCCGCCGCGATCAACCGCTCCGTCGCGGTGTCGATGGCGTCGGCGGTGGTGGCGACGGTCCGGCGCGCGGACGCCCAGCTCATCGTGCCGCACAGGATGGCGATGATCAGCGAACGGCCGATGCCGACAATGTCGGTCGCCTGCCCCTGTCCCAGCACGAGGGACAGGGTGAACACCAGCGCCCCCGCGGCGCAGGCGAAGGCAGTGGCGCGGCTTTTCAATGTCACGCCCTGCATGTGACTCCCGCCCCGAGAGCAGCTCGATATGAACCGCCGATCTGGAGGATATGAAGGGCGCTGGTTAAGAAAAGGTCAGTGTGCGGCCGTCCAGCGGCTATTTTTTGCGCCGCAATATGACGTAGATAGCGCCTTCGCCGCCATGGCGCGGATGGGCCAGCCGGACGCTCGCGATGCGGTCGGCATAGGGGCTGGTTTCCAGCCAGTGGCCGATCTCTCCACGGATCGCGCCACGGCGTGAATCCCGCCCCAGACCGCCGGATTTCGGCGGCTTCCCGGTAACGATCAGCAGGACGCGCAGGTCACGGGCAAGCGCTCCCGAAAGCGCCTGGTTCAACCGCGCATGTGCGGCTGCAAGGCTGTGTCCATGCAGGTCGATCGACATATCCGGCGTCAGCGTGCCGCTACGGACTCGGCGTTCCCAACTGGAATCGAGCGTCGCGGATGGCGCGCGCGCGGGCGCTGGCATGGCGCGCTGAGGCGGAACGGGCGTTAACCCTGGGTCAGTCACCGCAACGGCGGGCACGACCGGCATGTCGATGGAACGCGATCCGGGCCGCAGCGGCCGGACCGATCGGGTAAGCGCGCCCCAAAGCGCCTTCTCCTCAGGCGAAAGATGACGTCGCGCCATCGACTGGCGCGCTCACTGACCCACAAGCCGCGCCGCCGATCCGACGGGCAGCAGGATGAGGGCGCTGCCCCGGGCCGACATGCCCCCGGCGATCGTCCGGGCGCGGCTGCCTGCGCCCCAGAAGCTGTCAAACCGATTCGCCCCCTTGATGGCGCCGCCCGTATCCTGCGCGATCCAGACGCCATTGGGCTCTGCCCGGTCGAGCGAGAGCAGCACGGGCGCGCCCAGCGGCACATATTTGGGGTCGGCGGCCACCGTCGCCTCCGGCGTCACCGGCACCCCCAGCGCGCCCAGCGGCCCCGCGCCGGTCAGCTCCCGAAAAAACACGAAACTCTTGTTTTCATCCATGATCTGCGCGCCCTCGACAGGGTTCGCGCGCAGCCACGCCATGATGTCCTGCATCGATCCGGCCTGGATCAGTCCGCGATCCTTCATCAGCTTGCCGATGCCGGTATAGTCGCGGCCATTCTGCCCGTCATAGCCGATCCGCATGACGCCGCCATCGGGCAGGAGCAGGCGTCCGCTGCCCTGCACCTGAAGAAAGAAGAATTCCACCGGGTCCGCAGCCCAGGCGATCTCCAGACCCCGGCCAGCCAGGGAGCCCGCCCCAATCTGCGCCCGTTCCTCATAGGGCACGAAGTTGCTGCCCTGCACCTTGCCGCGTATCGTCCTGCCTTCAAGGCTGTCGCTGAACAGGCCAAGATTGACATCGATCAGGTCGGGCGGACGGCGATAAATCGGCACCTCATATCCAGCCCGACGCGTTCGGGATCCGGCGATTTCCGGTTCATAATAGCCAGTAACGAAAGCTGTCCCCGGCCCTACCTGCACCGCTTCGAAATGGCGTGAGAAGAATTCGCTGGCGTTGGCGTCGGGCCAACTCGACGCTGCGGCGCAGGCGCTGTTCCAGTCCGATCCGCGCGTCAGGCCGCTCTGGTCGGTGCGCCGCATCAATGACGGGCAGGAAATGCGGAAGGCTTCCAGTGCCTTGCGCGCACGCTCTCCGGCCGGGATGAGGCTGGCGATGTCGGGACCACGGGTGACGCCCGCGGCAAGCGCCGTTCCAGTTTCGCTGACTGCCGGAGGTGGCGCTACCGGGAGTGCCGGTCGTGGGGTCGCCGGAAGCGGGCGAACTGCCGTTTCGTCACCGCGCGAGGGACGCTGCGGCGGAGCGCCGGGCGCTCCGGGTGGAATCACGCCGCCCGCACATGCCGACAGCAGCAGCGCGGCGAGAAGCGCGCCACCCGACTGACGCAGGCTCATGCAGCCTCGTCGGTTTCGCTCAGCTTCCAGTTGGGATCGGTACTGCGCAGATCGCGGGTAAAGGTCCAGATATCGTTGGTGCCAACCGCATCGGTCAACGAGCCGGCGACCACATTGCCGTCGTGATCGCGCGTTACGGCGGCGATATCTGCTTCAAACCGCAGGGATACCTCAGCGATCCGGCCATTGACGCTGGCATCGACGATCTGCGCCTTTTCAATACGCACAAGGCGATTGTCCAGGACATGGCCAGCCGCTTCGCGCTGAGCGATCGATTCCTCGAAGGAAGCCAGCACATCGGCGTCGCACAGCCATTCAAGTTCCGCCCGATCGCCACGCCAGAAGGCTTCAAGCACCATTTTATAGGCCGCCTTCGCGCCTTCGACGAACTGCGGCACATCGAAGCTGCGATCGGCCGCAATCAGCGCGCGAACACCCGCCTCGCCGCCGGACGCGATAAGGCCATCGGCCAAACGAACCGAATCACCGGGCATGTCGGTCACAGGGCGAGGCTGAAGCACCGTTACCTTGGCCCGATCCTCCGCCGGGCGCAGGGCAGGCTCCTGCTCATGCCCCGTCCGCTTGCCAAGAACGGAATAGAGCCGCAGCGCCAGAAAACCGGCTATCAGGGCGAGGATGACAATTACATACACGGGGCCAGGCACCCTTTGGTCTAGATCGAAGAGAACAACGCAGCCAACATAGGCATGTTTCCCCCAAATTCAAATGGCCGCTTTCAGCTGCCGCCATTGCCCTGCCCTGCGGCCCCTGCTAAGCGCACGGGCCATTGTCCGGGGGCGCGTCGCCGACGGATCCAAAGGGAAATCAGGAAGCACAAATGGCCGACGAAGCCGACACCATGCAGACATCCAATTCGGGCAACGGCGCGGACACCGCTCCGCAGATCGCGCTTATCAGCCAGTATGTGAAGGATCTGTCCTTCGAAAACCCGAACGCGCCGGCCGTGTACCAGTGGCCCGATCAGCCGCAGATCGATGTCCAGTTCAACATCGGCGCGGACAAGGTTGGCGACGAGGTTGTCGAGGTTTCGCTGAAGATCGAAGTGAAGGCGACGGCGCCGCAGGGCACGGCCTTTGCGGTCGAACTGCTCTATGCCGCGATCTTCGGCATGCGCAACGTGCCCGATGAACAGCTCCAGCCGTTCATGCTGGCTGAAGCGCCCCGCCTCATCTTCCCCTTCGCGCGCCGCGTGCTGGCTGACGCGATCCGCGACGGCGGCTTCCCGCCGCTGCTACTCGACCCCATCGATTTCGGCGGCCTCTACGAACAGCAGGCGCAGGCGATCGCGCAGACCGCGGGCGAACCGGCCGGTCACGCCTGAGCCTGATGGACCCGTTCTCCGTTCGGACTGTTCGCATGAGCCGCCCGGTTCGTGTGAACATCCGGGCCGCGCGCCCCGGGCCGCGCCTGGACGAATGGGGGAGACAGTAAGGCGATGAAACTCGTCAAGGCGCTTGGCTCGGTCGGCGGACTGACGCTTGCCAGCCGCATCCTAGCGCTGGTGCGGGATTCGCTGGCTGCCCGTTATGTCGGCGCGGGCTTTGCGTCCGACGCTTTCAACGGCGTGGCGTTCCGGCTGCCCAACATGTTCCGCGCCCTTTTTGCCGAGGGGGCGTTTTCCGCCGCCTTCATCCCGATGTTCAACCGCAAGGCGGCGGGTCCGGGCGGCATCGCCGAAGGCTATCATTTCGCCGAGCGTGCGCTGGCGGTCCTTCTGCCGGTCCTCATTCTTTTCACCATCGTCCTGATCGCTGCCGCATGGCCGATCACATGGCTGCTGTCGGGCGGCTTTTCACGCCAGAACCCGACGCCTGACCAATTCGCCTTCGCCGTGCTGCTGTCCCGCATCACCCTGCCCTATCTGGCGCTGATCAGCCTGGCGTCGCTGCTGGGCGGCATACTGAATTCGCTCGACAAATTCTGGGTGAATGCGGCAGCGCCGATCCTGCTCAACCTGGCGATGATCGCCGGGCTGTGGCTGTTCCACGGCGCGGATGAATATGAAACCGCGCGCGTGCAGGCGATTTCGGTCACGGTCGGCGGCGCGCTGCAACTGCTCTGGCTGATATGGGCATGCCGCCGCGCGGGGGTATCCATGAAGCTCAAGCGGCCGCGGTTCGACACCGATGTGCGCGAGTTGCTGCGGCTGATCGTGCCCGCAGCGGCGGGCGCTGGCGCGGCGCAGATCAACCTGCTGGTCTCGACTGCGCTCTCCGGCTGGCTGCTCGCGTCAGGCTCAATCACCTATATCTATTATGCCGACCGGCTGAACCAGCTGCCCCTGGGGCTGATCGGCATCGGCCTCGGCACGATCCTGTTGCCCACCATCTCGCGCTTGCTATCGACGGGGCAGGAGCAGGTGGCGATGGAAACGCAGAACCGGGGCATCGAACTGGCGCTGTTCCTCACCCTTCCCGCAACCATCGCCTTCATCACGGTGGCCGAACCGATCGTGCGCGGCCTGTTCCAATATGGCCTCTTCACGGTGGAGGATGCGCGCCGATGCGGCTGGGCCTTGTCGGCCTTTTCCATCGGGCTGCCGGCCTATGTCCTCGTGAAGGTGCTGACGCCGGGCTATTATGCCCGTGGCGACACGAAAACGCCGGTGCGCTACGCGATGCTGTCGGTCCTCATCAACATCATCGGCAATGTGACGTTGATCCCCCTGCTCGCTCGTGAGGGACTGGGACATGTCGCCCCGCCGCTAGCGACCGCACTTGCCGCCACCATCAATGTGGCGATGCTCTATTCCACGCTGGTCAAGCGGGGCCATTTCGCCGCCGATGCGCAGCTGCGCAGGCGGCTGCCCCGCCTTGCGCTGGCGGCGCTGGCGATGGGCGGCGCCCTTATTGCCGGGGAAGGCCTGCTTGAGCCATGGCTGGGCGGTGCGATGATCCAGCGTTATATCGCGCTCGCCATGCTTGTCGGCGCGGGGATCGCCCTTTACGGGGTGGCCTGCTTCATCACGGGCGCCTACCGGCTGTCCGACCTGAAGGCGCTGATGCGCCGACGGGGTTCGACCACAACCCAAGAGAACGGATAGAAAAATGCGCGTCCTTTCCGGCATCCAGCCGACCGGCAATCTGCACCTGGGCAATTATCTGGGCGCGATCCGCAACTGGGTGCGGATGCAGGACGAGATGGATGCAGATAGCCAGTGCTTCTTCTTCCTGGCGGACATGCATTCGATCACCGTGCATGAAAACCGCGAGCAGCGCATCCGCAACGTGCGCGACATGGCCGCCGCATTGGTCGCCGCAGGGATCGACCCGGACCGGTCCGTCCTGTTCAACCAGGCGCGCGTCCCCGCCCATGCGGAGCTATGCTGGTTGCTCAGCGGCACCGCCCGCATCGGCTGGCTGAACCGCATGACGCAGTTCAAGGACAAGGCCGGCAAGGACCGTGAAGGCGCATCGGTTGGCCTGTTCGTCTACCCGGTGCTGCAAGCCGCCGACATCCTCGTCTACAATGCCACCCATGTGCCGGTGGGTGAGGATCAGAAACAGCATCTGGAACTGGCGCGCGACATCGCCACCAAGTTCAATACCGATTTCGGGGTCGATCTGTTCACCGTGCCAGATCCGACCATCCCAAAGGAATCCGCTCGCATCATGTCGCTCCGCGATGGCACGGCGAAAATGTCGAAGTCCGACCCTTCCGACATGAGCCGCATCAACCTTACCGACGATGATGACGCGATCATGCAGAAGGTCCGTAAGGCCAAAACCGATCCCGAACCGCTGCCGGAAACGGCCGTCGGCCTGGCCGGACGCCCGGAGGCGAACAATCTGGTCGGCATCTACGCAACGCTGGCGGGGACCACCCCCGACGCAGTATGCGCGGAGTTTGCGGGCAAGGGCTTTGGCGCGTTCAAGCCTGCGCTGGGCGAATTGCTGGTGGAAGTGATGCGGCCGATGCGCACCCGCTTCATGGAACTGCGCACCGATGATGCCGCGCTCGACGCCATTTTGGAAAAGGGTGCGGCAAAGGCTTCCGCAGCGGCCGAACCGACGTTGCGGGCGGCCTATGATGCCATGGGCCTGATGCGTTGAAGCTGCACGGTCGGGCAATCGCCTGACGGAAAGGTGATGGCCGCGCCGTCCTAGGGATAGCCGGACGTGATTTGCGCTCGCCTGCCCCGATTGAGCGTTCAAATGATGTTCAGTTGCGTTCTGCTACGGCGGAGCGCAAGGTTGCGACAGGCTTACCACCTACAGGACGCAGAACAATGAACTCTTTCAAGAAGATCGGCCTGATCGCGGCGCCAGCTCTGGCTCTTGTGGCCCTGTCTGGCTGCGCGACGCCATTCAAGGCGGACGTCGCCCGCTTCCAGCAATTGCCCGCACCTGCCGGGCAAAGCTTCACCATCGTCGCTGACGATCCGCGTCTGGCCGGTGGTCTGGAATTCTCCCAATATGCGCAGATGGTGGGGCAGCGGCTGGCGCAGACCGGCTATGTCCCTGCGGCGGACCCGGCCGGGGCAGACCTTATCGTGCGCGTCGCCTACAATGTGGATAATGGGCGGGAGAAGGTTCGCTCCACAGGGTTTGGAGCCGCCAATCCTTATTTCTATGGCGGCTGGGGCTGGCACGGTCGCTGGGGCCGTCCGTGGGGCTATGGCTTCTATGATCCCTGGCTGTTCGGTCCGGGCTATAGCGACGTCAGCAGCTATACCGTGTACACCAGCGATCTCAGCATGAAGATCGATCGGGCTGCCGACAACCGGCGGCTGTTCGAAGGCAAGGCCAGCGCCCAGTCATTGTCGAACCGGCTGACTTATCTGGTGCCAAACCTGATCGACGCCATGTTCACTGGCTTTCCCGGACAGAATGGCGAAGATGTGAAGATCACCCTGCCACCCGAAAAGAAGGGCTGATCCATCGCTGACAGGACGGGGCAGCAGTCATGCCCCATTGGCCCGGCGGTCTTTATCGCCGGGCTTTTATTTGGCCTGGATCAGGGAAGGCGGCGGGCTGTCAGAATAGGCACGGGCTTTTCCAGCATTTGTCCCTTCATCACGCCCTCCCCGGCAGTGGGAGACTTGGGCGCGGCCAAAATGGCGCGCAGGACATCCATGCCCTCCACCACATGGGCGAACACGGCAAAACCCTGATTATCACCCGCAGCCTCGGGGTGCGCGTCCATGCCGGGCATCTTGCCAAGCACGATGAAGAAGTCACCGGTCGCGCTTCCCGGCGCGTAGCGGGCCATGGAGAGCGCGCCATCGTCATGCGTGAGGCCGGTCTGCGTGGTCGGTTCATGAACGATCGGGGGCAGGACACGCGCCGGAGCATTTTGCGTGCCACCCTGGACGAAGCCGTAATCGGCCGAACCGACGCCGCGATAGAAGCCGGCGCCGTCCAGCCTCTTTTGATCGACATAGCGCAGGAAGTTGCGTGCCGTGACGGGCGCCTTCGCCGCATGAACCGCCACCACGATCCGTCCCGCGCCCGTATCCAGTGCGACACGCACATCCTCTGAAGGCGGCGCGGAAGGCGGCTGCGCAGCCGCAGGGGCGAGAGTAAGGAGAGCGGCGAGCAGCAGGGCGACATGCCGGATCATGGCTTTCACCCTAAACCCCCGACGGCCCTTTTGTCAGCGTCAGTTTTCCAGCTGGCGCAGCAAGGCGCGGATGTCGGCGTCAATGTCCGCATTGGTCTGGCGCAGTTCCTCGATCGTGCGGACCGCGTGGATCACCGTGCTGTGATCGCGGCCGCCGAAGATGCGCCCGATTTCCGGCAAGGAACGCGGCGTCATCTTCTTGGCGAGGTACATGGCGACCTGACGCGGCCGGGCTACTGCGCGGGCCCGGCGCTTGGATCGCATTTCGGACGCGTCGATCTTGTAATGGGCAGCGCAGACCTTCTGGATCTCATCCACGGTGATGCGGCGCGCATTTGCGCGCACGGCATCGGCAAGCATGGTTTGGGCAAATTCCAGATCGACTGAGCGCCCGGTCAACTGACCGTAAGCGATCAACTTATTGAAAGCGCCCTCCAGTTCCCGAATGTTCGAGCGGATGGAACGGGCGAGGAAATCGATGACGGCGTCAGGAACGGGCGGATCACCGGCAATGGCGCGCTTGGCCTCCAATATGGCGAGGCGCAGGTCAAGGTCCGCCGGGCGGATGTCCGCCACCAGACCGCCCGCAAGACGCGAGAGAATCCTGGCGTCGATCGAATCAAGCTGTTGCGGTGCACGGTCGGCGGTGACGACGATGCGCGCGCCTGAATCGATGAGATCGTTGATCGTGTGGAGAAATTCCTCCTGCGTCGAACCCTTGCCGGCGATGAACTGGATATCATCGATCAGCAGTAGCCGCGCCGCGCGCAGGCGCGCCTTGAACATCATGGTTTCGTTCGCGCGCATCGCGTTCACAAATTCCATCATGAACCGTTCGGCCGACATGTATAGCACGGGCGCGTTGGGGGAATGGGCGGAAAAGTGCTGAGCAATGGCATGAAGCAGGTGCGTCTTGCCCTGCCCGGTGCTGCCATGAATGAACAGCGGGCTGTAACGCGGCTGGGCTTCGCCGGCCATCGCTTCCGCCGCGGAAAAGGCGAGATGGTTGGAGTCGCCGGTGACGAAATCGGCGAAGCTGTGGCGCGGCTGGAAATTGCAGGCGGTGACGCCTTCGGGAAGGATGGGGTCGGCAGACACGGCTTCCAAGGCCGGGGCGACTTCGAGTAGACGCGGGCCCACGGCATTGGGGGCACGACGCAGCCGCACTTCGCGGACACCGACACCGGCACAGCGCCACGCCATGCGCAGACGATCGCCGAAATGCCCGGACACGAAATTGGCCGTGAAATCAGACGCAAACAAAAGATCGAGCGTCTGCGATTCGGCACAATAGTCGCCCAGTTGCCCAGCCTTGAGCCATTGGTCGAACATGCGCGGCCCGATGTCGCGGCGAAGTCCGGTACGAATAGCATCCCACGCGGTGTCGAGGCGCGCATGGTCATGCGACGCCTGAACGCTCGAACTGCCTGACACTGCGGTTAAACCCTTCATAAACAGTCGACCCCCATCAACTGTGCCCCTGACGGACAGGAGCTATCAGACGCAGATAACCGCTTGGAAAAGCGAAAGCTTTCCCAGTGTAACTGTGCCGAACAACCCAATGACGATCACCGAGACTCGATTCGAGTGGCGATCAGAGAGTTGAAAATAGACAGGCAATCTTCGCCGGATCAAGGGCATGCCCGGTCAAAAATGTGAAATAAAGACGTTGACGCGGAAAACCGGGGGAAATGGGGATACGGCAATATTATCTTTTAAATTCAGATAGTTGTAACAATTGCCGATCCGCTCTCCTTACCCCGAATCGCCGGAGAATCGCGGAAAACCGCCAATGGCCGTTACGGCTGCGTGACGGAAATATGAAAAAACCCGCCCCGCAGAGCGGGACGGGCCTTCAAACCTTTATTGACGATCGAGTGGAGCGGCTCAGGCGAGCGCGCTGACCCGCTTCGTCAGACGGCCAAACTTGCGAGCCGCAGTATTCTTGTGCACGACGCCGCGCGCAACGCCACGCGCCAGTTCCGGCTGGACCGTCTGGAGAGCCGCAGCCGCAGCCGCCTTGTCGCCAGCGGCGAGAGCGCTTTCGACCTTCTTCACCAGGGTGCGGATCCGGCTGATGCGGGCGCCGTTGATTTCGGCACGGCGTTCGTTGCGGCGGATGCGCTTCTTGGCTTGCGGCGTATTGGCCATTTAAAGTCCTCGGTCTCGTCAAATCTCGTGAAAAGGACCGGTAGGAATCGCCTTCCAGTCCTCGTGAAGGTGCGGCCCTTACAGGGGATAAGCCCGAGCGTCAACGGTCGCGCGCGCGCTATTTCTGGCATTTGGGGCAGTAGAAGGTGGACCTGCCTCCATCCACGCGACGCCGGATCAGCGCGCCGCATGCGCAGCTTTCCCCTTCCCTGCCATAGACCCGCCACTGCTTGGAAAAATAGCCAAGCTCTCCATCGGGCCGCGCATAGTCGCGCAGGGTTGACCCTCCCGCCGCGATAGCCGCCGTCAAAACTTCCCGAATCGATTCAACCAGTAGCGCAAGACGGCTGCGGCCGATCCGCCCGGCTTCCCGCACCGGCGAAATTCCGGCCATGTTCAACGCTTCGCAGACATAGATATTGCCAAGGCCCGCGACCACGCGCTGATCGAGCAGCGCCGCCTTGATCGAGCTTGCCTTGCCGTGGAGTGCGGCTGCCAGATAGGCGGCGGAAAAATCCTGGCCCAGTGGTTCAGGGCCCATGCGCGTGAAGGGGCCATGATCCTGCCATGCGTCGCTGCGCACCAGATCAAGCGAGCCGAAACGACGCGGATCGTTGAGCGAGAGCAGACGCCCGCCGTCCGTTTCGATCAGCAGGTGATCGTGCGCGCCAATCTCCGCCGGATCGATCCGCCAGCGGCCGGACATGCCAAGATGAAAGATCAGCGTGTCACCGCGATCGGTGTCGATAAGCCCATATTTGGCCCGGCGGGAAAGGGAGGTGACAGTCGCACCCGTCAACCGCTGGCGCAGATCGACCGGTATGGGAAAGCGCAGGTCGGCGCGGCGGGCTTCCACGCGCGTGAGAACCGCGCCTTCCAGGACTGAACGCAGCCCCGCGACCGTGGTTTCGACTTCCGGCAATTCAGGCATTCAGATCATCCTGGGGCATGGATTGGGCTCGCCATATTGGCTCCTGGCCAGACTCGAAACGAAGGAATGGATAATTGGAAAGCCTGGCTGAACATTTTCGCCGATCTGGGGTGTTTCCTCGGGACATGCAAATGCTCTAGGAGGCTCGGCCATGAACGACACTGCTTCTTTCGGCTATCGCGATGTGGATGCTTCTGAAAAGCAGGGGATGGTTCGCGCCGTCTTTTCCAATGTCGCGTCCAAATACGACCTGATGAACGACGCCATGTCGGTAGGCGCGCACCGGCTGTGGAAGGACCAGTTTGTCAGCCGTGTCAAACCACGCAAGGATGAAGCGATCCTGGACATGGCGGGCGGCACCGGTGACATCGCCTTCCGTCTGGCAAAGCATGGCGCGGCGATCACCGTTGCGGACATCAATCCCGAAATGCTGGCCGTTGGCGTCGAACGGGCAAAGAAAAAAGGGCTGGAAGGACTGATCTGGTCCGAACAGAATGCCGAGGAGCTGAGTTTCAAGGACCGCAGCTTCGACGCCTACACCATCGCCTTCGGCATTCGCAATGTGACGCGGATCGACGAAGCGCTACGCGAGGCGCATCGCGTACTGAAATTTGGTGGGCGGTTTTTCTGCCTGGAATTTTCCACGACCACCTGGCCGGGTTTTTCGGACATCTATGACGTCTATTCGCATCGGCTGGTGCCAAAGCTCGGCAAGCTGCTGGCCAATGATGAAGAAAGCTATCGTTACCTGATCGAATCGATCAGGCGGTTCCCGCCAATGCCGGAGTTCGAACAGATGATCCGCGAAGCCGGATTTGCACAGACCAAGGTCGAACCCATCCTGGGCGGATTGGTCGCGATTCACTCTGGCTGGAAAGTGTGAGCGTGGCGCGCACAGGCAACCGCGCCGATCCCGATCACTCCCCCGGACGGGAGGGGCTGAACTAGGATGGCTTCCCATCTGACGCATATCTGGCGGCTGCTGAAATGGGGCCGGACGCTCGCGCGGCATGGCGCGCTGACGGGTATCGAGCGCGACCCGTTGACGCCGGCGCCGGTCCGGCGGCTGGTGCGGGTGGCGCGGGTGGGCGCGCGCGTGCCCAGCCAGCCCCGCTATGCCGATGCGTTTCAGGCGATTGGTCCAGCAGCGATCAAGCTGGGGCAAACGCTGGCGACGCGGCCGGATCTGGTGGGGGATCAGGCGGCGAACGATCTGCTGCGTTTGCAAGATGCCCTGCCACCAGTCCCCTTCGCGACGGTGCGGGCACAGATCGAGCAGAGTTTCGGGCGGCCGCTGGAAAGCATGTACAGCCGTTTCGATGAAATCCCCGTCGGCGCTGCCTCCATTGCGCAGGTGCATCGAGCCATCACCAGGGAAGGCCGCGACGTCGCGGTTAAAGTGATTCGTCCCGGCGTGACCGATCAGTTCAACCGCGACATCCAGACCTATGAATGGGCGGCCGCGCATATCGAGATGCTGGGGAGTGAGGCCGCGCGGTTGCGGCCGCGGCTGGTAATCGCCAATTTGAAGCGCTGGACGGCGCGCGAGCTGGACCTGCGGCGCGAAGCCGCATCCGCCTCTGAACTGGCGGAAGCGATGGAGGCTCTGCCGGGCTACCGCGTGCCCGAGATCGATTGGGATCGCACGACCGGCAAGGTCATGACGATGGAGTGGATCGACGGGATCAAGATTTCCGATCGCGACGCGCTCATCGCCGCAGGCCATGACATCAAGGATATCGCAGCCCGGCTGGTCAACGCCTTCCTGCGCCAGGCGATTGCCGAGGGCTTCTTCCATGCCGACATGCATCAGGGTAACCTGTTCGTCACCGCCAATGGCGATATCGTCGCGATCGATTTCGGCATCATGGGCCGGATCGACCGGCGCGCGCGGATGTGGCTGGCGGAAATCCTCTATGGCCTTATCACCGGCAACTACAGGCGCGTGGCCGAAATCCATTTCGAGGCTCAATATGTGCCCGGCCATCATAATGTAGAGGAGTTCGCGACCGCGCTACGCGCCGTGGGCGAGCCCATGCGGGGCAAGCCGGTGCGCGAGCTGTCGGTCGGCGGCATGCTGGACGGACTGTTCGCCATCACCCGCGATTTCGACATGCAGACCCAGCCGCATTTGCTGCTGCTGCAAAAGACGATGGTCATGGTGGAGGGGGTCGCGACCGCGCTCGACCCTGACATCAACCTGTGGGAAACGAGCGGCCCCTATGTAAAGGAATGGCTGCGCTCGGAACTCGGCCCGGAGGCCAAGGCGGCTGATGCGCTGATCGAAAACTGGCGCACACTCCAGCGATTGCCGGGGCTGATCCGGCGGATCGAAGAAGCGTTCCCCGAGAAGGGCGGCGCACCGCCGCCGCCGCCGTTGACCGAGGTGAAGCTGATCCGCGTTGGCGGTGGCTGGCGCTACGCCGCTGTTGCAGGCTTTGCTGCGGTGGCTGGAGCGATCGTTACGGCCCTGCTACATCTACAGCTATGACTGAGCGCCGCATCCTCCTGATCGTCTCCGGCGGCATCGCTGCCTATAAATCGCTCGAACTGGTGCGGCTGCTCAAGAAGCGCGGCATTGCGGTGCGCGCCGTGCTCACTGAAAGCGCAGCCAATTTCGTAACGCCCTTGTCCCTTGGCGTGCTGACCGAAGATCATGTCTACGGCGACATGTTCGACCTCAAGGAAGAGCGGGAGATCGGGCATATCCAGCTGAGCCGCCAGGCGGATCTTGTGGTGGTCGCGCCTGCTACGGCGAACATCCTGGCGAAGATGGCGAACGGCATCGCCGATGATCTGGCGACAACGCTGCTGCTGGCGACCGACAAGCCGGTGCTGGCCGTGCCAGCCATGAACGTGCGCATGTGGCACCATCGGGCGACGCAGCGGAACCTGGAGCGCCTGCGTGCCGACGGCATTCATGTCATGGAGCCGGACAGCGGCGAGATGGCCTGCGGCGAATATGGCCAAGGCCGCCTGCCCGAGCCCGAGGCGATCGCCGCGGAAGTGGAGCGGATGCTGGCGCGTCCGGGCGCACAGGACCCACTGGCCGGACAGCCCGATTTCGAGACAGCGGAACTGCCCCTGAAGGGCCGTCACATCCTCGTCACCGCCGGTCCCACGCATGAGCCGATCGATCCGGTCCGCTACATCGCCAACCGATCTTCCGGCAAGCAAGGCTTCGCCATTGCAGCGGCGGCGGCGCGGGCGGGCGCGCGCGTGACTCTGGTCGCCGGGCCGGTGCACCTGCCGACCCCGGCGGCAGTCGACCGCGTGGATGTGGAAACTGCGCGGGAGATGATGGCGGCGGTAGAAGCGGCGCTGCCTGCCGATGCCGCCATCATGGTCGCGGCGGTCGCGGACTGGCGAACCGCAGATGCTTCGGGACAAAAGCTGAAAAAGGATGGGTCAGGCAAGCCTGCGCCTTTGCCGCTGGTGGAAAATCCCGACATTCTGGCGACGCTTGGAAAACATGGCCAGCGCCCTGCCCTGCTGATCGGTTTCGCCGCCGAGACCGAAAAGGTCGCCGAACATGCGCAGGCAAAGCTGGCGCGCAAGGGCGCTGACTGGATCATCGCCAATGACGTATCGGGTGACGTAATGGGCGGCGACAGCAACAGCGTGCACATCGTCACGGCGAATGGCGTCGAAAGCTGGGAGCATCTGCCCAAGGACGGCGTCGCCCACCGCATCATCGAAAAGGTCGCTCATGCCCTCTCCCCTGCATCCGATTGAAATCCGCCTGAAACGCCTTCCCCATGGCGAGGGGCTGCCCTTGCCCGCCTATGCGACCGCGCATGCTGCGGGGATGGATGTGGTTTCGGCGGAAGATGTGATCATCGTTCCGGGCGGCCGCCATGCGGTAGCGACCGGCTTCGCCATGGCCATTCCAGACGGCTATGAGGTGCAGGTACGACCGCGATCGGGCCTCGCGCTGAAGCATGGGATCAGCCTGCCCAACACGCCCGGCACGATCGATGCGGATTACCGGGGGGAATTGAAGGTCATCCTCATCAATCTGGGCAACGAACCCTTCGTCATCGCGCGGGGGGACCGGATCGCGCAGCTGGTGGCGGCTCCCGTCCAGATGGCCCGCTTTGCCGAGGTCGAGGAACTGGATGAGACGTTACGGGGTTCAGGAGGTTTCGGTTCGACCGGAGTGGCATCCTCATGAACCCTGCGCCGCTGACACTCTCCGACGAGCAGCTTGAGCGCTATGCGCGGCACATCGTCCTCAAGGAGATAGGCGGCGCCGGTCAGGCGCGGCTGCTGTCAGCGGACGTCGCGGTAATCGGCGCGGGCGGGATCGGCAGCCCGGCGATCCTTTATCTCGCGGCGGCGGGCGTGGGCACGATCCGCGTTATCGATGACGATCATGTCGCCCTAACCAATTTGCAGCGGCAAATTATGTTCGGCACGAGTGACATCGGCGCAGCCAAAGCCGAACGCGCCATGACCGCGGTGGCACGGCTCAATCCCGATGTGAAGCTGATCCCGATCAACGCGCGTATCGGTTCAGACAATGCTGCGCTGATGCTGCGCGACGCCGATGTCGTGTTGGACGGGTGCGACAGTTTCGCCACGCGGCTCGCAGTGGCCGACTGCGCGCAAAGGCTGCGCATCCCACTGGTGTCGGCGGCGGTGGGATCCTTCGAAGGACAACTGGCCACCTATCGCGGCTGGGAAAGCGACCAGCCCTGCTATCGTTGCCTGGTAGGCGACCCGCAGGACGCGCCGGAGCGCAACTGCGCGGAGACAGGTGTGATCGGGGCCCTGACCGGGGCGATGGGTAGCCTGGCGGCGCTGGAAGTCATCCGCGCGCTCGTTCCCTTCGGCGCTGATATGGCGGGCAAGCTGCTACTCGCCGACCTGCTTTCCATGCGCTTCCGCACGGTGAGCGTCGCCAAGGACCCCGGCTGCAAGGCCTGCGCCGCTGAGCTATGCGCGAACTGAGGATCATCGTCGCGACGGCCGATGCGGAGCGGCTGCGCGGCGCGCTGGTGCTGGCGAGTGCACAGGCGGCGCTGGGCGGGACCGCGAGCCTTTTTCTGCAACTGGATGGTGTGGCGTTACTCGCCCCTTCCGCCGGAGCCCCCAGAGATGCAACACATCGCTCGGCGGGTTTGCCGACGCTCGGCCAGCTTATCGCGGAAGCGCAGGCGTTGGACGTGGCCATCCTCGCCTGCCAGAGCGGAATGGCGTTGCACGGGCTTGCCGAGCAGGACCTTCCTCAGGGCGTTACGGTAAGCGGCCCTATCTCATTCCTCCAGGACACCAACGACGAGGCGCGGCTGATCTTCGCCTGACAAGGCGAAGGGAGACGCAGCTTTGCATGTCATCGCTGGCCTGCTCGGCATCAGCCCTTCTATTGACAGGCCGGGCGGCCCATTTATGGGGAAAGCGCGACTTTTTGCGCTGCCCTCGCTCCAAACTCACAGAAAGATCCCACCCTTGTCCGTCATGCTCAAGATCACCCTGCCCGATGGTTCCGTGCGTGAAGTCGCGCCCGGCACTACCCCGGCGGATATTGCGGCAGCGATCGGGCCGGGCCTGGCGAAGGCGGCCATCGCCGCACGGGTGGACGGCGAACTGCGCGACATCATGCGTCCGCTGGAGCAGGATTCGCATCTGGCGCTGGTGACATCACGGGACGAGACGGACGCACTGGAACTGGCGCGGCATGATTTTGCCCATGTGCTGGCCGAAGCGGTGCAGGCGCTGTTTCCCGGCACGCAGATCACTTTTGGCCCCTCGACGGACGACGGCTTCTACTATGATTTCGCGCCGAAGGACCGGCCTTTCACCGAGGAGGATCTGCCCGCGATCGAGGCGAAGATGCGCGAGATCATCGCCGCCAACAAGCCGCTGCGCCGCGAGGTGTGGAAGCGCGAAGACCTGATCGCGCGCTGGAAAGCCGAGGGCGAGACGTTCAAGGCCGAATGGGCGGCCGAGCTTCCCGAAGGCGAGGAACTGACAGTTTACTGGTCGGGCGATGAGTGGCTGGACATGTGCCGGGGTCCGCACCTTGCTTCGACTGGCAGGCTGGATCCCGCCGCGTTCAAGCTCACCCGCGTGTCGGGCGCCTATTGGCGCGGCGATCAGAAGAATGCGATGCTCAGCCGCGTTTATGGCACCGGCTGGCTGAACAAGAAGCAGCTTGAGGCGCATCTCCACAAGCTGGAGGAAGCGGGCAAGCGCGACCATCGCAAGCTGGGCGCGGAGATGGACCTGTTCCACCTTCAGCAGGAAGCGCATGGGTCGGTCTTCTGGCATCCCAAGGGCTATCTGATCTGGCGCGAGCTGGAAGCCTATATGCGTCGCGCGATCGACGCAGCAGGCTATCGCGAGGTCAAAACCCCGCAGGTGATGGACGCGCGCCAGTGGGAGCAGTCCGGCCATTGGGGCAAATATCGCGAAAATATGTTCGTCATCCCCGATGAGGTGCCGAACGTCGCGGATGAAGGGCCGCTGGTGTCGAATGACGCCGACTGGATGGCGCTCAAGCCCATGAACTGCCCCGCGCATGTCTTGATCTTCCGCCAGGGGATCAAGAGCTATCGCGACCTGCCCCTGCGCTTCTACGAAAATGGATGCTGCCATCGCAACGAGCCGCATGGCGCGCTGCACGGGCTGATGCGTGTGCGCCAGTTCACCCAGGACGACGCGCATATCTTCTGCCGCGAAGACCAGATTGTCGAGGAAGTGCGCGCTTTCTGTGCGCTGGCCGACCGCATCTACAAGGATTTCGGCTTCACCTATTCGATCAAGCTGGCCCTGCGTCCCGAAAAACGGTTCGGCACGGAAGAAATGTGGGACATGGCCGAGGAAGAACTGCGCAACGCAGTCGCGGCGGCTGGGCTCAATACGCCCGAATATGGTTGGGAAGAACTGCCGGGTGAAGGCGCCTTCTACGCGCCCAAGCTGGAGTGGCATCTGACCGACGCGATCGGGCGGACATGGCAGGTGGGCACAATCCAGTCCGACCGCGTTCTGCCGGAACGACTCGACGCATCCTATGTGGCCGAAGATGGCGAACGCCACCGGCCCGTGATGCTTCACAGAGCGATTTTCGGCTCCTACGAGCGCTTCATCGGCATCCTGATCGAACATTATGCAGGCAAGTTCCCGCTGTGGCTCGCCCCGGTTCAGGCAGTGGTGGCGACCATCGTGTCCGATGCGGACGACTATGCGCAGGCGGTTGCCGACAAGTTGCGGGCAGCGGGAATCCGGGCGGAAACCGACCTGCGCAACGAGAAGATCAACTATAAGGTGCGCGAGCATAGCCTTGCCAAAGTGCCCAATTTGCTGGTCGTTGGACGCCGCGAGGCTGACGAGGGCACGGTCGCGCTGCGCGAATTGGGCAAGGAGGGGCAGAACATCCTTTCGATTGATGAGGTGATCGAGCGACTTGCAAAAGAGGCCCGCGCGCCCGATATGCCATGAGGCAGTGATGCCACATGGGGCCGGTAATTCCGCAGATGCGGACTTGCCGCCCCTTTCGGCTTTGCGCTAAAGGCCGCCAGAGCCGTTTTCGTAATTACCATAGGAGAAGCCGCTATACGTCCCCCAATGATGCGCCGCCCGATGGCGCCGCCGCCTAAGTCCGGTCCCCGTTATAATGAGTTCATCACCGTGCCCAAGGTGCGCGTGATCGACGACGAAGGCGAAAATCTGGGCGTGATGTTTACGCAGGAAGCCATGGAGCGCGCTTACGAGATCGGGCTGGACCTGGTCGAAGTGTCGCCAACGGCTGATCCGCCGGTTTGCAAATTCCTGGACATCGGCAAGTTCAAGTACGAAGCCCAGAAAAAGGCGAATATCGCCCGCAAGACCCAGAAGACGCAGGAACTCAAAGAGATCAAGATGCGTCCGAACATCGACGATCATGATTATGATACGAAGATGAAGAAGGTCCATGACTTCATCGGCGATGGCGACAAGGTGAAGATCACCCTGCGCTTCCGCGGTCGCGAATTGTCCCACCAGCAGCTGGGCATGCAACTTCTCCAGCGCGTGGCCGAAAATGTCGGCGAGATCGCGAAAGTCGAAGCCTACCCCCGCATGGAAGGCCGGCAGATGCTGATGGTGCTGGCGCCAAAATAATCGTAGCCCTCGAGGGCTACGCAATCGGGCGGGGTCTGGCGACAGGCTCCGCCCGTTTTTCTCGTGCATGGGCCACAGAATGGCGCGAAGCGACCACTAGCGACCGATCGGGCCGGACACAGTGTATCGCTAGGAAACGGCCATCCCCACTACTGTCACCCCAGCGAAGGCTGGGGTCTCATGCCATGGCTAGATAGGCTGGAAATACGTGCCAAGCCTTACCGGTGCATGCCATCGCCTGAGATGCCAGCCTTCGCTGGCATGACGGGAGTTTATGTCAGCGTTCAGGTGAGGGCTGTCCGCAAACCGGACCATCTCCTTATCCGCTCACGCCGCTGGCCTGGCACTGTAGAGCCCTGGAAACATCGCCTTGAACGCGGCGAGCTTGGGTGCATCCCAACGCTGGATATAAGGGTGACGCGGGTTGCGCTTCATGAAATCCTGATGATAGCTGTCGGCCAGCTGAAAGCCGCCCGACCGTTCGACACGCGTCACGATCGGATCGCGCCACAGGCCCGCTTTGCCAAGTTGCGCCAGATAAGCCCTCGCCGCCTTGTCCTGCCCTTTGTTCAACGGAAAAAGCGCACTGCGATAATGGGTGCCACGGTCCGGCCCCTGATAATTGAGCGTCGTCGGATCGGCGACCACGGAAAAGAAGATGCGCAGCAGCGTCGCATAGCTGACCTGTTTAGGATCGTAGGTCACGCGCACCGCTTCGGCAAAGCCGGTATCGCCGCGGCTGACCCGCTCATAATCGACTTTGCGCCCAGCAGGTCCACCGTCAAAGCCGGACACAACCTGCCGCACGCCCTTCACATGGGAAAAAACCCCTTCGACGCCCCAGAAGCAGCCACCCGCGAAAATAGCGGTTTCGCTTTTACCGCCAGCGGGCACGTCAATTGCGGGGACAGGAGCATGCACCGGACGCTCGGCGCGCACCGGAACAGCGACGGCTAGAGCCGCCAATATGGCCATAGCTATGCCGTCAGAGCGGCGCATTTTCCGCCACCGAAGAGGCACTCATGCTGGACGATGCGGCCATGGCGGGAGTGGTGAGCGCCGGAGGAGCGCTGGGCTGGAGAGCCAAGACGCCGATCGCACCCACGACAAACCCGCCCAGAAAGCGCAGGAACAGATCGGATTTCAGGAATGCCAACATGGCCATGTTCCTTTTCATCTTTACCAAGGCGGGACGATTAGCAGCTTGTAGCTTAGCCCGGTGTTAACAGGTCAAATCAGGTTTTGAATCGAAACGGGATATAAACCGCCACGGTCATCTACAAGACGGCGTGCGGGAAAATATCCGTTTCCGATTCTGACAGGATAGAAGGAACGGGCAGGCGTCGCCCGCTCCTAATGCCCGGTTCTCCCGTCTTCCGACGGCGAGAATTTCACGCTTATTTCAGCGCGGCGCAGGCTTCCTGGATGCGCTTGCACGCCTTGGCCAGCACTTCTTCCGACGTCGCATAGCTGATGCGGAAAGCAGGCGAGAGACCGAAGGCCGCGCCATGGACCGCGGCGACGCGAGCCTCATCCAGGAAGTAGCCGATCAGCTTTTCATCGCTGTCGATCAACTGCCCCTTGGGCGTGGTCTTGCCCATCACGCCGCTGGCGTCGGGATAGACGTAGAAGGCGCCTTCGGGCGTCGGGCAATCGAGGCCTGGCGCGTCGTTCAGCATCGAAACGACCATGTCGCGGCGCTTCTTGAAGGCGGCGTTGCGCTCTTCCAGGAAATCCTGATCGCCGGTCAGCGCGGCAACCGCCGCCGCCTGGCTGATCGAGCAGGGATTGGAGGTAGACTGCGACTGCAGCTTGCCCATCGCCTTGATGATCCATTCCGGGCCACCAGCGAAACCGATGCGCCAGCCGGTCATCGAAAACGCCTTGGAACAGCCGTTCACCGTCAGGGTCCGATCATAGAGGTCCGGGCAAACCTGCGCGATGGTCGCGAAGGGGGTCGGCGCGTACCAGACATGTTCATACATGTCGTCGGTCATGATCAACACATGCGGATGACGGCGCAGCACTTCGCCCAGTTCCTTCAGCTCGCTCGCCGAATAGGCCGCGCCCGAAGGGTTGGACGGCGAGTTCAGGATCAGCCACTTGGTCCTGGGCGTGATCGCGGCGTCAAGCTGCGCGGCGGTGATCTTGTAACCCTGGCTCGCCGGGCCTTCGACGAAGACAGGCGTGCCGCCCGCGAAGTTCACGATGTCGGGATAGCTGACCCAATAGGGGGCCGGAATGATGACTTCATCGCCCACATCGACGGTCGCGACCAGCGCGTTGAACAAGGTGTGCTTGCCGCCGGAGTTCACGCTGATCTGGCTGCGCTTGTAGGTCAGGCCATTGTCGCGGTTGAACTTGAACGCAACGGCATCCTTGAGTTCAGCGGTGCCGTCCACATCGGTGTAGCGGGTCAGGTTCTTGCGGATCGCGGCAATGCCAGCTTCCTTGACGAAATCGGGGGTGTCGAAATCGGGCTCGCCCGCCGACAGGCCAATAACATCGACGCCATCGGCTTTGAGGGCATTCACGCGCGCGCTCATCGCCAGGGTGGCGGAGGGCTGGATGCGGCCGAGGGCAGCGGAAGTCTGGCTCATCGTGACACTCTTTCTGAAGGATCGCTTTGAATCCGCGATGCGGACGCGCGCTCCTTTAGTGCGCTATGGCTTGAGGGGCAACCGCCAGTTGGGTTGACATGGCTCCTTCTCCGTCATTCCAGCGCAAGCTGGAATCTGACCTGTGAAGCGCAATCCGCATGAGATACCAGCTTGCGCTGGGGTGGCGGCGTTATCTGGCCAGTGTCGCAGCGACCATGCCCCGCGCGGCGTTGCCGATGAAGAAGCCATTCTCCAGATCGCGAGGCCTAAGGTCAGCTTCGACCGCTTCGCCCATTTCCAGGAGACTGCGGCGCAGGACGCCGGGAAGCAGCCCACGTGACAGGGGCGGCGTCACCAGCTTGTCACCGCGCTCGACGAAAACGGACGAGAAGCAGCCTTCGGTGAGGAAACCTTCATGGTCGGTCATCAGCACCTCATAGGTGCCGCCCCGCTTCAAGGCGTCGCGGTAAATCGCGCGATCGGTGGTCTTGTGCGCCAGACTGGGATCATCGCCGGGAACTTTCCGCGGCACGACCGCCACCTGCATGATCGCCTGTGGCCAGGTGCGATGTTCGCGCACTTCGATCGCGATCGATCCCCGGCGGGAAACGAGCAGGCGCAGGCGGCTGCGTTCGCGCAGGCGAAAAGTCGCGGCCTGAAGTTCGTTGCGCACGTCGTGACGGTCGAAGATGAAGTCCAGCGCAGCGGCGCTCGCCTTCAGCCGTTCAAGATGCAGCTCCAGCAGCCTGATGCCATCGACCGGATCGAAGGCCATTGTTTCCAGCAAGTCAAACCGTCCGTCAGCCAACGACATCGAAACTATTCAAGCCCCCTTAGCCCAACTACCCGGCGGTGGTGAGAAAGCGCCCCTTGGCGAGACATTCCGCCCACTCGGATGCTGCATCCGAGTCTGCAACAATGCCCGAACCCAATCCAAGGCGCCCCTCCGTCATGCCTTCTTCAACCCAAATCGTGCGGATGGCAACATTGAAGGCAGCATCGCCATTCGGATCAATCCAGCCCATCGCCCCGGTGTAGACGTCGCGGGAGAACGGTTCGACCATGTCGATGATCTCCATCGCCCGCACCTTGGGCGCGCCGGTGATCGATCCGCAGGGAAAGAGGATGCGCAGGATATCGACCGGGCCCAAACCGGGCAGCAGCCGGGCGCGAATGCTCGACACCAGCTGGTGAACGGTCGGATAGGTTTCGACATGGAAGAGGTCAGGGACAGTGACCGTGCCAGCACGCGACACGCGGGACAGGTCATTGCGCAGCAGATCGACGATCATCAGATTTTCGGCACGCTGCTTGGCGTCGGCCTCCAGTTCCCGTGCGAGCGCGGCGTCGGTGGCGGGATCGGCGGAACGGCGCGCGGTGCCCTTCATCGGCCGGGCGGTCAGCTGCCCGCGCACATTGGTGAAGAACAACTCTGGCGAAAAAGACAATATGTCATGCGCGCCGGTGCGCATCACGCCCCCGTATCCCGCGCGCTGGCGTGGCCGGATGGCGGCATAAAGGGCCATGATGTCGCCTGTGAAACGCACGGCGCAGGGAAAGGTAAGGTTCACCTGATAAATGTCGCCTGCGCGGATATATTCCTGCACCCGGTCAAAGGCGGCGCGATATGCCTGCTCGTCCACCAGCGGCTGCGGGGGTTCGATGCTTGCGGCGGCAGGATCGGGCAGAAGGCCGGGCATCAGCGCGGGATCGATCGGGCGATGCCCTTCAAACAGGCCGAACCATAGCAGCGGCATCGCGGACGCCCGGCCCCGGTGATCAAAGGCGAGCTGGCGCAGTCGATCCTCCAGAACCAGTCCTGCCTCGTAACTGATATAGCCAGCGGCATGCAGCCCCCTCTCCGCCGCCTCGGCAATGCGGTCGAGCGCGGGCTGAACGTCCTCAAGGGCATGGGCGGCGATTATCTCGACCGGGTCGCGGTAAAGGCGGGCCGGTGCGGCGCCACGCTCTCGCGCGTCGTCGAACAGGACAAAGGCTTCGGAAGGACCGGGCAGTCGCATCGGGCCGTCTTAACAGCCTTTTGGACAGGCGAAAGGGCAACTGCGCTTTATGCACCGTTGCGCTTCCAGCCGCCAGGCCATAGGAGGAGCGCATGAGCAATCCGCCGCCCATCGACGCCACACAACGGCCGCTGCGCCCCGCCCTTGCGCTGGCGCTGCGGGGCCGGTGTCCTGCTTGTGGCGATGGCGCGATGTTCGTGCGGTTCCTGAAGCCGAGTCCCGCCTGCAATGCTTGCGGACAGCCATGGAATGTGTCGCAGGCGGACGATTTCCCCGCCTACATAGTCATCCTGCTGCTCGGCCACATATTGGTGCCGCTGATGATCGAGGTGAACAGCACGCTGGCGATCCCATTGGGGGTGCAAGCCGCCCTGTGGCCGGGGTTGGCGGTGATACTCGCCGCGCTGATGATCCAGCCGGTCAAGGGGGCGGTGATCGCCTTTCAATGGACCCGGCGAATGGATGGCTTTGCCTGAAGACGGATCGCCGCCCTTTTCATCCGGCTGGCTGAGCGTCGCCCAGCCTGCTCATCTCACCCCGGTTGACGCAGGAAATTGCGTTCCATGGCTTCGCGAAGATTGACGTCGATCGTCCGGCGCCCTTCCGCACCATGGGTGACCACGGTGGTATCGCAGGTCGCGACACAAACGCCCTTCTGAAACGCCGCCGAACTGACAGTCCAGCTGGTGCGGCCGATATGGCCAATGCCGCAATGCACTTCGAACGGATAGGGGAAGTGCGATTCCTCAACGAAGTTCAGCGATACGGCAGCCACCAGCCAGCGCACGCCCTGTTCCTGCGGGTGGCGGCCGAGATGATGGTGGAAGCGAATACGGGCGGTTTCAAAAATGCCGGAGATGGCCACATTGTTGATGTGTCCCATCGTGTCGATATCCTGGAAGCGCGTGTCCATGCTGGTGATGAAACTGTAGGCTTCGGGGCTCAATCGCCAGGATTCGGGTTTTGCCATAGTCCTGCTTTCCAACCGTTATCCTCAAGCTCTTAGCCAGTGCGGGCGGGGATGCAATCGTTCGGCGAAAATTGACCTAACTGCGACCTTTTTAGCACAGGTCAGCCGTCATGACGCGATAGGGAACGCTGTGTTTCCGTTAGCCGCGATGGACTTTGCGCGGGCTGGTTCATAGCGTGCGCCTGACCTGCCTTCACCCGTCGAGGATCCATGCGCCGCTATAGCCAGATCGCCATCTTCCTCCACTGGATCATCGCGGCGCTGCTCGCGTTCCAGATCAGCCTCGGCTGGGCGCTCGAGGATCTGGGCGCACAGGGGTTCGCCCTGTTTCAATTGCACAAATCCATCGGCATCACCATCCTGGCCCTGACGGTCGCCCGCATTGCGGTGCGATACGGGCGACCACGTCCCGACCCCGTCGAAGGCGGCTGGCAGGGCATGCTGGCCAAAACCGTGCATGGGGGCCTCTATCTGTTCATGCTGGGCGCGCCCCTGACCGGCTGGGCACTGGTATCGACCGCGAAGGTGAAAGTGCCGACGCTGATCTTCGGCATCATGCCCCTGCCCCACCTGCCGCTGCCAGCGGGTGCTGGCGATCCGGCATCTGCTGCGCATGCCGTGCTTGCGTGGATAGGCATCGCCTTGATTGTCCTGCATGTCGCGGGCGCGCTGCGGCATCATGCGCTGCTGCGCGACGGGCTGATCTGGCGGATGATGCCCGCGCGATCGCCGGTGCTGCTGCTTGCTTTGCCTGCCTTGATTGGGGCCGGGTTTCTGCTCGGAAGGTTGATCCTGCCTGCCACAGCGCCCCAAGCCGTTGCCGCCCCTGAAAAAGTCGCCGCGGTGGAGGAGGCTGAGCCAGTCAATATAGTCGCGGCAACTAACAATGCGGCTGGTGAGGCTGATCCGGCTCCAACAGAAAATGCGACGGTCGTGGCGCCCATCGGTCCGCCGCCGTCATGGACGGTGCAGCCGGGGGGAAGCATCACCTTTTCCGTCGGCAATGGCAACGATACCATCCAGGGCAGATTTTCCAGATGGACCGCCAGGATCACCATGGATCCCGACCGGCCCGAGAGCGCGGACATAGATGTCGAGATCGATCTGGCGAGCGCGACAGTGGGCGACGCCTATCAGGACGGAATGCTTGCCGGTGACGAGTTCTTCGGCGTCGCGGCACATCCCAGGGCGAACTTCACCGCGAAGGGTGCTGAAAAAACGGGTGCGAACAGCTATCGCGCGGCGGGAACCCTGACCCTGAAGGGGGTCAGCAAACCCCAGGTCATCCGTTTCACCCTGTCGGGCAGCGGGGAAAAGCGGAAAGTATCCGGGTCGGCCAGTATCGGGCGCACTTTGTTCGGCGTCGGCAATGGCGAAAGCAGCACGGGTCTGGATCCCAAGGTCGCGGTGGATTTCCGGTTCGATGCCCAGGCAAAATAAGCGGGCGTGGATTTGCCTTCCCAATTCTGCCAAAGCGTGAGGATGAGCGACAAGCCCCAGAATGTCCGCATTGAAGATGGAGTTTTCCTGGGCTTCGTCTTGCTGGTGTCGATCGCCTTTGCACTGGTTATAGAGCCGTTTTTCGCCGCCATCCTCTGGGGCGTGATCGCCGCCATCCTGTTCGGGCCGGTGAACCAGAATCTGGTGCGGCAGATGCCGGGACGGCGCAACAGCGCCGCTGGACTGACGCTGCTGCTGATCGTGGCCGTGGTCATCCTGCCCGCGATCATTCTGGGCGTGGCGCTGGTGCAGGAAGCAACGCTCTTTTACGGCAAGATCGAGTCGGGCGAGATCGACATCGCGCGGACATTCGACCAGTTCCAGTCGCGGCTTCCCAATTGGGCTTCGGCATTGATGGCGCGATTGGGCATCACTGATTTCGCAACCGTTCGAGAGGCATTGAGCCGGGGCGTCGCCAACAGCTTTCGATCGGTCGCGGCGCAGGTCTTCCTGATCGGGCAAGGCGCGTTCAGCTTCTTCATTGCCCTTGGCGTCACGCTCTACCTAACCTTTTTCCTGTTGCGGGACGGACCCGCGCTGGCCGCCGCTCTGGACCGCGCTGCACCGCTGCGCACCTCGCACAGGCGCGCGCTGATGCAACAGTTTGTCCTTGTGACCCGCGCCACGATCAAGGGCAGCGTCGTCGTGGCCATCGTCCAGGGCTTTATCGGCGGCGGCGTGTTCTGGGCGCTGGGGATACAGGGGTCGCTGCTTTGGGGCGTGCTGATGGGGTGCTTCTCGTTGATCCCGGCGGTGGGGACGGGGCTAGTATGGCTGCCGGTCGCGCTCTATCTGTTGGCGACGGGCGCATTGATCAAAGGCATCATCCTGATCGCCTGCGGCGTCTTCGTCATCGGCATGATCGACAATATATTGCGTCCCATCCTCGTCGGGCGCGACACGCGCATCCCGGATTATGTGGTGCTCATCACCACATTGGGCGGGATCGACATGTTCGGTTTCAACGGCATCGTCATCGGCCCGGTGATCGCCGCGCTGTTCATCGCCACCTGGAACATCGTGACGCGGATGCGGACAGGCGACGGGCTGGAAGGTCCGCTGACCAAGGATGAGCCATCGCCGCCCGCTACCCCGGTTCGATGAGGGCGCGGGGTACGGGCTAAAGCCATCCCGCACGGGTTCAACGGCAAGGGGGCATCAAGAGACGGTAGTCTGGATCAGGAGGATACGTTGTCCGCGATATCTTCCGCAAGCCGATCGAGTTCAGCAGGCAGTTCCTTCTTGCTGATCAACGCGTAGGCCAGATCCCCTTCCTGCCAGTAGGCGACTGTCTTTCCCGCCCGAGTGAGCACCGCAGGCTGCACCGGGGCTACATGATCGTCACGGACTGCAAACAGCGAGATCGGCCGGCTAATGCCATTGGTGATGGTCATTTGCATGCTCGGGCCGCTGTCGGAGGGGAAAAGTTGAACCTCCGTAATGTGCCAACCCCGGGGCAGGATGGGCAAAGCGATGCGTGCCGAAGAACCAACCTCCCCGGCGTTGTAAACGGTAGCCGGCGAGCGACGCAGCTGCGCGCGCATTTCTGCCACATGGTGCGACTGCAGGGCTTCCTGAATGAAGGATTCTTCTGCACGGCCGCTGTCGGCAAAAAGTCCCTTGCCGACGATGAACCAGCCGCCCGTCAGCACCAGTATCGCCGCAGCAATCCGGGAGAGATAGGTCCATCGCGGCGTAGGCGTCAGCGATGCCGGAACCGGGACAGAGGATCGAGGCCGACGAGCTGCGGGACGTGGGGCAGGCTGTCGGACAGAGGCATTCCGGCGAAGGAATACGGCATCGAAATGGACCGCATTCTCACCAGCATTGGTCTGCACGAACCCATGGCGCTCCAAAAGACGGAACACTGCCTCCGCATCGGCACCGTAGCGGACCAGGTTGCGATCGTCGATCTCCACGACCGCGCCGCGTGTCTGCGGTAAGGCGAGGATCGGCTCCAGACCCTGCAGAGCGGCATATTCAAATCCCTCGACATCGATCTTCACCATGATCGGCCGATCCCCGATGAGCTTGAGAAGGCCAGGAAAATCACCGATCGAAAGCGACATGATGCGCTCACCGGCTTCGATCGGTTCAGGTGCGATGGAAAAGCGTCCGGAATGCCCCTTCGTACTGCTATCGAGCAGGTCAGGCCGGGTCAGCGCGGCAACCGCCATGTTGAAGGGCAAAACATTGCCGAAGGCGTTGAGGCCGATGTTCCTTACGAGCTTGGCAAAAGTGGCGAAACAGGGTTCAAAGGCCACCACCAGCCCGTCATGGCCTACACCCTCCGCCGCGAAGAGAGTGAAAATGCCGCAGTTCGCGCCGACATCGATGAAGCAGTCGCCCGGCTGAAGGCTTTCCACTTCGGTGGCAACCCGTTTGCCATATTTGCCCGAGACACCAAGCAAATGGGTCCGGTCGCGAACATCGAACCCCAGACGGACATCGCCATAGCTCGACCGGACCGGAACGCCGTCCAACAACGCAGCGAATGGCGACAGAAGACGCCACTTCCCGCGAAATGGCGGCAGTTGATGAACATAGAGGTTCAGGAACCAGGATCGAACCAGCTTTGTACCCGACATCAGCGCACCTCATTTCCGTATCGAGCCTGAACTACGCGATGGCACCCTCCAGCAGAGAGCCTTGAGGGTAGCCCTACTACAAGCAGGGGTCCACCAACTCAGGCCGTATTGAAGTCAGGCAGCCTCATTTGTGCGGTGCAACGAAGAACGCGCACTTGTTGAGCTATCATCTCCGGCATGGCTCTGCCCGGATGGGCGCGACCGCTTTCCTGGCGGGCGGGCTGGCGAGCCAATGACTGAGATCCCTCTGCAGCAGTTCCTGCAGGACGAGAATGTCCTCGCGATAAAATTCCCGGAGCATCTGCTGTAGTTCGGGAGTCAAGGGCGGGTAGCTGACCGGCGCCGCCATGGACGCGCGAAGCTTGGCGAAAAGGGGAATGGACCGGAGCGGATCAAGGATGGGACGCATGGGTTGCAGGACGCGGCGGATTGGGAGCGGCAGCATCGGACTCGCGCTGTCATTCTGACGGCTGGCGACCTCTTCCTCCGCGATATGCACGGGCACGCCGATATGGCCGCAGACGCGGGCAATTTCCTGCTCGGGCGACTGCAGCAGATCATCATACAGGATCACATGGATTTGCTCTCGCGGATAGTGGAGCAGGAAGCGCTCAAGATGGGCGCCATACAGTCCTCCCGACAGGAAACGCGACTGTTCGGGATTGGCGTGCTCCAGATAGGCGCGGGGATCGCCCTTCACCCATCCGCGGCGGAACAGCATGCAATAATCCGAATAGGCCCGCTGCACCGGATCGCGCAGCTGAACGATCAGGCGAGCGTCGGGAAGCGCATCGGCCATTCGCGCGGCAGCCTGTGGATGGGCAAGATAGTCCGCCGACTTTTCCCCGATGATCCGCTCGGCGGGCGCGGCGTCGAACAGCGAAGCATACCATTGGGGACCGCGCTCATGTTCCGAACTGAAATAATGCGGCTCGGCTTTCGGCAGCCAGAGCTGTGGATGACTGCGGAGCTGATGGGCGATCCAGGTAGTTGCGCCCTTGACGGCGCCGATCACGATAAAGGCTGGCTGGCGATCGTTCATGGTCGTTCGATATACCTTTGCAATCGTGGACTGGGCTGTGTTCCTCCCCGAGCCGAAGGACGCGCATACGCGAACATTTCCCGACGCAATGCCGCCCCGGACATCCGACATTATCGCCCTTCCCCCGGCGATGCGCATCCCCGGGAATTTCCGCAAAGCTAGATGAAGATCGGCAAAAGGGCAGTTGTGCATCGGTACGATCCGATAAGGGTTAGCATACTCCCCATTTGGGCAGGGAAGGCTCCGATAAACTCGGCCGCTATCCGAAAGGGTACATGGCGCGCGCGCCGCCAGTTCATGAGTATAGGTCGCGAAATGGTGCCTCCGATTTCAAAGACTTCGCCTTAATATGGGCTGATCCCCGGCTCCGCAGGGGTGAATGATCAAACGCTGGAGCAGATTGGCCCAGGATGAACCCATCGCATCTCTTCACCGGCTTTTGCAGTCGCTGCCGCAATTCCGGGCTGGCATCAACAGGGACGCTGCCCGTTCAGCTTGAAATGGCATGAAGATCATCGTCGTCGCCAGCCTCGCATATTCGCTGATCAACTTCCGCGGTCGGCTGATCGCCGCGATGATCGAAAATGGGCATGAGGTCGTGCTATGCGCGCCCGATCACGATCCAGATGTCGAGGCAAGGCTGAGGTCAATGGGCGCAACCTATCGGCAGATGCCGATGGCCCGCGCCGGGATGAACCCCTTCATCGACATCGTGACGCTGGCATGGCTGGTCCGCTGTTTCTGGCGCGAACGCCCGCAGGTCGTGCTGGCCTACACGCAAAAGCCCATCATCTACGGCGGCATCGCGAGCCGGTTTTTCCGCAACGTCGACTTCTACTCCATGGTGAGCGGCCTTGGCCACATGTACAGCGACGGCGGATCCCGCCTGCTGGCCAGCGTGCGCACGATGGTCTCCATTCTTTACCGGCTGGCAATCGGCAGGGCGAAGGCGATATTCGTCTTCAACAGCGACGACCGCAGCGAAATGCTGCGCCATCGCATCATCACGCCCGATTGCCGGGTCATACAGGTGCCAGGTTCCGGCGTGGACCTGTCCCATTATGCCCAGGCACCCATGCCCGACGGGCCGCCGGTGTTCCTGATGATCGCGCGGCTGCTGCGGAACAAGGGGCTGATCGAATATGTCGAGGCCGCAAAGATCGTGAAGGCACGGTTCCCGGAAGCGTGCTTCCTGCTGCTGGGGCCGCTCGATGAAAATCCGGCGGCCATTCCCCGCGCGGAAATAGACCAGTGGCACAATCGCGGGATCATTGAATATCTCGGCGAAACGCGCGACGTGCGCCCCTATCTGGCAAAAGCGAGCATATTCGTGCTGCCCAGCTGGTACAGGGAGGGGCTTCCCCGCACCATATTGGAAGCCATGTCGGTGGGGCGCGGCGTCATCACGACCGACATGCCGGGATGCCGCGAGCCGATAGATCAGGGCATCAACGGCTTTGTCGTCGAACCGCGCAGTGCCCAGGCGCTCGCCGAGGCGATGCTGCGCGTCTGCAACGACCCCGCCCTGCCCGCCAGCCTCGCTGCCGCCGCGCGCCGGACGGCAGAGCAAGATTACTCAGTCGAAAAGGTGAACGCCCTGCTGCTTTCGACAATGAAGATGGACTGCAACGCCGCCGATCGCGCCGAAAGGCCAGCCATGAACGCACAACTTGTCGCCGGAGAATTTTGATGGGGACAAGACGCATGACCGATATCATGCTGGCGTCCACCGGGCTTGTGCTGCTCGCGCCGGTAATGGCCATCATCGGCGGCTCCATACGCCTGTTCGACGGCGCGCCGGTGTTGTTCAGGCAGAACAGGCTTACGAAGGGAGGGCGGCTGTTCCAGGTCCTGAAGTTCCGCACGATGAATGACAGGCGCGACGCCCAGGGGCAACTGCTGCCCGACGGGATGCGGACGACGGCGCTCGGCCGCTTTCTCCGGCGCTCGCGCCTCGATGAACTGCCGCAGCTCTGGAACATCCTGCTCGGGGAGATGTCGCTGATCGGGCCGCGCCCGCTCCTTCCGCAGACCATCGCCGCCACTGGGGAAAAGGGGCAATTGCGGTGCGCCGTACGGCCCGGGCTGACCGGTTGGGCGCAGGTCAACGGCAACACGTTGCTCAGCGACGAGGACAAGATCGCGCTGGACCTCTGGTACATAGAGAACCGCTCGCTCTGGATCGACCTTGTCATTCTTGCGCGCACGGTCGGCGTGGCCCTGCGGGGCGAACGTTTCAACCTGCGGCTGAAAGGGAGGGCGCATGAAGGCCATACTCGTAGGTGCGGTTGAAAGTAGCAGGATCGCGCTGAAATGCCTTGCCGCCTCCCCTCGATGGGATCTGAAGGCAGTATTCACCCTGCCACCCGACCTTGCCAGCCGCCATTCGGATTTCGTCGATCTGTCTGCGGACTGTGAAAATGCGGGAACGCGGATCGTGCACACCGCCAACATAAATTCCGACGCGGCGCTTCAGGCGATCCGTGCAATGGAACCGGACTATATCTTTGTCATCGGCTGGTCGCAGATTTGCGGCGCGGATTTCAGGGCCACCGCCGGCAAGGGCGTGATCGGCTATCACCCCGCGCCCCTACCGCGTCTGCGCGGGCGCGCGGTCATTCCCTGGACCATCCTGCTGAATGAACCAATTTCGGCCTCGTCCCTCTTTTTGATTGATGAAGGGGTCGATAGCGGCCCGTTGCTGGGCCAGCGATATTTTCACCTGGCCCCTGACGAGACCGCGGCCACGCTGTACGCCAAGCATATGGCGAAGCTGAACGAGATGCTGCCGCCGGTGCTGGAGGATATCGCAAGCGGCTCGCCGCAGCTTTCAATCCAGGACGAACGAAACGCGACCTATGCGGCGCGCAGGCGGCCGGAGGACGCGCTGATCGACTGGGCCCAGCCGACAGCCGCGGTCTGGCGTTGCGTCCGCGCCTGTGGCGATCCCTATCCGGGCGCATGGACGACCTTTGGCAATGACCGGATCGTGATAAAGACGGCCGTTCCCGTGCTCCTCCAACATCATGCCGCGGCCATGGCCGGACAGATTGTGGAACGAGGCGAAGCGAGCTTCACGGTGAAGTGCGGCGACGATCAGGGCCTGCTGGTGTCACAATGGCAGACGACGCGGGAAGCGCCCTTGCCCAACCATGCCGTGCTTGGACGGCCAAAGGCGGCTGCGGCATGACCATGATCGACACTATCCAGCGCGCGCTGGTGATCGCTCCTCACCCCGATGACGAGGTACTGGGGTGTGGCGGCACGATTGCCCGGCTGGTCGCGCTGGGCCGCCATGTCGAGGTTGTCATTGCGACACGGGGCCGCAAACCTTTGTTTGATCCCGGCCAGGTCGAGCAAGTACTGGCCGAAGCCCGGCGTGCGCATGCACTGCTGGGCGTCACGCGAACGCATTTCCTGGACTTTCCAGCCGCCGAGCTTGACCGCGTCCCGCGCGCGGAATTGAACCGGGGCATCGCAGAGTTCGTCGCGCAGTGCCGTCCCGATGCCCTGTTCATTCCCTTCGCTCACGACCTGCATTTCGACCATGGGCTGATCTTCGATGCGGCGATGGTGGCGGCGAGGCCCGTTGGCGCCCAATATCCCGCCCGGATATTGGCCTATGAGACGGTGTCGGAAACAAACTGGGCAGCCTCCTATCTGACGCCCGCCTTCCAGCCCAACCTGTTTATCGACATCAGCGATCACCTCGACCACAAGATCGAGGCATTCAGCTGTTTCGCGTCCCAGCTGCGCCCTTTCCCCAACGAACGGTCCCCAGAGACATTGCGGGCGCTGGCGCAGGTCCGGGGCAGTTGCGTCAGCAGAAGAGCCGCCGAAGCGTTCGTCATGATCCGGGAGGTGTCCTGAAAATGGACCTGGCAACCACAAGCCATAGGGAAGTCCCCGCATTGTCAGGCACGGAATTGGAACGAGGAACGCCGGGGGGCCGGCCGCTGCGCATGATGCTGAGTTCGGCAGGTCGGCGCGTCGGCCTGATGCGCAGCTTTCGGCAATCGGCAGGCTTGTTGGGCGCGGATCTCACCATGTTCGCTTGCGATCTGACGCCAGAATGGAGCCCCGCCTGCATCGAAGCGGACAAGGCATTCACGGCCCCGCCCGCAGAGAGCGAAGAGTTCATCCCCGCAATGCTCGACATCTGCAAACGCGAGCAGATCGGCCTTGTCGTGCCGACGATAGATACCGAACTTCTGGCCTATAGCAGGGCTCGGGATCGTTTCAGCGCGATAAACTGCCATGTCGCAGTAGCGGACGAACCGCTCGTCCTGATGGCGCGCGACAAGCTGGCGACGGCGCGATTCCTGACGGACTCCGCCCTCCGTTCCCCGCGCACCATCACGGTAGAGGAATTTCTGAGCGGCGACGCCGATCTTACCCTGCCACTACTCGCCAAGCCGCGGCATGGCAGTTCCAGCCGCGGCATCATGATGGCGCGAGATCGCGAAGACGTGCTGGGGCTGGACAAGAGCGAGCCCTATATCCTGCAGGAATATCTGCATGGCCGCGAATTCACGGTCAGCCTCTATTTCGACTGGGAAGGACAACTGCAATGCGCCATCCCGCACGAGCGGTTGCGGGTGCGTTCGGGCGAGGTCGAAAAGGGCGTGACGGTACGCGACCCATCTTTGTCCGACATGGCCTGGCGGCTTGGCAAGGCGCTGCACGGCGCACGCGGCGCCATGTGCTTTCAGGTGCGGGTGGACGAGAATGGGGAGCCGTCCATCTTCGAGATAAACGCCCGCTTCGGCGGCGGCTATCCGCTGGCTCATCAGGCGGGGGCGCAGTTCGCCCAGTGGATGCTGGAGGAGCGGCTTGGGCTGCCCCGGACGGCGAATGATGACTGGCAGGAGGGCGTACTGATGCTGCGGTTCGACGATGCGGTTTTCGTCTGAAGCCAGAGGGCCGCGATCCGGTTGCTTCGAACGGGTCATCGTCTTCGATCTGGACGATACGCTCTATCTGGAGCGCGACTATGTGTTGAGCGGCCTTCAGGCGGTGGGCCAATGGGCGACCGCAGCGCTGGGGATCAGCGGCCTTGGAAAGGTAATGCGCGACCGTTTCGACGCGGGCTGCCGCACCAGGATCTTCGACCACAGCCTGAAAGACATGGGACTGGAGGCGCAACCCGGGACGATCGGCCGAATGCTGGCCGCCTACCGCCAGCATCGCCCGACGATAAGGTTGGCCCCTGACACCGATCAATTCCTGGCAAGCCGTGATGACGCAACCGGTTTCGCCGTCATCACCGACGGTTTTCTGGACGCGCAAAGGCGGAAGATCAGGGCTTTGGGCCTGTACGGGCGCGGCATCCACCTTGGCATATGCACTGACACATGGGGCCGGGATTGCTGGAAACCCAATCCTCGGGCCTTCCAGCATGTGGAGCAGTGGTTCGGCCGGTCAGGCCTGGACCTGACCTATGTCGCGGATAATCCGTCCAAGGATTTCAACGCCCCCCGGCTGCTGGGATGGAACACCGTTCAGATCGCACGGCCCGAGCGCATACATACGTCGGTGAAAACGCATGTGCCAGCCGACCGGATCATCGAGTCCCTCGAAGAACTCTGATCATCGCCGCTATTTTCCGGCGCCTTCCTTCCATGGCGCGACGCTGATCGCACGGCGCAGATACAAGCCAAGCCCGCCCAGCCAGATGGCGGCGAACAGCAGATGGGCTATGTTCGCGCCCATTGGCCCGATCCACAGGACCAGGGGGAACACGGCGCAATAAAATGCCAGCGTGCAGGCCATCACCGTCCGCAGAAGTGACCGCTGGTCCCCCAAGGCAAGCAGCCCGGCGCGGCTCGCGGACCCGCTCATGGTCAGGGTGACCGCCAGTATCTGCACGATGAGCAAAGGCACGGCTCCGGCGAAATGTGGGCCAACGGCGATCCGCATCAACGGCCCGCCCACCAGCAGCACGGCAAGAAAGCAGCATGCGCCGAAAGCCGCGAGCAGCAGTTCGGTCTGAACCAGCACACGGACAAAGGCGTGGCGCTTACCCGCCGCCGCGAGCCGGCTGAGATCGGGATAGACCACGGCCTGCACCTGCGCACCGACCTGCATGACGATGCGACTGATGCGTTTGGCGATGTGGAACAGGCCCGCACTGGCGGGGTCGGCGAGCCAGCCCACGATCAGCGTGTCCACCGCCTGCGCGCTCGACCATAGGGTAAGCGAGAAGTTCGACCCGAGCGCGAAGCGCCAGATGCCCGGAAAGCGGCTGTTGATCCCCTTGGCACGGGCCTTCAGCAGTTGGCGGAAACCAGGCCGGGGCAGCAGGCGCACGGCGAAAGCGAAATTGGTGAACGATCCCAAAATCTGGGTGATCGTCCATATGAGAATAAGTTCGAACAGCCCGGCCCCGGCCACATAAGCGCCCGCCACGCAGAGCAGGCGAACGAGGGCGTTCACCACCTGAATAGTAGCGATTGCCCGATACTGGCCCGCGAGCCGAAATATGGCGGTCGACACGCCGTTGAAGTTGAACAGCAGTGAGGCGGCGAACAGCAGCGTGTAGCCAACATTTTGAAGAGAAATGCCGAACAGGAAATATCCGGCAATCGTCAGGCTGCTGGCGATCATCCACGCCGCTACGCCGCCGCCGATATCGAGCAGCCAGCCGAATTTGAGCAGCTTGAAGTAGGAAGCCTGGTCATTCTCAAGATCGACTGTCGCGCCGCTGCGTATCAGCGGTTGCCAGGATTGAAAGCTGAGCAGCCGCTCGCACGCCTGCCCCAGCGCAAGGATCATGGCGAAGACGCCATAAGGCGCGGGGGTGAGAAGGCGCGCGACAAGGGCGATGGATAACAACGTGAGCGCCAGCGTCGCCGCGGTTCCGGTCAGAAGATGAAAGACCGCCTTCACCCGCCTGTGAGCCAGGGCATCGCGCAGCCGAACCGGGGAGAAGGTCATTTTCAAACGAAATCCGCCCGCATTCATCGGCAGCACACCTTCAGCCCTGCTTTTCGAACCTTATCATGAGACTAAAGGGCGAAAGACGCAGCTTCTCTGTCGTCTTACTCCTAAATAACTCCCGCGAGGGGAGAAAAAGAGAAACAGGACGGCGCTGATGCCAGCCATGCGGCGCGCCGCCCATTCACAAGAACAGTCTGGCGAAAACCCGTCAGACGAGAATGAAATCCGATGCCGTGAAGTTGGCGGCGGTCAGCGAGGCTGTGGGGTCGGCCACATCGATGCTGAACTTCACCCCTGCCGAGGTGACGACGTCCAGGAAGACATTTCCACCCGCGCCGTCGCGCGCGAACACCGTTCCCAGTCCGCCACCCGCCGCATATTTGGTGACCCCCAGCTTTTCCAGCACGATGCGATCCACGCCATCCTGGAAATCCTCGATCCGGTCGCCGCCGCCCAGCGCGCCTGCGCCCTTGAAGACGAACCAGTCAGCGCCGGCCCCACCCCAGAGCCTGTCGGCGCCCGCTTCGCCGATCAACTTGTCGAACCCGGCATCGCCATAGAGATTGTCGGCGCCGTCGCCGCCCAACAGCATGTCGTCGCCATCGCCGCCGTAGAGAATATCATTCCCGGCCTCGCCATTCAGGGAATCGGCGTCCTTGCCGCCGTCCAGGAAGTCGTTGCCCCCGCCCGATTCCAGAATATCCCGGCCGTCGCCGCCGTAGAGCTTGTCTGCGCCGGTTTCGGAATCGAGAATATCGTCGCCGCTGCCGCCTGAGAGATAGTTGTTGCCGTCGCCGCCATCGACCCGGTCATTGCCATTGCCGCCAAAGAGATGGTCGTCGCCCGACTGGCCCTTCAGCTTGTCGTTGCCGTCCTCGCCATAGATCCAGTCATTGCCAGCGCCTCCAGCCACGGCCTGGCTCGTCAGCTTGCCCGTGGCCGGATTGATCTCATTCAGGAAACCGTCGTCGCCAGCCCCGGCATAGATGATGTCATCCCCAGCCCCCCCGTCAATATAGTCGCGGCCGCCGCCTGCATAAATGGTGTCGTTTCCGATGCCTCCCAATATCTGGTCGTGCCCGTCGGTGGTTTCGATCCAGTCGTTGCCGTCCCCTCCGTCAACGATATTATTCCCCAGACCGGCATAAATACGATCATAACCAGCGCCGCCGTCGATCCGGTCGTTGCCATCCTCGCCCCAGATCTGGTCATCGCCAAGGCCGCCTTTGAGATAGTCGGCCCCCGCTTCCCCATGGATCACATCATTGCCATCGCTGCCATCAATGAAATCGTCGCCGGACCCGCCCCAGAGCTGATCATGGCCCGTCAGCCCATATATGCTGTCGGCCGATGCCGTTCCTCTGATGAAGTCATTGCCGCTAGTGCCGTTAAATTTTGCCATTCACCCGCTCCTGAAACAGGCCTGAGCGCTGTCAAATGGCGCCAGACCGATCGCAATTTACTCAGGTTAGTGGGAAAGATGCGTTTATTGAATTGCCGGGTGAAACAGGGTTCCCACCGGCCTGTGGAGTACGACAGTGGAAAAACCGACCGCTCATCCCGGCATTTTGCATTTCGGTCCAGTGACTTCGACGACAATGCTGCCAGGTTCACACGGCTGGATGCCCCTGCTCCGATAAGAATCGGCATCGTCTAGAGGTGGCAAAAACGGGCTACTCCGTTTTAGGCGGCGGCAGTCCTCATCGCTCCTGCCAGGACTTGCTTCGGAACAATCGCCTCCAACGCTGCGCGTTCCCATTCTATCAGGATGCGGTCGATGGTGAAACGCTGCGATGATATGCGTGCCGCTTCGGACAGGCGACGCCGCTGTTCCGAGTCAGCGCACAGTGCAGCGATCGCCTCACCCAGAGCGGGTACGTCGCCGTCTGGAACCAGCAGGCCGCTGATCCCGTCGGAGATCATTTCGCCCGGCCCCCAGCGGCAATCGAAGGAAATCGTCGGGATGCCTGCGGCCATCGCTTCGCCGACGACGATGCCCCACCCTTCAAAGCGCGAGGAAAGGACGAAGATATCGGCCTCGCGCAGCCAAGCGCCATGTTCCTGTGTGACACCCGGCATCGCCACGCGGTCGCCCAGGCCAAGCGCATCCCGCTGCGCTTCAAGCCTGGCGCGCTCAGGCCCCTCGCCCCAGATCACGAGCGACCAGCCGGGGATCCTTGGGGCCGCACGGGCGAAGGCCTCCAGCAGCAGGTCGAACCCCTTTTGCGGCACCAGCCGCCCGACAGCGACAATCTGCCTGCCGCATGGCCGTGGGCCATCCATACCGACCGGAGCATAAGTGGGATTGGGAATGACCCATTGGCGGCGGCGCATTACCTTGGGGAAATATTTCATCGCCCCCTCCGTCATCGTCACCAGCCCATGCGCGCGAGCGTAGGCATAGCGGCGTAGGGCCGACCAGAACGCGCCGGGATGTTGCATGGCGGGATTGTTGCGCTCCGACACGATCACGGGGATGCGGAGCGGCCTTGCGGCAAGTACGCTGACGACATTGGTTCGTGTCAGGAAGCTGACGACCAGATCCGGTCGGGCGCTGGCCAGCGCCCTGCGGAGCGCCCTGACGCGATTGATGACCGTGACCGCCGCTTGCAGGACCGGCAAGCGGCCAACCGGATGGCCCAGTTGCCTGACACTCACCGCCGGGTCATGCGGATAATAAGGGGAAGCGCCAGCATCTTCGAAGGCGAACAAGCTGACCGTCCAGCCCGACCGGCTGAAATGATTGCACAGCAGGCTGACGATATGTTCCGATCCGCCAGCGCGCAGACCGGGCAGAACAAAGGCAATGGACTTGCCTCTGGATGGGGCATCCGCCGGGATCGGTGTTGTCATGGCCCCATAGTGCGGCGTTAGCCGTCCCAAATCCATGGCGCTTGCGTATTACTGCCAGTCGGCTTCGCGTCCATGCGGCTTAACCAATGCAGGCGGCGCTCGCATTTGGGCTAATCCCTATTGGCCTGTCTGCTAGCCAAGCGCCCACTTCATGCTGCCGCCACACATTGTAGGTTCGAAGCTATGATACTCGCAGCAACGCAATTTTTCTCGCGCCCGGCAGAAGGCCTTCCGCAGCAGGTGGAGGACGCCTTCTTCAGTTCAATCAAGAACCCGAATAACACGTTCAAATGCACGTGGGGCGGACGGTTCGAGCAGCTTGACGACCGTCTTGTGCAGGCGGTGAAGGCGCGGCGGCTGGATGTGAGGGAACTGCTGGATGTCGGCGTTTCTTCGGGAACCACGACGCTGGACCTGTGCGATGCCCTGAAACGGGCAGGCTACCAGCCGCGCATCACCGGCACCGATTATGCCATTCACGCCTGGATCGTCCCCCTGGGCAAGCGGTGCGCGGCGCTGCTGAACACTGAAGGCCAGTTGCTGCAGGTGGATCTGTTCGGCCGGTCGCTACAGCCCTGGCGCCGCCGCCTGGATTATCTGACCGGCATGTGGCTTGTCCGTCCAATCCTTTCCCGCATCCTGGGCCGTCTGGCGGCGCGCAAGCTGCGTGAGGGCGCAGGCGTTCGCAAGGTCGAACTGGTCAGCCCGCGTATCCGTAACCATGACCTCATTACGATCATAGAGGACGATGTGCTCGCCCCCCGTGACTCCTTTACGGGGCGTTTCGATCTGGTCCGCGCGGCCAATGTCCTCAACCAGAATTATTTCGCCGAAGCCGACCTCAGGAAAGCTGTGGATAATCTGCGTTCTTATCTGAAAGGTCCGGGATCGCTGTTGTTCATCGTGCGCACGCTGGCATCGGGCGAACATCACGGGACGCTGTTCGAGATGAACGAGAGCGGTACGCTTGGGATCGTGGAACGGGTCGGCGCCGGATCGGAAATAGAAATGCTGCTGGCCACGGCTTGAGCAAGGCTGCTTCGGGAGTCCCTATGAAAATACTCCACGTCATAACCGCTTTGAACGTCGGGGGCGCGGAAACCATGCTCGCAAGGCTGGTGGATCATGAACGCATGCAGGGCGGCGCGATGAAGCCATCGGTCGTGTCGCTGATGCCGCCGGGAGCCGCAGGAGAGCGTATCCGCGCCAGCGGCGTGCCGCTTCATCATTGCGGCATGCGGGGGGCCACGGACCTGTTGCCTGGACTGGCCCGTCTCCGCGCCGTCATCAACCGGGAACAGCCTGACCTCATCATGGCGTGGATGTACCATGCCCATCTCGCAACGCGGCTCGGGACATTGCTGCGGCCCGGCAATGCGCCGGTGATCTGGAACGTGCGCCACAGCATCGACGATCTGGCGCAGGAAAAGCCCATGATGCGCGCCATTGTCCGCATGGCGGCATTATTTTCGTCCTGGCCGCGCATGATCGTCTACAATTCCCATGCAGCGGCAGCGCAGCATCGACGGCTGGGCTTTCACGCCGAACGGATGATGGTCATTCCCAACGGCTTCGACTGTGACCTCTTCCGCCCCCGGCAGGAAGCACGCGACCGGCTTGTCCGTGACCTCGGCGTCGCGCCGGGCGCGCTGATCGTCGGCATGGCCGCGCGCAACCATCCGATGAAGGATGCGGCCAACCTGGTCGAGGCGGTCCTACGCGCCAGAGAGTGCGGTACGGATGTTCACCTTCTGCTTACCGGCCAAGGCATGGACAGCCCCCCCGAACCACTTCAACATTTGCTCGCCGCCCTGCCTGCCGACCGGCTGACCTTGCGAAGCCATGACCGCGCGCTGGCGGAATTGCTGCCAGGCCTCGATGTACTCGCTCTGCCTTCAGCCTGGGGGGAGGGATTTCCCAACATCGTGGGGGAAGCGATGGCATGCGGCCTGCCTTGCATCGCGACCGATGTCGGCGACAGCTCCTGGATTATCGGACGGAGCGGGATCATCGTTCCGCCGCGCGACCCGGCGCGGCTTGCCGAAGCGATCATGACCATGGACAAGCTGGGCCGCGATGGCCGCCGTCGGTTAGGCGAGACCGGGCGCGCGCGCATTCAGGGCGAGTTTTCAATGGGAACGATAGCCGCGCGCTACCAACAGCTTTATCAGCATGTACGCAGTCCATTGCTTGAAGAACGGGAAGCCGCCAACCCACCACGCCAGGCAAAGGTGATGTAGATGCTTCAGGTCTTGCCCGCTTCCTCTTCTCATCCCGTATCCGCTGCGTCCGTGCCTGGCAAAAGCAGAGATGCCGCCCCGGTACGCATCTGCTTCCCGTTTGGAGGCGGCGTCGTCGGGGGCAGTCATATCTCGGCGACCAAGCTCATCCAGCAGCTTGATAGAAACCGTTTCACTCCGCTCATTGTCCTGCATTACGGTTCAGGGCAGTTTGGGGACTTTCTCCGATCCGAAGGACTGGAGTTTGTCACCCTTGCCGACACACGGTTTTTCGGCAATTCGGCGGGCGTTCCCAAGGCGGCCGGAACGGCAAATGCGGTCAGTGCCTGGCTGGATCAGTGGCGCATGGCGCGCTTTTTGCGGCGGAACAATGTTCGCATCGTCCACACCAATGAAGGCGCGATGCATGCCAGCTGGGCACTGCCGGCACAATTGGCGGGGGCCAGAATGCTCTGGCACCATCGGGGTAGCCATGACGCGCGCGCCGTGCGTTTCCTCGCCCCGATCGCGGCGGATCGCATCGTGGGGGTGTCGGCCTATGCACTTTCGGAAGTGCGCCGCCTGAAGCGAACGGCGCGGCGAACATCGGTGATCTACAGCCCCTTCGACGCCGAACAGGAGCCGATCGACAGGGCGCAGGCGCATCTGGCGCTGACGTCGGAACTGGGCGTTGATCCCAACACCCGCCTTCTGGGTTTCTTCGGCCACTTCATCGACCGAAAACGGCCCCTGATGTTCGTTGAAATGCTGGCGCATATCGCCCGGATGCAGCCTGACCTGCCCGTTATGGGTTTGATGTTCGGCCTGCCCCTTGCTGATGGTATAGACGAACAACTGGCGGAAAGAGCAAAAGCAGTCGGCGTGTCCGATAGCCTGCGCCTCATGGGATTTCGCTATCCATCGGCCGCTTTGATGGCAGGGTGCGACATCCATGTCGTGCCTGCCGTCCACGAACCCTTTGGCCGGTCATTGATCGAAGCGATGTTGCTCGGCACGCCGGTGGTTGCCGCCGCCTCGGGCGGCAATATCGAGGCGATCGATCATGGCGTGACTGGCATGTTGGTCGAACCGGACGACCCGGCCGCGATGGCGCGATCAATCGTGGAACTGCTCAATCACCCGGATCGGCTGGACCGGATCGCTGGCCAGGCGCTTGCCGTTGCCAGCCACCGCTACAGCGTCGACCAGCATGTGTCGCAGGTCACTACCATCTATCAGTCGCTTCTCGACTCCGAGCCGCGGCGGTTGCGGAGACCACGGTGAGTTCCAATGCAGTCGCTGCCCTGGGTGTCGGGATCGCTGCGCTGCTGGTAATACCGTTCGTCAATCCGTTCGACATGAGCCGGCAACCTGTCGGGGCGGATGTGGATCGGGACGGAATGTCGGTACTGCCTGAAGTGCCGGGCGCCGAAGCCTTTCCTGGAGCAGAGGGTTTTGGCCGACGTGCGCGCGGAGGGCGCGGCGGCATGATCATCCCCGTCACCACCCTTGCAGATCACGGCCCCGGTTCCCTGCGCGCCTGCATCGAGACTAAACGGCCACGCATTTGCGTTTTCCGCGTGGGCGGCGTGATCCGCTTTACAACCGGGCGGCCGGTGATCACCCATCCCTATATCACGATCGCTGGCCAGACTGCGCCAGGCGGCGGCATATTGCTCACCCATGCAGGTGGCACGGACGGTTACACCCCCATTGTCGCCAAGAATACGCATGACGTCATCATTCGCCATGTCCGCGTGCGAACAGACCTCAATGGCATGGCTCGCGGGAGCAATGGTTCGTTTCTGTTTGAAAACAGCCACAATATCATATTCGATCATGTCAGTGGCGCTTGGGCGCTGAGCCAGATCATGACCGGATCCGGCGTAAACGACAATATAACGATTTCGAATTCGATCTTCACACAGAGCATACCGCGAGATGATAAATGCGCGGTGCTTGCCTCTCATCCTGGAAGGCCACAGAAGATCAGCTTCGTTAGAAACATTTGCGCGCACAATGGCAGTCGCAATCCAGACGTGAACTTCATGCCGGAATCCTGCGTCGAAATAGTCAATAATGTTCTTTATAATGCTCGATCGCGCTTCACCGAAGTTCGGGAAGGATTTGGCGGGTCATCCGTCAACATTGCCGGAAATTATTACAAAAATGGACCGAATAAGGGTTACAATCTCGCTGCTGTGGACCGCATAATTTATAACAAAGCGGGGCAGTCCGAAATATTTCTTTCCGGCAACATCCTGGACGGCGTTCCCCGGCTCAATACAAAGGATAGCGACGTCGCACTGGCGAAACTTCCCGCTTGTCCTTTAAGCGTCCGGGTGGTTCCGGCCGAGAACGCCTATATTCAGGCGCTGGACCGCGCGGGCGCTTTTCCCCGCGACGGGCTGGACCTGCGAACGGTTGCCGAGGTGAAGGAGCGCAAAGGGGCTATCCTGCGCGATCCGAAGATGCTGAACGGGCCTCGCCCCCTGCCCCGGATCGCGCCGGGCAAGCCTTATCTGGACCTGGACGATGATGGCATGGCCGACAATTGGGAACGCGCCAACGGAATGGATCCCCGGCGCAACGACGCCTGGGAAGACACCGACAATGACAATTGGCTGAACCTCGACGAGTTCCTGGACTTTGCCCATCGTGAAGTCATGGCCGGACGGCAGATTAACTGACTCCCGCTCCGATCAATATTGCAGGCGAATTTCTGCTCCGACGATGCGGCGATCGAAATCATCGAAAGCCCTTGTGCTTTCGCGACTGGCAATACGCCCCGTCAGGGCGAAGGAAATGTTGCGGTTCACCAGATATTCTATTTCAGCTACGCCCGCGATAGTCCGCTCATGCTGCGCAGTGCCGATGAAATTGCTGCGACGATAAACCACCGAAGCCTGCCAGCGCAGATTATGATAAACTTCATTCTGCACGCCCACACGGAACCTTGTATCGGTCCGCGACTGTGCGCCGTTTCGAACGGTGGCTACATCACCCCGGAATCCGTCGAGCGTGAACGCCCATCGCGGCGAAGGCGTGTAGACCAGTCCGGCCGAAACCGACAATCCTGTCCTGCTGTCGAATTGGGCATCTTCGGGGTTGAAGCGGAACACGCCTACTGCGGCCTCGCCACGGATCAGCCCGCCAGGCTCAAACGAAACACCCGCCCGCGCGCCGTAAGTCTTTGAATTGCGGTTGAAGCCCGATGCGTCCACCGGCAGCCGGAAATCCCTTACCGCGACAAAGCCTTCGCCAAAGACATTCATCATCCCGCTCACCCGGTAGCCGAGCCGGGCGGAACCGGAATATTGATTGAAGTCCCGCTCTGCATCGACGGACGCGAGCGCATTGTTCTTGAGCACGGTCCCCTTCAAGCCGATCGTGAAGCGCGCGCCGCTATGGGTGTAGCCCAGATCGCCCTGCCACTGGTCATATTTACGCGGCGACGTGCCCACGCCGACAAGGGATTCAGGCACGCCACGTTCTTCGACCAGCCGCGTCCAGCCCGCATTGGCAGAAATGCTGTCGCTCCCCGACAGGCGGAACACCCCTCCAAGACTTGTGTTCAGTCCTTCGGAATTCTCGGTTTCATTCTTGAAATAACGCCGCACCACCCCCCGCGCCTGCGCCGCCAACTGGAGTTTGTCATCGCTCAGTTTCAGGTTGAGCCAAGGCGAAATGGTCAGGCGTTCATCATCAATCTCATCTGACGACAGCGCGTAGATATTGGAATCATATTCCAGCCTGACATCAGTGCCGAGATAAGCCGATATCCTGCCCAGCTGCACCGCCTTCGCTTCATATTCTTCGGGCGTTTCCAGCAGCGGCGTTGCCCTGTCGAGTTCCTGGGCCATCGCCGGAAAGGCGATGGTGGCCAACATGGCGCATGAGCAAAGCGGGATGAAGCGCGTTGGGCTCAAAACCATTTCTCCACGACTTTAATGGTGTCACCTGGCTGGACCGGCGTATTTTCAGACGCCTTGGCGGTAGATGCCTGCCCATCCACCTGGCGGATGATGGCAACCGTATTGCGATTGGCGCGGAACGTGTATCCCCCTGCCACCGATACAGCGGTCACGACAGTCATACCGGGGCGGTACGGATATTCGCCGGGGCTGCGCACTTCCCCAAGAATATAGATGGGCCGCAGCCTCATGGGCTGAATACTGACGGCGGGTGACACCATCAGTCTTTTCTCCACCAGCAGGGCGGCGATCCGCTGTTCCAGTTCGGGAATGGTCGATCCCCTGACCGGAATCCCGCCCATGAGCGGCAGCGTCAGTTCGCCCCGATCATTGACGACGAAGGCCGTGCCACTGTCGATTTCGGTCAGGCCGGGAACGATCACGCGGAGCTCATCGCCCGGCCCTAGCCTGTACTGATCGGCGTTGGCAGTGGAGACCGCAGGCAGGCCGGAAACCGAGCCGGCACAACCCGTAACCGCAAGCATGAGGGAAATGCCGATAGATTGGACGAGCCGCATGACCACCTCCCATATCTGACCATCGCTGGCCGTTTTCTTTCCGTTTCATAACAGAAATGAATTAAAGTCAATTGCTGCAAAATTATCATCTGTCTGCAAATGATGTTTTCGGTTCATCCTCAGCGGCGTCGCCGAGCGCCTCCAGCACCGCGTCGAGGATTAAGTACATTTCCTCTTCACCCAAAAGATGATCCACAGGAAGTATTAAGCTGCGCTCACCAACCCAAGTGGCCACCGGCAAGGGACGGAGATTGGGGTAGTCGCTATTCTGGACAGCCAGCTCCCGCGACATGTCAGGACAGGAGCCGGTTCCGGCTGGGATTCCGCGCTGAGCAAGGGCAGCGATGACAGCTGGCCTGGCGGCGGCAGGATCCAGCATGACGTAAAATTTGTAGAAGGCATGATCCACTCCGTCGGGCACCTGGGGAACATGGACCAACCGGTGACCGCTCAATCCTGCCGCCAGAATAGCGGCATTTGCGCGCCGCCTTGCCAGCCAGGACGACAGCTTGCGCAATTGCGCCCGCCCGATTGCGGCCTGCATCTCCGTCAGTCGCCAGTTGGTCCCGAAACTTTCATGCAAATAGCGGAAGGCGTTGCCGGCGGCAGGCTTCCCAAGCATCCCGACATTCTTTCCATGATCCTTGTAAGCCCAGGCTCGCTCCCAATGTGCGCCGTCTTTCAGCAGCAACATGCCCCCCTCGCCACCCGTCGACATGATCTTGTCGGTGCAGAAGGAGAAGGCGGAAGCATGGCCCAATGAGCCCGCCATCCTTCCGTTGATCGCCGCGCCGTGCGCCTGCGCACAGTCTTCGACTAACCACAGGCCGTGCTGATCCGCGATGTCGTTTAGCGCGTCCATGTCACACGGCCAGCCAGCCAGGTGAACGCAGAGTATCGCCCTTGTCCGCTCACCAATCAGGGGGATGACGGCAGCCGGATCAATATTGTGACTATTTGGATTGATGTCCGCGAATATCGGCACTGCTCCGACGGCAACCACGGCCGAAGTGCTAGCGAAGAAGCTACGTGCTGGCACGATGACTTCATCACCCGACCCGACGCCGAGAGCGCGAAACGCCAACTCGAGCGCCAGCGTGCCGTTAGCCAGGGAGATAGCGTGCGGCATACCGCAATAATCCGCGAACTCTCGCTCAAAAGCGCGGCATTGCTCTCCATGCACGAGCGAATTGACCCGGCCGCTTTCCAGCACCTGGACCACCGCATCAATCTCGTCCGGTTCATATTGGGGCCAGCGTCGTTCCGGCGGCGGGAAAGTGGGGTCAAGGACGGCCGCCCCACCCATTTCCCCAGCCTGGACAATCTGTTTCATATTACCCCCAGCCCTTCCGCTGTTCGTAGGGATAGTGACGGACCGAAGCCGTTGCGGGCGCGGTCCATCATTCATTTGCAGCCTTCCCCACGAGATCGATATCGCGAGTCAGCTCCCGTAGTGTCTTTGCCCAGTTGGACTGTGCCGGCGCGCGCAGCATTTCCTTCATCAGGTCGCGCACCCCATCTTCATCATGGGCATGGATGAGGCTCGCCAACGCAGTGAAGGCGTTTACCAGCTTTTCGAGCGGAACGGGGCACGGACTGGCTTCAATGATGCCCGGAATGGTGGAACGAAGCTGTTCCTCGGTGGCATCGAACAGCTCCTCATAAAGCTTTTCGCCCGGGCGCAAGCCGACGAACTTGATCGGTACGTCAATGTCGGGGCGCAGGCCGGCCAACCGGATCATCCGCCGGGCGATATCGACGATCTTGATCGGCTCGCCCATGTCGAGGACGAAGATGGTGCCACGGTCGATATTCGTTTCCATGGCGCGGGCGCTACTCTGCAGGATGAGCTGCACCGCCTCTCCCACCGTCATGAAGTAGCGCTTGATGTCCGGATGCGTGATGGTGAGCGGCTTGCCGGCGGCCATCTGCTGCTGCAACAGGGGCACAAGCGATCCGCTGGACCCCAGCACATTGCCGAAACGCACGGTCATGAAGCGGGGGCTGTCAGGGTCGCATTGGCCGATGAGGTCCAGCGCCTGGCAATAAAGTTCACCCAGGCGCTTGGTGGCGCCCATGACGCCGACCGGATTGACCGCCTTGTCCGTGGAAACCTGAATCATGGCAAGCGAACCATAGGCGCAAACGGCATCGGCGACGTTCCGCGTGCCAAGCACATTCGTATGCGCGCCTTCGCAGGGATTGGCTTCGACGATCGGCACATGCTTGAGGGCGGCCGCGTGGAACACGACCTCCGGCTGATGGCGTTGGAATACGTCGTTGAGCGCCGCGCTATCGCGTATCGAGCATAGTTCCGGGCGGCAGATCAGGTCCGGGAACATATCCCGCGCCTGCATTTCGATAGAATAGAGATTAAACTCGCAATGGTCGAGAAGCACGATTTCCGCGGGCCTGAAGGTTGCGATCTGTCGCACCAGTTCGCCCCCGATCGTACCACCCGCCCCCGTGACCAGTATACGTCGCGCCCGGATCAACCGATCCACTATATTGCGCTGAAGCGAAACCTCGGGACGACCGAGCAGATCGGCCAACTCAAACTGCTTGATCTCGATGTGCGGAGTGCCGTCCTTCGTCTTTTGAAGGTCATTGGCATGCGCGACGGTGAGGTCGCATTGATCAGCCAGCTTCACCAGATGAGAAAAGGAACGGCGCGGCATCGCCGTGTCACTGCGAATGACAAGGCTTTCCGGCTTCTGCCCCCGCATGGCCAGCATTTCCACAATATGCGGCAGTTTGTCAGGTGAGCCCAGCACGGGCACGCCGGCTACCTGCAGCCTCGTCTCGCGGCTGTCGAACGTCAGCGCCCCTACCACATTGAACCGATTGACCCGTTCCGCACGGAGCATGTCCATGAGCGAACGGATCCAGTCCAGCTCGCCCAGCAGCAAGATGTTATGGCTGGCGCCCGGCGGCACGATATGGGCCAGGGCAAATTCACGCAGGCCCCGGCGTATGGTTCGCACGCCGATCATCGCCACCAGCAGCAGAGCCGAGTGAAGCAGTCCGAAGCCCACCACCTCCAGCGGAGCAGAGCGGATCTTTGTCGAGATAATCAGACACAGACCCCATGCCGCCCCCGCGCCGCCTGCCACCGCCGTCGAAAGGGCAATGCAGTCGCCAAATGACAGGAAGCGCCAGCTTCGCCAGTAAAGGCCAGTGAGGCAAATAGTGAACACCGCCACCAGGCTGAAGAAGACCATGAGGCTGGGGCGATCATGGAAGGCCGCCGACACATCGCCTGGCACAGCCATTACAACGAGAAGCAACGTGACCAGGATCAGCGATGCGTCGATCAGCATCAACGCGGCGAAGCGGGCCGGGCCGGGGAAGCCGGTCGGCCGGGTCAGAAGATCGTGAAGCAGTACCGCCCAAACCGGGGCTCCCGCCGGAACACCTGCGCGTCGATCCGCGAGGTCATCGAGAATTGGGTCAGATCCAGCGGGCGGCGCGCTCGCATCCATGGCAAAACCTTTGCGGTTCAAAAAAAAGACCTTCGATCGGCGAGCGCCGCATGCAGCCAGAAAGGATCTGTCACAGCATGCAGGACCTCGATTGTCCAAATCACTGACGAAACGGTAGCGACTTGGTCCCGCTCCGCAATGAACCAGACAGCTATCATCCCTTGTGGCAGGAACGAGCCGAATGATGGCCGAACGAGCAACAGATATGGAGGCTAACGGCCAGAATGATTTCCCCGATGAAGCAGGGTTAAATCTTTTTGGTTAGTTGACATGCCCAGCGGTGCGTCTCCGCCAACATTCAGAGTCGTCCAAAACCATAAGAATCGCTGCACCAGCGCTGTTCCGAGAAAACGTTCCCGGCAATTTGTCTGCGGGGCGGCTGTCCGATGAAATCCATGGCAGCGGCAGAACTCTCATTGAGTGCGAAACGAATCGATCGCTTCGATTTCACGCAGGATATTCAACGCTTAGCGACAGGGCTGATATAGGCCGGTGTGCAATCTACGAAAAATAGCCTCATATTCATGCGGTTACCAAGTTAATGAAAATCCATTCCTTATTTGGGTTAAGTTTTTTTCAATGTGTATGCATGGTTGTTCAGAACAACATTTGTGATACTCTCCCGCACAATAAATTGGGTCGTTCCGGTCAAAATGCTTTTGCATTTCAATCCATCACAGCTCTTGCGTGGTGCTGAGAGGAAGCGGACGATGACAATTGTTTCCGATGTTGTGCTCGTGGGTGGAAGTTCGATCGTCAGGGAGGGTCTCCGGCGGGTTCTTTCCTCTCAACATCGACAAATTCTCTATACCGGCGCTCGGCTTGACGAGCCTGGTCTCGCTGACGTCGCCGATTCGGCATGCCTTATGCTCTTGATCGAGGATCAGGGCATGGAATGGACCGGCGCAGCGCTTGCGGAAGTTCGAGAGCAGTGTCCCGCCGCCAGGATCGCGATACTGGCCAATAAGTTCGATTTCGACAGCATGCTGGAGGCCTTCCGATCCGGCGCCGAAGGCTATCTAATCAACGACCTGTCCTGCGAAAGATTGGGAGGATATCTCGACCTGATCGCCTTGGGCGAAAAGATTTTCCCGTCGCAACTGGCTCAGAAATTGCTCGATCAATCGGCCTTGTGCGAGGAAACGCCCAGTGCATCGTCGATTGACTGCGCAAATTTGTCGGTGCGGGAAATGGAGATATTACGCCGCCTGGCCGCAGGATTCCCCAATAAGATCATCTCGCGTCAACTTTCGATCAGCGAGGCTACCGTTAAGGTTCATGTGAAAGCGGTTCTCCGCAAATTGCGAGTATCCAACCGCACTCAGGCGGCCATTTGGGCTGCTAGTCAGGGACTGCACGGCCCGGCGACTGACAGCGGCCCTGCAATCTCTTCGTCTTCATCGGTAAAGGCATTTGGGCTTTCTGCAAAAGCATCCGGCTCCAGCACATCGGGATTCGCCGCCAGCAGCTGAAACCCTTGGCGGCGGGAACTGCACTATCATCAGCCGCTGCTATCAGCTTTACTGTCGGCCACTTATCCAATCGGGTATTGCCGACTGCCCTTTTTAACGCTCGGCAAGGCAATATGTGCAATGGACTAAGCAAAGCGAGATTTGCATCCTAACTACGAAACCGAGAAGAATCCGAAGCCGGAGCGTCAGGCGTGCAGACGAGTCGTTATCAGACAAGCAGCTATGTTCTGCCCATGCGAGGCCGCAGCGGGCCCCCACAGGTACAGCCTCAGTTCTGGACTGACGAACTTCACAGGTGGGAGTTCATGCTTTTGCAAGGTGCGGTGTTTTTTGCGCCTTATAATTCGTTCCGATATCCAAGCATCTACATCACCTTGAGCGACATGATGTTCGCGGGCGCTTTCTTTCTGCGCGTTTCTACCGGCCGGGTTGCCGCCCCCTTCGCCAATCTCACCTGGCTTTGGTTGCTGGGCCTGCTGATGCTCAGTGGAGGCCTCTTCATCGGCAGTGTCTTCAAGGGTGACGTTGTCCGATGCCTGGTGCTGACCGCGCAATACTGCTTTGCCTATCTGCTTGTCCCTCTTGTCCTGCTGCGGCGGCCGGAAGAGGAAGTCATCCGCCTGATCAAATGCGGGATATTGGGCATGGTGGCAATGTGCCTTCTGGGTGCCATCGTCTATTGGGCCGGCCATTACAGCACGGAAAGGGTGCAGATGGCCTTGGTCACGGGCAACAGGCGGCTGCAGGGTTTTGCCGGCAATCCCAACGGCATGGCCGTGCTGACGGTCATGGCCATGCCGCTCGTCTGGCTTTTACTGCTTTCCAAACAGATGCGGCCCTGGGTTGCGCTGCTCTGCATGACCCTTCTCATCACAGGCGTAATCCTGACCAGTTCCAATACCGGCCTCTACAGCATGATCGCTGCTGCCCTGATCTTCTTCGGCGGCAGGCGCAATTTCAAAACCCTGATCATTATTGCATTGCTCGGCAGCGCGGCGCTGACCTTGGGCCAAAATTATCTTCCCGCAACATTCCAAACCAGGGTCCTTTCCGCAGTAAACTCCGGTGATCTTTCGAGCGCAGGGACGTTCGAGGGCCGTCAGGAGTTGAACAAGGAAGCATTGGAGATGGCTGATGAGAATCTCCTCATTGGCCTGGGCGCAGATCAGTATCGCCATGCCAGCCGACATGGTCTTCCTGTCCACAACCTTTACCTGCTGCTGCTGAACGAAGGTGGCGGCCTCTCGCTGCTGGGATATTTAGTGTTACTGGCCGTTCCAGTGCTGACGGGAATTGCAGGGTACAGAACTCGATATGGGAAGCTCGTGCTCCTGACGATATTCACCACAGTCGTCACATTTGCCAACGCCCTCATGGCGATGCCGCATACTTATGGACGCTGCTGGTTCCTGTTCGTCTTCCTTGCCGTAAGTCCGGCACTGGTGGGGCAGGGTGTGATCAATCCCCGCTTTTTCCCCTCTACCACGCAGCGCCGAGGCATGCGCAACACCCTTCCACCGCTGGAGAGTTGAATGTCCTTTCAGTGGGGACGGACGATGCCAGACTTGCCTCCATCTTCAAGCCACAGCCGCCTTTAGAAAGCCTCTCAGACCAGCGATCGCGGCGACGGCGAGAGCAACGACACCTGCGGTGACAATCCCGGCTTTGACGGAGTATCCCTGGGTTTCCGCAAGGCTTGAACCTGTCAACACGTGCCGATGCGCATGATCCAGAAATTCATCCAAATTGGACCATCCATCGCCATCCACATCTTCCCAAGCATCGTTTCTGTTGGGATCGGTGCCGTTCGCTTTCTCCCAGCTGTCGGCCATGCCGTCACCGTCAGAATCGGTATAAGGCGTCCCCTCGGTAATCTCGGGAATGGTGCCGGGGTTGTGGCGGATATTGCCCGTTCCCTTTTTCACCTCATCCACAACCCGTTTGTCCACCGCATCCCTGGGAAAGGCCCCGGCCATCGTCAGCGCGCGATCATAGGCCCGCTTCGCGCCGATGACCGGAACGCCAATGGGACATGACGGTGTCTGCACGATCGCTTCGCGGACGTAGGCCGGAGGTTCACGATCAATCATCCCGTCAATGTGGTTACCAGCTACGTAGATCCGCGCGCGGCCTGTCGCCTTCACCGACTGACGAGCGACAATATATCGTCCAGGGATCATGTTAGGGCCGGCTTTGAAGTAGTTTCCTACTATGTTGACGGGGCTTCCGCCATGTTGTTCCCAAACCTCAACAAAATCGGATCGCGCATTGTAGATAAGGTTGTTGACGACATCGACACAAGAGCCGGGAAAGAAATTGACATCGGGATTGCGATCTCCGTTGTGGGCGCAGATATTTCCTATGAATGTCAGATTCTGTTTTCCTTTCGGATCGCTGCTTAGAAGTGCGCATTTGTCATGTTTGCGCAAACCTTCGGCTAGGATCGAATTGGATATGGTTATATTGTCGTTTTGGCCTTGCCCGCCAATGCTTTCATCCTCTGCCCATGAAACGCTCACATGGTCGATGATGACGTTGGAGCTTTTTTCGAAGATGATCCCGCTGTCGGAAGCTCGCGTTTCACCGCGGTTGTCCAGCCGCACCCGGATGTGGCGAATGATGACATCATGCGTGTTTTTGACGACGAGCGGCGTCAAGCCATATTTGCCGCCAGCATGCGTTATCAGAATTCCACCACCGGGAGCCGTCTGTCCTGCGATAGTTATATAGGGATTGCTGATCACGGGGCGCTCAGTCGTCCAGCGGATCACGCCACTCACACGAAAAACGCAAGTGCGCGGCCCCGAAGCGTCAATGCAGGCGCGCAATGTCCCGGGACCACTGTCGGCAAGGCTTGTCACCGCTATGATCGCGCCGCCTCGCCCGCCACTGGCATACCGACCATGGCCGACCGCCCCGGGAAAGGCCTCCTGGGTCCTTGCCTCCGCAACAGCCGGGGTAATCATCAGGAAGATTATGCATAATTTTGGGAGGCCCCTACGCGCGACGCACGAACGCCCAACGCTTACCCGGGGCAATGCAGCGGCTGGCACGCGTCGGGCATGTGTCGGCGACATGCCGTCCGCTTGCAAGGGGTGCAGCATGATGTGCCCGGCGGGCACCATTTCCCAGGTCGTGCCTGCTTTTCGCGCCAATTTCATTGCGTAATGATCGCCTACGTGGCGAAAATCGAAACAACTATTCCGGACTTATCCAACGAGGCAGAGCATTCCCCCAAGGGGTGGCGTTTGCCCGAAATCGCACGTGTGAATTAAGGGGGCCTACTGTAAAAAAGTCGTGATTAGCCAAAGCCAAGGGAATGTCTCGTGACCGGCCGCCATACTCTGCGCTCAATCCCGATCGATCGATTCCTTCCCAAATGGATATCACTCACCGCGGCGCGGGGATGAGGAGGCGAAGACATGGCATTCGAAATGCATCCTACGGAAACGCGCGAAGCCTATCTGACCCCAATATTTCTGGTCACCATAGTCGTGGCAGCTATCCTGCCCATGTTCTTCGAATCCTATAGAGCCGCCTATTTTGGCATCATGTCATATGATGATTATTCCCGATATCTGCTGTGGCTGCTGGGCGAACCCGGAGCAGAGATTCCACCCAGCCCTCACCCATATCGTCTCGGTTCCATAATCCTGGCGGCGCCATTCTACTATCTGCCGGTCGTTATGTTTTCCGGTCAGGGCATTCAGCAAGCGCCCATATTGATGGATCCCGAACATATCAGAGCATTGCAGGCAATGTGCGCGGCCAATGCCGCCTATGCGACCCTTTCCGCCTGTATCGGGGGACTTTATCTCGCATTCTGGCGCAATGTTTCGATGGGCTGGGCCTTTTCCGCGGCCCTCATGTTCCTTTTACTGACGCGCTACCTGGGCATGGGCTCCGTGGATGGCATAGCGACGCTGCCGCTTATTATCGCGGCCATTGCCATGGTGGAGCGCAGAATCGCCACCTTCGCCGCCGCAGTTATTCTCGGGACAATCGTCAACGAGAAAGTGGCGCTGATTGCCTTCTTTGCGACGAGCCTTCGAACGCTGTTCGTCGCAGAGCATCGCAGGGCTCATTTGGTCATGGCGGGCATCGCCGCCGTCGCGCTTGCAGCTTATGCCGCAGCGGTCCTCACGCTCGCACTGCCTGGCCTCGACAATCAACGGGATCCGAGCACCTATCTTTCCGGGATAATCGGTTCGGTCGGCAGTCTCGTCGGCATGAAGGGAGCCTATCAAAATCTTTGGCCGGCGATCGTCTTGCTCGTCTTGGGGTGGACGGGCATCAGGCAGAGCCGTGATCCTATGGTCTATGTCTGCGATCTGGGCAGCATAATCGCCCTGTTCCTGTTCGCCCTAGCACTTGACGTTCAGTATAATGTCGGCCGGATAGTCATGTTCTCAATGCCGCTTTTCCTGCTTGGCGCGGTCGAGAGCATGGCGCGGTCATCACTAGGCGCGGGTTCGCGCGCACTGAATAATTCCGGGCGCAGTGTGGCAAGGTCAAGGGGCTCCATCCCGCCGTTTACGACCCTGGCAGAGGCCGAAGGCTCTAAACCCTCGCCAAGCGTTAGCTAAGGAGGCGTGGCGACACCCATGCTCCGCAGGTGCCGAAGAGACGGTGGCTTGGCTAACGACATGTCTGGTAGTCGCACAAGGCGATGCCTACGAAAAGGAAATCGGATTTATGGCAAAGGCAATGCTCCTCGGACTGATTGTGACAAGCGTACTCCTATCCGCGGCTGCACAGCTGATCCTGAAGATCGGCATGTCCAGCGCTACAGTGCAAAGCGCGCTAGCCCAATCTGAGCAGTCGTTGTTCCGTGCGGCAGTCGTCATTGCAACCTCGCCTCTGATCATTCTTGGGCTTGGCTGCTTCATATTGAGTGCGGTGGTGTGGTTACTGGTTCTGGCGCACGTCGATCTTTCGACGGCTTACCCCTTCATTGGACTGGGCCTGGTCCTCACGGTAGCGTCGGGCTACTTCATCCTTGGGGAACCAATGCCCATGACCAAGCTCGTAGGGGTCGGAGCCATTGTTTTTGGAGTGGTGCTGATCGGCCTCTCCGTGTCCTCGAAGGACAGGGCGGAAAAGCTCTCCGGCGTGCTGGTACAGACGTCACGCCTCTGAACCTTGTGCTTACCGGACTGTTACGGCCGCCAAGCGTCAAGCCATTTCCGTATATAGAGGCTGGAACAAAGCGTCCGCAAAAGACGCGAAGCGCTCGACTTCCCCTGAAGCACCACGGGACAAGATAAGCGCGCGCACATTAAGACGAGCAGCCACCGCCCAGTCTCGATCGACACGATCGCCAATCAGCACCGCACGGTCGGGAGCAACCCCCGTCAACCGCAGCAGTTTCTCAAGGCCTGTCGGGTCTGGCTTGGGACGGCCCACATCGGGATCAGTAGCGGCGACGACAAAATCGGCGGTGAGGCCCAGCGCGGCGAGCTTCGCCGCCGCCGGGTAATCGGAAAAGATTGCGATCCGCTTGCCCTCGCGAGCTATTGCTTCGAAGAGCCGCTGGACCCCCGAGCGGCGACAGGCCGCAAGCATGGAAAGGGGGCGATCTTCCATCCATTCGGCGACCAGCGCGCGCACAGCGTCGGCGGTGCAACCACGCCGGGTCGCGGGAACGGCATATTGAGCAACCAGGAAGTCCGCGGTCGGGCTTTCCGCCAGCGCCTCACGACAGCGACGAAATTCACGAAGCGTCAGCAGCGTGTCGAGGCTTCGGCGGGCGATCGCGTCGCGCATCAGAGCCACCAGCATGCGCGCGCGCAAGCGCTTTTGATCGTAGAGCGTGCCGTCCATATCGAAGATGACGAGATCGATCGCGTTCCAGTCGAACGGAATGGACATCTGTGCCGCCATGTCGCGCCCGATCAATCGACTTTTATAAGATAAGGCTGCGAGAGCGAGTCCAGCCATGGCAGGTCCACAAAGGTCGCGACCGCCACCGCCAGTACCGCCAGGCCAGTCGCGGCCAGCAGGCGGCGCGAACGGAATAGTCGTTCAGGCCGCTGCGCGACCGACCCCTGCCGCAACGCTAACCACATATAGATTGCGAACAGCCCTGCGATGAAAGGGAAGGCGACAATATATTCGAGGCGATACTTAATCAGAAACACGGCAATGAAGAATGCCGACAGCATAGCGTAGAGGAAGCAGGATACCGTGAGGTTTTCACTCGAATAGCTACGGAACGACTTGCGATAACGGTGCAGCATCTCGACGCCCTGACCAGCAACGACATCGCGATATTCACTCAGTCGTTTGGCGCCCATCAGGAACGCGCCCCCTGCCCAATATGCTATGACAAGACTGACCGGCGGGAGAGCGCTAGGATCAACCATGGCCCAGCCAAGCACCAGACGGATCGGGTTATTTACCGATTCGCTGATGACATCGAGATAGACCTTGTCCTTGGTCCGGATCGGCTCGACATTGTAGCTTATCCCCGAGAGCCCGAACGCCACCGAAGCGACGAAGAAGAGATGTCCCAGTTGGTAGCCCAGGAATAGCCCAAGGAGCAGCAACGTGAAATATTCGGCATAAACAAGAGTCGGCGAAAGCGCATGATGAACTGCGGTACGCTTTGATTTGACCGGATGAAAGGCGTCGGATTCGCGATCCAGCCATTCGTTGATGACATAATTGGCCGATGCAATCAGGATAGCGCTCAGGAAGCCAATCACCAGTCGATCGATCGAAAAATGCGCCGCGCCCTGGTGGATAGCATAGGCCAACACAATGCCCGGGATGATGAAGACGTGCTTCGTCATGTGATCAAAGCGCGCGATTGCAAGATAGTCGCGCAGCGATGCTTGAGAGGGAATGGCGCCCGGGTTTGTGGCGTCAGACTGGTTGATCATCACTTTCTGCTCCTTCCGGCAATGCAGATAAGCTAATCCCGCTCGTAGCGATCGCTGACCGAACGAGACTCGCTCGCTGACCGTTATCATGCGCAATGTTGCAGATAGTATTGCCATAGAGGTCTGCGCCAAACCAGTGTCGCCGCAGGATCAAAAGGGGCAATTTGCGACGCTTATGGATATAGGTCAGCGTCATTCCGCCATGATTATGAGTTCGAACAATCCCTGAATTATCAACGTAATGGTAGAAAATCCTCTTCGTTGGCTTGCGTGCAAACGAGTCTATTCTCTGCCCATTCGAGACTGACCAGGATCTGGGTTGCCCCCCCTGTACATTAGGTCAATTATTATACAGAACTCAGATTATGCCGCCGGCGATCCGGATCCAGCCAATCTGATCACGCCATATGGCCTGCACGATCCCGCCAGCGGAACGAAGCTACCCGCTCGTACCAACGACGGCGGGTAGGCATCTCGCCGTCGAAATATTCCGCTGAATCCATGTAGAACTGAACGGGGTCGCCATAACCGCGGCGCGCATGTTCTGCATAATCCACACGATTTATGACCACGCCGTCCACCGGCTTTTGCAGCACCTGCAGGGCGGCGCGCACTTGCTCGATCGTGGTGCGACCCCAGCGCACGACCAGCAGGGTGTGGTCGGCTGCCTTCATCAGCATACGTGAATCCCGGGTGGCGAGCGTGGGTGGCGCGTTGATGATCATGAGGTCATATTGCTCGCGCAGATGATCCAGCAATTCGTTGACCCTGCCTAGCCGCATGAGCGCGACCGGGTTGCGCGCAGGTTCCCGTGCGCTGAGCACAACCGGCTCCACGGCGGTGACCCCAGGCGACTCTGCACTTCCAGGCAATTGTGGCCTCAAAGGCGCAGGAAGTATGTGACGCGCATCGACAGCCCCGGTCAGATAATCGACCAGGTCAGGCCTTCCATCGGAATCGTCGGTCGAACGTCGCATCTCATCACTGGGACGGCGCAGATCGAGATCAATGACGATGGCGCGGCGGCCCATGGCAACAGCCGCCGCGAGCAATGTAAGGGTCACCGTTGATTTGCCATCGCCCGTGATTGGCGAAGTGATCAGCACCGTCTGCGCCTTTCCGGGCTGGGCTATCTCGGCCACCTCGCTTCCAAGGCCCCGAGCCACTTCGGCGAACAGCGACTGAGGATCCTGAAGCACAGGATTCGCCTTCGCCGACATCAGGGCGTCACCGGCCAGTTCCGGCAACATGGCGAAGGTGCGAAGGCCGAACTGATGGTATATCTGCTCGGCATTCCAGAGGCGATTATCCGTCAACTCAATCCCAAACACTATCAGCAGTCCAAGAATCAATGACCCCGCGAAGGCGGCGAAGGTTGCGGACTTCGGGCGCGGCGAGATCGGATCCTGCGGGACGGCTGCGGGTGACATCAGGCGCGAATGAATGCCCGAAGCGGCAAGACTGGTCTTTACCTGTTCCGCCCGCGTGCTCATCGCGGCGAATGCGCTGCGAGCCGCCTCCGCATTCCGCTCAAGCGCGTTCAGTTCGACGGTAGCAGCCGTATTCGCAAACGCCTTACCGGTGATCGACCGAAGCGTTCCTTCCAATTGACCGGCGCGGGATGCCGCGGAGGCGGCCTCGCTCCGCGCCATGCCCGCTTCGCGGGCGGCCTGCGCCTGCGCCTGCGTTGAAGCCGCGGCAAGAACCCTGGCCTGTTCCTGGCGCATGCTGGTGGACGTTTCCGAGATCTGCGCTTCGAGGCCACGCATCTTGGGATGTTCCGACCCATACATCATAGCCAGTTCGCTGCGCGTGCGGGTCAGATCATCCAATTGCCGCCTTTGCTGGTCAAGCAAGGGAGAGGTCGCGCCAACCGTCGTGATGTTTCCTACAGCCTGCGCTACGCCAGCGGCGCGCGCGCTCTGCGCGGCACGCATGGCGGCGGCGGATGCGGCTTCCGCCGCGATCCGATTGATCTGTGCATAATCTTCCGCCCCGCCCGCGCCAGTGAGCAGCTGATGCTCGCGGCGGAAGTCGGCGACCACCCGCTCGGCCTCGTGAGCCTCGGTGGCAAGCCGTGCCCGCTCGTCATCCAATTGGCGGACGATCTTTGTCTGCCGGTCATCGCGCATGACCGACCGGTGAGCAGCGAGGCTGGCGGGAAACTGGTTGGCGATCTCCGACGCCAGATCCGGCGATGTGGACCGCACGGTGATCTCGATGAAATCGGATTCCTTGAGGCTTGTGATCGACGTGCTGGACATCAGCCTCCCGGCAAGGCGCTGCAACCGCCGATTATCCAGAATCGCGTTTGCGGGGAGCGGCGTCTCGGTAAAGCGCGGATCATAGGCGAGCTTCAAATCCTGCACCACGCGTTCGGCGAGAGAGCGGGACCGATAGATGCCAGCTTCATTGGCGACGCGCTGCTGGTTGCGCGCGGCCAGATCCGGCGATCCGCTATCATCGTTCAGTTCAACCTGGACCGTCGCAGTGGCTTGATAAACAGGCGTTGCCGTCAATTGTATCAGGAGAACGGTCAGCACGGTGAAGAACACGATTGCGCCAAGCAACAGTTCATGCCGGCGGATAATCTTGATGACCTGGCGAACCGAGAGGCCGGAAGGTCCTGTTCCACCTTCAACCGGCCGGTCAGATCTGTCTTCGAGAAGCGGTGCGTTCAGCGTTCCCGATTGCGATAACATGAAAATGTCCTCCACCAGGGTTCATGACCCCATAAGTCGCCGACCCTCCTGCTTTTAAAGGACCTAATCAAACAATCTTAGGGCGCAGTCGGCAGGAATAATGATTAACCCCTTCGAGCATCACCGCGCGAAAGAGAAGTTGCCCGCCATTCGGCGTGAAGGCGTCATATGCGACAACTAAAGTCGGCTTTCTGGCCGCCGGGCCCACGGCTTTCACTTGAGTGCATTTTTCTATAAGCTGGCATTCGCGATTTATTTCCGAGGCGAATCGAAAGAAGCCGGAATAGACGGCATCGAGGCGCTTCTACATTGATGGGAGAGGGCTTGTGCCGATTGCGGTCGCCATCGCCATGCTGGTGTTGGGTTCCGTCGCATTTCATCTGTTCAGTCCGTGGTGGCAAACACCGCTTGCCTCCAATTGGGGCTCCATCGACTCCGCGCTCGACGTAACGTTGTGGATCTGCGCGGCGGCATTCGTACTGCTGAACCTGTTCATGGCGTGGACACTGGTTCGCTATCGGCATCGCGCAGGGCATCGCGCGCATTATGAGCCGGAAAACAGCTCGCTGGAAAAGAGACTGACCTTCTGGACCGCGATCGGCATAGCCGGGATGCTCGCGCCGGGACTGGCGGCGTGGGGCCGCTTTGTGTCGGTGCCGCAAGACGCGGCGGTTGTCGAGGCTGTTGGCCAGCAGTGGCAGTGGTCCTTCCGCTACCCCGGTCCCGACGGCGTGCTGGGCGCGGCCGGGGTCAAATATATAACCCCAGAAAATGTACTCGGCCTCGATCCTCTCGACCCGTTCGGACGGGACGATCTGCTGGTAGAAGCCGGGGACATGCATCTGCCGCTGGGCAAGCCAATGAAGATCGTGCTGCGGTCAAAAGACGTACTGCACAACTTTTATGTGCCTGAGTTCAGGGCGAAGATGGATCTGGTGCCGGGCATCGTCACCTATTTCTGGATGACTCCCACAAAGGCGGGGACCTTCGACATACTCTGCGCGGAACTGTGCGGTGCGGGGCATCATGAGATGCGGGGCAAGGTGATTGTCGAGTCGCCCAAGGCCTTCGCGCAATGGCGGGCACAGCAGACAAGCTTTGGTCAGATCCTTGCAGAAGCACCGCCCGCCGCCATGTCCATCCTGCTTATCAAGGCAAACGCCTGTATCGTTCCTGCCAACTGGAGCACCCGTTGATGGCTACCACCCTGGCTGACGACCTGCGACCGCTGCATCATCCGCGCAGTTGGATCACCAAATATGTCTGGAGCCAGGATCACAAGGTCATCGCCATCCAATATAGCGTCACCGCGATTTCGATCGGACTGGTGGCGTTGGCGCTGTCCGGGCTGATGCGGTTGCAGCTGGGCTTTCCGGGGGTCTTTCCCTCCATCCAGCCGGACAATTATCTCCAGTTCGTGTCGATGCACGGCATGATCATGGTCGTTTATCTGCTGACAGCCCTGCTGCTCGGTGGCTTTGGCAATTATCTGATCCCGTTGATGATCGGGGCGCGGGACATGGTATTCCCCTTCGTCAATATGCTGAGCTACTGGCTTTATCTGCTGTCGGTGATCGTACTGGTGGCGGGCTTCTTCGTACCGGGCGGGCCGACGGGGGCGGGGTGGACACTCTATCCGCCGCAAGCGATCAGCGAAGGGACGCCCGGGCATCAGTGGGGCATCGCCACGATGCTGGTCAGCCTGGCCATCTTCGTCGCCGCCTTCACCATGGGAGGCCTTAATTATGTGACGACCGTGCTGCAGGCGCGGACCAAGGGCATGACCCTGATGCGGATGCCCCTTTCGGTATGGGGCATCTTCACCGCCTCGGTCATGGGCCTGCTTGCCTTCCCGGCACTGTTCGTCGCCGCGATCATGATGCTGTTCGATCATTTTGCAGGCACCAGCTTCTTCATGCCGACGATGCAGTCGATGGGCGCAGTCACCGATACGCAAGGCGGCAGCCCCCTGCTGTTCCAGCATCTCTTCTGGTTCTTCGGTCATCCCGAAGTCTATATCGTCGCCCTGCCAGCCTTTGGCATCGTGTCCGACCTGATCAGCGTCCATGCGCGACGCAACATCTTTGGATATCGCATGATGGTCTGGGCGATCGTCATCATCGGCGCCTTGAGCTTCCTCGTCTGGGCGCATCATATGTATGTAAGCGGGATGAACCCCTATTTCGGGTTCTTCTTTGCCACATCGACGCTGATCATCGCCATTCCGACCGCGATCAAGGTCTATAACTGGCTGCTGACACTGTGGCGTGGCGACATTCATATGCGCGTGCCGATGCTGTTCGCCATCGCCTTCATCTTCACCTTCATCCATGGCGGCCTGTCGGGACTGTTTCTGGGCAATGTCAGCGTCGATGTGCCACTGTCCGACACCTTCTTTGTCGTCGCGCATTTCCACATGGTGATGGGCGTGTCGCCGGTTCTGGTCATCTTCGGCGCCATTTATCACTGGTATCCCAAGATTTTCGGCCGGATGTGGAACGAGACGCTGGGCAAGCTCCACTTCTGGATCACCTTTCTCGGGACCTACGCCATTTTCCTGCCGATGCACTATCTGGGCATATTGGGCGTGCCGCGCCGCTATTATGCGTTGGGGGAAACGGCCTTCATCCCACAATCGGTGCATCTGGCGAATGAATGGATCAGCATTGCCGCGCTGGTCGTGTTCGCGGCACAGGGCCTCTTCTTCTTCAACATGATCTGGAGCCTGTTCCGGGGGCCGCGCGCCGACCCCAATCCCTGGGGCGCAGCGAGCCTTGAATGGCTGACGCCCCAGACGCCGCCAACCCACGGCAATTGGGGAACGAAACTGCCGGTCGTGTATCGCTGGGCCTATGACTATAGCGTGCCGGGTGCGCCGCGCGACTTCATCCCCCAGACGGAACCGCGCACATGACCATCCTCTCGCGCCTCACCGAAAAAAGCTGGGAGCCGACGAGCGACCGTGACCCCGACGCCCTGCCCGGCGACCGGCCTTCCGCAGGGAGCGTCGGCCTTGCCGTTTATTTCGCCGTTGCGATGGTCATGTTCTCTCTGCTCGGCGCGGCCTATCTCATGCGCATGGGGCTACACGCCGCGATGGGCCATGCGGACGACTGGGTCCCCATGCCCCATCCGCCTCTGCTGTGGATCAACAGCGCCATTTTGGTCGCGAGCAGTGTGGCTTGGGAGATTGCGCGGCGGTCCGATGCGGAAAGCCGCAGAGCGCGCGCTTCGCTTGCCGGAGCGGCGCTCGGTCTTTGCTTCCTTATCGGCCAGTGGGCGCTGTGGCGCCATTATCAGGCGGGGGGCTATTATCTCTCGTCCAATCCCAGCAACGCCTTCTTCTATCTGCTGACCGCGCTGCATGGCATTCACATCCTTGGCGGGCTGGTCGCCGCCGCATGGGTGCTGGCGGAGCGGAACCCGGCACATGCCCGCCTTTGCGCCATCTACTGGCACTTCCTTCTCTTCATCTGGATTCTGATTACCGCGCTGCTCGTATCGACATGAGGTCACATCGCCATGTCCAATAGCCTGTCGGAGAAAAGAGATCGGGAGATCATAACCCCCTCCCTGCGTGAAATAGCCGCCGACTGGTCGGCCGATCAGGAGGTGTTTCGCCATACCCATTGGGGCAAGGCGATGATGTGGATCTTTCTGCTTTCCGACACCTTCATCTTCTCCTGCTTCCTCACGGGCTATATGACGATGCGATCGTCCGCCACACTGCCCTGGCCCAACGCAGCCGAAGTATTTGCGCTCAACATCGGCGGACAGGACGTCCCTCTCATCCTCATCGCGATCATGACGTTTGTCCTGATCAGTTCCAGCGGCACGATGGCGATGGCGGTCAATTTTGGATACCGGCGTGACCGGCGCAAGACGGCGAAACTGATGCTGCTGACCGCTGTGTTCGGCATGATGTTCGTCGGCATGCAGGCCTTTGAATGGACCAAGCTGATCCACGAAGGCGTACGCCCCTGGAGCAATCCCATGGGCGCGCCGCAATTCGGCGCTTCCTTCTTCATGATCACCGGATTCCACGGCCTGCATGTCACATGCGGGGTCATCCTGCTGTTGATCGTCGCGTCCAAGGTAGCGCGCGGCCATTATGATCGGAATGGCGATTACAGTGCGGTCGAGATTGCCGGTCTCTACTGGCATTTCGTCGATCTGGTCTGGGTCTTCATATTCGCCTTCTTCTATCTCTGGTGATGGCCATGAAACATGAAATAGCCAGTCCCGAAACCACTGCCTCCCCTGAAGGACAGCAGCATCCCACCAGCCTCTACCTCAAGGTATGGGGCTATCTCTTCGTGCTGAGCGCCATGTCGTACATGGTCGATTACATGCATGTGCAGGGGATCATCCGCTGGACGCTGATCATCCTGTTCATGCTGCTGAAGGCGGGCCTTATCCTGTCGATCTTCATGCATCTTGCCTGGGAAAGGCTGTCGCTGATCTACGCGATCCTGGTGCCGCCACTGCTGCTGCTGGTGCTGGTGCGCATCATGATGATCGAAGCGGACTATGCCTATTGGACGCGGGCGATCTTCATGGGCGGGGGAGGATGAAGCCATGAACAGGATGCGCTGGCTGGTCACGGGCCTTTGCATTGCCGGAGCGATGGGCGTGCTCTGGAGCGTCAACTGGTTCGCCTGGCAGCTCTATCCACACGGCAATGTCGGAGGCCTTGCCTACAAGCCCGCGGACGATATGCCGCCACGCATCGACATGGTATCCGTGCAGCGGGACTGGCCCGAGAGCCTCGGCGGCCCCGGCGAGGGCAATCGGCTGATCGCCTATCATCGTGAGATGCGAGGGAAGACCCCCCTGCCCGTCGCCGACGGAACCGGCCCGACTTCAGCCCCGGTCGATCTTGGCATGCTGCTCGCCCGTGCCGATGTCGCCATGGGAAAGGCGAAGATGCAGTTATGCGCCAGTTGCCACGACTTCACCCTGGGTGGGCCCAACCGCATCGGGCCGAATTTGTGGGGCGTGGTTGGACGTCCGGTCGGAAGCCATCCCGGCTTTGCCTATTCGCCCGCGATGAATGCGCAGGGTGGCGACTGGACCTATGACAAGCTGTTCGAATTCCTCGCGTCGCCAGCACGCGACATGCCCGGGACGAAGATGGCCTTTGCCGGTCTTAGGCGACCGGAGGATCGGGCAGCGTTGATCAGGTATCTCGCTACTTTGGGAAGTGGCGCGCCGCCGCTGCCGAAACTCGCGCAGGACGGCGCTCCCCAATAATCAGCGAACCACGGCTCGCGTGTAAAGGTGCCAGGTCGCATAGCCCAACAAGGGCAGCACCACCGCAAGCCCGACCAAACCCGGCAACGCGCCCAGGGTCAGCAGGCCGACCACGATCAGCCCCCATGTCGCGACTGTCACGGGATTGTTCCACGCCACCCGAACCGACGTCCGCAGCGCGACGCCCCAATTGACGTTCTTGTCGATGATCATCGGGAAGGACACCACACTGATGGCCAGCGCCACAATGGCGAAGCCCAGCCCCACCAGATTGCCAATGATGATCATCTTCCAACCTTCGGTCGTACCGAATACCGCATTCAGGAAGGCCTCTACGGAAGAAACAGCGTCCGGCCCGAGCCCGCCTACGGTCGCATTATAGATGAACCAGGCAGCGGCGATCCATGCCAGGAACAGCATGGCCGTGACGCTGGTCAGGTCGAAGAGCGACGGGGCGGACGGCCCGCGAACCACATCCAGAAAATGCCGCCACCGCGCATCCAGGCCCTGTTCCCGGCGTCGCGCCAATTCGTAAAAGCCGCTTGCCAGCGGTGGGCTGAACAGGATGGAACCGGCCAGCAGCGGAAAGAGCAGCGGCAAAATGGATACACGACTGGCTATCAGGATGGCAAAGAGCACCACAAGAGGATAAATGAACCCGATAAACACCAAGTCGCCACGCTTTGCCTGAAAGTCCTCCCAACCCTGACGAAGCGAGATTCTAAGATCGTCAAAGCCGATCTTGCGGATTTCATAATCGCCGCTGCCCGGTACAAGATCTGCTGGATGCGCAATTGCCATGGTCGCTCTCCCTGCGAAGTCACCATGAATGACGCTCAGAAATTCTCATCCTCAGTCGGGACCGGTACGGGGGCGGCCATTCTGCATGACCTGCACTGCGTATCGTCTCGGCATGAGGAACGCCTCATGGCCAACGAACCGACATTACACCAAAGCAGGAAGAAGCGGAACAGGAAAGCCGCAGGAGCATGAACCTGGGCAGGATCGATCTCCCTTTGATCGTTTTTGTCGATCATAATGACGAAGGTTAATCGCTTTCCCCCTCTGCCTGCCGGGCCTAGTTTGCGTAACCATGTTTGATAGGAGAGCCATCAATGGACGCAAAAACCGGCGGAAGCCCGCTTAGCTGCCCAGCCAAGGAGCCTGCCGCGCTCAGGTCGCTCCTGGGACGCACGAACCGCGATTGGTGGCCCAATCAGCTGTCTCTTGAAATCCTCCACCGGGATGGCGCCCACGCCAATCCGATGGGCGAGTCTTTCGACTATGCGAAGGAATTCCAGTCGCTCGACCTGGAAGCGGTCAAGAAAGACCTGCATGCGTTGATGACCGACAGCCAGCCCTGGTGGCCAGCGGACTACGGGCATTACGGCCCGTTCTTCATCCGCATGGCATGGCATAGCGCAGGCACCTACCGTACTGGCGACGGTCGCGGTGGCGCGTCTTCGGGCGGGCAGCGGTTCGCACCGCTCAACAGTTGGCCCGACAACGCCAATCTGGACAAGGCACGCCGCCTGCTCTGGCCGATCAAGCAGAAATATGGCCGCAAGCTGTCCTGGGCCGACCTGATGATCCTGACCGGCAACGTCGCCATCGAATCGATGGGCGGTCCTGTCTTCGGCTTCGGCGGCGGGCGCGAGGATGTATGGGAACCGGAGAAGGACATTTACTGGGGCACCGAGGAACAGTGGGTCGGCAATCCCGACAACCAGACGCGCATTCAACCTGACAAGGAAATGGCGCTGGAAGACCCGCTTGCCGCGATTCAGATGGGCCTGATCTACGTCAATCCCGAAGGTCCAGGCGGTAATCCCGACCCGCTTCAGTCGGCGCGCGACATTCGTGAAACTTTCGCGCGCATGGGCATGAATGACGAGGAAACACTGGCGCTGACCGCTGGAGGTCACACCTTTGGGAAGGCGCATGGCGCGGGCGACGCATCAAAGGTGGGAGCGGAGCCGGAGGGCGCGGATATCGCGCAGCAGGGCCTTGGCTGGCAAAGCGGCCATGAAAGCGGCATCGGCGATCACACAATCACCAGCGGCATCGAAGGCGCGTGGACGCCGACTCCGATCCAGTGGGACATGAGCTTCTTTCACATGCTGCTCGACTATGAGTATCAGTTGGTGAAGAGCCCGGCGGGCGCAAAACAGTGGCAACCGATCAACCAGAAGCCGGAAGACATGGCGCCGGGCGCGCATAGCCCCGACAAGCGCCTGCCGACGATGATGACGACGGCGGACATGGCGTTCCGGGAAGACCCGGACTATCGCAAGATCGCCGAGCGCTTCCGCCATGATCCGGTTGCGTTTGCCGATGCCTTCGCCCGCGCCTGGTTCAAACTATGTCATCGCGACATGGGGCCGAAGAGCCGCTACCTCGGCCCTGACGTCCCCGCCGAGGACCTGATCTGGCAGGATCCCGTCCCTGTCGCGGATTACGCTGCGATCGCGGAGGCGGATGTGGCGGCTCTGAAGCAGAAGATTTCGGCTTCGGAGCTGACGGTAACCGAACTTGTGCAGACGGCTTGGGCTTCCGCCTCCACCTTTCGGGGTTCGGACAAACGGGGCGGCGCCAATGGCGCGCGCATCCGGCTGGCCCCCCAGAAGGATTGGGACGTCAATCAGCCAAGTCAGCTCGCCCATGTGCTCGGCGTGCTGGAACGTATCAAGGCAGAGTTCGACGGTAGCGCCACGGGCGGCAAGAAGGTCAGCATCGCCGACCTCATCGTGCTTGGCGGTTCCGTCGGTATCGAAAAGGCAGCGAAAGAGGCGGGCCACGACATCGTCGTGCCGTTCACGGCCGGCCGCACCGACGCATCGCAGGATCAGACCGATGTTGAAGGCTTTGCCGTGCTTGAGCCGAAGGTGGACGGTTTCCGCAACTATCTGCCCGTCAGCTACAGTGTGCCGGTCGAGGAACTGCTGATCGATCGCGCCAGTCTGCTGCGATTAAGCGCGCCGCAAATGACAGTGCTGATCGGCGGCCTGCGTGTGCTGGGCGTTAATCATGGCGGTTCGCGGCATGGTATGTTCACCGATCGGCCGGGGCAGCTGACCAACGACTTCTTCGTCAACCTGCTCGACATGGGCACGGCATGGAAGGCGGATAGCGATAAGGGCGACCTGTTCATCGGCACATGTCGGGAGACGGATGAGCAGAAATGGACGGCAACGCGCGTCGATCTGGTCTTCGGCTCCAATTCGCAGCTTCGCGCCCTGTCCGAGGTCTATGCCGCCGCTGACGCAGGCAGGAAATTCGTCGATGATTTCGTCGCGGCCTGGGTGAAGGTGATGGATGCCGACCGCTTCGACCTTCGTGGGTCGGGGCTGACGGGGGCCGCCTGAAACTGAAGCCGCCGCGCATCCTGTTCGCAGGCTGCGCGGCGGCAATAATCCACATCCCCCCTTTTAATGCAGGTCGCGCCTGCCATGATCGGCATCGCCAAAGCGACTCTGTCGAGGGAGATGCGAAGCACCGTTAGGTTCGCCCGGCTCATGAACCAACTCTTCGAACAACGCGCGATAGTGAATCATCGCCTGACGAAGATCCTCGGTATCGGCTTCGCCTCTGGCATGCCGGATGGCAATGTCATGGGCAGAGCGGTAGTTTTGGACAACTTCCGGATGATCGACGGATAGGTCAGCCGAGCGGCGATCGAAGTCGGTGATCGGATAGCCCCGCGCTTCCATGACTTCGGTCAGCAGGACGTCGGCGCGAGAAACCGCACCTTGGGGATCATCGACAAACTGGCTTTGCACCTTCATCCAGCCATCGTTGAACATATCAACCTGCTGGGGTGACAGCCGCCTCAACGAAAAGCTCGCCACACGCCTTTCGCGTTCCTGCAATTCGGCTTCTGCCCTGCGGGAGCTGCCGACCTCTTCGACGGTGCGGGAATATTCCGGTCCGAACTTCGACCGCAGGTTGGCGCGATGCCGGTTGCGCATGAGGAGCGCGAAGATCCCAGCCAATAGGACAAGTACGACCAGTCCCAAGCCGATTTCCAGGGGAGTAAGCGTCACCATGACATCCTCCTTGGCCTGTTGAGGCCGCTGATGGCGCCCACCGCTGCCGCTGTTAACCTTGGTCGATAGCGCTTTGTTCCGCGCTCAGCGGCGGCGAAACAGCAGGTAAGCAAAAGCCGTCACGACCAGGCCCATTCCTATCGTCCAGCCGTTGGAATGCATCGCCCGCTGCGGTGCCCGCTCCGTTTCGAACGGACGCTCGCGGGCGGGGCGGGTTCGCCTCTGCCGCTGTGTGGGAACTGGGTGCAGCGGATAGGGGGACTGGCTGGCGGTGGGAACTCGGGGTTTGTGGGTCATCTCCATCTCCTTGCCCTTCCCAACTCAGCGCGCCGCTCATGGCTCCCTGACGCATTTGATGGAACGTCGCGGCTGGCTGCCAGTTGCCGTAACTTAAAGTAATAAGGAGCGGCTTCGATGCACATTCAAACAGCTGAAGGCCATGCCATCCACGTCAAGGACATGGGCTCCGGGCACCCGGTCCTCCTCATCCATGGCTGGCCGCTGACAGGCGACATGTGGGAGTATCAGGTGCTGGCGCTACTCGAAGCAGGCTATCGGGTGATAACCTATGACCGGCGTGGCTTCGGCCATTCGGGCCACCCCGCAGACGGCTATAATTATGATGTTTTTGCCGATGATCTCGCGGCGGTCATCGACCATGTCGGTGCGCCCAGAGTATCGCTCGTAGGCTTTTCGATGGGCGGCGGCGAAATCGCCCGTTACCTTTCACGCCACGGATCGGCCAGAGTCGATCGGGCGGTGCTGATATCATCGGTCGTGCCCTATGTGCTGAAAGACGACAGCAATCCCGATGGGGTTGAGGAATCCGTACTGGACCAGATGCAGGCGCAGGTGCGCGAGGATCGCTTCGCTTTCCTCCAGACCTTCGCCAAGACCTTCTATGGCATTGGCCTGGTCTCAAAGCCGGTGAGCAGTGCCCTGTTGGACTGGACCTTCGCGCTGGCGATCATGGCGAGTCCCAAGGCGACGATCGATTGCATCAACGCCTTTGGCCGCACCGATTTCCGCCCGGACCTTGCCGCTTTCAACATTCCCACACTGATCATTCACGGAACGAGCGACAAGACGTTGCCGATTGATCCCACGGGACGGGCGGCAGCGGCAGGCATAGCTGGCGCGGAACTGGTCGAATATGATGGCGAACCGCACGGACTGTTCGCGACAGCGCCGGACCGGCTAAACGCCGATCTGCTGCGTTTCCTCGAGCAACGATGATGCCGCGAGCGGCACGGACCAAAGGAAGCCGAAAAACCGGCCTTTCCGGCGCGACGCTAAAGGCTGATCCGCTTGGGCTGGCGTTCGACAGCTGGCGGCTGGGCATGGAAGCCTGGACGGTGATCGGACTCCGCATACCCAAGTTGCTCGCTGGCAATCCAGCCGCCGCGTTGGAGGCACAGCGCATGGTGGTCGAGAAGATCGAGGCCGTGGGAGTGCTGCAATGGAAGGCGCTGACGGGTAGTTTGGGTTCGACGCCTGAAAAGGCCATGCGGGCCTCCATCACGCATTACCGCAAATCGGTGGATGGAAACAGGCGACGGCTTGCTCGACGCCCAAAATGATGAGGCCCGGTTCCGGCACGGCGACACTGCTGGCTGATCATAGTCGCCAAGACTTCGATCCAACTCGGCCGAAAAGCCGCTTTCTATGAAGGAAAACATGCACGGTTGATCCTGGTTAGGCAATTTCAGGGGAACGCCGCGCCGCCCCCCGAATTGAACAAGCATACAAGCAGGAGAGAATTTTCCGTGGCTACACGTTTCATTACACCTCAATGCGAATCGCAGTTTCTTCAGCAAGATTTTCAAGAACGACTTAGTCATTGGAACCGGCAACGACTTGCTCCAGCCTATCCTGGCGACTGGGAGGAGAGGTTCCATCAGGATCAGGTGATGTTGCGGCTGGAGCATGGCTTTATCGAGGAATTGAGAGTCCAGATACGCGACCGCGCTGCGCAGGCGCCGACCGATCCAGATGGCTTCATCAGATGGTTCGAGGCGCTGGAACAGTCTGGACCCGGCCAGTACGACGCCTTGTTCCCCTGGCTAGCCGAAGAGGCGGAGCGGGACGAGATACGCTGGTTCCTGACGCAGGAGGCGGCGGGAGAGGCTGGCTTCGATGACCTCGTCGCGCTGACGCAGGTCAAGCTGCCCGATTCGCCTAAACTTGAACTGGCCAGAAATTATTGGGACGAAATGGGCCGGGGCAACGCCAAGGGCATGCATGGCCCGATGTTGTCCCAGTTAGTGATGACGCTGGATCTGTCCCCTTCGATAGAAGCCACGGTTTGGGAAAGTCTCGCGCTTGCCAACGCCATGACCGCGATGGCGACTAACCGATGTTATGCATGGCACAGCGTCGGCGCGCTGGGCGCGATCGAACTGACCGCGCCGGGCAGGTCAGCGCACACCGCGCGAGCGCTGCGCCGCATCGGCCTCACCCAGTCTGAACGCCGTTATTTCGACCTCCACGCGGTGCTGGACGTCAAGCACAGCCGGGATTGGAACGAATTGGCGATCAAGCCTCTGGTGGCGGAGGATCCGCGCCGTGCCACGGCGATCGCCGAAGGCGCGCTGATCCGCTTGAGCTGTGGCGAACGCTGTTTCGATCGGTATCGCGCTCATTTCAGGCTGGGGTGACGACGATGCCCTACAATCACGGGCGCATTCTTCTGGTGGAGGATGACCCGGCGCTGGCCGGGATGATCGTCGATCTCTTGCAGGCGCAGGACTATGAGGTCGATGGCCCCTATTCGAATGTAAGCGACGGCATCGCCGCCCTTGCCAGCCATTTTCCCGACGGCGCCGTCGTGGACCTGCACCGTCAGAGCGAAGGGGTGAGCCTGCTGAAGGACGACCTGAAAGCCTATGCCATTCCCCTTCTCGACGGCGAAGATCCGGGCAAGGCCACGGTAGAACGGCGCTTGCTACCGTGGCTGCGGCATATTCAACATTAAGGTCGGATGCCGCCCAGCCACTTGCCCGCCGCCATATGACGTTTATGACCCTGCATCGTGATCATTGCAGGAGACGGCATGGGCCGCGTCATCGGAAAATTCATGCGCGGGGCGGGGGTCGCACTTCTTTTTCTCATCATCGTCCTTTGCCTTGCGGTCACCATCATTCCCCCTTTCCTAGATCGCACTTATTATGACGGTCCGCTCAGCCGCCATTATGATGGCGAGCGCTTCTTCAATCCCGATGGGGAAATCGAGTTTTCAGCGCCGCCCGGAAGCAACCGTCGCGGTTTTATCGCCCGCTGGCTGATAGGAGGTGACGACCGGCCCGAATGGCCCGACGTAGTGGTCGTGAAGCCTGCGCAGCCTCCGTCCTTCGCGGCCCCCCGGGGCATGACAGCAACCTGGGTTGGCCATGCGACGGTACTGGTGCAGGCCGCCGGCCTGAACATACTGACCGATCCGATCTGGTCGGATTATGCCAGCCCCTTTCCGCCGTTGGGCCCGAAGCGCGTGGCACAACCGGGCATCCGCTTCGAGGATCTGCCCAAGATCGACCTGATCATCATAAGCCACAATCATTACGACCATATGGATGTGCCGACGCTGAAAAAACTGTGGCAGCGAGATCGGCCCAAGATCGTCACCAGCCTCGGCAACGACACGATCCTGAAAGCGAACGGCATCCCATCGACGGCGCTCGACTGGGGGCAATCCATCAGCGGAGCCGCTCTAAATGGCCTAGGCGCGGAAACCGTGATCCAGTGCGAAAATTACGAGCATTGCCCCGACTATCGCGTTCACGTGCTGCGCAATCATCATTGGAGCAGCCGCTGGGGCGCGGACCGCAGCCGCGCTTTATGGTCAAGCTTCGTCATCACGACGCGGGCGGGCAATATCTTCTTCGCAGGCGACACTGGCGCCGGGGACATGGCCTGGCCGGAGGAAGCAGCACGGCTGGGACCGATCCGGCTGGCGATGATTCCGATAGGCGCGTTCCGCTTTTGGGCGGGCCAAATGGAGTCGAACTCGCACATCGGCCCGGAACGGGCGGTCAGCGTCTTTGAAAAGCTGAAGGCATCGACTGCGATACCTATCCATTGGGGAACATTCCGCTTGTCTTATGAGCAATGGAGCACGCCACCACGCCTGCTGGAGATTTACCTGCGGTGCGCCGGGATAGAGCGGAGCCGTTTCGCACCGTTACGCATCGGGCAGCACATTCAGGTGCCAGCCTATTCGGCCGTACCACGCGGGCCTAAACGATGCGACCAGCGAGCGATCAGGGCGCTGGATGAAAACTGATCCCAGTCGAGTTCAGGCCGGAGCCGAAGGCGCAAACATAGCGCGATAATTCCGTCCCGCCATCGCGGCGAGATATTCGGCCTGCATCTCCGAAGTCAGCAGTTCCATCATCTGCCGTCCTTCGATCCACAATTCGATCACGCCGAAGACGCCCCCGCGCTTGCGATATTTGGCGGGCCAGCCTTCGCGCGCCGCGATGGCCATCACCTCTGACATTGTAAGTGGCGTCGCCAGGGCAGCGTGGGTAGCGGTGAAGCGGGTCTCGCCGGTCCGCTCGCCAAAGGAGTCGGCGTCTCCCTCCTCCTCGCGCAAAACAGTGTCGATCGGATAGACCTCCACCGCGGTGCCGCGATCGTCGCCCGCCACGGCGATCCAGCTAGCCGGCGTCACCGGCGGAAAATAAAAGGCTTCGCCGCGCCACATTTCCGCGATGACCTCTGCGACACGCCTGGGATCATGAGCGGCGATCGAAAGATGAAACAGCATGGGACGACTCTCCGTCGCGCTTTTGATGCTCGTTGCAGAATGACAGAAAACGGGCCCACCCGCATCCTCCCTTCGACGGCGAGTGGAGGATGCGGATGGAAAAGACGCAACCGCGTCAGACCTTGCTGCATTCCCCTGCCAGCTTGCCGCTGACATCGTGGGTCGTGCGCAGCACGGGGCTGCCGTCCACAGTCTTCGTCATGGTGCTGCCCAGCGTCAGCGTGTCGGCGGTGTAGTTGCCTTCGAGCACGATCTCCGAAGTGCCGGCGCCGGACTTACAGGACAGGGTCGCGATCAATCGCCCCTTGCGCAGCATCTTGTCCTTGTAGGTGCAATCCTCCCCCTCATCCCCCGCCAGTGCATTGGCGTCCGGCACTCCGGCTGCATCGACAGCGATACAAATATTATCCTCGTCTGTTTTCTCGAGCGCGGCCTGATATTGTGCAGGTGTGACGGTCGGTGTGTTGTAGCCGGTGGTCTTGCGGGTGATCGTCCACTCCCCGGCCTTCATCAGGATCGGCGCTTCCACCGGTTCGGGCGCGGGCGCCTCTTTGCCGCATCCAGCCAGGCAAAGCAGCACCGCCAGCGGGGCTGCCGCCAGTATCGTCTCTCGCATATCCTCTCCCCTGTTCACTTGCGGAACGGCGGGAGGCTCGCTCTGCGGCATCAAAAGCGCAAGCGAAATATCGCCGCAGCAAAATCGGCTCTCCCGCGCATAGCCGTCGCTGCGTCAGGATGTCGTGCAGGTCGCGCCAACCCACTTGCCAGTGGTCTTCGCCTTCATGCTCATGTTCATGCCACCTGGCGCACCGGTCATTTTCATGTCCATGTCCATTTCATAGCTTTCCGGCGCATAGCTGCCCGACATGACCGCGTTCATCGCGCCCTGTTCGGCCTTGCAGGAAATTTCCCCCTTCACCGAACCGCCGCTGGCATCGAAGCCCTTGTAGGTGCAATCCTTGTTCTCCTGGCCCGAGAACATCTTGCCGCTGGGGTTGGCGGCCTCTTCGGGCGAGACGCAATATTTGATGGAGGCGCGATTCATCATCTTCTTCATCTGCTCTTCCATCTGGTCGCCACCGCCCGGCATATCGGGCATGTCGATGTCCTCGAGCGTATAGCTGCCTTCCCACTGGCCGGGCTTGAGCTGCACCTTCTGTACTTGCGCTTTCACCTCTTCCCGGCTTTGGGGTTCGCCCGAGGGCTTATCGCTACAGGCGGCCAGTAAGGCGATCATTCCGGCAAGGCCAACCATCGTTCTGCGCATCGATATCCTCCCTGTTGCACCCCATGGGCAGCAGGACCATATCAATCGGTGATGACAATTCAAATCCGCACCACGCTGGACGAGCCCCAGACCGGCGAAGGCTTCGTCCCCCACCGCCCCGCGCGCCCCGAAAAGAGCGAAGGGGGTCGACCGTTCAAGCTGGTTTCAGACTATGAGCCTTCGGGCGACCAGCCGACAGCCATCGCCGAACTGGTGGAAACGGCACTGGCGGGCGAGAAGGACCAGGTGCTCCTCGGCGTCACCGGGTCAGGCAAGACCTTCACCATGGCGAAGGTGATCGAGGCTTTGCAGCGCCCCGCGCTGGTGCTGGCGCCGAACAAGATTCTGGCGGCACAGCTTTACGGGGAGTTCAAGAGCTTCTTCCCCGAAAATGCCGTCGAATATTTCGTCAGCTATTATGACTATTACCAGCCCGAAGCCTATGTGCCCCGCTCCGATACCTATATCGAGAAGGAATCGAGCGTAAACGAGGCGATCGACCGGATGCGGCATTCGGCGACGCGCGCACTTCTTGAGCGGGACGATGTACTAATCGTCGCATCGGTATCCTGCCTCTACGGCATCGGATCGGTCGAAACCTATTCGGCCATGACCTTCTCCATGAAGAAGGGCCAGGTCGAGGACCAGCGGGAGATCATCCGCAAGCTGGTAGCGCTGCAGTATAAGCGCAACGATGCGGCCTTCGCGCGCGGGACTTTCCGGGTGAAGGGGGATAATCTGGAGATATTCCCGTCCCACTATGAAGATACGGCGTGGCGGGTTAGCTTCTTTGGCAATGAAATAGAGGATATCGTCGAATTTGATCCGCTGACCGGGAAGAAGGTCGCCACCCTCGAATATGTGAAGGTCTTTCCCAATTCGCACCATGTGACGCCGGGACCGACGCTGAAACAGGCCATGGAGGCGATCCGCCATGAGCTGACGGAACGGCTGAAGGAACTGACAACGGAAGGAAAACTGCTGGAGGCGCAGAGGCTGGAGCAGCGGACCAATTTCGACCTGGAGATGATCGCGGCGACCGGTTCCTGCGCGGGGATTGAAAATTACAGCCGCTTCCTGACGGGCCGTCTGCCCGGCGAGCCGCCGCCGACGCTGTTTGAATATCTACCGGAAAATGCGCTGCTGTTCGTGGACGAAAGCCACCAGACGGTGCCGCAAATCGGGGCCATGGCGCGGGGCGACCATCGGCGCAAGATCACGCTGGCCGAATATGGATTCCGCCTGCCAAGCTGCATCGACAACCGGCCGCTGCGTTTCAATGAATGGGACGCGATGCGGCCACAGACGGTCAGCGTTTCCGCAACGCCGGGCAAATGGGAGATGGAGCAGACCGGCGGCGTATTCAGCGAGCAGGTGATCCGTCCAACCGGACTCATCGACCCGCCGGTCGAAATCAAGCCGGTCGAGGATCAGGTGGACGACCTGATCAACGAGTGCCGCAAGGTGGCGGCGCAGGGATACCGCACGCTCGTCACCACGCTGACCAAGCGGATGGCCGAAGACCTGACCGAGTTCATGCACGAGGCGGGCATAAAGGTCCGCTATATGCACAGCGACGTCGAGACGCTGGAACGCATCGAACTGATCCGAGACCTGCGGCTGGGCGTCTATGACGTGCTGATCGGCATCAACCTGCTGCGCGAGGGTCTGGACATCCCCGAATGCGGTCTGGTGGCTATCCTTGACGCCGACAAGGAAGGGTTCCTGCGCTCCGAAACGTCGCTGATCCAGACGATCGGCCGCGCGGCGCGTAATGTGGATGGACGGGTGATCCTCTATGCCGACCGCATCACCGGCAGCATGGAGCGAGCGCTGAACGAAACATCGCGGCGGCGCGAGAAGCAGACGGCCTATAATCTGGAACATGGCATCACGCCGACGACGATCAAGCGCAACATCGGCGACATCATCGCCCATGTGGCGAGCAAGGATCAGGTCACCGTCGATACGGGACTGGAGGACCGCCCGCACCTGGTCGGCCACAATCTGCGCGCCTATATCGAGGACCTGGAAAAGAAGATGCGCGCGGCGGCGGCGGACCTGGAGTTCGAGGAAGCTGGCCGCATCCGCGACGAAATTCGCAAGCTGGAGGCAGAGGAACTGGGCCTGCCCGCCGACGAGCATGTGGCCACGCCGCGCGGGCGCGCGACCGAAGGAAAGCCCGGCACCCGGAAACTCCGCTATGGCAAGACGCAGCGGAAGTTCGGACGCTGACGCAAGTTCAGCATGACGAAAGGCGCAGGGCGGTTTAAGCGGGCATGATGAAGAGCCTGCCCCTCGCCCGCCTCCTCGCCCTGGCCGTTCCGCTGCTGCTGCTGGGAGGCGCCTATGCCTCGCAATATATAGGCGGGCTGTACCCGTGCGAAATGTGCTGGTGGCAGCGCTATCCCCATATGGCGGCGATCCCGCTGGCGATGATCGCCTATGGCACGAACGGGCGGCCATGCGTCAGCGCCCTCTTCACCAGCCTTGCGGGGCTGGCCATCGGCATCAGCGGGGCGATCGGTCTGTTCCATGCCGGGGTCGAATATGGCTGGTGGGAGGGGCTTACCGCCTGTTCGACTGCGCCCGCCACGGGCAATCCCGCCGACATATTGAACCAGATCATGGCGACGCCGATCACCCGGTGCGACGTTGCGCCCTGGACCCTGCTGGGCATTTCGCTGGCGGGTTTCAACGGCCTCTTGTCGGGGGCGAGCGCACTCGCCATCTTGGCCCTGCTGATAAAGGGAAGGAAGGAGGCATGAGCGCGCCAAAGGAATTCCCCCGTCCGGGCCGGAAAGTGACGGACGCAGAGCGCGCGGCGATGCTGCGCGTGGATCAGGCGGGCGAGTTCGGCGCGACGCGCATTTATGCGGGGCAACTCGCTGTGCTGGGCGACAGACATCCTCACGCCCGCGTGATCGCTGGCATGGCGGCGCAGGAAGAACGCCATCGCAAGATTTTCGACGCGATGATCTCGCGGCGGGGCGTCCGTCCGACAGTGTTGCAGCCGATTTGGGATGTGGCGGGATTCGCATTGGGCGCTGCGACGGCAGCTATTGGCCCGAACGCGGCCATGGCTTGCACGGCGGCGATCGAAACAGAGATCGATCGCCATTACGCAGAGCAGTTGGACGCGCTGGCAGGAGACGACCCGGAACTTGCCGCCACCATCACGGATTTTCAGGCGGAGGAAGTCGAACACCGCGAAACCGCCATGGCCCATGGCGCGGAACAGGCTCCCGCCTACCCCTTGCTCTCCGGCGTCATTCGCCTGGGATGCCGCGCCGCGATCGCGCTGTCGAAGCGGATCTGAGGAGACAAAGATGATGATGAAGACCGCGATGACCGCCGCACTGCTGATGGCCGCGAGCGCGTTACCCGCCATGGCGCAGCAGCAACCCGGCCCTGCTCCGCAGCAGGCAGAGACGGCGCCCGCCGGGACAACCGGCTCCGAGCGCACGAATCTCGTCATAGTCTATGGTGACGACCCCTGCCCGCAGAGTGCAGGCAGCGACATCGTGGTGTGCGCGCGCAAGGGCGAGGAGGAACGTTATCGCATCCCCGAGCCATTGCGTGGCGACCCCAACCAGCCGAGCAATCAGGCATGGGGGGAACGAGTGCGATCAATGGAATATGTCGGCCGCAGCGGGACGGAAAGCTGCTCCGCCACCGGCCCCGGCGGCTTCACCGGCTGCTTCAACCAGCTCGCCCGTCTGGCCAAGGCTGAACGCCAGGCTGCGGACAGCGCAAGCTGGAAAGATCTGGTCGAGGCGGAGCGCGCGCGCCGTCTGTCCACCATCGACGAGGACAGCAAGGCGATCGAGGCGCGCGTTGTCGCGGAAGAACAGGAACAAACTGCACAGCAACCGCCGCCGACTGCGTCACAACCAGGGGCGCCCGAACAGCCCTGACGGTTTTCCCCGGCGCGCGGCGTTTAGGTCAAGCGACGCGGAAATGGGCACTCCGCTGAAGGACAGGGGCGAATATAGGATGATAGCCGATGCGTTTCCCTGTTCATTTGCCTTTGGTCGCAGCGGCGCTTCTGCCGCTGTCGCTGGCCGCACCGGTTAGAGCCGAACCGCCGCAGCGGGTTTTCAACCTTATCGTCTATGGCGATGACCCCTGCCCCAAGGGCGAGGGTGACGAAATCGTCGTCTGCGCCCGCAAGCCGGAATCCGAGCGCTATCGCATCCCCAAGAAACTGCGCGAAAAGCCCGCGCCATCCGGCGGGCCGGGATGGGGCAGCCAGGTCGCGACGATGGAGCAGGTGCAGCGGCAGACACTGCCGGGCAGTTGTTCGGCAATCGGCAGCAACGGCTTTACCGGCTGCACCGCCAAGATGCTGGAACAATGGTTTGCAGAGCGACGGATGCAGGAGTCCAAGGGCGAGCCTTGATCGTCCTTCCGTCAGATTCAGGCGCGAACGGTTGCAAACGCATCGGTCGCGCGGATCAATGCGTCCAATATGCCGGGCTCATTATAGGCATGCCCCGCCCCTTCGATCATTTCGAACCGCGCTTCCGGCCAGGCCCTGTGCAGCGCCCACGCCGTCTCGGCCGGACATGCCATGTCATAGCGCCCCTGTATGATGACGCCGGGAACGTGCCGGAGCTTGGCGGCATCCCTGATCAGTTGCCCCTCCTCCAGCCAGCCGCCATGCACGAAATAGTGATTTTCGATGCGCGCAAAGGCCAACGCGAAATCATCGGCCTCATGCGTGGCTGACAAGGCGTCGTCGGGCAGCAGGCGGATGGTTTCCCCTTCCCAGACGCTCCATGCCTTGGCGGCGGCGATCTGCGCCGCACGGTCATCGCCCGTCAGGATCCGGCGATAGGCGTGGAGCAGGTCGCCGCGCTCGGCCTCCGCAATGGGCGCGACGAAGCGTTCCCATTTATCCGGGTAAATGCGGCTGGCGCCCTGCTGATAGTACCAGTCAATCTCCTGCTTGCGGATGGTGAAGATGCCGCGCAGGATAAGTTCGCTCACGCTATCCACATGTGCTTGCGCATAAGCCAGCGCCAGCGCCGAGCCCCAACTGCCCCCGAATACCAGCCATTGGTCCGCTCCGGTCATCAGCCGCAGCTGCTCTATATCTGCGACCAGATGCCAGGTGGTGTTCGCTTCCAGCTCCGCATGCGGCGTCGAGCGGCCGCAGCCGCGCTGGTCGAAAAGCAGGAGGTCGTAACGGTCCGGGTCGAACAGACGACGATGATCGGGCGATATACCGCCCCCCGGCCCGCCATGCAGAAACACCGCAGGCTTGGCCCCCGGCGTCCCCACGCGTTCCCAATAGATGTGGTGCCCGTCCCCCACATCGAGATGACCGGACGCGAAGGGCTCGACAGGAGGATAAAGGGTGCGCATCCCGCGATCTTAGAAAGGCTACACGCCGATGGAAATGCCACGTCCGATCCGGGCCAAAGGTTCCGATACATTTTGCGACAGAATGGTCTTGGCGTTGCCAATTTTTTGAGACAACTCGCGCCTAATGACAGACCGGTACGGGTCTGCTTTTTCCAAAGGGGTATAGTGTGCGTCGATCTGCTGGGCTGACGGTATTTCTGTTGATGGGCGCGTCGCCTGCTGCCCTGATGGCGCAGACGATGGATAGTGAAGCGGCCGCGCAGGATGAAGGCGAAGAGATCATCGTCACCGGCCAGCCGCAGCGCGGGGCGGTGGTTGGCAACGTCAAGCCCGAACAACAGCTGTCCGCCGCCGACGTCCGGGCGCTGGGCGTCACCTCCATCTCGGAAATGATCACCGAGCTATCGGCGCAGACAAACGGTACGCCTGTGGTACTGCTCAACGGCAAGCGGATTTCCAGCTTTTCCGAGATTCAGGACATCCCGTCCGAAGCGGTGGCGCGCGTCGATATCCTGCCTGAAGAGGTGGCGCTGTCCTATGGCTATGCACCGACGCAGAAGGTGGTCAACATCGTGCTGCGCCAGCGTTTTCGTGCCGAACTAGCGGATCTGCGCGGCGGGACGACCACCGATGGCGGGCGGGAAAATGGCTCGGTCGAAGCGGGACTGCTACGCATCCGGGGCGACAATCGCTTCACCCTGAACCTCAAATATGGGAATGCGGCTTCGCTGCTGGAGAGCGAGCGGGATATCGACCGCCCGGCGAGTGGCCCGGCGCTCATCGATCTCACCCGCTTCCGCACGCTCAGCCCGGCAACGGAAAGTGTTTCGGCCAACGCGACCTATGCGCGCGCGCTTGGCAAGGTGTCCATGACGGTCAATGGCCGTGTGGAATTGTCGGACAATGATACACTTCAGGGGCTCTCGGTCGCCGCTCTGGCTGCGCCGCTCGGTGACGGTCCGCTCTATCGCGATTTCCTGCGGGAGAACGCACTCGATCAGCAGATCCGTGGTACGACCGGGCATGTGGGCCTGACGTTCAACGGATTGCTGGGCAAGGGCTGGCAATGGTCCTTCACCGGCAATGGCGATGTGTCCGACACCCGCACGCGGACGGAACGATCGGCGTCCACGGATAGGACCAGCGCACGGTCGCAGGCCGTTATAGGTGATCTGTTGCTGTCCGGTCCGCTGTTCGACCTGCCTGCGGGCACCGTCACCAGCTCGGTCCGGGTGGGTGCATCAGCCAACGGTTTTGAAGGCTGGTCGATCCGCAACGGCGTCGAGCGGGACAATGATTATGACCGGCAGATCGCCAGCGGCCAGATCAGCCTGGACGTGCCGATCACCAGCAAGGCCCGCGGCGTGCTGGGCGCGGTGGGCGACATTGGCGTCAACCTGAATGCGGCCACACAGGAGCTTTCCGATTTTGGTACGCTCTCCACCCTTGGCTATGGCCTGCGGTGGCGACCGGTTCCGGCGGTGCAGTTGCTTGTGTCGGCGAACCAGGATCGCGCGGCGCCGACCGGCAATCAGATCACCGATCCAGAGGTCAGGACCGAGAATATTCCGGTGTTCGATTATCGCACCGGCGAGACTGTGTTCGTGACGCGGGTCACGGGCGGCAATGCGCTGCTCCGTGAAAGCGTACGCGACCAGTTCCGGGTGAGCGCGACGGTGAAACCCTTCGAAAAGCCAAACCTGACGCTAACCGCCACCTACCTCAACAGCCGGACGGCCAACCCGATCGCCGCGTTCCCCGAACCTACCCCGGCGCTCGAGGCGGCCTTTGCAGACCGGTTCATCCGCGACGCAGATCAGCGGCTGACCGAGATCAGGGCTTTCCCCGTCAATTATCTGCGGTCGCAAAGCGAGCAGCTGCGCTGGGGCTTCGATCTGTCCTTCCCTCTGAAATCGCGTATCCAGAAGCTCGCCGAAGCATGGCGCGCCGCAGGAGCCAAGCCGGAAGATCGGCCTAAGGAACTGCAGGCGATGCGCGGTCTGTTCGGCAATCGCGGCAGGCGTGGTGGCAGGCAGGGTGAAGGCCAGGGCGGCCCGGAAGGCGCATCTCCGCCGCCAGGCCACGATAGCGGCGATCAGCCGCGCAGCGAAGGCGGCATGGGCGGGCCACGCGGTGGCGGGCGGCCCGGTGGCGGCTTTGGCGGAGGGCACCGCGGAGGGAATGGGCGGCTCAGCTTCAGCCTCTATCACACATGGCATTTCACGGAGAGCATCCTAATCGCGCCTGATGTGCCGGAACTCGACCTGCTGAATGGCGACGCGACCGGATCGTCGGGAGGACAGCCGCGGCATGAGATCAAAGCCCGCATCGGCTATACCAACAACGGTCTGGGCGCACGGCTCAGCGTTGATTGGGAGAGCGGCACGCATGTGGATGGCGCGCTGGGAGGAACCTCTCGCCTGAATTTCGGCAGCCTGGCGACGGCAAATCTGCGCCTCTTCGCGAATCTGGGCCAAATGCCGTCGCTGGTGAAGGACCATCCCTTCCTGCGCGGGACGCGTGTGTCGATCGGCATCGACAACATCTTCAACAAGCGGCGAGAAGTGACCGACGCCACTGGCGCGACGCCGCTGCGCTATCAGCAGGGCTATCTGGATCCGCTGGGGCGGACGATCAGCATTTCGTTCCGGAAGTTGTTCTTTTGACCTTTGGCAAAGGGAACCATGTGATTCATCAGGCCGGGGCCGGACGATTGCATGGTCCTTGTCAGTTCCGGCACGAAGGGATTTCAGTTCGCTTCAGGAAGCCAACGACCGAGGCGCCGCGCTTGCGCTGGTGATGTCGATCGCAACGGTGAATTCCACGCCCATGCGATCGTCGCGCGACCAGCGCACCACCGCATCGGCGCGCAGGCTCTCGTTGAACTCGACCGCCAGTTGCGTCCCTTCTGGCACATGCCACAGTCCTTCGATCAGCGCGCCGGTCGCGGAAATATTGCGAATACGACCGGTGTAGACATGGGCATCATGATGCACCGCAATCGTCCGCAGCATGGTCTTTCGCTCTGGACGACTCGACTGAAAGCCTTCGACCAAGGCTAGGGTGCCGTGACTTTCCTGGCGCCTCAGCACTTCGCCCGCTTCGAGCGGGCGGCCGTAGACATAGCCCTGAATATGGCTGCACCCAAGTTCGCGGATCAACGCCAGTTCGTCCTGCGTTTCAGCGCCCTCCGCCGTGGTGTCCATGCCCAACGCCTCGGCCAGACTGACGATCGCCCTGATGATCGCGCTGTTGCGGCTGCCGTTGATCACAGCGCCGCGCACGAAGCTCTGATCGATCTTGATCTTGTCGAACGGAGCCTTTTTCAGATAGCCGAGCGAAGAATAGCCAGTGCCGAAATCGTCGAGCGCCAGGCGCACGCCAATGCCCTTGAGCCGGGCGAACATCGAGTCCGTGCCCTCGTCATCGTTCAGGAACACGCTTTCGGTGATCTCCAGCTCCAGCCGCCCGGGCGCGAGCTGGGCTGCGGCCAGTGCATTCATGACCGTAGCGGGAAGGCCCGGATTAGCGAACTGGATCGGAGAAACATTGACTGCAACGCGAATCTCATCCGCCCACATCGCCGCATCCCGGCAGGCAGTACGAAGCACCCAGTCGCCGATCGGCCCGATCAGGCCAGTCTCCTCCGCGATTGGTATGAACACGGTGGGGGATATGGCGCCCCGTACCGGATGGTTCCAGCGCAGCAGCGCCTCAAAGCCCGTGATCCGTTCCGTCCCGGACGACACGACAGGTTGATAGACCAGATGCAATCCATCGCCGGCGAGCGCGTGGCGTAAATCCTCTTCCAACCGCCTGCGATCTTCGGCGTCCGCGTGCATCTCCGCCGAATAGAAGCGATGAACACCGCGTCCATCACCCTTGGCGGCGTAGAGGGCAAGGTCCGCGTTGCGAATCAGCGCGTCAGCGGTATCGCCGTCATGTGGGCAGGAAGAAATGCCGATGGATACACCGATGACCACCGCAGTCCCCTCGACCGTGTAAGGCTGGCCAACCGAACTAATGACCGTCTGCGCCAGTTGAGCCAGTGCGGTGCGGTCATGTCGCCCAGGCAGCAGAATCTTGAATTCGTCGCCGCCCTGCCGCCCGACCAGCCCGCGTTCACCCACCACGCGCTGGAGGCGCTGGCTCACCTGCCGCAGCAATGCATCTCCGGCGGGATGGCCCAGCGTATCGTTGACAGATTTGAAGCGATCAAGGTCGAGCATCATCAGCGCGCAATCGCCCGTCCGCCCTTGCGATCCGGCGACCGCATCCTCCAGCGACCGCAGCATCTGCACCCGATTGGCAAGGCCGGTGAGGGAGTCGAACTGGGCCAGCCGCTTTACCTCAGCCTGGCTGCGGCGCATCTCGGTAAGGTCGGTTCCGCTGCCCCGGAAGCCATGGAACTGTCCATATTCATTGAATACCGGCTGACCGGACATCGACCACCAGCGTTCATCCCGCGTCGCGGCAGCGCGAACATGAATATCCGAAAAACCGGTTCGCGCCGAAAGATGAAAACCCAGCGTGCGCTCACCTCCGCCTTGCCGGTGGTCGCCCGCGCAGATGATGTCCGTGATCGGCCGTCCGACCATCTCCCCATCGGCGATGTCCAGCGTTCCCACCAGTGTTTCGGAAATATAGCTGAGACAGCCCTGACGATCGGTTTCCCAAAACCACCCCTGGCCCGACTGTTCATATTCCTGAAGAAGCCGATCGGCCCGCTGGGCACGCAGATCCTGTTGATGGCGTTGGATTGCACGGTCGAGGTCCGAATGCGCTTGCCGCATCGCGGCGATCAGCATGACGACGATACAACTGAGCAGCAGGCCGATCTGGGCAAAGCCAGCGCCCTGGATGATGGATACGATGAGCGTGCCCAGCAAATAGCTGACGCCCAGCAGCCGCCGGTCCCCGAAGATCGAAGCGGCGAGCAGCGCCACCGCGACCTCAGCTGCCAGCGAAAGGGATAGCGGGCCAGCAAATTGAGCCGGCCCCATCAGCAGACTGAAGGCCATGCCCGACAGCAGGACCGTCGGCAGCATGAGCCATTTCTGAATATGGGGTCGCTGATTCTGAAAATTTTCGCCTCTGGGGACGAAGATCAGCACGCCATCGACCAGCAGCATGAAGGCGAAGATGAGAACATGCATGATGCTGCGAAAATCGAACAGCGATACATGCAGCAGGGTAAGCGTACATAGCTTGCCCAGAAGAACCAGCGGCCATAGCCTGGCGATATGAGTGAAGGCTTCCGATATCCAGAAGGCCGACACTTCCGTCCCGCTTTCGGCCAAGCCAAGCGCGATTGCAAGATTGCCCCGCCGGAACAACGTATCGTTCAATTTGATGCGCGACGGGGCCATGACCTATGCGTAACGCACAGAAGTTGAAAGAAACTTACCCGAATTGCCCACCCGGGAGGAGGCACGACAAGTGTGGCCGTCCCTCGCCGTGACGTCAGATTCCAGCTTGAGGGAACGGTCTCTGCTTTCCCCTCATAGCCTTCGACCCACGCCCCGCCTAGACGCGCATCGGCATCAGGACATAGAGCGCCGGGCTGCGGTCATTTTCCCGAATCAGCGTCGGCGCGGCGGCGTCTGCAAGGTGCAGTTCGACGGTCTCGCTGTCGATCTGGCCCAGGATGTCGAGCAGATATCGGGCGTTGAAGCCGATGTCGAACCCCTCGCCCTGAAATGCACCCGGCACCTCTTCGGCCGCCGTGCCATTTTCGGGACTGGTAACTGACAGGGTGATCTTGTCGCGGTCCAGCGTCATCTTCACGGCGCGTGTCTTTTCCGTCGCGATTGTCGCCACGCGATCGACACCCTCTTCAAAGCTACGCGGATCGATCTTGAGCAGCTTATCATTGGCGGTCGGGATGACGCGGCTATAATCAGGGAAAGTGCCGTCGATCAGCTTGCTGGTGAGGATCGCGCTACCCAGGCCGAAGCGAATCTTGCTGGCGGAAAGCGTAATGGCGACCGATCCATCGACTTCGTCGAGCAGCTTGCGCAATTCGCCGATACATTTGCGAGGTATGATGATCCCCGGCATGCCCTCGGCGCCATCAGGACGCGGCACCGTGACGCGCGCGAGGCGGTGACCGTCGGTCGCGGCCGCCTTCAGCACGGGCTGGCCTTCATCCGAAACATGGAAATAGATGCCGTTGAGGTAGTAGCGCGTTTCTTCGGTCGAGATGGCGAAGCGCGTCTTGTCTATGATCTGCTTCAATGTCTCGGCTGGCAGTTCAAAGCTGGTCGGCAGATCGCCTTCTGCGATAACCGGGAAGTCGTCGCGCGGCAGGGTCGACAGGTTGAAACGCGCCCGGCCTGCCTGAATCAGCATCTTGCCTTCCGCCGCCTGAAGCGAGACCTGGCTGCCCTCCGGCAGCTTGCGGGCGATGTCGAACAATGTGTGAGCGGAGATGGTGGTTGCACCGGGCTGTTCCACCTGCGCCGACACGCTTTCGACGACCTGGAGGTCAAGGTCGGTCGCCATGAGCTTGATCGCGCCGTCGGCCGACGCCTCTATCAGCACGTTCGACAGGATGGGTATGGTATTGCGCCGCTCAACCACCGACTGGACGTGGCTCAGGCTCTTCAGGAGCGTTGCGCGTTCGATGGTGGCCTTCATGTCCCTGTTTGTCCGTTTCTTTTCTGCGCAATGCCCGGAGACGGTCGAATCCGGGCGACAATGATGGATGATCCTTCATAGCCACTGTTGCGGCGGCGGCAAGCGCCTGCTGATCGTTTCGCACTCCCAAGGGTTGCAAAAGGGGACATGATGCGCTTTGCCACGGTGGATGAGACGCGCCCTGGCCCTGATGCTGCTGATCGCCACGCCTGCAGCGGCACGGGATTCCCTTGGCATGTTCGAGGCTTGGGGCGCCTTTCGCGATCCGGCCACGCCGCGCTGCTACGCCATTTCAAAACCGGTAGGCCGCCGAGGGACAGGCTTTGCATCAGTAGGAAGCTGGCCTCGCCAGCGCATACGCGGGCAGGTGCATTTCCGTCTGAGCCGCGTCCGCGCCGAGGATGCGCCAGTGATCCTGAACGTGGGAGAGCGCCGCTTCACCCTCGTTGCCGGTCAGACTGACGCCTGGGCAGCTGATCCCCGGGCGGATGCCGCCATCATCGCCGCCATACGGTCTGCCAGCAGCATGAGCGTGCAAGCAACGGGCGCAAATAGACGCGCCTTCGCGGATACCTATATATTGCGGGGCGCGGCGACGGCGATCGATGCGGCGGCGCTGGGATGCGCGCGCCTGCGTTGACGCGCCAAAGCAGCCGCGAAGGCGGCAACGGCATCACTTTATAAACCACGCGAAATCAGCTATGGGCCGCGCATGCAATCATCCGCCAACCCGCTTATGCCGATTCCCGGCGCTATCGATCCTGTGCCAGTCCCGCGCGCCGTGACGCCTCGTGAGGATGGGCGCGTGGACCTGATGGGCCTTTCGCGCCCTCAGATAAAGAGCGCGCTGGAGGAAGCGGGGCTTGATCAGAAGCAGGCGAAGTTGCGCTCCAAGCAACTGTTCCATTGGCTCTATCATCGCGGCGAAACAGATTTCGACGCGATGACCGACCTTGCCAAGCCGATGCGCGCATGGATGGCGGAACGCTTCGTCGTTGGCCGCCCGGAAGTGGTGGAGGCGCAGGTGTCGATTGACGGTACGCGCAAATGGCTGCTGCGATCCGACGACGGGCAGGATTATGAAATGGTGTTCATTCCCGATGCCGATCGGGGGACCCTGTGCGTGTCGAGCCAGGTGGGTTGCACCCTGAACTGCCGTTTCTGCCATACCGGCACAATGCGGCTCGTGCGCAACCTGACGCCCGGCGAGATCGTCGGGCAGGTGATGCTGGCACGTGATGCTCTGGGCGAGTGGCCCAAGGGCAGCATGGCGTCCGCCAATGACGACGAAACGGACGACACGCCTCAATATACGGCCGACGGGCGGATGCTGACCAACATCGTCATGATGGGCATGGGCGAGCCGCTCTATAATTTCGACCATGTGCGGGACGCGCTCAAGGTCGTCATGGATGGCGACGGACTGGCGTTGTCCAAGCGGCGCATCACCCTTTCAACCTCCGGCGTTGTGCCGATGATGGCGCGCGCGGGCGCGGAGATCGGCGTAAATCTCGCGGTATCGTTGCACGCCGTGACCAAGGATGTGCGTGACGAGCTGGTGCCGTTGAACAAGAAATACGGGATAGAGCAGCTTTTGCAGGCCTGCGCCGACTATCCCAACGCGAACAATGCGCGGCGCATCACGTTCGAATATGTGATGATCAAGGACAAGAATGACAGCGACGAGGATGCGCGCGAGCTGGTGCGGCTTCTTCGCCACTACAGATTGCCCGCGAAGGTAAATCTGATCCCATTCAACCCCTGGCCGGGCACTGACTATCAATGTTCGACGCCCGAACGGATCAAGCGCTTTTCCGAGATTGTGTTCGAAGGTGGAATTTCCGCGCCGGTACGCACCCCGCGGGGCCGCGACATCATGGCTGCGTGCGGACAACTCAAGTCTGCTTCCGAGAAAAAGAGCCGCGCGGAACTGGACCGGCTGGCGGCGGAAAAGCAGGCAGCGCTGGGATAAAGGGCGGGGGAGATTTCAGCGGGGCGAACCCGGCTTACTGATCTCCTCTTCGCCACGTTCATTTTCCCGTGGCTTAAGTGGCGCCATGATCCAGAAGGTCAGAAGCGTAAAGCCGGTCAGAACGACCGCGACGTCATATTTGTTCAGCCCGGCTGCCAAACCGATTGCGCCGGTAATCCAGAGGCTGGCGGCGGTGGCCGTGCCCTTGACCGAATGCCGTTGCTGCAGGATCGCGCCGCCACCCAGGAAACCGATGCCAGCGATGACGCCCTCCAGCACGCGGGCAAGCGCCGACGCATCCTGCGCCATCGTTGACTCCACGGCCTGCACGAAGCCGCAGCTCGCCACGGCGACCAGCGGAAAGGTCCGCAAGCCTGCACTGCGCTCCGCCTGCTCCCTGTTCCAGCCGATCGGTAGCGCCAGACAATAGGCGATAGCTATCGGAACAAGGTGCGGCAGCACGGAAAATGTCTCGATCATGAGCGTCAAACGCGCGACGGTGAATTCGGATGCGGAACGAATGCGCTAGAGCATGATCCGAGCCAGCAGGTGATGCCACCTGCGTCGAAAATGCTTTAGTCGCGATCAGGCTCCTCCAAAAAGCGAGGGATGAGCGGCAACAGTTCACGGGCCAGGAAGCCGATAGAGCCGACCGTCTGCGCGAGCATCCGTCCCGCCCTTCCGTGGACCCAGCTTCCCCATGCAGCGGCACGCATTGGGTCCGAGCCGCGCGCCGCGAGTCCGCCCACGATTCCCGCGAGCACGTCCCCCGAACCCCCAGTCGCCAAACCGACGCAGCCGCCCTCGTGCAGCAGGCAAGTGCCATCCGGGCCTGCGATGACGCTGCGGTCGCCCTTCAGGATCACGCTGGCTCGAAAGTCACTCGCCACGCGCAGCGCGATGGCGGCCGGATCGTGGGCAATCGCCTCGGCACTCAGGCCTGTAAGAATGGCCATCTCACCATGATGCGGCGTCAGGATGACATCCCCGTCATGATCGGCGATCAGGGATCCCAGTTCCCGTCCCGATGTCAGCGCGGCCGCGTCCAGGACGATACTTACCTCCGGTCCCGTGGTAGCCAGGATCGCTGCCACAAATTCGTCAGTCTGTGCGCTTATATTCATGCCCGGACCAAGGACCAGCGCATCGCACCGCGCGAGTTGGGACGTCAGCAGGCCGGCCGCTCCTGCGGCAATTTCGCCATCATCCTGCGCGGGGAGCGCGATCATCGCAGCTTCCGGCACCAGCACGCCAAGCGACATGGCCGCCGATCGCACCGTGGCCATCTGAAGCTTACCAGCGCCTGCCCGCAGCGCGGCTTCCCCCGTCAGGCGCAAGGCGCCCGGTACGAATTCCGCCCCGCCGACGACGAGCACCCGGCCACGGCTGTTCTTGTCCGAATCGCTGTCGATTGCGGGCAGGGGATGAGCGCGCAGCCATGCCGCATCGAGCACAGTGGGCATCATCCCCGCGCGCCCGCAATGGCGTCGGGTTCACGAGTAACCTCGGTCGCCTCTTCTTCCATCGGCGCGGTCACATTGTAACGCCGCAGCACCAGACCCCCGCGGTGACCGAGTGAAGGATCATAGACATAGTCGGTGATCGCGCAATTTGCGACGTCTCCTGCCCGGTCTATCGCCAATATCTCCGTCTCGTTCAGCGATTCTATGATGTAGCGCAGACACAGCACGACAACCTGATGCGTGAAGATCATCACTCGCCGCCCGGCATAGTGCAGCGATATAGTGTCCATGACGGAACGGAGCCGCAGGATGACGTCACACCAACTCTCTCCGCCAGGCGATCGGTGATAGAATTTACCCAGCATCCGCCGGAACTCATATTGTTCAGGTTCAAGATTGCGGATGCCCGACGTAGTCAGGCCGTCCAAAATTCCAAATTCCTTTTCGCGCAGCCGCTCATCGAAGCAAATCGGTTCATCGACGATCGCGCCGCCGGCATTGCGAAAAATCTGCGCTGTCTGGAAAGCGCGAAGATAGGGGGAGGACAGCAGGATTTCAGGGCGGTTGTCCTCTGTCTCATCGGCAAACCAATGGCCCAGCGCCCGCGCCTGATCGCGACCGAGCTCGCTTAGCGGTACATCGGCATCGCGCACGGACAGCGCAATCCTGTCCGCCTGAGTCTCAGTAGCGATATCGCGCGCGACATTGCCAGCACTCTGACCATGGCGGACTATAATGAGCTGGCTTGGCCAATGAAGGGACGCCACGCGATCTCCTGCCTTTCATGCTGAAAATACCGAAGCATGAAGAACGGTCGCGTTGCTGCTTTGATCCCGACGACAAGCCCCTCATCATGAGGATGTGCCTTGGAAATGGTGACCCCTACGGGAATCGAACCCGTGTTTCAGCCGTGGAAGCCTTTTCCTGTTTGTTTTCAATGCCGCTTCCCCCAAATCGCGACCATATAGGCCCACGGTTTTCCGCGACTTTCGGAGGGGTGGGGGAACTGCCGACCATATTCCCGGCGCCGGGAATATGGTCAGGAATTGAGCGTTCGCACGATGACGCCATAGCGTTCGCTGGTGAGCGCCGCACCCAAGAGCGCCAGTCCGCCCCACACGGCAAGGACCAGCATACCGGCAAAAATAAGGTTCGCTTTCATGCCCTTGATTATCTCCTGATGCCCGACGCCGGGAGAAATGAACATTTTGACTCAATCGCTTCAGATTGATTCAGCCGTTCGATGACCGTCAGATCAGCTTGAACAGTTGGAGAATGAGCCCAGCGATCTTGCCCGCTGTGGTCGACTTGAAATCATTGAACACGGACTGGACCAGCGCGCGGCCGATATCCTCGATCTCGGCGATCGCGACCTCCAATCCCTTGCCGGTGAGGAAGTCCGCCACCAGCGGCAGCGTGTTCGCCAGCACCGCCTCGAACTTGTCAGCGCCGGTCAGGCTCTTCGACGAAATCGCCTCGATATTATTGGCGACGGCCGCGCCGATCTCCGTCTGCTTCAGCGCCAGCACCGCCTTCGCGGTTTCGCTGGGCACGATGTTGAGCGCGATTTCGGCGGCGGCTTTCAGATCCTTGAACTGACTGTTCGGAATGATACGAAGCCCAAATATCTTCATGGGACTATCTCCTGTTGCACCACGGGTGTCAGCCGCGGATGTCCTTCCAGACGGCGGCTGCGATGAGCACCAAGACCCCGACCGCAGTCGCAAGGCCGAGGAAGAAGCCGCCGGCAGCGGCGCCGAGGACGCCGCTCACGGCATCCCCTCGATCATGTGGCGAACCATGGTCTCCGCCTGAGTGTAGTCGAACAGGTTGGTGCCAATAGGCTCGTGGCGGCACGGTTCACTGAGACCTAACATTGCCATCACATTGGGGCTGTCATTGTATTCGGCTTTGAAGCTGATCCCCGCGTCGGGGTTGAAATTTTCAGGCAACCGCCACGCGAGGAAGCGATTTACCATGTGCTTGATTTGATCGTCGGTCATTCGTCATTCTCCCAGGTGCAGCCGTGGAAGATCAGCAGCGTCGCCAGCATGATCTGCAGCGGGTTCATTGCGCGCCATCCTGCGGGTAGCGAGGGCGGAAGGACGCGGCGAGCGTGATAAGACCGCCCGTAACGGTGCCCAGCCCGAACGCCTCAATCTTGCCGACGAGCTGCGGCACGAAATAGGTTGCAGTGAAGGACGCCGCCAGCACGACGACCAGCGTGATGAGCGTGGCGATGAAGCCGATAATGGCGTGGCGCTGGTTCATTTCCACCCTCCCGCGACAAGCGCATTCTGAAATTTCAAGGCATATCCGGCCACTAGCTCGGCTCGGTCCGACCCGTTGATGATGCGCCGGCAGTCGCGGAACTCCTCGTCGGTGCCGAGGCCGGCGCCGAGATAGGTTGCCAGCGACTTGCCGGTGAACCAGCCCTTCGCCATGCCGCGCACAAGGATCTTCACCGCAATGTCGGGATCGAGCGCCAGGGCGTAATCCTTCGCCAGCTTGCCTTTCAACTTCAGCTCGTCGTCGGCGCGCTGATAGTTCGCCGCCCAGGTCAGCTGCACCAGGCCGCGGCCATAGGGTGCCTTGCCCGTCTCATCGACCTTGCCATAGGGACGGCCCTTGCCCTTGCCCCATTCCTCGATCGGCTTCAGCCGCGCCTCGTGCCACGCCGTCGCCAGACCATAGGCCAGCCAGGCAACGCCCCAACCCTCCGCGGCGGCCAGCAGGCGGTTGACGATGTCGACCTGCTGGCTGTCGAGCGGACCCGTGATTTTGCGAACGCCCACGAAAAAGGCCCCCGCGTTGCTCAACGCTACCATCACGCACCCCCTTTCTTAGACGCGACCCATTCCAGTGCCCGCGCCCCTGCCGTGTCGATGAAGCGCGGCCCCAGATAGGCGATGGTGCTGATGATCCCGGCCGTCACCGGCCCGGAAAACTGCCAATAGGCGCCGATACCATAGCCGATCATTCCCATGCCGATGGCGATCAGCACCTCGAAGGGCAGCTCGCGCCCGAAAAAGCGCCGGCGGCCCTCCTGCACTTCCTTGCTGTGAAACATCAGGCGGCCCAAAATGCCAGGAATGATCCACCAGCCGTTATTGGCTGCGGATTCCACCACTTCCTTCATGTCCAAATCTTTGCCCCCCGGCTTCATGTGACGTGACGATCATCGAGGCGGTCGCCCGCTTCCGAATGGCTAGAATGAGCCGTGCTGCAGCACCCGGCGGCGCGCCGGCTTAACCGGCGAGCTTATGACCTGGAGGGTGGCCTTGGACACCTTTACCAAGTCCAGATACGGGCCGCTCACCACCTGCAGGGTAGCCTTTGAAATGGTGACAAATCCGAGAGAAGGACCGGACACCACCTGAAGCGTGGCTTTCGATATGATGACTTTCTCGGAGGGCGGACTGGAGGCCACTTGCAAGGTGGCCTTGGAAATCGAGATCGTCATGCGACGGCCTCAATCCCCCACTCCAGCCCGGCCGCGTTGGCGTCCGTTGAGGTCCATGCGGCCGAGGTGGACGGATTGGTGGCCCACACATATTGATAGGCGGCAAAGCCGGTGGTGAGCGTAATGTCCGGGCTATAGTACCGGGTGCCGCCGATCTTGAGATAGAATTTCATCTTTTGCGGGCCGGAGGCATCGCGCTTGGCCCGCGCCGCCACGCCCACGCCCCGAACCAAGGAGAGGGTGCTGGTCCGCGCCGGACTGGTGAAGCTGTTGCGATCCCCGGCCGCGCCAAAGGTGATGACGTCCGCGTCATTGATGACCGCCTCATCAACGTCCGTATAAGCGCCGGTTCCGGTGGCATCCCCGCCCGCGCCGGTGGGCGCTTCCGTCTCCACATAGCAGCCGACCAAGGAGAGGTTGGCATTATCGACCGCGATCTCGCTGAAATAGCCCGCGAGGTTGTTGTCCGGCGTGCCCCATACCAGCGTCTTGACGTTGACGGTGGCGGTTCCAATGGAACCGGACGCAACGATGGTGCCATTGGTGAGCACGATGCAGGACGTGCCGCTGGCTCCGGTTTTCAGATAGATGGCATAGGATGTCTGGCCGCTGGTGATGGTCCAAGATGAGCCGACCGTCACCCACGCGGAGCCGTTCCAATATTGCGCGAAAAAAACGCCGGGACTGTTGGTATAAATCTGAAAGACATTGTTGCCGGAGCTGTCTTTCACCCGGAGCAAATAGGCGTTCTGGTCATTATCCCATGCGCCGGAATAGGCGAGGCCATGTATCCAGCACTCCGTCAAGGCCGTGTCGAGCGTGGCGGTGATGAGCGCGGTGCCGTCCGGGCTACCGATGGAGGCGCGGCTGTTGGACGTGCGGCGGGCCGCCGTGGTGGCGGTGTCCTCCGCCGCCGTCCCGGCAATATCAAGGCCGGACGCCTCCGAGGCTGCAAAAACAATGCTCATGTCAAATCCCCCGTCATGGTCCAGATATTCGTCCCGACCTTTTTGAGCTGGCAAACGGCATATTGGCCGTTGCTGGTGTAGAGCGATCCCCGGCTATGGATGGTGACGCCCGCGCCGGGCGAAACTGTCACCGCGCCCGCGCCGTTCTGTTCAAAGGTGAGCACGGAACCGGCGGGCCAACTCACGGACGCCTCCGGCGGAATGGTGAACGTCACCGGGGATGCGTTGGTGAAAAGGATATAGCCCCCGGCATCGGCGCGGACGGCGGTGTATGTGGTGCCGGATTGTGTGGTGGGGCCCGAGGCGGCGCCAGGGCCAAAGGGGTTCCAGCTTGTTCCGTCATAGATGATCGAAACCTGCTCGTCGGCCACATAGGCGGTGAGACCAGCCCAGGGGGCAAGCTTTATCCAGCCGGTGTTTTGATAAAAGGTCAGCTTGCCGGTGTGCGCCGCCCAATCGCCGGTCGGGCTGGCCGGGATGAGATAGGCGTCCGATTGCGCCGGCGAGCCCGGCGGTGTGGCCGTGGCGCGGCTCTTGATAATGAAATGCCCCGCACCCTGGATCAGGTAACGGAGCATTTCATTGACGGTCACTTCGGGAACGTCCTGGCCTTCCGTCAATTCGGTATAGCCAAAGCGTGGTGCGGTGCTCATGTAGATCCTTTCAGAACGTCCCAACCGTTGCGAAGCCACGGCCCGCAAGATCACTCAGCTGGTAGGTAGCCAGGGCCAGTTCGCCCAATTCCAGCTCGGCGCCGAAATCGGCCACCTGCTGAGCAGCGGTATAGGTCGCGCTCGGCGATGTGATCGAAATGACCCGCTTTTCATCCGCGCCGTCCAGAACGACCAGTTCGTAAGCCTCTGTTGCTTCGCCCAAGGGGATAGCGCCCCCACCCGTCCAGGCGCCGCCCAGGCGCGTCCGGCGCACCCATGTGATCGTCCAGTCTCCTGTCACCACATCCTTGGTGGCGTGGAGATGGCACGGCGCGTAGGGCTTATGGGTTCGGCCGTCATAGGTGAAGGTGATGGGTGTCGCATTGTCCAGCACATCGACCGATCCCAACGCCTTGAAATAGAGCGTCCTGGCAATGTCCGACGCCCCGCGGGTCATCTTCAGCGTACTGTCAGGAAGGATGAAGCATTCCCCCGCGGCGTGCAGGTCGGTGGCCCATTCCGTGCCGCGGCGACCCCGCTTGAACCCGGTCAATGTATAGGAGCCATCGCTTTCCAGCGTCGCCGTGGTGAACTGGACCTGCTCGCCGCTCTCGAAGATGAGGCGGTTGAGCGTCGGATCGGCATTCGCCTCCGCCTCCGTGATGGAGGAGAGCGTGCTGCCGGGCACCATGACATTGACGCCCGCGCCCCGGTCCCAAAGCGAGCATGTCTCCACATCATTCAGGGCCGCCGTGCAATAGCCCCAGGTCGCCGGGAAATAGGACGGGACGTTCGCGACCTCCGCATCATAGTTCACCCCGTCGCGCGCCTCATAGAAGGCAGCGCCCAGCCACGCCCCCTCGGCCGCCGGTCCAGCGCCGATCGTGAGGAAAGGCGAAACCGCATCGTCGGCATCGACCACATAGGTTGTGTCGATGATGAAGGCCCGCGTCGGCATCGGCACCAGCAGGACTTCCGCGACATGGCCGCTCGCGATCTGGCCGGTGCTGGTGGACAATGTAGCCACCAGCGGATCGTCCCGCTTCATCTCGATCTGGACCGCGCCGCGCTTCTCGATCGTCATCGCCTTCACCCGGCCGCGCTTGGCGATTCCGTCGAAGTCGAGGTCATAGACATCGCCAGGCTCGATCTTGAGCATCTGCGACGTCACCACGAATTTGTAGCCTTCCCGGCTATACCAGCGGCGGCGCAGCCAGCGTTCCGTCAGCTGCTGGGCGTCGTCGGGCATCAGGGCGAGCGTGGTGAGGTTGAGCGACAGCTCCCGAACGCTGTCCGTCACGTCGAGCGGGATCTGGTCGGCCGCATTATTGGGCTGCTGGTCGGCGGTGAGGTCTGAATAGTTGACGCTCACCCGGCGCGGCAGGTCCGTGTCCAGCTCGCGGGGCATGTCATAGCGTGCCCGCGGCCCGCTGTCGGTAACGAAATCCTCGACGTCCATCGAGCCAAGGCTGGCGCGACCGAGCTTGATGAACTCCAGCCCGAAATCATGCGGGCGCACGATGCTGTCATGGACGTCCAGCAACGGCTCCAGAATGTCCCGGCCGCTCCCTTGCGTCCAGCTGTAGTTGACACGTTGGGTCAGTTCCGATGCATCGACGTCGGCCAGGTCGAGCCCGCACCGTTCCGACACGTCCATGATGACGGCCTCCAGCGTCGTGCCCGGATCGCCGGGCCGATCGAGATAACGGATCGTCAGCGTGGCGTCATATTGCGGCCAGCAGAGAAGCGCATGAAGATTGCTGCTGTAGAGAATGCCGTCCGCATCCTCGAATTTCCAGTCCAGCCCGTTAACCGTACGAATGACGGAAAGATCAGAAAGGCTCACTTCCGAATAGTTGAGCCAGATCGACGAAGAGCCGGGCGCGAGGTTCCCCCACTGCTTGGCGGAGCTATAGACGTCGCCGCCCATTGCCACAGTATCCACGATGGACAATGTCTCATCATCGATCTTGATGAGATAATCGTGCCCCCAATGCACCACGAAATGCCCGTCATAATGGGCAAAGGAGGTCGCGCCGCCGTTGTAGAAGGTGCCGGTGTTGAGGTGTGCAAATCCAGGCGTGGTGCGGCCGCTAATGTTGGAAATGCGGAGCAGATAGAGGTCATCCCAACTATCGAAGAATCCCGCAATGCTCCCCGAAACCCACACATCGCCATAGCTGTCAACGCAACAGGCCCGAACGGTCCAGGCAGAGAGGTCGCCAAAATCGGTCGTGAAAAACTCCGCCAAACCCGCCATGCCGAAGGTGTAAAAGCGCGTGATGAAGGCTTGCCCGAAGGTGACAAGCAGGTCCGATCCGTCCGGTAGTTGCACCACCCGGAGGCCATCCTGGTAAAGCACCGACTGCGATCCGGTGAAAACGCCGTCCACCGAATAGAAGCGGATGCCGCCATCCCCCAGGAGAGCCGCGGCCCCCGTGGAGAACATGCCGGCTTCGCCAACGCCTATTCCTGCTGCTGGGGCTGTACGGAGCCGGGTCCGGGACGGAAGGTGCCAAAGCTCAATCCGATCATTTCCGAACCATGCGAGCTTTGTTCCATCCGCGCTTATGCAAGTGTTCCATAGACGGTTATTCCCAACCGTTACCGGGAAGCTCTCATAGGGATAGCCGTGGCTTTCCTCGCGCTGCGCCTCGACGCTGATCTGCGGGATGCGATTCCCGAACTTCTCCAGCGGGATTTCCTCGAAGACGATATAGGCGACGCCCTTGTAATGCGGGCAGGAATTCGCGCCGTGCTTGCTTTCGACGTCGGCGAGCATTCGGGGATCGGCTTCCTGATCCTCCGTGCCGAGATAGATGCGGAGATGCTCGGTCAGCTGGATATTGGTGGTGCGCGTCCCCTTGCCCTTGTTGGTGGTGGAGGTCGTGCCGATGTTGAACACTTGGATCGGGCCCGGCCCGGTGATGTCATAGACCAGATGCTTGTCGAACCAGATGCGCGTCACCCGGTCGATCTCATGATCCGCGACCACGACCGCCCAGCTCCCGAAATAGCTATATTCGGTATGCTTGCCGCCCTTGGTCTTGCTCTTACGCTTCACCTCGCGGATCGGCTCCGCCCAGATGATCGGCACGGCAGAAAAGCGGCGCGTGCCGTAGAAGTAATTGAGCGGGGTGCCATAGTCGGCAACCGTGACGTCCAGGCTGTCGAGGCGCGGCCCCTCGATCTTGTTCGTCATCTGCAGCGCCATCTGGCCGGCGGTCAGCGCCGCCGTGACGGCAAGGGAGACTGGATCAATCGACATTATGCGTCCGCCATGCCCAGCTGCTGTCGATCGCCGCGCACCAGATGGCGCCCATCGGCACTTCGACCACGCATTTCGGGCCTTTTCCGTAAGTGTGGATCATCCGTCCCGGTTCGGTCAGGATGGCGAGATGCTGGGCCTTGCCGCCCACGCGCAGCAACAGGACGTCACCGGGCCGCGCCTCCTCGGCCTGGTCGAACAGCGCGGCGAGGCCCTGGCGCAGATAGGCGGCATCGATGCTGCGGTGATAGGCCGTCGCCCGCGCGAAGACGCTCTCCGCCTCGGTCAGCCCCAGCGCCCGCGCCACCCCGGCGACCAGCCCTTTGCAATCGCAGCCAACGCCCTTGACCGACGCCTCCCAATGGAAGGGCGTTCCGATCCAGGACCGCGCTTCCGCGACGATGGCGTCACGCACCGGCAGACCCCGGCACCGGCACCTTCAGCACCTGGTCGGAACCCGGCACCTCGAAGAAGGCGCGGGCGTTGGCGATGTTGTCCCGCTCCATGCAGCCCGCTCGCGTCTTTGGACAGCCGCGCGACAGGGTGACGGTATCGCCGACCTGCGGCGCCGTGGGCAGCGGCTCCATCAGGGTGATCGCGCCGGCAGCGGTCCAGTCGAAGATGCGGACGGGCTTGATCCCGACCATCTCGCCCAGGGTGAAGACCAGCTTGCCGGCATTGAAATAGTCGTTCGCGAAGCTACCGGCGAAGCTGATCTGGAACCGCATGGCGTCCGTCACCACGCCGATCGCGCCGTCCACCGTCTCCACCGCGCGTCCGCAGCGCGCGTCGCCATGATCGGCGCTGCACAGGTTGGAGATCACACGGCCGATGACCTGGTTGTATCGGTCGATCTGGCTGCGGATGCCGAAGGTGAACTTGCCGCCCTCCATCCGCGCTTCCGCGACATTGCCCGCGAGCTGGGCGATCTCCCCGTCCGCTGGCGTGCTCCAGTTGATCTCGAACAGGCGGGCGCGGGCGCGATCATAGCGACCGCCCATGACGGCGATGCGCGTGACGATCTCGCCCAGCGGTCCGGTCGACTCGAAATTGTCGACGTCGAAGCCTTCGCTCAGAGCCACGTCGCTGCCGAACATGCCCACCGCCGGCGAATAGCTGGCCGACCCGTCACCCAGGTCATAGTCGATCGAACGATTATGATCGGTGAAGGCCATGACGGTGCCATCGGTAAGGTCGAGCCGCAGCATCCGGCAGCGGGTGTGTGTGCGGCCCGCAAGCATGATATTCATGCCGCTGCTGAGCGTGCGGCTCACTCGCGCACCTCTTTCAGCGTGATCGTCTCTATATGCTCATAGTCGGCGGAATAGCCGAGGGTCTGGAGCGGCCCGTCAAACCGGACGGGGATATCGAATTCACCCGTGACGCTGACCGCGACGCCGATCGCGGGGGCGCTGGAGAAGGTCAGCACGCCCGTCGCATAGTTGATGGAATAGCCCGATAGCTGCTGGACGCCGTTCTTATAGACCAGCAGGGAAGAGACAGGCCGGGTGATGTTCCGACTTTGCGTGACGCCATCAACGGTCCAGCTTTGCTTGAGCTGGAACGCGGTTGCGACGCCGTTGCCGGTGCCGATAACCTCGGCCGTTAGTTGATAGTCCGCCCAGTCCCGGAACCGGAAGCTATGGAGATTCCCGCGCGCCGCCTTGAACATGGCGACCACGGCCAGATAGATGGAATCGTCGCGCGCCGAGGTCGGGAAGCTGATGTCGAATTCGCGCAAGGACTGCGAGGCGCGGGCATTGCGGACTTCCCATCCGCCATCGGTGGTGACGATCTCGATATCCTCGACATCGCGGCGAATAGCGCCGATCTCCACCTCGTGCGGCAGATGCTCATTAATGAAAGCCATCAGTAGCCCCTCTTGGACGTCAGGGCGATCTTGTTCCGGAGGACAGCTGCGGCCTGGTTCGCTGTTTCCCGCGCCTCGCGGGCGTTGGTCACACCGGGGAAGACCATCGATCCGATGCTGATGCCGGCGCCACCCGATCGCGCCGCCAGCTGGGTCGCATCGTTGCTGTGGATGTAACCGGAACGCTGCGCGGTGAAGAGTTCCGGCCCATGCTCGCCAACCAGATAGGTGCGGCCCGAAGACACGGGACCGCCCAACGCCCGCGCGCCACCGAAGATGCTGCCGAACAGACTTTTCAGGGCGCTGCCGAGAAAACTGCCGAGCCCGCCTTCACCGAAAATTGATACTTCCAGCTGTCGGAGCGAGTCGGTGATTGCATGATCGAGCACGCGCGAGAGACCGTCGCGCAACGCATCGCCCAGCGAGGCCCGGCCCGTCAGGAAATCGCGCAGCCCGCCCATGATGCTGTCACCCAGGGAGTTGCCGAAGCTCTCCAGCGCCTGCTGCGCCTTCGTCGCTGCAGGCTGCAGATTGACGAGGACAGGAACAATATCGCCCAGCGCTGCCTTGGTGCGCTGCAGAACGTCAACATCACCCGTCAGCGCCAGTTCATTCTGCCGGTCGGCCAGCTGGCCGGTGAGCTTGTCCCGCGCCTTGCCATATACTGACGGGTCGAGATTGCCCTTGGCCTGATCGAGCAGCGCCAGATCACTCAGCAGAGACTGGATCTCCGCCTGTTCGGGGAACAGCCGGTCGAGCAGCCCGGAAATGTTCGACGCCATGTCCTTGAACGCCTTGGCGCCGGCGCTGGTCGCCTTGTTGATCGGCTGCACCATGACCTTATCGAGCCGGGCCATCTCGGCGCCGATGTCGTCGACCAGGTCGGGCACATAGCTATGACCGACAACCACGTCCCACAGCCATTTGAACTTGTCGGCGACCGACTGGATGCCAGCCTTCACGGTGTTCCAGATGGCGCTCAGCTTGTCGCCGATCCACGTCTTCACCCCATTATAGAGGTTGCGCAGCACCGGCTCGATTTTGTCCCAGTTCTTCCAGGCCAGATAGACGGCCGCGACCGCCGCGGCCACGGCAGCAAGGGGCACCAGGATCGGCGCCAGCGCAACCAGCACCGCGCCGATCGCCGGGATGACGCCCGTCGTAATGATGGTGACGAACGTGCCGAACGCCGCAGCCACCGGGCCGAGCACTGGCAGGATCGCGCCGAGGCCCGTCACGAGGCTGCCGATGCCGATCAGCACCGGGCCCAGGGCCGCAGCAGCCGCGCCGACGATCAGCACCCATTTCTGGGTTTCGGGCGAAAGGCCGTTGAAGGCGTCCAGCACGCTCACGAGCGCGTCCGCCAGAACCGGGATGATGGGCAGCAGCTTTTCGCCGATGGCGTCACCGGCCTGGCCGAGCTTGACCATGACCTCGCGCATCGGGTCAGCCTTTGCCGCGGCCTCGGCAGCGCCGCCGAACTGGCGGTTGAGTTCGCCCAGGATGATCGCCTGCGCGCCGGCGACGTTGCCGGCCTCCTGCATGGTCTTGATCTGCTCTTTCTGCTGCTCCGTGAACTGGATGCCGACACGGGAAAGGGCGGTGAGGCCCTTGATTGGATCGTTGAGCGCCTTGCCGACCATCAGCGTCGCGCCCTGCAGATCGCCTTCCATGCGGGAGGCGAGATCGACCGCCGCCTGCTGCGCCTTCTTGAAATTGTCGCCGGCGACATTGCCGAAGGTCAGCAGGTTGGCCGTCGACTTCTTCAGGATCTCGTCGGCATCGAACAGGCTCTTGAGTTCCAGGCCATCCGCGAACTTCGACAACTCGGCGCTGGACAGACCCGCGGTGTTCCCCATCGATGCGATAGCCGCGTCAACCTGCGCCATCGCCGCCTGCTGCGCCTTGAAGCCCTGGACGGACGCCGCAGCGAAGGCCGCCAGCGGCGCCGACACTGCGAGCGACAGCTTGGCGCCCATATCCTTGATGCCGTCGCCCGACTTCTGCAGCGACTTCTGCGCCGCCTTCATGCGCTTTTCGGCGTCGCCAACCCCCTCTTCGAAGGCGAGGCTGTCGAAGCCGAGCACATATTTCAGATAGCCAAGGACGACGCCCTGACCCTGTTTCGTTGCCATGCCGATTCCTCGAAGATGATGAGCTGCTTAGGGCGCCGCCGCCCCGCCTTTGTCCTGGCGATCCTTGAACCGCCGCAGCATCGACAGCACCGCCGACGCACCCTTCCGATTGGAGCGCGCAGCCTCGCCGATGTAATCCTGCGGGGACGCCTTGAACCGTTTGCCCTGCCGCGCCATCGCTTCGATCTGGTGCGCCAGGGTGATGATCCGCTCCTGATGGCCACGGGCGCGGCCTGCGAGGATAGTGCGGTAGGAGCGGAAGGTCTGGCGCCAGAAGGATTCCGGGTCCAGACCTTCAGCGGCCCAGTTGGTTAGGGCTTCGTCCCAGTCCCAGCGCCCGCCTCGCCCTTTCCCTCCGCACTCGCATCGGGCTTGGGCATGGCGCCCTGCAGGGCCTTGGCGATGGCCTCGCCCACCTGTTCGCCGGCAGACATCAGGTTGATGGCGGCTGCGAGCGTGATGCTGGGCTGGTGTGCCTTCAGCGCGCCGTAGAGGATCGCGCCGAGATGCTTGATCCGGGGCTTGCGGAGCACCTTGCCGCTATCGAGGTCGATCACCGGCGTGATTGCCTTCAGCAGGTCGTCCACCGCCATGTCGGCGGCATCCTCGGCCTCCGCCAGGGCCGCGAAGTCGATGACCAGCCTGTAGATGCGGCCATCGACCTCGAACGACGCCTCGCCCCGATGGATATTCGCCATCAGGCCGGTTCCTCATAGGCTTCAATGGCTTCGATCGTCATCACGCGGAAGGTCGCGGTCGCCTCGATCACATCCTCGCCGACCTCGCCGCGGTCATAATTGATGCACTTGGCCGTGAGCGAGATCTGGGCGACAGGCACGCCGTCTTCCGGGATGACGACCAGCATCGCGCGGGTGTCGCCGGCAACACGCGCCGCCTCCAGCAGCGTGTCGGTGGTGGACAGCGGGCGGCTGTTCAGCACCACGTCGAAGTCGCTGTCCTCATAGAAGGTGCTGAGATATTCGCGGCGCCAGTTCGGCGATTTGAGGTGCGTCTTCTCGACCTGCTCCCGCGCGCCGCCGCCGGGGATCTTGTAATTCTTGACCTGCGTCAGCTCATAGAGAGCGGTGCCGTTGTGCAGCCACACCTCTCCCATATAGCCAGTGCTGGCGTCCTGCGTTTCCGCCATCTTAGTCTCCTACGTGCCAGATGAACAAATCCACCGACTGCCGGTGGACGAATGCGCCGCCAGCGGCGGTTTCCCCCAGATCGCGCTGCCCATCGATGCGCGCGTTCCCGAATTTCTTGCCCTCGATCGTCGTCGGCGGCTGCAGCGTGGCGATCGCCGCGCGTGCCAGGGCGAGCGCCTGCGCGAAGCTGGCGGCCCAGCAGTCCAGCTGCACCCGCGTTCCCCGCGCGCCGTCCAGCCCCTTCAGGTGCTGCGGCCGCGGGTCGGAGATGACCTGCAGCGTGATGGCGGGCAGCGCGGCGCCCTGCGGCCGCTCCAGCCACGACACGCGCGTGCCGACGATCGCCGCGACGCCGCTGTCCGCCAGCAGCCGCGCCCGCAGGCCAGCATGAAAATCCATGGTCTATCCCTTGCCAGCCTTCTTCGCCGAGCGGATTACGGTCTTGTCGACCTCGCGCTTCAGCGCCTCGCCAAAGCTCTCCAGCATGACGTCCTGCTTCGCCTCCTTCGCCGGACGGGCGAAGGGCTCCGCAACCATGTCGCTGTTGCCGAACTCCAGCTGGATCGACGCGATGTCCGCCGCGGTGACATTGACCTGCGGCCGACCACGCCGCGCCTTTTCCTTGCCGACAGCAATACTGTCGCGCGTGGCGCCACTCAGCACCGACACCCGGTTCTGCATTTCCAGCGCCAGGATCTCGGCGGGAAACAGCAGCGATCGGCGGCCCACCCCCTGCGCCGCCGATCGTTTCATGTCATTGAGCTGGCGCGCCGCCTCGCGGAAGCCGGTCAGCCGCGACGTGCCGCGCGCCATCACTCGGCGACCCGAACGGCGGTGACTTCCATCCCGCGATTGTAGGTCAGCGACGGCACCGCCGAGCGAATGTCCCAGGTGCCGTTGAACAGGATGCGGTCCCGCACGCTGAGCGCGGCCGTCTTGGCGGTACGCAACACGTAGAAGGTCGCCGATTCCGATCCGGCCTGCTGCGCCGCCTCGCGCCGCTCATCAGCTGCGCCAAAGGCGACCTCCGCCAGGGCCGGACAATAATCTGCCCAGCTATCGACCGCCGCGCCATAGTCGTCGGTAGTCGGCGTGTTCCGCTGAAACATCACCTGATGTTTCCGGCGGCTTGGCACATAGGGCGACTGCGCCATGCTCAGCGCCAGACCCGATGATTGAAGGTCAGGCGGTCGATCGTTTCGGCAAACGCCGGATCGTTCACCTCCCGATTGGCAAACCGCTGCGCCACGGAATACCGCACCGCATCCTTGAGCGCCCCAGGCACAGCGTCGTCGGCATAGCCGGCAACGGCCGTTACGCTGATGAGCGATCCCGACTGGATCGAGGGCCAGGCCGCGCCAGGCACGAGAACGACCGCAGGCCGCAGACCAAACAGACGCGCCTGATAGACGCTGCCGGACAGCGTCTGCATTACGCCATCTGGGTCGAGATAGGTGATGCCATCCACCGTTTGCAGCGGCGCAGTGGGCAGCTGCGCCAGATCGGCCCAGCTGCCGGTTCGCATCACGACCGTCTGCGTGCAAATCCGCAGCCCCGTCGTATCTTCGATATGCCCGCGCGCACCCTCGATATAGCTTTCGAGCAGATCGTCGAAGTCATCTTCCAGGACGCCGCATTGCCGCTTGGCGTCGTCGAGATCGATCGGCTCGCTTCCCGGCGCAGCCTCAACCGTTGTTTCCAGCCAGGCCATCGCGTCACGCTGCCGAGCTGGTCGTGTCGGTCACATGGATATGGTCGAGGATGCTCCCCCGCCAGACATGCGGCCCCCAATGGCCCAGCGTGATCGCGGTATCCAGCCAGATGTCGCCCCCGATCGCGCGCCACCGTTCGCAGAAGGTATAGTCCTCGCTCCAGCGGCGGCCATCGCGAACAATGTGCTCGAAATAGGCGACCATCGGGCGGGACCCCGTCAGGGTGCTATGATCGACATAATGCAGCTCCGGCATGGCGTAGCGCAGCTGCTCGAAAACAGTGCGGCGGATCATCATGAAGCCAGTGCCGGCACGGGCAATCTTCACCGTGCCAGTGTCAGGGCATTGCTCCAGCGTCGCCGCCGCGTCGGGCAGGAAGGAAATCGCATATTCGTCGCGCTCGTTCTTCTTCTTGTAGGCGCCGACGACCAGATCCTTGTCATCGGCCAGCAAGCGGATGACGTCATGCGGGCGAAATTCGATGTCGGCATCAATGAACAGCAGATGGGTGAAGCCGCCCTCCAACATGGCGGCAGCAGCACGATCGCGCCCGCGGTCGACCAGGCTGTCCTCGAACAGCACCACCACATGCGGCACGCCATGAGCGGCGAGCGCCGCGGCCGTCAGCGCAAGCGACTGGGCATAGGCCGGCGTCACGCTGCCATGCGTGTGCGTGGCGATCATCAGGCGAATTTCATCGGACATTCTGCTGCTCCGAAAACGGGGAAGGGGCAGGCATGGCGCCCGCCCCTTCCGTCATGCACTCGATCGAACCCGGATCAGGTGCGGGTCGCGAGGATCTTGATCGCCTCGCTGTCGACCACCATGCCGCCGACGCGCTTGGTGGTGTAAAAGCCGACATAGGGCTTGTTGGTGAAGGGATCGCGCAACAGGCGCGTGCCCAGGCGGTCGATGACATAATAACCGCGCTTCCAGTTGCCGAAGGCAATCGGATAGGTGTTGGTCGCCACGTCGGGCATGTCCTGGGCTTCCTCGACCGCATAGCCGAGGATCGTCGCCGGCTGACCTTCGGCGAGACCGGGACGCCAGATATAGTTGCCGTCGACGTCGCGGAACTTGCGGACCTTGGCAAGGGTCAGCGAGTTCATCAGCCAAGCCGCGCCATTGCGGAGCGGGCTCTTCAGCGAGTGGATCACATCGATGAAGCTGTCGCCAGGATTGCTCGACGTGGTGGTCGCCGCAAAGTCGCCGGCCACGGCAGTCTTCACCATCTGCAGGTCGCCGAAGGTGCGCGCTCCATCGGCCGAGGTGTTGATGGTATAGGCCAGGAAGCCCTTGGGCCGGTTGGTGCCGTTGCCGCTGATGAATGCCGCGCCTTCCGCCTTGGCGAACTCGTCGGCCAGTTCCGCGGCGAGCCAGGCTTCGCTGTCGAAGAAGGCATCGTCGAGCATCCGCTGGGTCGCCTGCGGGTTGGCATACAGCTCGCCCATGATCGCCGGCACTTCAGCCAGCTGCGGCGTGTTGGTCTCGGGCCGGGTCGAGGTTTCGCCGACCCAACCGCTGGCAGTGCCGCGGACATTGACCAGCTTCTTGTAATCGCTGGTGCCAACGGCGACGACGGTGGCCAGGGCCCGCACCGGCGAAACTTGCTTGATGAGATCGAGGATGTTGCGGTCGATCTCTTCCGGCACGGCATAGCCGCCATCGGCCGAGGTCGTGACGTTGAGCGCCTTGGCTTCCAGATCGGCGAGACCGTCGTCGACGCCCTTCCGCATCCACTTGCCGAACGCGGCCTTATGTTCGGCCACTTCGGGGCTGTCGTCCTCGCCCGCGCCGATGCGGTTCGCCTTGGCTTCCAGCGCCTTCAGCTCATCGGAAAGCTGCGTGATGCTGGCATTGATCTCATCAACCTCATTCTTGCGAACGACGTCGGCCGTGCCCTTCTTCACCTCGTCGGCGATGACGGTGTCCTGCTTCGACTTGAACTCGTCGAAGGCGCGCTCGATCTGGCCGAGCTTTTCGGTGATCTCACTCATGATGATGTCCTTGGGAAACGGGCTCAGGCCCGGATTTTGGAGAGAAGCCGATCGAAATCGGCAACGGTCGCCGCATCCGCGCCGGAATCCCTCCGGTCGGTCTTGGCTTGGAACCGCCCGCACACGGCGAGCGCCTCGGACTTGGAAAAGCCTGCCTCCCGCAGGGTATCCTCCAGGTCGCGAATGGTGATGATGGCATCGGCCGATTTCACGCTGGCCACGCGCGCCTTGCCGTTGGCCGGGTTGCCGACGATCGACACCTCGACCAAGTCGACGCTCTTGAGCCGGCGGCGCGGATCTTCAGGCTTGGCGCGCATCTCGAATTCAACCGGACGGTAGCCGATCGACAAGCCGGTGATCGCCTTCGCCTTCAGGGCGATATAGGTATCCTTGCCCTCGCTCGTGGGCAGGATCTCGCCCTTGACCTTCAGGCCATGGCCGTCTTCCGACATCTCGGTCCATTTTCCGACAGGCAGCGGCGAAGCCGAGAAGCCATGCTCCAGCAACATCTGCGGCAAAGTGCCGGCAGTCTTGTGGTGCGCCAGCGTCTTGGCGAAGGCCCCCGGCTCGATCACGTCGCCATAGCTGTCGACATTGCCGAACACAGCGCCATAGCCCTCCAGGGACATGGTATCCCCACCCTCCGCGAACTTGAATTCGCGCAGGTCGAACTGCATTTTCTCCATGGTCATTCCCCGGAAGGTTGGTTGTCGGGACCGTAGATGTTGACCGCGGGCCGCAGGTGGTCGGCCGTGGGATCGTCGGAGCGGTCCATGTCCTCGGACTCGCGCCACTCATTGACGGTAATCACGCCATTCTGGCGCATGATCTGATTGAATTCGGCCCGGTCCTTGGCGGTCCCGCGCATCATGCCCTTGGCTTCCAGCTTGGTGTAGAAGCCCTCGCGCTGCTCAGCCATGGACAGCAGGTTCGTCTCGGCCGACTGATCGATCCGCTCGAACCAAGGCATCAGCGTGTGCGTCAGGTGCGCGAGCAGCAGCTGTTCGACGCTGGCATAGGCCATCGTGCCTTCATTCTGCATCGCCATGATCGGCAGCACCCTGAGCGCCGCGCAGATGCTGATCGCCGCTCGCTTCTGCGTTTCGTTGAACTGGGCTTCCTCGGCATTGTAGGACAGCGCGCTATAGCTGAGGCCAGAGTGCAGGATCGCCGTCTTCATGGCGTTCCCGGTCCCCTCCTGCGCCGCCTGCCAGCTCGTGCGAATCTGCTCCGCCGTTTCCGGCTTCAACGGTTGGTCGGTCGTCAGCAGCCCCCCTGGGCGAGCCCCGTTGGCGAATAGTGCCGAGCCGAATTCTTCCGTCGCGAGGGCCAGCCCGATCGCGTTGCGCGCCAGGTTGACGGCGTTGAGGCCGAGATAACCGTTCCAGCTGGGCCCCCGAATGTGCCACATCTGGTTACGCGGGATGCGCTGGCGGCGCCCTCCGCGCAGCGTCAGGTCATAGTCCAGCGTCATGTCACTGTTGCGCGTGACAGTCACACATCCCGGCTCGTAGGGGATCAGCTCCAATATCTCCCCCGATGCCCGCCTGTTCTTCCATACAAAGGCATCCCCGGCCAGCACCAAGTGCAGGGCGATCGTCTCGCGAAACTCAAAGCTGGTCTGCCAGGCATTGGGCTGGCGATGCAGCAATCGAAAGAGCGAATGATCTCGCGCTTCGCGGCGCCCGCCATCGGTCTCCCGCTGGTAGAGCTTCCACGGCACCTGGGCGATTCCCTCGGCAATCACCCGCGCGCAGCAGAGAACCGTCGTCACCTCCAGCGCCGTGCGGAGGTTCACCGCCTGACCGGCCTTGCTGTTGGCCTGACCAAACACCTCGCGCAGGATCTGGTCGAGCGTGTCCGCGCTCGCCGATTTCTGCTCCAGCTCGGGCAGGCCCAGCCAGTTCCGCCAGCCCATCAGGCGGCGTCCTTTGCTGCCGGCGGCCGAGGCGCATCCGCAGTCATCGCATGATCCCTTCGCCAAATTGATGTGTCACAGGGCGATGACCCCCGGCGTCAGCTCGGGCGTATCACCAGCCATCGCCACCGCCTGCGCCATCACGGCCGCGACGATGCCGTCGATCTTGTCCTTCGACCGCTTCTTCGCGGGCATGTAATTCAGGTTCTCGTCGAACCGGACCATCGTGTTTCGCGCCATATAGCGCAGCAGGGGATGCCCCCCATGATCCAGTGTGCCGGCATAGACGTGCCGCTCGAATTCCTTGGTCGGCTCACCCAACGTATGGATGCCCTGGCGAACCTGCAGCAGGAGGTCGGCATCGATGCCTTCCTTCTGCATGTCCGTCACGAGCTTGACGCCACCCCACGGATCGTAACCGATCCGCTCGACATCGAACGCGCCGATACCTTCCTGCACCGCTCGCAGGACATAGTCCTGGTCAACGATGTCCCCCGGCGTCACTTCCAGAGCGCCGATCGACTGCCACCGATCGAAGGGAACCTTGCTCTCCTTCACGCGCTGCGCCAGCGAGGTTTCCGGCACCCAAAAACGACACGCCAGATGCCAGAGCGGATCGCCCGCGATAGGCGGGAACAGCCACACCAGCGCGGTGATGTCCCGCACCGACGACAAGTCCCAGGCGCCGAAGCAGCGGCGGCCCGCCATCCGTTCGGCCATCTCCTTCCACCCATTGCGGGGCGACTGACAGACGTCCCACTTCGCCATGTTCAGCCAGAGGGCCTGGTCATCGACCCACTGGTTGAGATGGTAGCAGCGGAAATGCGCTTCCTTGACGGGATTGCCCTTGGCAAGCCGTGCCTCGCTCCGCAGGAACTGCAGCGTCGGCGAGAGGCCGAGCGACGGGTTCGCCGCCCGCCACACCGCCTCGTCTTCCCAGTCTGCCTCTTCCGGCGCCGCGAACACCACGACCAGCGTCGACGGATCGTCGATCGACCCGTCCAATATCTGCTCGCTCTCCTCCCAGATCTCGACGCCAGTCTGGTTCGTCTTCAGGCCCGCGGTCGATGCGAACAGCGCGATCGGCTGCAGGCGGGCGCCTTGGCCTTGCCGCAGATCGTTCTCGATCTTGCGGCTCTTCCACTCGTGCATCTCATCGCCCAGCGTTACGGTGGGCGACTTGCCATGTTTTCCCTGGTCGCTGCCGGTGAGCAGCACGAAGGACGACGCCAGCGGCTTCAGCCACATATGACCGCTATGCACCTGGACGTCGCTCGACAGCGTTTCGCTATGTGCGACCATCGCCTGCATCTTGGCGAACGGTATTTCCGCCTGCGTTTCGTCGCGGGCGAAGACGAAGCCCTGTCCGCCCTGCACGCCCTCGATCGCCCAGAACATCAGCGCAAGGGCGGCCAGAAACTCCGACTTCCCGTTCTTGCGCGGAATCCACAGGCGCAGGATCTGGAAGATCCGCACATGCTCCTCGACCTCCAGGCCCGTCAGCGGGTCGATGATCTGGATCGGATGCTTCCACCCAAACAGCAGCCGGACGATGATCTCCTGCCAGACATTGAGGCGGAACGGCACGCCCGCGAAGCGGTCGTCCGTCAGCCGGAAAATCTGGGGCCATAGTTCGACGACCCGCGCTGCCTTGGCATGGTCAAACCATGCACCGGGCTGCGCCGCCGCCTTCTTCCACGCCCCGATCGCCCACCGAAAGGCCACGTCGTCCGCCACCTGATTGAGCCAGGGCGGCAGCGGGTCACCTTTCTGCCACCACGGCGACAGCGCGGGCGCTGCCGTCTCGGTCGCCATGTCAGTTCGGCCGATGGCCCGGTGGCGGCGAATCCATGTCGGTCAGCATACCGACGCGAGGACCGGAAGGGCTCGGCGCCGGGGCTGGATCGGCATCGGGCTCGCCGCGCCCCTGGGCGGGAACCGGCAAAGCCCCGCCGAACAGGCCGGGGTTCGTCGCGACGGCCGCAGCCTGGTTCTTGAACAGGTCATATTCGTCATGCGGCGTCAGGCCGAATTGCCGCGACAGCGTCATGACATTGTCGAAGCATTCCTGCCGCCGGCGCACCGCCGGATGATCGCGGATCATGTAGCCACCCGCGACCGTCTTCACCCGCTGCGTCATGCCTTCCTGCTTCAGCTGGTCATTCAACGAAACCCAGTCGGCATAATAGACGCAGAACATCGCGAAGATCATGCGGTGCTGTTCGGGCAAGCGGTTGGTCCGGATCAACCGCGGCGCCATCTCAGTCCACACCGCCACTGCCCCGGCATAGAGCGGTCCCTGGTCGATCAGGGGCGGCGGTTTCAGCGCATCTGTCGCCGTGGTGGCAACCAGCAGCTGCGCCACGCGCTGCGCTTCCGCTTCGCGCTTCTGCGTCGCCGACTTGCGCCGGTTGGGATAGCCCTTCTCCGCCTGATGCGGGTCCGGCTTTCGTCCGCGTGCCATAAAAAACTCCTTGGCCGATCGACCTTGCGGCCCACCTCCTTCACCGTTTCCGCCGCTTGATCAGCGGCTTAAAAAAATATCTGGGCGCCAATTTCGCGCCGATTTTTTCCTGTCTTGCAGCCCGGTCGGCAGGCGATCGGCTCCAATGTTTTACCCGCCCCCCGGTGGGTCCGACATGACGGCCCGGCCCAACCGCCGCGCGAGGGCGTCGATCGCCGCCTTGCCGGCGCGCTCCACCGCCTGCTTCATGCCCGAATGGCATGGGTCGCAGCTCGCCACCCACCACTCGACCAGCCAGAACACGCCATCGAACACGCGATGGGGATAGAGATGATCGACCAGCGTCGACGCCTCGGCCTTCCCCTCCAAGGCACAATATTCACAGAGCGGATGCGACCGCCGGAAGGAGGCCGCCGCCTTGGCCCATCGCCCGGTATATCCGCGCGATGTGGACGATCCGCGCCGCTGGTCCTGCTCCCGCCGCACCTGGACGCCCGACCGCGATCCCGCGGGGCGCAGCAGCTTGGGCATCGTGGGCATGGATGATGTCCGAAACGGCAACGCCCCGCCGAGCACGAGGCCAAGCGGGGCGTTGCAAGGTGAGAAGAGGATGCCCGATGATGGAGAGCGAAGGCCCGCCATCAGCGTATCTGTGAATTACCCGAATTGGCCGCAGAGACGAACACAGAATATTTTTTTAAGGCAACATTCTAGGGCTTGCGCCGTCTCTATGCGCGCATTTCTGCGGTGTTCAGCGCATTGCAAATGCACGTTACGGCGCGGCCATAGCGCATCCGCAACCCATCTGCGCCGAGCTTCAGCCCCATCGGCTTGAGCAACTGCCGCCACGGCACCCGCTTCCGACCAGCAGCCAGCGCCCGCACGGCCAGCAGCACGAGCCGCCGGTCCTGGGCAGGCGCATGCAGCAGCCACGCCGTCGCCTCATCCCGCCGCTTCATCTGCTCGATCGACAGCGGCAGCTTGGGCGGCAGCGCATCGGCCCACCGATCCTTGTCCCAATCCCAACTCTTGTCGGCCGCGATCAGATGCCACGGACCATCGGACGCGAACGGCCAGCCCCCGCCATCGACATGCCACCAGAAGCGCATCGCCTCGATCAGGCGCTCCTCCACGTCCGCGAAAGTCCAGAATTGCGACCCTTCCACCACTGGAACCCCCATGCTCTCACCCTTCCACATTCTAAATCAATGAAATCTCTATGTATTTTCTCTATTTTGGAAGCCTTGGAAGGGTTGGAATAGATAACGTATATTTTCGCTCATGCATGCGCCCGCGCGCGCATGCGATGGCAATATGTCGGCAACCATTCCAGCCCTTCCAAAGGCGCAGAAATCCGCGCTTTTGCCCTTCCATCAACCCTTCCGCAGCCCTTCCACTTTGGAAGCCTTCGCGTCGATCAAACCGCCGTCAGAAGTCCGGCACCCAGTCGGCATCAGCATCGGGAGGCGGCCCCGCAGGAGGCGCGCGAACCTCCTCGGGCGTCTCGATCGGCACCTCGCGCACCCGCCCATGCTCATCGACAAAGTCGCCGACCTCCCGCACCAGGCGCATGCCGAGCCACTGGACGCCGTTGCTGGTCTTCTTCACAAAGCCCTTGTCGAGCATGGCCTTGCTGAAACCGACGGGCGTCCACTCGCGCTCGCCAGCGGCCTTGCACCATGCCTGGAAGACTTCGTAGAGCCGCGACGACTGGACGCGCCCTTGCTGGTCCTGCGCTGTGCAGAGCTTCAGGAATCGCGCCAGCGGGTCGCTGTCCTCACGATATTGCGCCGTGGCCTCGCGCACCGCGTCAGGCTCGATCAGCCCGTTGGCGAGCCAGTCCAGCAGGCCGCGCACCATGTGGTTGAGCACGCCCGCGGCTTCAGCGCGCAGCTTCAGCGGCAGCTGCTCGTCGCGTTCACCATCGGCGACATGCGCGTTCCACGGCACCAGCTTCATGCGCCGCCAGATGCCCTCGTCGGTGCCGGGGATCGACGGCTTGTAATTGCCGCCGATATGCAGCTTGAACAGCGGCAGCAGGTCGAAGAAACCGCGATGCAGGGCGCGCACCGCCATCGGCTCGCCGCCGGTCGCCGCCTTGATCAGCGCCTCATTGAGCTTCGCCCCGCGCTCCGGCTCCGACGCGCGCAACAGGCGTACGCCACCGAGCCGCGCGAGATCCGGCGAGGCCGCATCACCTCGCTTCTTGATGCCCTGGTCGAGGAAGGTTTCGATCCCGATCGTGCCGGCATAATCGCCCAGCACATGCGCCCACAGGTCCATCGCCGTCGACTTGCCGTTCGCACCCAGGCCATAGTGAAACCACAGCTTCTGCTCGCCCGTGTCGCCCGTCGCGGTATAGCCGACGACCTGGTGCAGATAGCGCCGCATGCCGCCGTCGGGATGCGCCCAGGCAAAGAAGTCGTCATAGATCGGGCAGATCGCGTCGGGATCGAACGCCACCGGCGCCAGCTTCGTGTTCAGATCCTCGCGCCGATGCGCCTCCAGGCTGAACCGCGCGCGCCGGCGGCCGTCGCTGTCCCGATACCGCTCGAAGCGCAGCGTGCCGTTCAGCACGTTGATGGCGAACGGATCGCAGTCGAACGCCTCGATCGACACCGTCAGCCATTTCTGCGCCAGCTTGGCGATCGAGCTGGGCTTGCCCGCCGTCTCGCTTTCGCGGCCGAACTTGGCGAGCAGCGCCGACAGCAGCACATTCTTCCTGCCGGAAGGGATCAGCCGGTCGAGCCCGTGCGGATTGCTGTCGGGATCATGGATGCCCGTCTGCCGCACCGCCCGCGCCTCCGCCTGGATGGCGCGGATCGTGTCGAAGATCGCCGATTGCAGCTCCGATGGCGGCGGACCATCCTTGTCCTGGTCGAGCACGCGCCAGCGCCGATCGTCCCACCCCAGCCAGCCCTTCGCCGTGGTGAAACGAAAGGCCGTGCCATGTCGTGCGATCAGGCGCTCTCCTATGCCGAAATCGGTCATCGGGTGCAGGACGCAGCCCAGCGTCACCAGATCCGGCCCGATGTCCCAAGCCCGGTTGATGCCATCGCCCAGCGCCCGCTCCACGTCGGCGGGCTGCAGGTCGGGCAGCGCATCGAGCCGCACCAGCAGCTTTTCCTTGACCTCGACCTCCGCCAGCAGCCCCGCGCCGACACGGCGACCGGCGACGAAGGCGAGCCGCAGCACCGCGTCCTTGCTGTCGACCAGACGCTCGATCCGGCCATCGAACCAGGCCACGGCCATCGCCTTCAGCCGTGCCTGCACCGGCTCGGGCTGTTCGGACAGAGCTTCCAGCCTTCCGAATGGAAGGGTTTCGATGTCGCGCGCCCAAGGCGGCGGCGGCGGGAAGGCGACATCGAACCGCGCCCGCCAGTCGCTCAGATATTGGGCGCGGGTTTCCTCGTCCGCGATGGCGCCCGCCATGCCGGCGAGCCGCTTCCAGATCGCAGCGCGGCCTTCAGGGGTGGCGTGGTCGGCATCGGCCAGCACCCCCTGCCACAGCGCGTCGGCGAGCGGTACGGCCGCGTCGATCAGCGCGTCGATCGCCGCCCGCCCCTGCGATCGCACCAGATCGTCGGGATCGGAACCGTCAGGAAGGGTGGCAATCGACAGCGAGCGGCCCGGCCCGACGAGCGGAAGCGCCCGTTCGCAGGCGCGCAGCGCGGCCTTCCGCCCTGCCGCATCGCCGTCCATAAGCAGCACCGGGCGCTCGAACACGCGCCAGGCGCGCTCCAGCTGCTGCGGGGTGATCGCTGTGCCCATCGGCGCGACGACTTCCGCGATCCCGGCCTGGTCGAGCGCGATCACGTCGAAATAGCCTTCGACGATGATCAGCCGCCGCGCCGATCGCGCCGCCGGCGCCGCGCGGTGCAGATTGTAGAGGGTGGCGCCCTTGTCGAAGCTGCCGCCCTCGCTGTTGACATATTTGGGCTCCTGCCCCGGACGGGTGGCGCGGCCGCCAAAGGCGATGACGCGCCCGCGCGCATCCTGGATCGGCACCATCAGCCGCCCGCGGAACCGATCGCGAAAGCCATCGTCCGTGTCGATCAGCAGCCCCGCGTCGACCAGCTGCGCCGGCGCGATGCCGCTGCCGCCGATTGATCGCTGCCCCGGCGCATAGCCCAGGCCAAAGCGCGCGATCGAGGCCGTGGAGATCCCGCGCGCCTCCAGCTGCGCCAGCGCCCGCGATTCCCCGTGCAGCTGCCGCTGGAACCATTCGGCCGCGCTGCCCATGACATCGCTGGTTTCGCTGCGGCGGCGCTCGCGCTGGGCATCCTCCGGCGATCGCGCCGGCATCTCGATCCCCGCCTTCGCCGCCAGCTCCTTCACCGCATCGATGAAGTCCATGCCGGCATGATCGGTCAGCCAGCGGATGGCATCGCCATGCGCGCCGCAGCCGAAGCAGTGATAGAAGCCCTTGTCATCATTGATCGTGAAGCTGGCGGTCTTCTCGCCGTGGAAGGGGCAGCACGCCTTATGCTCGCGCCCCGCCTTCTCCAGCTTGATCGACGCGCCGATCAGCGCCGAAAGCGAAGTGCGATCGCGGATGCTGTCCAGGAACGATTGTGGAAGAGACACGAATTCCCACCCCGAAAAGTCAGGTCGAAGCAAATATCGATGTTGCGAAGATCGCGGCCGTCAGGACGACGGCGCGCTATTCCCCGTCATGTTCGATGGTCATGGCAGCGAGATCGGCGCGGTCGCCGCCCAGAAACATCCAGGGATGATCCTCGACGGCTTCAGCGATCAACGCCGGAGACAAATGAAAGGCGAGCGCCGCCGCTCCGACCGTCTGATCGGCCCAGCCCTGGTCCTGCAGGCCGCTCCACACCTGGATGGCGCGACCGAGGGCAGGCTTCGTGATCGACTGTCCGGGATCGAGGCCCATCACGTCCTGGGCAAGGTCGAGAGGCAGGTTGAAGACATTGGCAACAACTTCGGCCGTCGGTTCCGTCGGCTGCGTCAACGACCATTGCGCGACGGCCTGCCCCACCAGCCAGCGGCCCGGCAGACCCGATCCATCGCTCTCACCGCCCTCCACATCCTCATCCGGGTTGCCATCATCCAGCTCGACAATGTTCCAGCTGTCGGATTCCCGACCCCAGCGCGTGACCCAGGGCTCTTTCGCCACCGTATCCATCATTCCTCCCCCGCGCCGACGATGGCGCTGATTTCCGACATGATCTTCGTCGCCCGCGCGACATCGCGCAGCGCGCATCCTCTGCTCGTGCAGTCCATCACCACGCGCGCCAGCTCCTCGACCTTGCGGGCGCGGCGGTAGAGTTCACCAGGAGGAAGGAATCGCTGCAGCTCGGCCATGGCTCACACCCTCAACGGCATCAGGACATAGAGGCGGGCGGCATTGTCGCTGGTCTGCCAGAGCGACGGCGCGGCAGGATCGGCCAGCTTCACACGCGCGCGCTCGTCGCCGCCGCCCTTCAGGTGCCGCAGCACGTCGAGCAGATAGCCGCCATTGAAGCCGATCCGCAGCGCGTCGCCCTCATATTCGCAGGGCACTTCCTCGCTCGCCGTGCCGTTTTCCGGGCTGACGACCTCCAGCGTGATCGCCTTGGCGTCGAAGGTGAACGCGATCGACCGCGACTTGTCGCTGCTGATCGTCAGCACCCGCTCCACCGCCTCGGCCAGCGGGCCGGGCTCGAACCAGCAGTCGAGCCGGTTGGCGGCAGGAATGACGCGGGTGTAATCGGGGAAGGTGCCGTCGATCAGCTTGCCCGTCAGCACAGTCGTTCCGATCTCGAAGCGGAATTTCGACGTGCTCACCGCGACATCGACCTTGCCGCCCTCTTCGTCCAGCAGCTGGGCGAGCGCGGCGACCGCCTTGCGCGGCAGGATGATGCCCGGCATTTCCTCCGCACCCTCCGCCGCATCGCAATGGAAGCGCGCGAGACGATGGCCGTCTGTTGCCGCAGCGAACTGACATTCCGAGCCATCCGGCACATGGACATAGATGCCGTTCAGATAATAGCGGGTTTCCTCGGTCGAGATGGCGAAGCGCACGCTCTCGATCATCTGCACCAGTTGGGTGCCGTCCTGTTCCCACTGGGCGTCCCAGTCGCCACCGACGAGTACCGGGAAGTCGTCGGCCGACAGCGTCGGCAGCTTGAACCGGGCGCGACCGCACTTGATCGTGATGCCGGTGTTGCCGTCGCCTTCGATCGTCGCGACGCCCTCCGCCGGCAGCTTGCCCGCGATCGACGCCAGGGTCGAGGCGTCGACGCAGAAGGACATGGCCTTGTTCGCGCCCGCATCCTCAAGGTCGACCGTCTTCTCGATCATGATGTCGAGGCCGGTGCCGGTCAGGAACATCTGGCCCGGCGTGGAGCGCACCAGCACGGTCGCGCAGATCGACACGGTCGTGCGTTTCTCCACCACGGCGTTGATCGCCTTCAGCGCCCCGCGCAGCGTCTTGACGTTGACCTGGATCATCCGAGCTGCTCCCGCCGCGCGAAGACGATCTCGATGAGGAAGCGGCCCCACTGGATCAGCAGCCCGCGCCCCTCGAACCATTCAAATCGGTCGTCGGCAGCGATGCCGCCCACCCCATGGTCGGTAAATTCAAAACGTGGCAAGAATCGCATCATCGTCAATGCCTCCGAAACGCTATGGATTTGGCGGACTGCCAGCAGAGCGCGCAGGTCGCGCAGCAGTCGGTGGCGCCGGTCTGGGCCGGGCACAGGATCGCGGCTTCGTCCACTTCATCGCCGCTGACCAGCCGGCTCGCCCGCTCGGAACCAGGCCGGCCCGAAAAGCGCAGCGCGAACCGCTGCCAGTCGGCCGACGCGAGCTGGTCCAGCGCCTGCCCGATCGGGTCGCAGCCGGGATCACGCGCCGAAAAGCCGAAGACATGGAGAGCAGGAAACGCCTTCAGCGCCCGCGCCCACAGGTCGACATAGCCGACCGAATAGAAGTCGCCGAGGATATGGACCCGCACCAGATAGCCGCCGGGATGCGCGCGCTGCAGCTGCTCCAGCTCGCGCCACAGGCCCGCCTCCAGCGCATGGTCCGCGACGATCCGCTCGGCCGCCTGCATATTGTTGCCATAGCACCAGCCCCATGCCTGACAGCTGCGCGGACAGGTCGCCCGTTCCTCCAGCGTCAGGGTGAAGATCGGCCAGCCCTTGCGATGGCCCTTCATCACCACCTTGCCGATCTTGCGCGACTGATGCCCGGTCTTCAGCACCCGCTTGACTTCGCCCGCCTCGAACACGCGCGACGGAAAGATGCTGCGCCCGTCCCGGTGCGCGGGATGCAGCGCCGACACCGACACGGCGACCGGCGACGAAGGCGAGCCGCCGCAAGGAAGGGCCGCCCCGCATCAGTCGTCCGCCAGAGCTTCGTCGAGCGCGTCAGCGATCGCCTGCTTGGCGGCGGCGCGCATGTTCAGATCGGGCTTGTCCGCCTTGACCCGCTGGATGTCGCGGACCCAATCGGCCTGAGTGCCCCCCCCCAGCACCGCCTGCAGGAAGGCGATGTCGCTGTCGGCCAGCGGACGGGGCAGCCGCGCGACCGCCGCCGCGATGCCGGGAAAGATCGTGCCGAAGTAGCGCAGCACCTGGTCGGCGAACGCCTGGGCGGCGACCATGCAGGACCGGCGCAGCACATGCTCGCCATATTGGCTGAGACACCATTGCAGCCCGCCGACATTCACCACCTGGCCCGGCTTCCAGCTGTCGGGATTGGTCGAGGTCGCGAGGCCGAGCCCGGCATCCTTCAGCGCCCGGTCGATCGTGCGCGCCTCCTCATCATGCGCGACCAGCGCGGCGCGGAAGATCTCCAGCTTGCTTAGCGGCCGCCGCTGCTGGTTCATGGCGACGAAGGTCGCCGCTTCCTCGTCGGCCGACTGCGACGGCATGACGACGCAGGGCAGGTCATAGATGTCGCTCCGCATCCGGGCCGCAGCCAGCCGGTGCTGCCCATCCACCACCCACAGCGACCCGTCATCCCGCTTGGCGACGGTCAGGGGCTGGCACAGCCCCCAGTCCCAATGCATGGCGATGCGCCGGATCAGCGACTGGCTGCCGCCGACATCGATCGACCGCTGATAGGTCGGGTCGATACCCAGCGAATGGAGCGGGCGGAATTCCAGGCTGGGCCGCAGCCCGCGGATCGGCTGCACCTTCAGCCGGGCTGTGGCGGGCCGGCTCACGCGGCCTCCTCCTCGATTTCAGCGACATTGTCGCCATGCGGGTTTTCCGCCCAGGCTTCGATCGACGGCCAGACCGGGCCTATGCTGCCAGCACACTCCAGCAACTCTTCCAGATCGTCATAATAGGAGCCGTCGAGATCCTCGCCCGCATCCTCCTGCTCGTCGGCATAGCCGCCATTCTCCCAGCGGAAATGCGCCAGCCCGTCGACCAGGATGACGATCGGGGCCGGGTCCATCGCCAGCACTTCGGCCCGACGGGCCTCCAGCGCAGCAGCGGCTTCCGCCTTCGCCCTTTCCTCGGCTTCGCGCTGCGCGGCCTTCTCGGCCTCCTGCAGCAGATATTCCTTCTGGGCATCCTCCAGCCGTGCGTCGATCTCTTCCGGCGTTACCAGGATCGACATGCCGACCGTGTAGCATTCGCCAAGGCCGTCCTGCTCGACGGTGCGACCGAGATGGGGCTGTGTCGTTTCCCACCATATCCGTCCCTCCGGGCGTTCCCGGTAGTGATCCCGCGCCACCAACCAGGCCGCGACGCCCCGGATCGACGCCGCACGCCGCTCCGCTGCATATTCCGCTTCCGACTTCCGAGGCGCCGCTTGCTGCGGCGGGATCAGATCTGGAAGCCGCGCGCCAGGCACGAAAAACTGCTCATGGACGATCAGCTTGCCGTTATATTCGACGCCATAGACGCCGACGATGTCGATCCCTTTGGCAGCGGCCTGGTCGCGCAGCTTGGGATAGGCCGGAAGATCCTGCCGCCAATAAGGTCGCTCGACCAGGACATAGCCTTTCGGCGCGGTCGGGAACCGTCCGATCCGCAACCCTGGGCAGGGCAGCAGATCGCTCGTCGTCGGATGCGAAGCCTGCGCCTCGCTCAACAGCCGGGCCTGCTGGAAATGCGCGCGATCGGCGGCGGTCGTGACGATGATGTCGGGATCGATCAGCTTGCGGCCGTCATGGCCCTCAGCGTCGGCGAATAGGTCATCTTCATAGCGCCCGCCTTTCTTCTCATAATCCGCCTTGCCGACGAGTTTGAACAGCGGGTCGCCGGTCCGCATCTGGGCATTGACGATGCCGCCCCGGATGCTCTGTACGCCGTGGCCCCAGGTGCCCTTCTTCGCCTCGGCATGGAATATCTTGAGCTGCAGCTTCTGATCCTGCGTTCCGGCATAGGCCATCGCCGCGTCGATCGTCAGCTTGCCCTGCCGCATGGCGTCGAGGATCTCGGGCACCAGGCCCGCCAGCCTAAGCCGCTGCTTCACATAACGCTCGGAAAAGCCGAACCGCTTGGCGAGATCGGCGGGCGACAGCGTGCCCGGCCGCATCAACTCCTGGAACGCTAGGAATTCGTCCGCCGGGTTCATGTCCCGCTTCGCCAGATTTTCCGACAGCGACAGCTCGACCGCCTCGGCCTGGTCGCGGATCAGCACCGGGACCGCGAAGCTGTCGTCCAGCAGGCCGCGCTCCCGCAGCACATGCAACGCCTGGAGCCGCCGACCGCCGCCGACGACATAGACCATCACCGCGTCAATGTCGGCATAGCCGATCAGGTTCTGCAGCAGGCCCTTGGCAGCGATGTCGTCGGCCAGGCTGTCGACATCGGCCGCCTTGTCCGTGTGGCGCACATTTTCTGGCGCGCGGACAAGACGGTCGAGCGGCACCGGCTGAATGGCCATAGGTGCGACCCGAAGGCCCTCCGGTGCTGTGATCTCCTCTGGCGCCACTGCCGGCGCCGCTTTCTTCGCTCTGGGCATGATGGGACGTCCTTCTCTGGTGGTGCGCCGGTTCCGGCTTATGGTTGTTCGGGATCGGCGGGGGCGGCTGCTATGGGGACCGCCCCCGCCATGCCGCCGCCTGAGAGGGGCGCAGCGGCAATCTGTTGTTGGGTGGCGCGGTCGATTTCGTCGGCCCAATGCTCGGCCGTGTCGAAATCGACGCCGAAGATGTCGGCGAGGTTGGCCAGCAACGCGCGGCCGACCTGGTTGTACCGCGCCTCGAAATGGCGGCGGGTGATGGTCATGTCGACGAAGCTCACGAACGGACCTCCGCCGCCAGATGATAGGCATGGTCGCGGATCGCCAGCGCGGCTCCGATGGCGGCATAGAGCGCCTGCGCGTCCTGCTCACTGATCTCCGCCATGCCCTCCGGCGTAGCCAGCAGCACCTTACGCGTGACGGGCTGATAGAATGCGTCGATCCCGCTGGCGAAGCGCCATTGCTGCCGACGAGGAATCCCCTGCTGCGCGCGATAATATTCCATCGACCCGCTGCCGACGCAGCAGTCGCAGAAATAGGCGGGCACATAGCCAGGTACGCGAAGCGCGTCCCATCCATCGGGCAGCGCGACACCGGCTACCACCACGCCTTGGGCGGGGCAGCGGAAACACTGGATCAGTTCCTCCCTGTCGGCCGCGATCATCCCTTCCCCGCTCACAGCATCGCCCTCCGTGTCTGCTTGCCTGTGGCCGCGATCGTCACCACCCGCCGTTCGAGCGGCGACGGCTCCTCGATCGCGATCTTTCCTGCGGCGACCAGTCGGCGCATCCGGTAGCTGGCGGACGCTGCACCGGCGAGGCCGACACGCCGCGCCAACTCGCCATTGGTCGGGCACGGATGCCCTTTGTCTGCCGCCGTCACGAGTATCTTCAGGATCATGCGCTCAGCTGTGTAGCGGCCCCTGATCTCGCGCCGCACGAACCGCCCGCGCCGCTCCGGCACACGACGCGGCGGATCGGGCAGGCGCTGCGCGATGAAGCGGAAGCCTTCGTCGGCCCGCTTCGTGGTCATCGTCACCAGCCCGCGCTCATGCAGCGCGCGCACCGCAGCCCCGATCGCCTCACTCGGCCGCAGGCCGGTGCAATAGACGACATCTTCGCCGGGCACCGCGCGCGCGACCCAGGCTTCGAACTGATCGGGCGACAGTGCCTGCATATTCAACGGTCCCCCTCCTGATCGGCGAGGCGGCGATCGAGCGCCGCCAGCGTTTCCTGCATCCGAAGAATGTCGGCGCGGATCTTCTCGCGCTCGCGCGGCGAGGGCTCGACGCCCATCTCACCGTCTGGGCTGAGCGCCGCGCGGATGCTGTTCGACAGGTCGCCCAGCTCACCGGCCAGTTCGACCACTGTCAGCGTCAACCCGCCCGCATCCTCACTGGCATCGGGCATCCGCACGAACACCCCGCCCAGCTGGCGGCACATGGCCCGCACGATGAAGGGATGACCGTCGGTGCGCGTCCCCAGCAGATCGATCGTCACGGCGTCGCGGATCGCGATGCTGTCCCGGTCATTGACCGAGCCGCAGCGCGACAGCTGGCTGCGCCCCACCGGCGTTTCCTCGGCACAGCGGTCAAGCCCGCCTGCGGCCTCGACCGCACGCTTCGTCGCCAGGGCAAGCGCCTTTTCCCCGATGCTGATATCCCCCCGGATCGGCATGATCTATGCCGCCCCGCGCTTGTGACGGGCTTTCCGGCGCCCTCCACCAGGGGCGCTGCCAGCGCCCCCGGCTTCGGCTATCGTGTCGGTATCGAATCGAACACGAAAGGAACTGGCATGGCCCGTCTCAGGCCCGAGGATATCAAGCTCAGCAGCGGGCCGAACGGCGCTGTCACGCTTAAAATCAAGGACAAGACCCATGTCATCGAGGCCAGCGATCTGCTCCGGCTCTCCACCATCCTCGGCAACGCCGCAGTAGATGAAACAAAGGAGCGGAACCGATTTCCCGTCGTGCAGGACATCTACCTCAAACCCTTCGATGAAACCGGACGGGCGCTGCTGCACCTCCAGCTCAGCGCCGGGCCGGTCATCCTGTCGATAGACAGCAATTGGCTCAAAGCGCTTGCGGATGCGGCCAGTGCGGCCCTGGAACATAGCATCCCAGCGGGCAACGGCTGACGCGCACAGCGCAACGATCCGATCGGCATTGCCGAGGCAGGCGGACTGCATCATGCAGCCTCATCTTCAGCAGGAGGGGATTTCGGCGGCTCATTTCCCGGTGACGACGATCCTTCCGCTTCCGTATCAACCGCAGTGTCAGATGCTGAATGACGCATCTCATCAGGAAGGAAGTCTTCAGGCTCCAATGGCTGTTCAACCGACCGCGCGGCCGTCATCACGTCAGGCCAATGCTTAACCGGGATAGCGTCCCGATCGCGCCACCCTTGCACGGTGGTATGGCGAGCGTGGCCCAGCAACTGGGCCAGCTTCCTTATACCCCCGATGCGGTCTATGATCTCTGCGTGCGACATAACGGCGATGTACGCTCACAGCGTACTGGTGTCAACGTAGAATATGTACAGCCGTTCCGTCATGCAGACATTGTGGATCAGGAAGAAACCATTGGTTCTCAGCTCTTAGCGCTGAAACATCGCGCAGGCCTGTCGCTCGACGCCATCGCGAAGGGAGGCGGCTATGCTGGCCGATCTTCTGTACAGCGGTACTTCTCGTCCGATTTCTCTGGGCCTCTTCCTCCCGACGCTGCGGTAGCCCTCGCTCGCGCCCTAGCAGGTAAGGGCGAGCCGTCGATCAAGGCGGATGACGTCTTGAAGCTGTCGATCTCCGAAGCACTCCGTGCCGCCAGCGGCGAACCGCAGCGATATTTCCTCACCGTTGAAGGAACCGTGGAAGCAGGCGTGTGGCGCGAACAATCTGAGTGGCCGGAATCGGAACGATACGACATCGAGGTCGGCCCACCGCCCTTCAAGGACGCGAAGCGCATGGCGGTCAAGATGACCGGCCATTCTATGGACCTTACCATCCCACCAGGCTCCGACCTGGAGGTCTTGTGGATCAAGTTCACCAATATCACGCCCGTTCCCGGCGATCTGGTGATTGTTGAACGCCATCGGCACGACCTGGTCGAATTGACCTGCAAGCGGCTCGATGTTGAAGGCAGTGAATATGTCCTGCGAGCAGAGTCCAGCAGGCCAGAATTTCAGGAAGTCATCCGGGTAGGGTCAGCAAGCCTGGACCTTGTGACCGATGATGGCGTCCAGATCGTGGGCATCGTGTTATCGTCCCAGCAACGGCACAGCACGCGCCGTTTCACTTGAACAGGAAGCCTAGGCAACCCTTCGACGCCGCCATGCGGTCTAGTTCGGCGCGCATCAATTCTGCCTGATCTCCTATGGCAACGCGAAGGACGATGCCGGAAGAGGGCTTGTCGCGCGTACCGCCCGTAACCTCGACAACATAGGCTGCGACGTCTTTGCGCTCTTTCGCGATTGCACGCTGCAACCAGGAATCGCGTGGCACATAGCCAATGACTTGGCCGCTCGCATTGCGCGCGACCACCGCCAGCGGATCATGCCGATTGTCGGTTTCATGCACGAGTGAAACCCGTTCGCCGTAGCGCGTTTCGCGCACCGCCTTTTGGTATCGCGCTTCGCCAACAAGCCCCGCGTCGTATGTTTTGATCCCCATCCGTGCAGCCTATCCGACAAGAGGTACGCATGCACCGTACATTTCGATTTGACTAGTGTACGTTCATGGCGTACATACCGCCCCGCAACACCAACGGGAGGCAGTCATGCTTCAGGTCGAAACCGAATTCCCTAATCCCGGCAGCATCGCCTTGTTCAACGGCCTGCGCTGGCGCGTGCTGAGCCACGCCGCTGACGGCACCGCGCACATCGCCCGCGAAGGCGTTGCCGCCAGCCTGAGCCGCCGCGCCGCGATCGACGAGCTGGTCGATCCCAAGGCCGCCGATGACAACGCCCTGATCGCACTGACCGACGCCAGCGAGGCGGGCAAGCGCATCGGCCTGTTCATCGCCCGCCAGTTGCGCGACGCCAATGAGATCACGCTGGCCGATCTGCGCCGCGACCTGAGCGAGGCCGCGCGCGAAGGCCGCGTCCCCGCGCCGCGCGATAATTTCCAGATCGCCATGCTCCTGCGGAAGCTGGGCTGGCGCAAGATTGGCAACATCGCGCAAGGCAGCCGGTCGTCCATCTATGTCCGGGGCGCTGTCCAGTGAGCGCCGCCAGCCAGATCGCCGCCCTGGTCTTCACCAGCGCCTTCGGCCTCGCCGCCTGGACGATCGTCAGCATGTTCGCGGCCTATCGCCACAAGATGGTCGCCGCCCTGCTGTTCGAACCAATCCCGCGCGATGCGCCGATCGTCCTGCGAAAGACTGCCCGTTGAGCGCTCGCTTTCACATTCGCGGCCGCGATCCGCTGCTGCGCTCGCCGCTGACCCAGTGGCAGCGCGAACGGGCGCGCGGCGCAATCCTGCCGATGGAGCAGCCGCGCCGGTCATGGTTCAGCCTGCGGCGGCGCGGATGAGCCGCGTCCATTTCCTCAAGCACTGCGCCGAGTGCGGCAAGCCAGGCGCGCAGGAAGACGGCTTCTGCGCCGTCTGTCGGCCCCTCTATCCCGACAGCTTCGCCACGGGCAGCGACCGCTTCAGCGACGATGTCGACCCGGCGAGCCCGGAAAGGCGCGAGCCGTGACGCGGTCCGCCCTCTTCTTTGCCGCCCTCATTGCGATCGGCGCGCTGTTCATGCTCGCCAGCTTCGATTTCGGGACGCTGCCGACGCCCACGACACAGTGGACGCGCTGCTCCTGACCCCATTCCGCCGGATTTCCGGCGACCCAAGCACCCCGGCACACGACGCCGGATGCCCACCGAAAAGCGGTGGATGTTTAAAGCGAAAGGACCAAGGATGAACACGATTACCCTAACGCCCGAGACGATCACGGAATATGATTTCGTCATCGGCCTGGACGCCTCCGGCTCGATGGCATCGCCCTCGACCCGCTATCCTGGCAAGACCCGCTGGCAGGAAGCCCAGGAAACCATCTTCGGCCTCGCGTCGATCCTCGGTCAGTATGACACCGACGGCATCGACATCGTCGTGTTTGGCGGCTCGGTCGAAGTCCATGAGGGCGTGACCGCCGACAAGGTCGCCTCGATCTTCCAGGCCCGCAGCCCGCGCGGCTCGACCCCGCTGGCCGAAGCGATCCAGAAGATCGACGCCCTCAACGGCGACGGCAAGAAGGCCGTGGCGCTCATCTTCACCGATGGCGAGCCCGACGATCGCGCCGCAGCCGAAGCGGCGATCGTCAGCGCCGCCGGCAAGCTGGAGAAGGACGAGGACTTCACCATCCTCTTTGTCCAGATCGGTGACGACGCCGGCGCGGCGAAGTTCCTCGCGCACCTGGATGACGGCCTGACGTCGGCCAAGTTCGACATCGTCGACACGATCAGCGCGGCCGAAGCCGACAAGCTGGAGCCGATCGACCTGATCAACAAGGCCATCAACGACTGATCGGGGGTGGACGGCGGGGACACGACCCCCGCCGTCCTATTCGCCTGCGAAAGGACAAGCGAACGTGGAAATGTTCAACACCCTCCTCGCCAAGGGCAAGGCGCTTTTCGTCGACCTCGAAGCCCGTTGGTCGGGCATCCAGTCGCCCGCCGCGAAGATCGCAGTCGCGGCCTTCGTCGCCGTGCTGCTCGCCATGATCGTGTGGGCCATCCTGCCCTGGATCGGCTTCTTCATCGCCGTCGGCCTGGTCGCCTTCATCGTCCGCCTCTTCTGGCCCAACGACCAGCCGCGCGCCTGACGTCACCCCCCTTTTTCCAACCAGCCAACAGGAGAATGCAATGGCTGATACCGTGACCGCCGACGACAACTGGGTCGGCAAATATGTGATCGTGCGCTGCCGTGATGCGGGCGTGCATGCCGGCGTGCTGAAAAGCCGCGGCGAACGTGCCTGCGAACTGACCGACGCCCGCCGCCTCTGGTACTGGAAGCCGGCCAACAAGGCGGCCTTCCTCTCCGGCGTCGCGACCGAGGGCCTGCACGGCGACAGCAAGATCGGCGCGCCGGTCGACATCGTGCTGACCGAGAACTGCGAGATCATCGCATGCACCGAAACCGCCGAGCAGAGCATCCGCGCGCTCGCCAGCCATCCGGGCCGCTAATGTGGGCGGGCTATCAGGGCAGGCCGGCTACGGCTCCGGCTACGGCTCCGGCTACGGCGACGGCTACGGCGACGGCTCCGGCTACGGCTCCGGCTACGGCTACGGCGACGGCTACGGCGACGGCTCCGGCTACGGCTCCGGCTACGGCGACGGCTACGGCGACGGCTCCGGCGACGGCTCCGGCTACGGCGACGGCTGAACCGTCGGAAGATCGAGGGGGCCCTGCCCCCTCGATCATGATCTTGCGCACCCCTCGACGGCATCAGCGCAGCCGCAAGCGCGGCGCGACGACCCCGGAGGGGATTATCTACTGTGGCCGCCCGACCATTCGCGGCAACCCTTTCCGCGCCGATCGCTTTGGCCATGCCCGATCGGTGCGCCTTTACCGCCGCTGGCTCTCACGCGCGCTGACGATCGGCGATCTGGAGCGGCTCGGTTTCAACCAGTCCGAGATCAACGGCCTGGTCCAGTGGCGCAACCGCCTCGATCGTGAACTGCCCACGCTGCGCGGGCGAGACCTGCAATGCTGGTGCCCGCTCAGCTCGCGCTGGTGCCATGTCGACGCCCTACTGGAGGCGGCGAACCCATGAGCGCCTATCTCGGCCGTGACCCCCTGCCGCCCACCGACCTCATCGCGACCGCGACCGAGGAGCGCACCCGACGCCGCGAAGCCTCGCTGGCGGCGGTAAAGGCTGGCCAGATCACAGCCGAGAAGGCCGACTGGGACGACATCATCTGGTCCAATATCGTCCACTTCATGCGCGTCCTGGGCGGTGATCGCCGAGAACCGCGGCACTGGCACCAGGACGACAAGGATCTGATGGCCCGCAGTGTCCGCGCAACAAAGCAGCGGATGCTCATCGCCTACGACAACAGCGCCCCCGGCATGACGCGCCAGAGGATCGATGCCATGACGCATGTCTGGTACGCCATCGAATTCACGCTTCTCTACACCAAGGTCCATCCGATCCCGGTCGATCGTCGAGGAGCGGCCGCCTGACATGGGCAAGCACGTCAACATCGCGCCGATCGCGCCGCGCCTCGTCGACGAGGAAACCGCCGCCGCCTATCTCGGTCGCGGCCGCACCCGCTTTCGCGAGCAGGTGAAGGCCCGCCAGCTGCCGGGCCCGGCCGATCGCAACGGCAATGTCGACCTTTGGGATCTGCGCGCGCTCGACCGCTATGTTGACCAGCGCTCCGGTTTCAGATCATCTCTTGGGGAATGGGACTAGTGGACATCGAGGGCGTTTGCCAAAAGAAGGGCCTGACCTACCGGCGCTTCCGCTACTATGATGCTGACGGCAAACGGAAAGATCGCTACGTCAGGCTCCCCGATCCAGCCGATCCGAAGTTTGCGACCGAGCTGGCGCGCGTAAACGCCGAGGCAGAACAGGCCGCGAATCGGGCGGAGCAGCGATGGGTGCCCATATCCGGCTCCTTTGGCGCCCTCGCCCGCGAGTTCCGCGCCGCCCTGGCCACAGGCTGGACCCGCAAGAAGCGGAAGAAGGGCGCCAAGGCCCTCTCCGATAACACCATGACCAACTATCTGCGCTATGTCGCCATGTTCGAGGCCGAGGATTTCACCTTCCGCATGAAGACCGGCGAGGACAAGGCAGTCCGCGATATGTCCGTCGCCGGCATGCGGCCGACCCATGTCTATCAGCTGCGCGACGCAATGGCCGACAAGCCGGGGAAGGCGAACAACTGGCTCAACGTCCTGAAGCTCATGTTCATCTTCGCCTGCGAGCGCGACTGGCGCGGCGACAATCCGGCGGACGACATCGCACCCCTCCCGATCGGCGAGCATGAACCCTGGCCCCGTGACGTCTTGGCCGAGGCGCTGGAGCATGCCACGCCGATGCTGCGCCTCGCGATCGTCACCGGCCTCTGCACCGGCCAGCGCGTCAGCGACGTGATCCGCATCCGGCACAACTGGCTGACCGGCGGCATCATGGAACTGAGCCAGGTGAAGACCGATGTCGACGTGGCTGTGCCAGTCCACCCCTGGTGGCGCGAGGAAATCGCCAAGGTCGAGAAGAAGGCCGTCACGCTGCTCTACGACCGCGCGGGCAAACCCTTCAGCGGCGAGGACCGCATCCAGGAGCGCATGCGCGTGCTGATGCGCCAGCTCGGCCACGTCGACGACGAGAACCAGCTGCTCTACACCTTCCACGGCCTCCGCAAGAACGCCTGCTGCTACCTGCTCGAAACAGGCCTCAGCGACACTGACGTCGGCGCGATCCTGGGTATGACTCCTGAAACCGTGCGGCACTATGGCAAGCGCGCCCGCGCCTACATGATCGCCGTCGGCGCATCGGAAAAGATGACCAACGTCACCCCCCTCAAAATGGGGCGCTAAACCAGGGTGGGGGAACTTTTCCCCCACCAACTGGGGGAACTCTCCGAGGAGAGTTAAAAAAACCCTGCAAAAGCAAGGTGGTGACCCCTACGGGAATCGAACCCGTGTTTCAGCCGTGAAAGGGCCGCGTCCTAACCGCTAGACGAAGGGGCCATATGCAGAGCGCCTTTGGCAGCGCTGCGAAGCGAGGGCGGCTTTAGGGGGGGAGGTTGCAACGGTCAACCCCCTTGCGACAGGAAAAACGACCTCGCCTTTCAATCAACCCAGGCCGCGTCTTCCAGATGCAGTTCAGCGGCAGAGCGGCTGCCCCAGTCATCGATCTTGGCCCGGCCCGCGACCCAAAGTCGCCGGTCGCGCGGAGCGCCCAATATGGCCTGTCCAAGGTCGCTTTCCGCCTGGCGGAAGGCGATCGTCTTGATTGATCGGCCATCCTCGCCAGCCATGATGGCGCGCAGATGCCCATTGCCCACAATGTCGGCCTTGACCACGCGCATCGGCCCGGCGACGACGAGGGGTGCTGGCCAACCCGCGCCATAGGGGCCCCCCGCCTCGATCGCGGCGACGAAATCCGGATTTACTCCGGCAGGAGCCAGCACGGCATCGATCAACAGCGCACGGTCATCCCGGGCGCGGGTGACGGCGGCAGCGAGCCGTTCGTCCAGAAATTCCGCAAGGGCGTCCAACTTGTCCGCCGCGACCGTCAAACCGGCAGCCATGGCGTGACCGCCCCCCGCGACCAGCAGGCCGCTGTCCTTCGCCGCCAGCACCGCTGCGCCAAGGTCTACGCCGGAAATGGAGCGGCCTGATCCTTTGCCGATGCCCGCTTCATCAATAGCAATGATGATGGCGGGACGCCCCGCCTTTTCCTTGATGCGGCCCGCGACGATGCCAATAACGCCGGGATGCCAGCCGGAGCCAGCGATCACCGCAACAGCACGGTTGCCTTGTGCGGCGAGAAGTTCCTCGGCCTCGGCCTGGACCGTAGATTCGATGGTCCGGCGTTCCTCGTTCAATTGGTCGAGTTCGGCGGCAATGTGCGCGGCTTCCAACGGATCTTCAGTAGTGAGTAGCCGTACGCCCAGATCCGCCTTGCCAACCCGCCCGCCCGCATTGATGCGCGGGCCCAGCGCAAAGCCAAGATCATGGCAGAGCGGAGCCCGGTTAAGACGGCTGGCGTCGATCAGTGCGGAAATGCCGATGTTGCGGCGCTTGGCCATAACCTTGAGTCCTTGGGCGACAAAGGCACGGTTAAGCCCCTTGAGCTGCGCGACGTCAGCCACGGTGCCGAGCGCCACGATGTCGAGCAAGTCCATCAGGGCAGGTTCGGCCCGCTGGTTGAACCAGCCCCGTTTGCGCAGAACGCGGATCAGGGCGGCACCCAGCAGGAACGCGACCCCGACCGCCGCCAGATGACCGTGGGCGGCGGCTTCCGCCGCCTCATCCAACCGGTTGGGATTGACGAGGGCGAAAGCCTCGGGAAGCGCCGCTGCGCATTTGTGATGATCGACAACGACGACATCGACGCCGACGGCCTTGGCCATGGCGAGCGCTTCAAAAGCCTGCGCCCCGCAATCGACCGTGACGATCAGGGTTGCCCCCTCCCCCGCCAGCCGCACCAACGCTTCGCCCGACGGACCATATCCTTCCATCAGACGGTCAGGAATATAGGGGCGCGCGACAAGGCCCAGGTCGCGCAGCAGGCGGATCAGCAAGGCGGCACTGGTCGCGCCATCCACATCATAATCGCCGAAAATACGGACATGCTCACCCTTTTCGACCGCATCGGCCAATCGTTCAGCGGCGCTGTCCATGTCGCGAAACAGGCTTGGGTCTGGCATGAAGTGACGGATCGTCGGATTGCGGTGCGCATCCACCGCGTCACGCGGGCAGCCTCGCGCCATCAGCAGCTGCGTAACAAGGTCGTCCGGCAGATAGCCCGGCTCCCGTGCGTCCGCACCAGCGCCGCGCCACCGCCAAGGTTGTCCAAGGATTGATCGGGATATGTTGAGCGCGATGTTCATTCCCAATTCCTAGACCGGGCGGGCCTCCGAGGGAAGCTGCGCCGCAGAAGCGGAACTAAAACAGACCTTTGCGCGTATTACCCTCCCGCGCGTGCACGGCGGGCTAAAAGGGGCGGCGAAGTCTAAATGAAATCAGGGCAGGCGAAACGCGTGCGGCATGCCGTGGCCGTCCTGATGATCGCTGCATCGCCCCTGGCGCTCCAGGCGCAAACCCCGCCAGCCACCGGGACGGCGAAACAGGAAGCGCCCATCCTGCCCGATGAAGAATTTGAATCCCGCCTTCCCAACAATAGCCAAGCCGATCCTGCCGATCCCTCCGACCCTCTGCCGTCGATCGAAAATTGGATCGACCAGCAGATGCCGCAGGCGGGTGCGTCTACAGAACTGCCTACCCCCACAGAACCACCAGCCGAAACCGAGCTTGCGCAACCCCTGCCGCCCCTCGAAAGCGTGACCGTTCCCGCGCAGGTCGCAGCAGACGACCCAGACGAAAAGACGCCGGATGTGCGCTATGCGGTTGGAATCGAGGGCTTTGGCAAGACCGGCCTTGAGAATGAGTTCCGCGACGCTTCCGCGCTGCTGGATGGCGACGGGCGGGCCGAGACCGCCGCCATGGTGCAGGCCCGCGCGCATGAGGATGAAGCACTGGCTGTCCGGCTGCTCTACTCGCAGGGCTATTATGACGCGACCGCGCTCGCCTCGCTCGACCAGACGGGGGATGGCGCGCTGAAGGCGATCGTTTCGGTCACGCCTGGCAAGCGATACAAGATTGGGGAAATCGTCATCAATGCGGCGGCGACGGTGCCGACCAATCTCGTCCGCGATAGCCTTCCCCTGAAAACAGGCGATTACATCGTCACGGCAGATGTTGAGAGCGCCGAAGCCAATATCGGCATCAGGCTGCCGGAAAAGGGTTATGCCTTCGCCAAGGTCGGGGAACGCGACATATTGCTGGATCCCGCCACTGTGACGGGCGACTATACCCTGCCCGTCGAGGTCGGTCCGCGTGGGTCCTTCCGTGGCATCACGACTTCAGGCCGCAAGCAGGCGTTTGGCGCAGATCATGTGAAGGTCATCAGCCGCTTCAAGCCTGGTGAGCTGTATGACAGCCGCAAGGTGGACGACCTGCGCCGGGCCCTGGTGGCGACGGGGCTGTTTTCCAGCGTCGCCGTGGATCCGGTGCGGACCAATGAGCCGGGGCCGAACGGAACTGAATATATCGACCTTCATGTCGAACAGGATGCAGGGCCGCCGCGCACGCTGGCAGGCGAACTGGGTTACGGGACAGGGCAGGGCTTCCGCGCGGAGGCGACATGGACGCATCGCAACCTTTTCCCGCCTGAGGGCGCATTGATCGGCCGGGTGATTGCAGGCACGCAGGAGCAGGGCGTGTCGGGCACTTTTCGCCGTTCAAACGCCGGAAAGCGGGACCGGACCTTCCAGGCTGGCGTCCTGTTGAACCATCAAAAATATGACGCCTATGAAGCCTTCACAGCGGGCCTCAACATCAGCTGGGCCCGGCAATCAACGCCGATCTTCCAGAAGCGCTGGACCTACACCTACGGTGCGGAAATCCTGCTTTCCAACGAAAAGACCACGATTGACCCAGCCACGGCGGAAAGCAAGCGCCTGACCTATTTCATCGGCTCACTGCCTGTGCAGTTGGGCTATGATCGATCAAACGATCTGCTCAATCCCACCAAGGGCTTCCGCGCCAATCTGCGGGTTTCGCCCGAAGCATCGTTGCAGGGTAATATATCGCCCTATGTGCGCGGGACTTTCGACCTGAGCGGCTATTATCCGGTATCCAACGCACTGGTGATAGCGGCGCGAACCCGGCTTGGCACCATCAGCGGCGCGGCGCGCGATCAGATTGCGCCCTCCCGCCGGGTTTACGCGGGCGGTGGCGGATCGGTGCGCGGCTTTGGCTATCAGGAACTGGGACCGAAGGACGTCAACGACGATCCCATCGGCGGCCGGTCAGTGAATGAGTTCGCGGTCGAGGGCCGCTACCGTTTCGGTAATTATGGCGTGGTTGCCTTTGTCGATGCGGGCCAGGTCTATGAAAGCTCAATACCGCGATTTTCCGACATTCGTTACGGCGTCGGGGTGGGCGGACGCTTCTATACCGATTTCGGCCCGTTCCGCGCTGATATCGCGATGCCAATCAACCGCCAGCCGGGTGAATCCAAATTCACCCTCTATATCGGCATAGGGCAGGCATTCTGATGGCAGAAGATACGCCTCCCCCCTCGCCCGCCGCCGATCCGGTCGCGATCCGGCAAGGTCGGCCACTATGGCGGAAGATTTTGCTGGGCGCGGCCGGGCTGATCATCGCGCTGGTTGTCCTGACGGCCGGTTTGCTACTGTTCCTCAATACGCAGCCGGGCAAAAAATTCCTGATCCGGCAGATTGCGGCGCTGAAGCTGGAATCGGGCATGGCGATCGAGGTCGGTCGGATCGAAGGATCTGTCTATAGCGACATGGTCATTCACGACCTGGTGCTGCGCGATCCGAAGGGCCCCTTTGCCGTCAGCCCGCGCGTCCATGTCGTATGGAGCCCGTTTCGCTACATCAACAATCATATCAGTGTGCGGCTGTTGGAAAGCCCGCTCGTCGTGCTGGCTCGCAGTCCGCAGTTCAACGTAACGCAAAGTGATCCGGACGCGCCGATCCTCCCCGATCTGGACATCGATGTGGACCGGTTGAAGATCGCCAGATTCGTCCTTGCCAAACCGGTGATCGGCCAGAAGCGGGAAATCGCGATCAATGGCGTTACCCATATCGCCGATGGTCGCGCGCAGCTGAGCGCCGATGCGATCGTCGATAGCGGCGACCGGCTGCAAGCCTCGCTGGACGCGGTGCCGGCCCAGAACCGCCTCGCCATGAAGGGCACGCTGACTGCCCCCAAAGGTGGCGTGATCGCGAAGATTGGCGGATTGACTGACGGGATGACGGCGAACCTGGATGGCCGAGGAACATGGCAGGCGTGGAATGGCAAGATCGTCGCGATCTCACCAAAGGGGCAGCTCGCCGATATCGCGCTGGCTGCGCGCGACGGCAATTTCACCGCGAGGGGGCCGGTGCGGCCTGGGCTTGTCTTTGGCGGGACTGTCGATCGGCTCACCGCCCCCGCGCTCAACGTCGATCTTTTCGCGGGACTTAACGAGCGGCGCGTCAACCTGAAAGCCTCTCTGCGCTCGACGGCGCTGGCGGCGACCGCACGGGGGCTGATCGATCTTGGGCAGAGCCGCTTCAGCGGTCTCAAGATCGATGCGGTGCTGAAAACGCCCGGCGCGATCATGGAAAAGGTTCGCGGAAGGGATGTCCGGGCGTCGGTAACTTTGGACGGTCCGATGGCAACCCCCTTTATCGACTATGACCTGAGCGCCGCACTGATCGCCTTTGACCAGACCGGCATTGAGGGATTGAAAGCCAGCGGACGCGCGGTCATCGATGCTGACCGCATTCGCATTCCAGTCAACGCTACTGCAAGGCGCGTCACCGGGCTTAATGCGGCGGCAGGCGGGCTGCTCCAAAATCTGCGGGTCAAAGGCGACTTCGCCTACGCCGCGGGCAAGCTGATCAGCGACAATTTGAAAATCGATAGCGACCGCGTGGACGCAACCGCAATTGTCCTGGCAGACCTCGAAAACGCCATTTATCGCGGCGCGCTGAAAGGACGCGTCAATGATTACAAGATCGACGGGGTCGGCGTCGTCAACCTGAACACCGATGTTGAGCTGGTGCCTGGGCCGAAGGGGGGCTGGGGCCTGTCCGGCAAGTTCGGAGTTCGCACTGCGCGATGGGACAATGCGTCGGTGCGTGACTTCCTGGGCGGAAACGCCATCATGTCGGGACGCATCGGCATGACGCCCGAGGGCAAGTTCACCCTTGCGGGATTGAAGGGCGCTGCACCCAATTTCCGCGTGCATTCCGGGTCGGGCAGCTATGATACAGATGGAGAGATCCGCTTCGACGCAGCAGCGACTTCCCGACAATATGGACCGCTGGCGCTCAGCGTGCGGGGGACGATGGAGCGTCCCCTGGCAATGTTGCGCGCGCCAAGCCCCAATGTGGGCGTGCAGCTTTCCAATGTCGTCGCAAAGCTGAATGGCGAGGCAGCTGGTTACCGGCTGGAGGCGACCGGCGGTTCTGCCTATGGTCCCTTTTTCGCCAACGTGCTGATCCGAACGGCCAACGGACCTCTGACCATCGACGTCACACGAGCGCGCTTCGCCGGGGTCGATATGAACGGCCGCTTGCAGCAGACTGCGGCCGGGCCTTTCGCCGGACAGCTCGCGATGAACGGATCGGGCATAAACGGCGCGGCGCACCTGTCAGCGGTGGGCCAGGCGCAGGGCATCGCCGTCAATGCCACTGCGAGCAACGCCAGGCTACCGGGCGAGGCGGATGTGGTCATCGGACGCGCGATTGTTACGGCGAACATGGTCCTTACCGATCAGCCGCGGATCAATGCCGATGTGCAGATGGCGAACGCCGCCTATGGCGACTATGTCGTGCGCAAGGCGCGCGGTCGGATCGACTATCAGGGTGGCCGCGGTCGTGCACAACTGGTGGCCGATGGGTCGAGTGGCGTCCCCTTCTCCATCGCCATAAATGCCGCGCTGCGACCGAGCCTTTATGCAGTGGCGCTTGAGGGCAAGGCGAGTAGCATTCCCTTCCGCTTTGCCCAGCCCGCCATCATCCGCATCGAGCCGCAGGGTTATCGGCTGGAGCCTGCAACGCTGGTCTTGCCGCAGGGCAAGGTCGATCTTGCCGGTCGTTTCGGTAGTCAGACGGCGTTGCAGGCGCGGTTCAAGGATCTCGATCTCGCCATAATCAACGTGGCGAGTCCAGGCCTTGGAATCAGCGGCAAAGCGACGGGCGCGCTGGACTTCGCCCAGAATGGCAACGCCTTCCCGACCGCGACGACCCGCGTCGCGATCAGCGATTTTCGCCGCTCCAGCCTGACCGCAGTGTCGGACCCGGTGTCCATGGCGGTGGAAGGCAAGCTGTCGAGCGCGGGCGGCGACCTGCGCGGCCTCATCCGTCGCGGCAATACGTCACTCGGACGGTTTATCGCGACGCTCGCACCCCCGGGACCGGGGGCCAGTTGGTCGCAGCAACTTCAATCGGCGCCGCTGGGTGGCGGCATCCGCTACGCAGGCCCTGCCGACGTTCTGTTTTCCTTCGCCGGCCTTGCCGACCAGCAGTTGAGCGGCCCGATCGCAGTAGCGGCGGATTTCAGCGGACGTCTTGCCGCGCCGCGCCTCAACGGCATCGTTCGCGCCAATGCGCTGACATATGAAAATGAAACCTTTGGCACACGCCTGACGCAGATGCGGCTGGATGGCCGTTTCACCAATGACCGGCTTGAGATACGCGACTTTTCCGGCCGGGCGGGCGACGGTACAGTGCAGGCAAGCGGCTCTGTGGGACTTGCGGCGGAAAGCGGTTACCCCATGAACATCGCGGTAAAGCTGGACCGCGCGCGAATCGCCCGCAGCGAAGCGATCACCAGCGTCGTCAGCGGCAACATCAACGTGACCAATAGCGCGGCCAATGGCGGTCTGATCAAAGGCGATCTGTGGCTGCCCGAAACCCGATACCGGATCGCGTGGCAGGGCGGGGCCGAAATCCGCCAGTTGCAGGGCGTCCGGCGCAAGGGTGAAGGGACCGACCTGCTCGACCAGCGGGTGGCTTCGCGGCAGGCGGCAGCGTCACCTGCCGACTGGAAGCTGGACATCCGCGTGCGCGCCGACAATGAAATCTACCTGACAGGCATGGGCCTCGATTCCGAATGGAAGACCAATATGCGCGTCACAGGCACCACGAAAGCGCCTCGTGTCGTGGGAAAAATAGAGGTGATCCGGGGCCGGTACAGCTTCTCGGGCCATCAGTTCGATCTGGAACAGGGCGTCATCACATTCAACGGGCCGATGATGAACCCGGTGCTGGCGATCCGTGCGGAAACCCGCATCAATACAGTGACTGCTGGCATCGCGGTGGGGGGCACTGCACAGCGACCGGATATCAGCTTCGTCTCGACCCCCAGCCTGCCGCAGGATGAAATCCTGGCGCGAATATTGTTCGGCGACAATGTCGCGAACCTGTCGGCGACGCAGGCCATCCAGCTGGCGGCGGCGCTCAACGGCCTGCGGGGTGGCGGCGGCGGGCTCAATCCGATGGGCAAGTTGCAGAATGCGTCGGGTGTTGATCGGATCGGTATCGTAGGTGGCGACGATGGGACGGGGCGCGGCACATCGCTGGCGGTCGGGCAGCATATTTCCAACAATATCTATGTCGAGGTGATCACCGATCCCAAGGGCTTTACCGCTACGCAGCTGGAAATCTCGCTGTCCAGGACGCTGAGCCTGCTGTCAAAGACGGGCACCAATGCGGGCTCGTCAGCGAACCTTCGCTACTCAAAGGATTATTGAGACCGATCTGATCGGTAACGGGCGACCAGATCCTGATAATCTGCCATTGCTCGGAATCGTTCGAAGCTGACAATCGCACCCGTGTTGGCCCAAGGCAGCTTTTCGGCGGTCTGCGTTTCCATCCAAGGCGCGAACCAGCTTGCATCGTCCACCAATGTGGCGCGGACATTGATGAAGCCGATGTCGGCTTCGGGCCGGGTGAAGATCCAGCTTTTGCACTGGTCGCAATGATGGTGATGGACGTCTTTGGCATGCATGCCGCCGATCACCGTTTCGCCCGCGATTAGTTCGACCGCGCTCGAAGACATTATCAAGGTAGTGGAAAAAGCGCTGCCGGTCATCTTCTGACAGCCATGGCAGTGGCATGCGGTTTCGCTCCAGGGCGCTTCATTCAGCCGGAAACGCACACGGCCACAGCGGCAACCGCCTTCAACGGGAAATTGCGGGAGGGTCATGGGCAGACTCCTTGAGGGCGATGCAGCATGTTGCAACCCGGAGAGCGCCCGCTCAATGAAAATCCCGTGACTTGGGCAATAGACGAACATTGCGCGGGTGGCTGGAAGTCCGGGGATGCTGAGGATGGATGAATTCGTCCGCGCGCGACAGGGCGATATGCGGCCGATGCGCATCCGACAGGCGCGACAGTTCGGCGGTGCGGTCATGCACGCGGCTCGCCATCAGGTGGACGACCCCTTCCTTGCTGCGCTGGACCTCTCCTTCCACCAGCATCAGCCGGGATGCCATGACGGGACGGCGCTGCATTTCGAACAACCGCGCCCAAAGCAGGATATTGGCGATCCCCGTCTCATCTTCGATGGTGATGAAAACGGCATTGCCTTTCCCCGGTCTCTGCCGCACCAACACCACCCCGGCAGTCCGCACCAGCGCGCCATTTTTCGCGGCGCTGGTCTGCGCACAGCTGAGTACGCCCTCGGCTTCAAAGACTGGCCGCAGAAACTGCATCGGATGACCTTTGAGTGATAACCGCGTCATCTGGTAATCGGCCGCGACCTGTTCGGCGAGCGGCATGGCGGGCAGCATCGCATCGGGTTCCTGCCCCAACTCACCTGCCTGCATGTCGCGCGCACGGGCGGCGGCAAAGAGCGGCAGTTCGTTGGAAGGGGTGCGCCGCGCTTCCCACAAGGCCGCGCGCCGGTCCTGCCCCAATGAGCGGCAAGCATCGGCATCAGCCAGCAGGCGCAGCGCGCGAGCGGGCAGCCCCGCCCGCCGCGCCAGATCCTCAAGACCGGTAAACAGTCCCTGCTCCCGCGCCTCTATCAGCCGCATGGCCCAGTCTTCACGAAAACCGTCGATCTGCCGAAAGCCCAACCGCAGCGCGAGCGCTCGCCCCACCCCCTCCCCTTTGCGCCGATCCCGCGAACGCAACAGAGGTTCAAGGCTGTTATCCCAACCGCTCATGTTCACATCGACATCATGCACGGCAACGCCATGCTCGCGCGCATCGCGCACGATCTGCGCCGGAGCGTAAAAACCCATGGGCTGCGAATTCAGCAACGCGCAGGCAAAGACGGCGGGCTGATGGCATTTGATCCAGGCGGAGACATAGACCAGCCGGGCAAAGGACAGGGCGTGGCTTTCGGGGAAGCCATAGCTGCCAAACCCCTCGATCTGCTTGTAGCAGCGTTCGGCAAAGTCAGTTTTGTAGCCGCGCCTCACCATGCCGCGGATCATCTTGTCCCGGAACTTGTCCATGCCGCCCACCTGGCGGAAGGTTGCCATCGACCGGCGCAACTGGTTCGCCTCGGAAGGCTTAAACTCAGCAGCTACGATGGCGAGCTTCATCGCCTGTTCCTGGAACAGGGGGACGCCATAGGTATGACCGAGCAAGGCTTTCAATTCATCCGAACGGCCATGCTCTGGGCTTGGCGCAGGAAATTCTACCTTTTCCTCCCCGCAGCGCCGCCGCAAATAAGGATGCACCATGTCGCCTTCGATCGGACCAGGCCGCACGATCGCCACTTGCACCGTCAAGTCGTAAAGCGAGCGTGGCCGCAACCGTGGCAACATGTTGATCTGCGCCCGGCTTTCCACCTGGAACACGCCGATACTATCGCCCTTGCAGAGCATATCATACACTTCGGGATCATCCGATTGTAGATCTATGTCCAGGTCGTGATTGCCAAGATCATGGGTCCGCATCAGGTCATAGGCCTTACGGATGCAGCTCAACATGCCGAGCGCCAGGATATCGACCTTCATCAGGCCAAGGGCGTCAATGTCATCCTTGTCCCATTCTATGAAGCTGCGGTCCGCCATCGCCCCATGATGCAGCGGGACCGTTTCATCGAGCCGGTTCTGGGTCAGAACAAAGCCGCCGACATGTTGCGACAGGTGGCGGGGAAAAGGTGCGTCCAACAACTGATCCACAATGCCCCGCAACCGCACCATTTGCGGATTGTCGAGGGCAAAACCCGCCTCCACTATGCGTGCATCGCCCATATCGCCTGAATAACTGCCCCAGACCGTGCTTGAGAGACGCGTCGCGATATCGTCGCTAAGGCCCAGAACCTTGGCGACTTCCCGCACGGCACTGCGGGACCGGTAGTGAATGACCGTTGCCGCTATCCCGGCGCGGTGACGGCCATAGCGTTCGTAGATATATTGCATGACCTCCTCGCGCCGCTCATGTTCGAAATCCACGTCAATGTCGGGGGGCTCGTCCCGTTCCTCGGACACAAAGCGGGAGAAGAGCAGGTCATGCTTGAGCGGATCGACGGAGGTGACGCCCAGCAGAAAGCAGATCATGGAATTGGCGGCCGAGCCTCGCCCCTGGCATAATATGCCCTTCATCCGGGCAAAGGCGACGATATCGTGGACCGTCAGGAAGTAACTTGCATAGTTGCGCTCCCGGACCAGTCCGAACTCCTCGTCCAATAGCTTTCGAACCGCTTGTGGGATGCGCGGGCCATAGCGCGCATGCGCCGCCGAGATGGTCAGTTCTTCCAGCCATTGCTGTGCCGTCCAACCTTCGGGCACTGGCTCATGGGGATATTCGTAGGCCAGTTGATCCAGCGTGAAATGCACCTTGTCCAGAAAGCTAACCGTCTCCGCCACTGCTTCCGGGCAGGTGTGAAAAAGGCGCGCAATTTCCGCAGGGGAATGGATGTGCCTTTCCGCATTGGGTTCAAGCAGACGTCCTGCCTTGGCGATGCTGGTGCCTGCCCGGATGCAGCTTAGCACATCCTGCAAAGGCCGCTGCGTCGGACTGGCGTACAGCGCGTCCATGGTCGCGATCAAGGGCACGCCACTACGTTCGCTCAAGGTTTTGAAACGCACCAGACGCCGCGCATCCCGCCCATCCCGGCGCAACGCGGCGCCCAGCCATATGCGGTCCGGCGCCAATCGAGCCAGCCGGATCAGCAGAGCTTCCAGGTCGGCCGGACGCGGCGGGGGCACCAGGCTTAGATGCCCTTGGCGGATCGTTTCCCTGGACGGCCGGTCATCATATTCAAAAGCCACGGGGCGACGGTGCGCCGTCTGCTCAGTAGCGGTGGAATAAGGCAGCACGATCAAAAGCAGATCGTCGAGATAGGCGGTCAGTTCCTCATAGCTAAGGATGCAGTCTCCCTTCACCGATTTCAGATTGCCTTTGGTCAATAATTTGGTGAGTTCGCCCCACCCCGTTCGTGTCGATGGATAAGCGACGATGTCGGGCGTGCCATCGGCAAAGACCAGCCGTGCCCCGACGATCAGCCTCAAATCGGTCTCGCATGCCCGCTTTTCATCTTCGGTCAGTTCCAACGGCTGCCCTGCTTCCTTTTTAGCTTCGAGCAGGCGCGTCCTGGCCATTTCAGGCGCACGTTTGCGCGCAACATGCGCGCGCACCACGCCCGCCACCATGTTCCGATCAGCGATGCCCAATCCCGCAAGTCCAAGATGGATGGCCTGATCGACCATGTCGGAAGGATGCGATGCGCCACGCAAGAAGGAGAAGTGGGTCGCAGCGGCCAATTCAGCAAAAGCAGGACCTTCCTTTGCGGGTCGTGGGGGATCAGGCCGCTGCGGCCTCCCCTTCTTTCGCGCGGCCTCGATCGCATTCAATGCTCGCCGATCAATCGACTTCGGCTTGGCGGGATCGGGACCTTTGCCCCCTTTCATGCGAACAGGCCGTGGATATACCAGCGCGGATGGCGAGCCTCCACACCGTAAAAGCCATGGCGGAAAATCCAGTAGCGCCGCCCACGCGCATCTTCGATCCGGTAATAGTCGCGCGTCATGCCGGCGCTTTCGCCCTCCAGCGCGCCGTCTTTCGCCTTCCACCATTCAGGCGCGATCCGCTCGGGCCCTTCATAGCGGGTCACTTCATGGGCCGCGCGGCGCCATCGAAAATGGTGCGGCGGGCCGTCGGGAACCTCTGCCACCACCTCGATTGGTTGGGGAGGATCGAACAAATGGATGGGCCGCATCGGTGGATCGCCCGGCTCCGACTGGCGCTGCCAGCTTGATGGGGAGCGACTTTCCACTGCGGGCAGTGCGAGTTGCGCCTGCTCAGGGATGTGACTGTCGCGCGGTTCGAGGCGCTGAATCCGGCCCCGGCCAGCGCGGACGGAAAGCCGATCGATGAGCGCGGCGATCGCCTCCTCCCGGCGCGCTTCTCCACCCTCGAGCGCCAGTTGGGTGGCGGCCATGGCTTCGGTCCGGGGCACTGTCAGGCGCAGCATGTCGAAACCAAAGCCAGGGTCGAGCGGGTCCGACAAACTGTCGATCCGTTCCTGCACCAGACGCATGATGGAGGGCGCGTCTCGCACAGGCAGGCTGGTTTCGACCCGCAGCGGAAAGGCGAGGCCGTCGGTGCGAAAGAACATTATTTCGAACCGACGGCCGCCTTCGCCACGTTCCCCGAGCCGTTCCCCCGCTTCGGCCGCCATCTTCTCCAGACTTTGAAGCGCATAAGCGGTGCTGCCCATCGGTTCGGCAAAGCGGCGCTCGATCCGGACCGCGGGGCGCGGACGGCGCGGAGCAAGCGGACGGTGGTCCAGGCCCAGCAACCGGTGCAGCGCATCAACCGCTTCCTCACCAAAGCGGGCCCCCAGGGTTGCGGCGGGGCGCGCGGCAAGATCCCCCACCGTGCGCAATCCCGCCCGGCGCAGCCCGACCGCGCTTTCCTCTTCCAATCCCAGCGCCTCTACCGGCAGGCGGCGCAGGGCGGCATCCTCATCGGCGGCAGGGACCGAAGCGAAGCGAACGAGCGCATGCGCGCCCTCCGCCGTACCCGCCAGCGCATGGCGTACGCACATGCCGTGCCGTTCCAGCCGCTCGACCGCCTCGCGCGCCAATGCTTCCTCACCGTTCCACAGATGCGCGCAGCCGCTGATGTCGAGCAACAATCCCTGAGGCGGGTCGAGCGCAGCGATCGGCGTATAGCGCGCGCAGCCGTCACACAGCCGCTCCAGCCAATCCTGATCGGCATGGGGATCGGCCTCGAATATCCGCAGGCCGGGCTCGCGCACTCGGGCATCGGCCAACGTCATACCCGCACTAAGGCCGATCGCCAGCGCATCGGCATCCAGCGCCACCAGCCGCATCGCCCCCCGCACCGTTTCGACGATCACGGCGGGCGCATCCTGCCCTTGCGCCGCCCAGAGATCAGGCTGCTCGATGCGCAGCCGGTCGAGCGGGAGGAACGGGAACCACAGTGCCAGGTAGCGGCGTGTCCGCGCTGTCACTTCTCCGGTCATGGCGTTCATCGCATTCTTCTCCAAAGACGCCCCGTTCGCTGTTCCACACAAGACGCCACGTCATGCCGTCGGGTCCCGACCGACGGCGCAGCAGGCTAAGATCAAAGGCAGTCATGCCCGGCGCATTACCGGGCAACGGAACCGAAGGCGCTGCCGTCACCCGCCAGCGCGTGTCGGCAGCGCTGGGCACTGGATCGCCCCCGATACGCAACAAAAAGGCTGTGACGCCCGATGCTTCCGCCGCGAGCGCCAGGCGGCGGCTGGCGGTCAGGTCCATAAGCGGCGTGCGCCCGCGTAGTTCGATCACGAGCGCGCCAAGGGCGGGGCAACGCAGCGCATCAACCGCAGCCCGCAGCAGCAGCGCGTCATCCTTCATGACCCCGATCAGCAAATGGGCAGGATCAATTCCCAGCGCGGCAAGGCCGGGACCATAGGGCTGCCCGGCTGCTCCATTTATAGGGCGCAGCCAGAACATAGGGGACTGCCCTGCTGCGAGATGAGCAAGAATCAGGGAAAGCCCGGCAGCAGCGCCTTCGTCTTCGTTTCTTCCGAACAGTTCGTGCACGCGACCCTGGGCCAAGCCGCCCTGTAATGTCTGATCCAGGGGCGCATGCCCGGTCGCGATCCGCGCACCGGCTTTGGCGGCCGGAATCCCTTCCAGCGATGCGATGTGCCGCCTGAGGGCTGCAAGCGTGTTCACCGACTCGATCATATAGATGTTCTCTATATGTTCTTTTCGACGGTAAGACGACTCCTGTCAATGAAGTTGGTGACGGTCTGCAAAGGAGATGTCTGTGTCACCTTCGTTACAAATTCGGCTATCATCCAGAAAGGTTCTACGCGCCCGCAATCCGCCAAGCTAATTTGCATCATATGGACACGCCCCTGATCGCTTCGCTCGTACAGGCTCCTTCCCTCCTGGCTCGCCGGATTTCCTCTGCGCGCAGCCTAAGCCTTGTATCGAACGCAGCGGCGGCCCTTCTAGCCTCTTATCCGAAATCGGGCCGGACATGGCTAAGGTTTATTCTGTCACAATATTTCCTCGCATCGCGTCAATATGCGCCGATCACGACACAGAGCATGTTCACCTTCGCCCCGAATTTCGATCTGGATCCTATACGCGGGATACCCGCCTTCGTCCGCAGATCGGAAGAAGCCTCTTTCCCCTTAGTCCCTTCCACTCATCTTCGCTTCAAGCCGACCCTACCCAGCCGACTTCCCGTCATGTTCCTGATCCGTGATCCACGAGCAGTGCTCATTTCCGACTATCATCACGTAACACGGCACAAGCTGTCCTTCCGCGGCAGCATTGATGATTTCCTCATCAATGAAGACAGAGGCCTACCCCACTACATCAAATATATGAACAGCTGGGCCATTGGCCTCGCACGCCATGATCATCACATCATATACTATGAGGACTTGCTGGCTGATACGGAATCCGAAGTAGAAAGAATGCTCGAATTCCTTGATGATCCGGTCAACTTTAAAGCTCTACAATATGCTGTGGAAAGTTCATCCTTTGAAAAATTAAAGGCATTGGAACTTGCGCAAGGCATTCCTGGCCACGATTATGACCGATCAGACGCAGATGCCTTGCGGATAAGAAAGGGGCAATCGGACAGCTTCCGTGAAGAACTGACCATTGATCAACAAAAATTCATAGAGGATAGCTGCAAATCCCAGTTGGACAGGCGCATGCTGGCGAGGCTGGAGCGATACGGCTTTCTGGACATCCACCCATCCCCTGCTGCCGGGCAGACCAGGACCCCGAAATCCCCAGCGCCGAAGGAAGCGGCGCATGATTTTACGACCAATCGCCGCCTGGCGAATCTCGGCGTTCAGTTGCTGAGCGAAGTCATGGTCATCATCGGCCTTGCCGCCATGGTCGTCGCCCCACCCATATTGGTGATAGAGGTAGGTGAATGGTTGTTCCGGCGCGAATGGGACGGCCACTCCCTGGAGGATGGCCTTGCCCTATTCGGGATCGACCGGCTCGGGCCCGTGGAGACGCCGACCGAGCAATTCCTGGACGTTCTCCTGGCGCTACCACTGACCATTACCCTGTTTCTCTACGGCCTGTTCACGCTTCTGGCCGGAGTGCATTTTGGAGACTGGGGGCTGCAGGGAGTGAGACTCAAGAAAAAACTTGCCGTTCGGCAGAGCAGGAAGTCCCGCAAGATCATGCCCAAGTCGCCGTCTTCCGATCCTGAACCGGCATGAATTGTGCGCCATACCGATCAGTAGCAGTACGGTAAAAGGCCCACCCCGCATTGAAGCGTGGGCGGGCCTTTTCAGTGCTTGAAACGAGAGGCGGGCAGAACTGCGTAACCGTCCTGCAGCTGATCCGGCCGCAGGCGCTTGCCACGCTTATTCGCCGTCATCCTCCGCTTCGGGTCCGGTCATCATCGCTTCGGCGACCTCTTCGGTCTTGCCGCGGATCACCTTTTCCAGGCGCTCCGCCATTTCGGGATGTTCCTTGAGGAAGGTTTTGGCGTTCTCACGCCCCTGACCAATGCGGACAGAGTCATAGGAGAACCAGGCACCTGACTTTTCGACCACGCCGGCCTTGACGCCCAGGTCGAGAATCTCGCCGATCTTCGAGATGCCCTCGCCATACATGATGTCGAATTCGACCTGCTTGAACGGCGGCGCGACCTTGTTCTTCACCACCTTCACACGGGTCGCATTGCCCACGATATCGTCACGGTCCTTGATCTGACCGGTGCGGCGAATGTCGAGACGCACCGAGGCGTAAAATTTAAGCGCATTGCCGCCGGTCGTCGTTTCCGGATTACCGTACATGACGCCGATCTTCATGCGGACCTGATTGATGAAGATCACCAGGCACTTTGAGCGCGAGATGGAGCCGGTGAGCTTGCGCAGCGCCTGGCTCATCAGGCGCGCCTGCAGGCCGACATGGCTGTCGCCCATCTCGCCTTCGATTTCGGCACGGGGCACAAGCGCGGCGACCGAATCGATCACCAGCACGTCGATGGCATTTGACCGGACCAACGTATCGACAATTTCGAGCGCCTGCTCGCCTGTATCGGGCTGAGACACGATCAACTCGTCGATATCAACGCCCAGCTTCTTGGCGTAGCCCGGATCGAGCGCATGTTCCGCATCGACAAAGGCCGCGACACCGCCTGTCTTCTGCGCCTCGGCAATGGCGTGAAGCGCAAGGGTAGTCTTGCCCGAGCTTTCCGGGCCATAGATCTCGATAATACGGCCGCGCGGCAAGCCGCCGATGCCCAACGCAATATCCAACCCGAGCGATCCAGTGGAGACCGCCTCAATCTCGATTTTTTCTCGGCTGCCCAGTTTCATTGCCGAGCCCTTGCCAAAAGCACGATCAATCTGGGAAAGGGCCGCTTCCAATGCTTTTTGTCTGTCCATTGTCCCTGTCTTCTTGGAATCGATGAGTGAGAGCATTGCTGTCATCGGCCTATCCCCTGTCAAGCGGAAGCGCCGATTCAGTGGCGCCTTGGCCACTACGTATCCCCTTTGTTCTCATAGAACAAGGGGGGAACGGAATTTTCCTATTTTAAGCAGACAGAACCTTGGTCAGGGCCCGCTCAACCGCCCCGATCGTATAGGGTTTTGCCAATGTCGGACGGCTCGAATGGCTGGATGGTACATCATCGGCCATGCCACCGGTCGCAAAGACAAACGGGATGCCGCTGTCGGCCAGAATGTCAGCCACCGGCCAGCTCTTTTCGCCCTGGAGATTGCAATCGACCAGCGCCGCGTCAAAACCACCCTTGCGCGCCTGGTCACACGCTTCCTCAACAGATACGGCGATGGCGTGCAGGCGATAACCCAATGTATCGAGATAATCTTCCAGCATCATGCCGATCATCGCTTCATCCTCGACCACCAGGATGGCCTTGCTGTCCGACATGTGCGATCCCCCATTTTTCGTTACGCTAGCCATTTTATCATCGGTGCGCTGACCCGTATAAACACTTGGACACCAAAGAAGTTCATTCCACCACTGGATGCATCGCCAATGCATCCCGCGCTGCTTCCGCCAGTTGGCTGACGGAGAAGGGCTTGGGCAGGAACGCGACATTGGCGATGTCGATAGACTTGCGCAGTTGCTCCTCGGCATAGCCGGACATGAACAGTACCGGAAGGTCGGGATGGCTGTGCCGCGCGCGGGCGACCATGGACGGCCCATCCATGTTGGGCATGACCACATCAGATATCAGCAGATCGATCTTTTCGCCGCCGGCCAGTACTTCCAGCCCCTGTTCGCCATCATGGGCGGTCAGCACCTTATATCCTTGCCGGACGAGGGCGCGTTCCGCGACGGCCCGCACCATATCCTCGTCTTCGACCAGCAGGACTGTACCCGTACCCCAGGTCTCGCTCCGCTTGACCGGCGCCTTCGCAGGAAGCGCATGGTCCATGTCCGCGCCCTGATAGACCGGCAGGTAGATCACGAAACTGGCGCCCCGGCCAAGCTCTGATTCGGCGAAGATATACCCGCCCGACTGCTTGACGATGCCATAGACGGTGGAAAGGCCAAGGCCTGTACCCTTGCCCAGTTCCTTGGTCGTGAAGAAGGGTTCGAATATCTTCGACAGGATGTCGGGCGGGATGCCAAGCCCCGTGTCGGACACGCGCAACGCCGTATAATCTGCCGCCGGCAATATCTCCTGTCGCATCTCCCGCACCTTGGCGGCTGGGACCGCATAGGTCTGGATATTGAGGATCCCGCCCTCCGGCATTGCGTCACGCGCGTTGACCGCGAGGTTTACGATCACCTGTTCCAGCTGCCCCGGATCGGCGCGCACCGCACCCAGATTGCGGCCATGGCTGACGTCCAGCTTCACGCTTTCACCCAATAGACGCTTCAGGAGGTTGGACACCTCCGCCACGATGTCAGGCAGCTGCAAGACCTGTGGACGCAGCGTCTGCTGGCGGGAGAAGGCGAGCAACTGACGGGTCAAACCGGCGGCCCGATTGCTGTTCGACTTGATCTGCTGAATGTCGTCATAATCGCTGTCGCCCGGCGTATGGCGCATCAGCATCAGGTCGCAATGGCCGATGATCGCGGTCAGGATATTGTTGAAGTCATGGGCGACGCCGCCGGCAAGCTGCCCGATCGCCTGCATCTTCGTGGCCTGCGCAACCTGCCGCTTGAGCTTGCTCTCCTCGCTATTGTCCTTAAGGCTGAGCAGCACCGCCGCTTCCCCCAGGCCCCGCACGCCCGCCAGGCTGAGCGCGGTCGGCTCCTCTGGCTCGTTGCGGAGCCTGACGGCGATGTCGCCTGACATTTGTGGACCCACCGCAAAACGGCGCACCGCGTCGGCAACCGCGCCCTGATCCTCGCGCACGACCAGGTCGCCGGGATAGCTGGGCTTGTCTGAGCGCTTGAGCCCCGCCGCACGGGAAAAGGCGTTGTTGAGGAACAGCACACGCCCATCGCGGTCCGCCATGGCGAGGCCGAAGGGCAGCAGGGACAGCAGGGTTTCGATATAGGAAAGTGCTGACGTCCCGCCCGCGCTGCCAGCAGGCTCGTCAATCAGCAACAGGAGCATCGGCCCGTCCTGGCCACCCTGATTGCCCACTGGCTGCGTCGCACGGCGCAGCGGCACCTGCAGCAGTCGCAATGGCAACCCGCCGGATTCCTCGCGCGCCAGAAACAGCCGGCCCTTGTCATCGACGCGCATATGGGCTGCGAAATCACGGCCCGTGATATTCGCGTCGATCCGACCGGCCGCGCGAAGGAGAAAGGCGCCGTTGGCTGCGCGGATACGCCCTTCTCCCCCGATCATGACTGCCATGATCCCGGCCTCGCCCATTTGCCGCCCGGCGTCTCCAGTCAGCAGCCGGTGCACATCGTCCAGCGCATTGGGCTGGCGCACCGGGGTAAAGCGCCAGAGCAGATAATCTTCGGACCGCCCGGTGCGGCAAATATCGACGTCAAGCCGCAGGGCGCCCTGAGCAATGCCTTCCACCCGCGCCTCGCCATCCCGCCACGCAGCGCGGGCGGCAGCGCCCAGCGATTCGGACACTTCAGGTTCGGCCGCCATGTTGGGAGGCGTCGGAAAACCGGGAAACCATTCGCCGAACAGATCGCTGGCGCAAGCCAGCCGACCCGCCCGATCTGTCACCGCAATCGCCACGTTGGACGCGTCAGCAGCCGCGCGCGCCACCGTCCAGTCTGGAACCGCATCGCGATCCGCTGCTTCCTCTGGAAAGATGCGCCGATACCAGCTGAGCAACGCAGCAGCCGCCAGCACCATGGCGGCGAAGCCAGCCGCCAAAGCCCGGTCGCCAATCGCATAGATGACAAGGCCCGCCGACAGCAGCGCAGCCACGATCAGCAGCGGAAGGGACAGACGCGAAGGGCGTTCACCCGTCCACGCTTCCTCATCCCTTTTGACGCGCGAGGCCATCGGCCGGCCTTCCCCCTTGATAACGCTCGGACAGCGCCGCCGGCCGTCAGACGGAGGCGACTTCTTCCAATGCGCTGCTTTCGTGCGCCTTGCCAATCCTCAATTTGCGAGAATGCCATTTCCGGCCCATGCGATGGCGCCAGATCCAGTCGGCGATGATGTAGCCGATGACCGCCGTTGCGACAGAGATCAGCGTCAGGCCGAACAGCATGGCAGGTGCTGCTTCCGAAAAGAGCCAGGCGATCCACTGCCGAATTGTCGCATGATCATTGACCAACGCCATGAAGCCTGACGCATCCGCCGATCGTCCCAGCATCCAGTTGCCAATATAGACCGACGCCCAGAGGATGAGGGGCGTCGTAGCCGGATTGGACAGGAAGGTCATGGCCGCCGCGATGGGAATGTTGGCGCGGAAAGGCAGCGCCAGCAGCGCAGCGCCTGCAATCTGGATACCGGGGATCAGCAGGAATATGCCCACCAACAGTCCCAGCGCCACGCCACGCGGCACCGACCGGCGGGTAAAACGCCAGAGAGAGGGTTCCAGCACCCGGTGCGCGACCGGTGCCAGAAAGCGATTGCACTCCAGCGACTCGCGGGTGGGTGCATTGGCGTGCCACCAGCGGGAAAGACGTCCCATGCTCGCCCGGGGACCCATTTAACGATGCGCTTTCATGATGCGTTGCTGGTCGCGTTTCCAGTCGCGCTCCTTGATAGTCTCCCGCTTGTCATGCGTTTTCTTGCCGCGGGCGAGGGCCAGTTCGACCTTCGCCTTGCCACGGCCGTTGAAATAGATGCTGAGCGGGACCAGCGTCATGCCCTTGCGCTCTACCGCCCCGTGCATCCGGGCGATTTCCCGCTCGTGCAGCAGCAGCTTTCGGGGGCGTTTGGGCTCATGGTTGAAGCGATTGCCATGGCTGAATTCAGGAATATTGCTGTTGACCAGCCATACCTGGTTGCCCTTCACCTCGGCATAGCTTTCGGCGATGTTGCCCTCGCCAAAGCGAAGCGATTTCACCTCCGTACCCTGCAACGCGATACCCGCCTCGAACACATCCTCAAGGAAATATTCAAAGCGTGCGCGCCGGTTTTCAGCGACGATCTTCTTCTTGTCGAACAGTTCGGGACGGGGGCGGGCCATGGATTCTAAACTAACTCACTTCACCATATAAGGCCGCAGCCCTTTTAGACGAGACCTGCAATTTCCAAGGCCCGATCGACAGCGGCCCGACTTGATTCAGACGGCCAGGTGATGGGCAGCCGCAGGTCACCGGGCATGTCGGACCGCACACGGGTAAGCGCATATTTGACCGGCCCAGGTGAAGAATCGCTGAACAGGGCATCGTGCAGAGGATAGAGACGATCCTGCAGCTCAAGTGCTCCATCCCAATCGCCTGATGCGCAGGCCGCCTGAAACTGCGCGCACAGGCGCGGCACGACATTGGCCGTAACGGAGATACAGCCTCTGCCTCCCATTGCATTGAATCCCAGAGCGGTTTCATCATTACCCGACAACTGGCAGAAATCCTCCCGGCAGGCGAGGCGCTGCGCGGTGACCCGCCCCAGATTCCCGGTGGCGTCCTTTATTCCGACGATCGACTGATATTCCTCCGACAGGCGGTGGATCACCGGAACGCCGATGTCGGTGATCGTGCGGCTCGGCACATTATAGAGAACGATGGGCAGGTCGCAGCGTTCGGCAAGGTAGGCGAAATGCTGGTAAACGCCTTCCTGATTCGGCTTGTTATAATAGGGCGCGACCACCAACGCAGCATCCGCGCCAGCCGCTTGCGCGGCGAACATATGTTCCAGCGCGATGCGCGTGTCGTTCGACCCGCAGCCTGCGATCACCGGCACCCGCCCTGCCGCCTGATCGACGCAGATCGCGACCACGCGATTATGCTCTTCGACCGTCATGGTGGCGCTTTCGCCGGTGGTGCCACAGGGCACGAGCGCGCTGCTTCCCTCCTCGATCTGCCAATCCACCAGCGCGCGAAATGCCACCTCGTCCACCGTTCCATCGCGGAATGGGGTGACCAGCGCCGGAATAGATCCGGAAAACATCAACAAACTCCTTCAATTCACCGGCATTCCGGGGCACACTGTCGAGTGTAGGGCGACGGGGCGCTATAGCGCGTCATTCATGGCCTGATAAGGATGGATTTGTGATGATGTCCAGTAGGCTATCACCTCGCCGCCTTCCAACAACATTGGTCCGGATGCCCTTGATTGCTCTTCTTCTTTTGACCGCCGGCGCCAGCGCCCAGCCCGAAGCACCCACTTATCCTCCTGCGTCGCCCTACCCGGCGGGTGCGGTGGTGCAGCAGGTTCCTGCCGCGACTCAGCCCTCGCCGTGGAATCAGGTGAGCGGGCGAATCGGTGTTGCGTCCGACCCCTCCATATCCGGCACCATCAGCCAGTGGCGCGCATTGCAGCAGAGCGACGGGCTGGGCTTTTCAACCTATGCCAACTTCATCCTGGCCAATCCCGGCTGGCCGGGCGAAGATCGGATGCGGCGGTTGGCCGAGACCGGTATCAATCCGAATAGCTATGACCCACGTCAGGTCACAGCCTTCTTCGCCCGTTTCCCGGCGCGCACGGCGACAGGCAATGCGCGCCATGCCATAGCGCTGACCCAGCTGGGCCGCATGGCGGAAGCTCGCATCGCCGCGCGGACCGCGTGGTTGGGGGGCGCGCTCTCTCCTGACGATGAGGCGCGGCTACTATCGCTCTTCGGCTCAAGCTGGACGAGCGCAGACCATGACCAGCGCGCCGACATGCTGTTGTGGAGCAATGACATCGCCGGTGCGCAGCGGATGCTGCCGTATGTTACCCCAACGCGACGCCCTGTTTATGAGGCTCGTGTCGGTTTCCGCCAGAAATCGCCTGACGCCGCGGCGCGGATGCAGAGCGCAGAGGCCGTCGGCGTGTCCGACGCCGGCTATATCGCCGACAAGGCGACATGGCTGATGAATACGGGCAATTGGGTCGCCGCGCGACAATATCTTGCCAACCGGCCGACGCTGACCTTCCGTCCCGGCAATGCTGAAAAATGGTACGAGACGCTGCTGGGCCAGGCCCGCGCCGCCGCCAATGACAGCCAGTGGAGCTTTGCTTACGGCATCGCGAGCAAGATCGATGATGCCTATGCACCCGGCGTTGATGTTTCCGGCCGCCCTCTCGGCGAACGTGACGATTATACCAGCCTGGCCTGGCTCGCTGGAACGACGGCTTTCTACAATCTCAACCGGCCTGCGGACGCGGCGGCGATGTTTCGTCGCTACGCCACCGCTGCACAGTCGCCCCAGACTCAGTCCAAGGGCTATTATTGGGCCGGTCGCGCCGCACTGGCCGCTGGAGACACGGCAACCGCCAACAGCTATTTCGCCCAGGCATCGGCCTTCCCTGACCAGTTTTACGGGCAACTATCGCTTGAGCGCGTCGGCAAGCCCGTGCCCGCCCCCGCAATGGTGGAACGGCCGATCGAGATTTCGGCGGCCGACCGGACCGCATTCAACAATCGGTCGGTCGTCCGGGCCGTAAAGGCGCTGGGGCAGATGGGATATTGGGAGGATCAGAGCAAATTCGCCCGCGCGATCGCGAACAATGCCGAAAGCGATAGCGATCACTATCTTGCCGTCGAACTCGCAAAGAATATCGGCAGGCCGGACCTGGGGGTAATGGTCGGCCGCCGCGCTGTGTCGAGCGGGTTGACCGGCTATGGCGAAAGCGCATTCCCGCGCGTGCCGGTGCCGCCCGCCGCGCAATCCAACTGGACAATGGTCCACGCCATCGCGCGGCAGGAAAGCCAGTTCGATCGGCAGATCGTTAGCCATGCAGGCGCGCGGGGATTGATGCAGTTGATGCCGGGCACTGCGCGGGAACAGGCGGGCAAACTTGGCCTGAGCTATGACCCCGGTTCGCTCAACGATCCCAGCTATAACATCATGCTGGGTTCGTCCTATTTCCAGCGGATGCTCAGCTATTATGGCGGCAGCTATCCGTTGGCGGTGGCCGCCTATAATGCAGGGCCGGGCAATGTGAACCGCTGGATCAGAGCCAATGGCGACCCTCGCCTGCCCGGCTCCGACATGCTGCGCTGGATCGAACAGATCCCGATCTTCGAGACGCGCAACTATGTGCAGCGCGTATTGGAGAATGCGGTGGTCTATGATGCGATGAACCCGGAACGGGCGCGCTTTCGCGGTTCCAGCACGCCGCTTTCCAAATATCTTGGCAAGCAGATGCCCGGTTGAATTGAGTTCGCGCGGAGGCCAGAGGATTCAAAGGCCGGTAAGCGGCCTACCGGGACCTCCGCGCTTCCGCGCAACTCGAATAATCTCTGCGCCCTCAGCGCCGCTGTGCGCACAAAAAACCATAGCCCATCGGCGCGCGATTTAATCCTTCTTCCAGTGAAATTTGCACGAACCTGATCGCGGCGGGTAAAGCAGCGCGATGACCACACCCTATCCCAACTACATCACGCCTGAAGGCTTCGCCAGGCTACGCGCGGAATATGACCAACTGCTGGGGGTGGAGCGGCCGCGTGTTGTCGAGATCGTCAGTTGGGCAGCGGGGAATGGGGATCGCAGCGAAAATGGCGACTATCTCTACGGCCGCAAACGCATGCGCGAGATTGACGGCCAACTCCGCCGCTTGTCGAAGAAAATGAAAGATGCCAAGGTCGTCGATCCGCGCCAGCAACCCGACAAGAGCAAGGTGTTCTTCGGAGCGACGGTGACCATCGCCGACGAAGAGGACAATCATCGCACCGTCACTATCGTCGGCAATGACGAAGCGGATGCGAGTGCCGGGCGCATCGGCTGGGGTTCCCCCATTGCCCGCGCCTTGCGGGGCGCGACCATCGGAAACCTGCGCCGTGTCCTGCTGCCCGCGGGGGAGAAGGAATATGAGGTGATCGAAATCGACTATCCGAGGTAAGCCGTCCGTCAGCGCAACGGCGCCTTCTTCGCGATCGGCTGCGCCTGCGCCACTACGGCTCCCGGCTTTGCCGCGAGCCGTCCGATGGTCTTGAGCGCATAGTCAAGCTGGAAATCCTCAATGCCCTTTTTCTTCAGTTCCTCGGCGCTCATGGAAAAGCGGGGATCTTCCTTCGTATCCTCTTCCAGCGCCGCATTGTCCGTCTTGATCTCGTTGATCAGATGGCGACGCAGGTCGCTTTCTCGGAACTTCGGACGGTTCTTGTAATCGGGGTCAGACAGCTGGGGCACGCGTACATCCGGTTCGATGCCGCCTTCCTGCACGGACTTGCCCGAAGGCGTATAATAGCGCGCCGTCGTCAGCTTGAGCGCAGTCGTGTTGGTGAGCGGCAACATCGTCTGCACGCTGCCCTTGCCGAAGCTGCGCTCGCCCATCACCAGCGCGCGACGCTGGTCCTGTAGCGCACCCGCAACGATTTCCGACGCTGAAGCCGATCCGGCATCAACCAGCACGATGACCGGCAGGCCCTTCGCATCATCGCCAGGCTTGGCGTAATAGCGTTCCACATCGCTCTTGTTCCGGCCGCGCTGGGAAACGATTTCGCCCCTTTCCAGGAAGCTGTCGCTGACCGACACAGCTTCGTCGAGCAGCCCACCCGGATTGGAGCGCAGGTCAAGGATATAGCCTGTGGGCTTGCGTCCCAGGCTCTTGTCGATGCTGCGGATCGCCTGGCGCACGTCGGCGCCGGTGTTAGCCGAAAAGCTGACGATGTTGATGATGCCGACGCCGTTCTTCACTTCCCACTTCACCGGCTTCAGCTGGATGATCTCCCGCGTCAGCGTCAACTCGATGGGCTTGTCCCGGCCAGGCCGGACAATGGTCAGCTTGATGGCGGTGCCAGGCGCACCGCGCATCTTATCCACCGCCTCGTCCAGCGTACCGCCATAGATGAGCTGCCCGTCCAGATGCGTGATATAGTCGCCCGCCTTGATGCCCGCGCGCCACGCAGGCGTATCCTGCGTCGGCGCGATTACCTTGACCGCCCCATCCTCCTGCGTCACCGACAGGCCAAGGCCGCCATAGCTGCCCTCCGTCTGCGTCCGCAGATTCTGGAAATCGCGCGCATCAAGGAAGCTGGAATGCGGGTCGAGACTGGCGAGCATGCCGTCGATCGCCCCCTTGATCAGCTTTTCGTCATCGACCTTCTCGACATAGTCGCTGCGCACCTTTTGGAACACATCCATGAACTCGTCGAGCGCCTTGTAGCTGCTGGCTTCCCCATCGGCGAGCGCGGCGGTCGTGGCAGGGATGAGCGCAAGCGCGCCAAGGGCAATGGCGCCCCGGAAAAAATTGGAAGTCATTGCTGTCCTGAGTCCTGGCATCAAGCCGCGACTATAGGCAGGTTGTCAGCCAGACGCAAAGGATCGGTGAACCACGCCCCAGCCGTTGGCGAGCGCCACGCCTCCCACAGCTTCCTTGGTAGGGGCCGGTCCCGTTATCCTATTCGTGCGGGCGCAGGGCCTGGTTCAAGCTCTCCATCACTTGGGCGATAGGCTCTATCACCGTCACGCTCCGGCCCTCGCCAAAACGGATGCGGGTGCCGTCCGTGACCGATGAAACGAAGGTGACCTGCGCGGGATTGATGGCGGTTTCGGTCCGGTCAGCGCCCACGAACATGACGAGCATAGCTTTTCCTCTCCTTCTTATTGGATATCGAAGGTAGCCGCATTTCCGCAGCAAGCCAGCCGTTTTTCTGACGACGCCGTCAGTCCTGACTGATCGCTTGGATGAACAGGCTGGCGCGCGCATCCAGACGGTGTGCCTCCTGCGCCAACTGGCTGGCCGCTTGGCGGATGCCGTGCGCGCCTTCCACCGCTGCCCCCGCATTCTCGCTGATCTGGCTAGCGCTGGTCCTGACATGCTCGCTGGACACGCCAGCCTCGGCGACGCCATCTGCTATCGTCCGGCTGAACGCGCCGTGCCGTGCAACGGCTTCAAACACCGACCCGGAAAGTCGTTCCGCCGTCGCGATCGCCGAGTCCATGAGCGCATGACCCTGCGCAACCTGACCGACGGTCGCACGGATATGTTCGATGCGGTTTGCGATCTCCGCCGCGGCGTCCCGCGTCTGACCAGCCAGCAGTTTCACCTCGCGCGCGACGACGGCAAAGCCCTGCCCCGATTCGCCTGCGCGCGCCGCTTCAATGCCCGCGTTCAGCGCCAGCGTCGTGGTCGCACGCGCGATCGCGTCGATCAGTGCCGTCACCTCGCCGATCCCATCCGCTTGCGTAGACAGTTGATGTGTGTGGGCGGAACCCAGCCGCGTCTGATCGACGGCACGGCGGATCGCCGCACCCGCCGCCCGGGCTTCCTCCTCAATGGTCTGGAACAGTTGGTTCAGATCGCTCGCCGACGCGGCCATGCCCGACAGGTGGTCCGCAGTCTGGGCTGCGGCCACCGCCATGCCGGCCGATGCCTGCCCATTATGGCCCGCGCGCTCCGCCGCCTCGTTCGCGAGCCGGGAAAGCATGTCGGCCATGGCGACCAGATCGGCGATCAAAGCACCGATGTCGTTTCGAAAGCTTCCACTTTCGCGCGTCACCCGCTCCAGCCGTTCGGCCCGCGCAATCGCTACTTGCGCATCCCGCTCAGCGGCGAGCTTCAACAATAGTTGACCTCCCACCACGCCGGCATAGCGTCCCCCTTCCACCACGATCAGTCCCTCGCATGCCTGGCCCTGCGCGGCGTAAAGGTCGATCAGCGCCTCGATCGTGGCGCTCCGTTCCACGCAGGCGCAAGGACGAACATGATTGTCCAACCGCCCTCCGAAGCTGGGATTGCGCAATAGTGCGTGGCCGAACGGATTGAACAGGATGCGCCGCATATGGCGCTCGTAAATCGCGCCCACAGGCCGCCCCTGGCCGTCGAGGACGGGCAGAAGGCGAAGCGCGGGTTCAGACTGGAACTGGTCCACAGCCTCGCTCAGCGGCCGCCCCAGCCGGATCACCGGACTGTCGGCAACGAAAGGCAAGCCCTGTGAGCGAGGCAAGGAGGATAGGGGATCGAGGATCTGTGGCGAATACATGGGCGCCGATTACCGCCCCAATGGTAAACGTGCGGTTAGGTTTTGATGACAATATGATGACAAGAGGCTGTTTTCTGCGGATTTTTCCTCAAAGCATCCGATAGCCAAATGCCTTGTTGGCCAGTTCCACCACCTTCGGATCGGGATCAGGGAAATCCATCGGCACGAGCTTTTCCAGCGTCTCGGCAACATATTTCAGCGCGGCGATGCGCCCTGCCTTGCGGTGATTATTGTCGATGACATGCCAAGGGGCATATTTGCTGTCGGTCTTGGCGAACATGCTGTGCATGGCAGCCAAGTAGTCGTCGCGCCGCGCTCGGTTACGATAGTCTTCCGTTCCGGTTTTCCAGCGTTTCCAAGGCGTATCGAGCCGCTGGGCCAGCTGCTCGTCCTGGGTCTCCTGCGTGATGTGGACGAATAGCTTGACGATGTTCGTCCCCGCATCGACCTGCTGCTTTTCGAAGGCGTTGATTTCGTCATAAGCGCGCTTCCATTCGGACTTCGCGCAATAGCCTTCTACTCGCTCCACCAGAACGCGCCCGTACCAGCTGCGGTCGAAGATGGCGATATGCTTGCCTGCGGGTAGCCGCGTCCAGAAACGCCATAGGAAATGGCGGTCGCGTTCCTCCTCGCTAGGCGCCGCGATCGGCCAGACGCGGTAATAACGCGGGTCCCAATCGGCGGTCATCCGCTTGATGATGCCGCCCTTGCCTGCCGCATCCCACCCTTCAAGCAGGATGACGCTGCGCCTGCCATGGATCAGATGAGCGACCTGAATCTTCGCCAACCGCTCCTGTAAACTGGCCAGTTGGGCGTCATAGTCGCCCTTGAGCGCTTTGCCCTTCTCATAATCGGCAAGTTCAATGGTCATGAACAGATCATGCGCCGTGCCCGCGCTGCTGTCGAGTGGGGTCAGCGCACCCGCATCAGCCGCAAGACACCCTGCGCCATCAGGATCGACAATGCGTAACTGGCCAGCAACTGGCTGGTCCAATGACCGCCCATCGTCACCCGCGCCGCCCAGCCCAGCACCAGCCAGACCAGCGCGATCCAGCCCGCGGCCCGCGCCCAGCCGCGCCGTTCCGCCAGCGCGACGAGCATTAGCAGGCCTGTCGTGGTACCCGTTATCAGGCCATAGGTCGATGGCAGGCCCGACGACGGACTGGGCCTCGCAACGGCGACCAGCGTGGGCAAGGGTCGGGGCGAAAAAATGAAAAACCGAAGCAAGCCGTCGGTCGCGAGGGCGAGCGCGAAGGCGATCGGCGCCGCAAGCGCGGCAACACGCCCCCGCAAGATCCAAAGGAGCAGCGCGACGACGCCAGTCATCGCCCACATCCATGGTTCAGTCGCGCTTTTCGTGACAATGCCTGCCCATTCGGGCGAGTGACCCAGCAGCGCCTGGAGGCCACGCGTCAGAGCGACGTCACCGGGCAACGGTCCGTTCGCGGCCCAGTTGAGCACACCGAGCGTCACGCCGGCCAAGCACAGCAGGAAAACGGAACTGCGAGTGATCGTCATGCCTGTCACCATCCCAGTGACGGTGGACGACAAGCATGACGATGATAAGTCACGCCTTGGCCTGCGGCTCCACAACGCGGATATGCAAATCGCGAAGCTGCTTGAACTCGGCCGGGGACGGCGCGCCCATGAGCAGGTCTTCAGCACGCTGGTTCATCGGGAAGAGCGTTATCTCCCGCAGATTCTGCGCCCCGCAGAGCAGCATCACGATTCGGTCCACGCCCGCAGCCATCCCACCATGCGGCGGCGCGCCATATTGGAAGGCGCGATAAAGGCCTCCGAAACGTTCCTCCACGTCCTGCTGCGACAGGCCCACCTTCTCGAATGCCTTTACCATCAGCTCCGGCGACTGGTTACGGATCGAACCCGACGCGATCTCATAGCCGTTGCAGACCATGTCATATTGATAAGCCTTGAGGCTCAGCGGGTCTTGATTATCGAGCGCGTCCATTCCGCCTTGCGGCATGGAGAAGGGGTTGTGCGCGAAATCGATCGACTTCGTTTCCTCGTCATACTCGTAGAAGGGGAAATCGACGATCCAGCACAGTTCAAACCTGTCCTTGTCGATCAAGTCGAGCTGTTCACCCACGCGAATCCGTGCAAGGCCCGCGAGCTTGGCCGCCTGGCTTTCCTTGCCTGCGGCGAAAAACACGCCGTCATTCGGACCCAGGGCGAGCGCTTCGATCAGCTTGGTCGTCTGCTCTTCGCCATGATTCTTGGCGATGGGACCACCCGGCACGCCGTCCTTGATGTTGATATAGCCAAGGCCCGAATAGCCTTCCGCCCGCGCCCAGTTGTTCATTTCATCGAAGAATTTGCGGCTGCCAGCACCTGCGCCCGGCGCAGGGATTGCGCGAATGACGCTGCCGCTGTCTACCAGGCTGGCGAAGATGCCGAAGCCCGAACCCACGAAATGCTCGGTGACGTCGGTAATCAGGATCGGGTTGCGTAGGTCAGGCTTGTCCGACCCATATTTCAGCATCGCTTCGGCATGCGGGATGCGCGGGAAGCTGCCCGCCGGGGTGACCGGCTTACCGTCGGCGAACGCCTCGAACACCTGGGCGATGACCGGCTCCATGGTGTTCCACACATCTTCCTGCGTGACGAAGCTCATTTCCAGATCGAGCTGGTAGAACTCACCCGGCAAACGATCGGCGCGGGGGTCTTCATCGCGGAAGCAGGGTGCGATCTGGAAATAGCGGTCAAAGCCCGCCACCATCAGCAGCTGCTTATACTGCTGCGGCGCCTGCGGCAGGGCGTAGAATTTCCCGGCATGAATGCGGCTGGGCACCAGAAAGTCGCGCGCGCCTTCCGGGCTGCTTGCGGTCAGGATGGGCGTTGAATATTCGGTGAAGCCAATCCCCTCCATGCGGCGGCGCATGTCCGAAATGATTTTCGTCCGCTTGACGATATTGGCGTGCAGCGTCTCGCGGCGCAGGTCGAGGAAGCGGTATCGCAGGCGAATATCCTCGGGATATTCCTGCTCGCCCGCGACCGGCAGCGGCAGGTCTGCGGCGGCAGACAGCAGCACCGCATCCAGCGCGCGGATTTCGATCTCGCCGGTCGGCAGGTTTGGGTTCACCGCCTCCTTCGCGCGGGCGACGACCTTGCCCGTCACGGTCACGACGCTTTCGGCGCGCAGCGATTCGATCACCTTGAACACCGGACCATCGACTTCGGTGACAATCTGCACCATGCCATAATGGTCCCGCAAATCGATGAAGACCAGATCGCCATGATCGCGCTTGCGATGCACCCATCCCGACACGCGAACCTCATTACCGACTTCGGCCGATGTCAGGGCGCCGCAGGTATGGGTGCGATAGGCGTGCATGGCGTTTTGGTCTTTCAACTGCGTTTTACGGAAATGACAAATTGTTGCGGCCCCGCTATGGGCTAGCCTTGTCGACTATCGACGAGCCCGCCGGGGAGCGGGCCAGCCCATAATAAGATCGAAGACCATATGCAAATCCATCCGCTGATTACCGACAGCAAGACTCTCGCTTCATTTTGCGCACGGATCGCCAAATCGCCCTATATAGCGGTCGATACCGAGTTCATGCGCGAGAACAGCTATTGGCCCGACCTCTGCCTCGTGCAGGTTGCGGACGACAATGAAGCAGCCGCCATCGATCCCAAGGCCCCCGGCCTTGACCTTTCGCCCCTGCTCGACCTGCTGGTCGATAATGAGGATGTGCTAAAGGTCTTTCACGCCGGTGGGCAGGATCTGGAGATCATCTACAATCTGACCGGCAAGACGCCTCATCCGCTGTTCGACACCCAGATTGCGGCTATGGCGCTCGGCCTTGGCGAGCAGATCGGATATGGCAATCTGGTCGATGCCTGGCTGGGCGTTCAGCTCGACAAGGGCGCGCGCTTTACCGACTGGGGGCGCCGCCCGCTCGACAAGCGTCAGATCGACTATGCGATCGGCGACGTCACCTACCTCATTCAGATCTTCCCGAAAATGCTCGAGGAATTGAAGCGCACCGGTCGGGGCGACTGGCTCGACCAGGAAATGGAACGGATCAGCGACGCGGAAAATTACGTGAATGAGCCGGCGGAGGCGTGGAAGCGCGTCCGCATCGCCAGCCGCAAGGCGGATGTGCTTGGCCGTTTGAAGGCGCTGGCCGCATGGCGCGAGATAGAGGCGCAGGACAAGAACCTCCCGCGCGGCCGCATCGTCAAGGATGAGACGCTGGCCGATATCGCCAGCCACCCACCGCGTGCCCAAGAGGATCTGGGCAAGGTGCGCGGCCTGTCCGCCACATGGAAAACGAACGATATCGGCGCGCGGTTGATGCAGGCCCTCGCCAGCCACCAGCCGCTGGACAAGGAGGAAATGCCCGAGCGCGATCCCAAGCGCCCCGGACTGGGGAAGGACGGTGCACTGGTCGCCGACTTGCTCAAGCTTCTCCTGAAAATCCGGTCGCGCGACATCAATGTCGCCGCGCGACTGATCGCCCGGACGGACGATATCGACGCACTGGCGGCAGGCGTTCGTGAGGACCTCTCGATCCTCGAAGGGTGGCGCTATGAACAATTCGGCCGCGACGCGGTTGACCTGGTGGAAGGCCGTCTTGCCTTCGCGGTCAAGGGGGGCCGGCTCAAGATGACACGCACCGAATAGGAGCAGACGATATGCGGATGGCGGCGCTTATTCCTCTCACTATGCTAGCGGCTTGCGTAGGCACGGGAGATCCGGGCCCTGCCACCCCTTCAGCTGTCGAAGGCGCTTGCCGGAATAACGGGCTTGACCAGTTCCTGGGCCAGACCGCCAGCTCTCCGGTAGGCGCGCAACTTCTTGCTGCCTCGGGCGCACGCACGTTGCGCTGGGGCGCGCCGGGCATGGCCATGACGATGGACTTTCGGGCCGACCGGCTGACCGTCAACTATGATGAAAAGATGGTGATCACCTCTGCACGATGCGGTTGACGGCAGAAGCTTCATCGCCTGAACTCACCATCGTCAACGAAGGTAGTGGCACGGCGTACCGCCTGATCCTGCAAAGACATTATCTGCACGGCGAGACCAACAAGGACGTCGCAAAACACCAACCTGCCCGGAAGACATGGCGGGCAGATCAGCATTCCAACCCGATAAGCGTACCACCGGCAATCCGCCCGACATTGCGTTTGCCATCGATTTCCATCCAGTCAGGGGTGACCTCCAGCCGCCGTCCCCTGATCGTCGTGCGCAGATGTTCGACCGCTATTCGATTGCGCGCCACGATCCGCAGCACCGCCAATCCGTCGCCGCGGGCTGCCATGACGCTGTAGCGGTCGCCGCGCAGCAGGAAGTGCCAGCTGCCGTCAGAGGGTAGCCATTCGTTGCCATCAATGATTTGAACGGGCGCTCCATCGGCCCCACCCAGTCGCAGGCTGATCCGGGTGGCGCCATTGCTGCGGCGAGGCGGCGCGAATATCAGAATCGGCTCGCCTTCGAGCGTCAGCGGAATAGGGGTGTCGCGCACCTGACGGGATCCGCCAAGGATCAACGTAGGAAGGTCGGGCGAAAATGGCAGGCGATCGCGGGCGAAGTGGCGCTGCCGTACGACCGGATTGGTATGAAAACTCTGCACCTGCGTGGACGTCAGCCGCCCTTCCTCGACTAGGCCATGACATGTGGGGCACAGCAGCGTGCCGCCAGACCCCTCCGGTAAGCGCAAATAGCGGTAGATGGTGACGCCACAGCGCACGCAGGCAAATCCGCATGCCTGCCGTATATCGTCTCGCTGCTGGGTCGTCAGCGCTGGCAGCGACGGCATCACGGGCAGGCTCATGGACGGCATTCCCTTGCATCGCCGTTCTGCTTCATTGCAGATCGGCGTTACCCTGGAGGCGTCCTTCCCTTTAAGGGCTCTGGCAGGCCCATCACCTGTACATCGTTAAAATAAAGTGCGTGAGTCAAGTAGGATCGCGCATCAACGCTGTGGCAGCAGGTCCAAGTTGCGCGATGCGGCGATATCGCGGATGCGTCCGGGGCGAGGCATTGACTTGATCGCGATTTCCGCGACGTCGCCTGCGCTGAACAGTTCGATGTTGCCGACATCGAACAGGCGCTGGCTCAGGCTTTGAGTGATCCGCACACTGCGGATGCTGGACAGGGCGATCTCCGTCCGCTGCTTGGACAGGATGCCGCGTTCCATCAGGACTTCGCGATCGGATAGCGCCAGCCGCTCGCCTTTCGCCATGATCCACCAGATCGCGATGACAAGGATGCCGAGGACCGAAATCAGCAGCAGGATGAACAGGAAAGGATGCGCCCGGAACATCGCGGGATGTTCGTCATATAGCCAGCCCGTGCCCATTTCGCCTCCTGCCGCTTGCTTACTGCATTGACCATGGAAGCCGCGCTCTGGTCAACATGCGCGATTAATCAGCTTTCGTCGCCCATGCGTAGCGCTGCGATAAAGGCTTCCTGAGGAATCTGGACGCTGCCATATTCGCGCATCCGCTTCTTGCCTTCCTTCTGCTTCTCCAACAGCTTCTTCTTGCGGGTGATGTCGCCGCCATAGCATTTGGCGGTCACGTCCTTGCGCATCGCCGCGATCGTCTCGCGCGCGATAACCTTGCCGCCGATCGCCGCCTGGATCGGAATCTTGAACAGGTGACGGGGGATCAGGTCTTTCAGCCGTTCGCACATATGCCGACCTCGCGCTTCGGCGGCGCTGCGGTGGACAATCATGCTGAGCGCATCGACCGGCTCGTTATTGACGAGAATGCTCATCTTGACGAGGTCACCCTCGCGCGTGCCGATCTGATGATAGTCGAAACTCGCATAGCCGCGTGAAATCGACTTCAGCCGGTCATAGAAATCGAACACCACTTCGTTGAGCGGCAGTTCATAGGTCACCTGCGCGCGGCCGCCGACATAGGTCAGGTTCTTCTGGATGCCGCGCCGGTCCTGGCAGAGCTTTAGGATCGAGCCGAGATACTCGTCAGGGCAATAGATCACCGCCTCGATCCATGGCTCCTCGATCATCTCGATATGGTTGGGATCGGGCATGTCGGCCGGGTTGTGCAGGTGGCGCACGGTCCCGTCCTTCATGTGCATCTCATAGACCACCGACGGCGCGGTCGTGATGAGGTCCAGATCATATTCGCGCGTCAGCCGCTCCTGGATGATCTCCAGGTGGAGCAACCCCAGGAACCCGCAGCGAAAGCCGAAGCCCAGCGCCGCGCTGGTTTCCATCTCGAAGGAGAAGCTCGCATCGTTCAGGCGCAGCTTGGAGATCGAATCCCGCAGCTTCTCAAAGTCGTTCGCATCGACGGGGAACAGGCCACAGAAGACAACAGGCTGCACTTCCTTGAACCCCGGCAGCGGCTTAGCTGCGGGGTTCTTGACCGTCGTGATTGTGTCGCCAACGCGGGTCTGGCTGATGTCCTTGATCTGGGCGGTGATGAAGCCGATCTCGCCGGGGCCAAGCTCGGGCAACGCTTCGATCTTGGGCCGCATGCAACCGACGCGGTCGATCAGATGCTCGGTGCCGCCGATCATGAACTTGATGTTCTGGCCCTTCTTGATGACACCGTTCATCACGCGCACCAGAATGACGACGCCCAGATAGGGGTCGTACCAGCTATCGACCAGCATCGCTTCGAGCGGCGCGTCCCTGTCGCCCTTGGGCGCCGGAATGCGGGCAACGATGGCTTCCAGCACCTCGTCGATGCCGATGCCCGACTTTGCGCTGGCCAATACGGCCTGCGACGCATCGAGGCCAATCACTTCCTCGATTTCCGCGCGCACCTTCTCCGGCTCGGCTGCAGGCAGGTCGATCTTGTTGAGAACAGGCACGATCTCATGGTCATGCTCGATTGACTGATAGACGTTAGCCAGCGTCTGCGCTTCCACGCCCTGCGCCGCATCGACCACCAGCAACGCTCCCTCGCAAGCGGCGAGCGACCTGCTGACCTCATAAGCGAAATCGACATGGCCCGGTGTGTCCATGAGGTTCAGTTCATAGGTTTCCCCATTCTTGGCAACATAGTCGAGGCGCACGGTCTGCGCCTTGATGGTGATGCCACGCTCTTTCTCGATATCCATATTGTCGAGAACCTGGGCCGACATCTCGCGGTCCGTGAGGCCGCCGGTGCGCTGGATCAGCCGGTCGGCCAATGTCGACTTGCCATGGTCGATATGAGCGATGATCGAGAAATTGCGAATGTGGGAAAGGTCGGTCATGGACCGCGCCGATAGCAGCCATTTGCAGACCTGTCAGCAGAGACGCGCATCGGCGACGTTCATCGCACAAGCATGCCCTATCCCTCCTTTGCATCGCTTGAACCGCCACACCGTTGTGCTAGAGGATTGCTCAACAACAGGGTGGCCTCAAACAAACACAGATCAGCAACTTCCAGGGGGTGCATAGCCATGCATAGGTTCACGAAATTCCTCGCCGCCGCGGCCAGCCTTGCCGTTCTGACCACGCCTGCCATCGCCGCTGAAAAGGGCTCGTCCGCGCGTCAACAGCAGGCCAAGAAAACCGCCGAAATTCCGCGTTGCACCCGTCGCATTGGCACGGTCGCGATCGTTGAACCGGACAATCAGTGGTGGCGCGAACTGAATCTGGGCAGCCCCGAAGCGATCCTGAAGGTCTTCATTCAGCAGTCCGGCTGCTTCGGCATCGTCAATCGCGGACGCGCGATGGCCAGCAGAAACCTGGAACGCGCGATGGCGGACTCCGGCGAACTTCAGGCGGGATCGAACCTAGGCAAGGGCCAGGTGAAAGCGGCCGATTATTATCTGCAGCCTGACATCGTCTCATCGAACAAGAATTCGGGCGGCAACGCAATCGGCGGCATGCTTGGCGGATTCCTCGGCGGCCGCACCCTGGGCGCACTGGCTGGCGGCATTTCAGTCAAGAAGAGCGAGGCCAACGTCACCCTGTCGATCGTCAACGCCCGCACGACCGAGGAAGAGGCGCTGACCGAAGGCTATTCGCGCAAGTCGGACCTCAGCTTCGGCGGTGGTGGCGGCGCGGGCTGGTGGGGCGGTTTCGCCGCAGCCGGTGGCGGCGGCTATCAGAATACGGAGATAGGTCAGGTCATTGTCCTTGCCTATCTCGACGCCTATACGAAGCTGGTGACCCAGCTCGGCGGCCTTCCGGCGAACGCAGCAGCCGCGGCTCCGCGCGCGCAGTAAGAATGACTGTTAGTAAAAATGGGGCGTTGCCGGATCAAGGCAGCGCCCCATTTTTCATGTCCGGCCAAGTCAATCATGCGGGAAAGGCTTCTCCGAGCGACAATGGCGCCTTCCCAAGGGTCAGGTGGAACCGGCTGTTGCCTCGGTCAATGCCACACTCTTCCGACGCCGCTTGCGCCACCAGTTCAGGATTGCCTCCCCCGCAGGCCGTTCGACGACACGGTTGATCAGCGTTCCCAGGGTCAGGGCGACAAGAAATGCAGTCAGAAAACCAATCCAGGGGCTAAAGCCCAGTTCTGCAATCTTCAGCATCACGACAAAGCCGACATGCTGGTGGATGAGGTAGAAGGAATAGCTGATGCCGCCCATCCAAACGAGCGGCCGCACAGCGACCCAACGCAAATAGCCCGCGATCAGCGCAGCGAAGCTGGCCAGCAGGATGCAAGCGACCAGCGTGACGTCCCAGCTTTCCATCACTGCGACCGATAGCAGGGCAAGCGCCGCATAGATCGCCTGTTGCCGCCAGCTTCGCTGTCCCGCCCATACGCGATAGGATAGCATGCCGATGATGAAAAATGGCACATAGCGCAGCACCAGGATCATTACGATGCGTTCGGGCATGTCTGGCCAGAAACCATAAATCGCCCGGAGCGCCAGCCACGGGATGAACATGGGCTCCAGCCACCTCATGCCAACCCATTTCCACATCTCAATCATGCAAAAGTAAAAGGCGATCTCGACCGTCAAGGTCCAATAGGCGCCATCCACCTCGGGCAGAAAGGCAAAGCCCTGCAGCATGGTGATATTCGCAAGGATAGCCCCGGGCCCGATCAGCAATTGCGATGCCTTGGCCAGATATTCGATCGAAAGCGTCAGCGCCATGGCTACCAGGTAGGCGGGATAGAGCCGGGCTATGCGATTGACGGTGAAATCCGCCACGCTCGCGATCCGGTCCAGCGTGAAGAAAATGGCGAAGCCCGAAATGGTGAAGAACAGCAGCACCCGATAATTGCCGCCAGGAAAGCTGAAAGGCACATGCGCTGCCTGCGGGAACAATTCGTGAAAGCGTGTGGAATAGTGGAATATCAGCACACACAGCGCACCAACGCCGCGCAATGCATCCAATTCCGTCAGACGGGCACGAGAGGGCAATCCACTCACCCGCCCGCCATAGCAATTAAACAGCAATCAACCGTTAATAGAAACGCAGAAATGTAAATGGGACCGAGTTTTCAATTTCGTGATATTCGCACAAGCGATCCAAGCTTTTCCTTCGCTTTGACAGCGATCGGTGAACCGGACCCCATTGTCCGAGGATAGTGTGGATCTGGTATGGCGGGCTGCTGCAAGCTTGGTCGCCTTGCAGTGCATGCCAGCAAACATCAGTTCGGCCTGCGGTCCACGGCGATAAAGAGGAAGCCTTTACCGCCCTCGTAGCGCAGTTCAGCGATATCGACTTGGAAGTAGTCGATCTCATATTCTCCTTCGGCTTCACCCGATCGTCCTTCGGCAACCGGAAATACAGTAGCTCTACAGGCATCGGTGTAAACTGCTTTGCCTCGGGCGCAAGGCAGGATTGCGGCCTTTTCCAAGCAGGGCAACAACGCCCCCGAACAGGACGCGATCAAGGCGGACAAGGGCTTCAACGAGATCTAGCTCCAGCCCGCCCCGGCGGCGCAAAAGGACACCGACCAAGCTGGACGCTCAGGTTCGCCAAGGCCAAGCCCTCGGCGAACGGCAAGCCGGGTCTTGATCCGCCGGGCAGGAGGTAACTCAGCCTTGGCCCTGGTCCAGGATTGCGGCGATCGCGACGCTCACATCGCTCATATCGGCCATGCCATCAACACGCGACACGATGCCGCGCGCTTCATAGATGGGCAGAATCGGCGACGTCTTGGCGCGATATTCGGCCATCCGGGTCCGCACGGTTTGCTCGTTATCGTCAGGACGACGCTTGAATTCATGCCCCTCGCATTTGTCGCACTGACCCTCGACTTTGGGCTGCTTGAAGACGTCATGATAGCCCTCGCCGCAAGTCGCGCAGGTGAAGCGGCCAGTGATGCGCTCGACCAGCGCATCCTCATCGACCTCCAACTCCACGACATAATCAAGCGTCCGGCCGCGATCAGCGAGAATCCCGTCGAGCGAGTGCGCCTGCGCCTCAGTCCGCGGGTAACCATCGAAGATTACCCCGGTTTCGACGCCAAGATCATCGAGCGCTTCGCCGATGATTCCCGACACGATCTCGTCGGATACCAATTGACCCGCTTCCATGACCGCTTTGGCCTTGAGGCCGATGGGCGTCTGCGCCTTGACTGCGGCTCGCAGCATGTCGCCAGTCGACAGTTGCACCATGCCCCGGCTTTCCACCAGGCGGCTCGCCTGCGTGCCCTTGCCCGCTCCCGGAGGACCCAGCAGAATGATATTCATGCGCGCATACTCCCCTGTTCTTGCGCTTTGACGCGTCGCACCGCTCAGCGGAGCCGTCCCTTCAGCTTGGCCTTCTTGATCAGATCGCCATATTGATGCGCCAGCAGATGGCTCTGGATCTGCGTCACGGTATCCACCGTAACATTGACGACGATCAGCAGGCTTGTTCCACCCAGATAGAAGGGAATACCCGCCCTTGCGATGGCGAACTCCGGCACCAGACAGATGATCGTGAGATAGGCTGCACCGATCACGGTGATCCGGGTCAGCACATAGTCCAGATAATGTTCCGTGTTCTTACCCGGACGAATGCCGGGTATGAAGCCACCATTACGCTTCAGATTATCCGCAGTCTCTTCCGGATTGAACACGACTGCCGTGTAAAAGAAGCAGAAGAACACGATGCCGAGGCCGTAGAGGGCCATGTAGACCGGACTGCCATGAGACAGATACTGGTTCAGCGTCAACACGAAATCACCCAGCCTGCTCTCACCCGCCACGGTCTGTCCCGCGAATTGCGAGATGGTGAGCGGCATGAGCAGCAGCGAACTGGCGAAGATCGGCGGGATGACACCTGCTGTATTCACTTTCAGCGGCAGATGGCTGCGATCGGCCTGCATAAGGCCTTGCCGGGTCTGGCGCTTGGGATACTGGATCAGCACCCGTCGCTGCGCCCGCTCCATGAAGCAGATCAGCAGGATCAGACCGACCGCCATTGCGATGATCAGCACGATGAGCAGGCCGGAGATCGACCCCTCGCTCCCCGACTTGAACAGGTTGCCAAGCGTCACCGGCAACTGCGCCACGATGCCCGCCATAATTATGAGACTGACGCCATTGCCGATCCCGCGCGACGTGATTTGCTCACCGAGCCACATCAGGAACATGGTGCCGCCGATCAGCGATACGACCGCGGCGACGCGGAAGAGAACGCCCGGATCGACAACAGCCTGCACGCCGGACTGCGCGCCGAAACTCTCAAGGCCCACGGCGATGAAATAGCCCTGCACGGCCGTCAGGCCGACCGTCCCGTAGCGCGTATATTGATTGAGCTTCTTGCGCCCGCTTTCGCCTTCCTTCTTGATCGCAGCGAGCTGCGGCGAGAGAGAGGCGGCCAGTTGCACCACGATCGACGCCGTAATGTACGGCATCACGCCAAGCGCAATAAGGCTCATGCGCGACAGCGACCCGCCCGAGAAGGTATTGAAGATGTCGAGGACACCGCCATTGGTCTGCTTGTACAGCTCCGCCAGCGCGGTCGGATCTACACCCGGCAGCGGCACGAAGCTCAAAAAGCGGAAAACGATCAGCGCGCCCAGCGTAAACCATAGGCGCTTCTTGAGATCGGTCGCCTGGCTGAACTTCGCCAGGCTGAGATTGGATGCGAGCTGGTCGGCTCTCGATGCCATCTTGGCTGCCCTTCAAAACATCTTGCCGGAGTCTCGCCCCGGCCTGAATCGCTAACCCCTTAGCGGGGTCACGGAGCCCTGTCGAACCGCGATTTGCGGTTCATGCGACAAAGCGCCCCCGAAACAGATGACCCCGCTGGCCCATATCGGGCAGCGGGGTCATGCTTGCAAGCTTTGGAAGCAGGCTCAGCCCTTCCGGGCCGCCTTCTTGGCGGCCAGGGCGGTGCCCTTCTTGGCCTTGGCCTTTTCTGCTGCAGGAACGACCTCGATCACCTCGACCTTACCGCCAGCCTTCTCAACAGCCTCAATAGCGCCCTTCGATGCGCCGGCCACCAGCAAGTTGACCTTCGCGGTCAGTTCGCCCTTGCCGAGCAAACGCACGCCATCCTTGCCGCCACGGGCCAGAGCAGCCGCCTTGAGCGCTGCATGATCGATCGTCGCGTTGGCGTCCAGCTTGCCGGCCTCAATAGCCTTCTGCAGCGCCCCCAGGTTCACGATCGCGTAATCCTTGGCGAAGATGTTGTTGAAGCCGCGCTTCGGAATGCGCATGTGGAGCGGCATCTGGCCACCCTCGAAGCCATTGATGGCAACGCCCGAACGAGCCTTCGCGCCCTTCTGGCCTCGGCCAGCAGTCTTGCCCTTGCCCGAGCCGATGCCGCGGCCGACGCGCATGCGGCCCTTGCGGGCGCCAGCATTGTCATTGAGTTCGTTAAGCTTGGTCATCTGTGCACTCGCTTTCGCTATGTTCGCGCAGTCCCGACGAGGGACAACAAAGAGGAGGCGCCACTAGCGCGCTTCCCAAAAAACGAAAGAGGGGCTCCCCCCTCTCCCGCTCAATTCTGTCTGGTCGCAGGCCTTAGCCTTCCACCACCTGCACCATATGGGGCAGCTTCTTGATCGCGCCGCGGACTTCCGCAGTGTCTTCCAGCTCCACCACCCGGTGCATCTTGCCCAGGCCCAGACCGATCAGAATCTTCTTCTGGTCGGCGGGGCGACGGATCGGCGAACCGATCTGCTTGATCTTGATCTTCGCCATGTCGTCTTACTCCACAATCG